>CAYXCW010000025.1:0-65008 GCA_964463555.1 uncultured bacterium
TCTGTGGAAAAATCTTCGACTTGGAACTAGAGATCTATGAAGAAACCGGGTTTCTAGCCAAGCCGTTGCGTAAGTCCTAACTCAGTAAAAATTAACAACGCCTGGAAGTGAAATATGACCGCTCCCGTTAAAAATATTCCCCTCGTAGCCGTTTGTGTGCCTACCTGGAATGCGGCAACATTTATTGAGCCAACATTAGAAGCGATCGCCGCCCAAACGTACACCAATTTCAAAGTCTTGATCTCCGATGATGCCTCCAGCGATCAAACTGCTGCCCTATGCGAAAAGTTTGCCGCCAAAGACTCGCGTTTTCAACTTATCCGCCAATCTCGCCGACTGGGATGGGTAGGGAACGTCAACGCCCTGCTAAAAGCTGCTCGAGGAGATTATTTTCTCTTTGCCTTTCACGATGACTTGCTCAAACCCGACTATCTCCGTCGTCTAGTAGAAGCGCTCGAAGTCAATCCTGAAGCAATTCTCGCCTATTCTGATTTGGAACTCACCCACGTCAATCAAGATCGAGAAAATTTGATTTACGATGCTCTCCAAGGATTGGATAGCCGGATTGAACGAGCAAAAGCGGTGATTTTGCAGAAAGGCGATTGGTGGGTGCCATACCGAGGGATGTTTCGGGCGATCGCCGTTGAGCGGGTAGGTGGCTTAAAGCGCAGTCTTGCCGGTGAATTTTCGGCAGACTGGCCCTGGTTACTGCACCTTGCCCTTTTAGGTCCATTTGTGCGCGTTCCCGAACAACTTTGCTGCAAATTTTATCAACCAGGCAGTCTGTCACGCAGGTGGAGTTTTAATGCCGCTTGCTGGAATGCAGTGGCTTTGTCCTGTGCCAACGAAATCCGCCAATCCGACCTACCATTGACAGAAGCGCTGCCGCTGTATCGGTTACTCGTTAGTCGTTGCTTTGATTGGTGGTGGCGAAGTCTCCGATTTCACATCTTGCACCAGAGCCAACAGGAATAAATTTCACACCTGAGAGCTAAAACCCGTTGAAACGGGTTAAAACGTTGATTTTAGTTAGCTTTAGCTAACTTAAGCTTTCAGCCCCAAATTTATTTGTCGGCTGTTTATCGGGTAGGTGCAAGATGTGAGCAATCGAAGCTGGCAATCCACTATGTTTTGCTTGGTTTAAAG
Organism: uncultured bacterium; assembly: GCA_964463555.1. Taxonomy (GTDB): domain Bacteria; phylum Cyanobacteriota; class Cyanobacteriia; order Cyanobacteriales; family Aerosakkonemataceae; genus Microseira. The sequence continues at coordinate 1,147 of CAYXCW010000025.1, forward strand.
GCTAATACCAAATCCGGGTTCTAAACCTCCTTTAATCTTATTTATGTATAAATATATTGTCACTTTAATACTTATGCTGATAGGAGTTAGCCTATCGTTTTTGTTGGGCTTGAGTCAGGGAAGAGCGGAGTTTTTCCCCTTATCGATGCGGCAACCCTTAATCCTTCGGGCTGGGGCTGCAATTGACTCTACACCTCGAGTTGAGGTTAATATTGCTCAGTTAGTGCAGCAGGGGCTGACGTTCTATCAAGCAGGACAATTTACCTTTGCGATCGCGCGATGGCAACAAGCTGCTACTCTATACCAAGATCGGGGAGACAATCTCAATCAAGCACTCATGCTCAGCTACCTTTCCTTAGCGCATCAGCAGCTGGGAGAATGGTCAGAGGCAACGAGAGCGATCGCACAAAGTCTAAACTTAATTCAAAACTCAGAACTCAGGGCAGGCACGGGGGCACTGCCCCTACAAAACTCAAAACTCATCCTTGCTCACGCATTAAACACCCAGGGAAATCTTCAGTTTACTCAAGGTGATGCAGAAGTTGCATTAGCCACCTGGAAACAAGCTACTGAGATTTATAAACAACTTAGAGATAGCAATCGAACCATTGGTAGTTTGATTAACCAAGCCCAGGCGCAGCAAGCATTAGGACTATTTTTGCAAGCAAGACAAACCCTAGACGAAGTAGAGCAAATGCTGCAACAACAACCGAATTCCCAACTTAAAGCAATGGGTTTGCGAAGTTTGGGAAATATCAGATTGCTAGTAGGTGATTTGCCGAATGCCTCCAGAGTATTACAGCAAAGTTTAGCCATTGCAGAACAACAGGATTATTCTCAAGATATCGCCGCTACATTGCTCAGTTTGGGCAACGTCGCTCGCGCCCAAAAAGACTCCAGTGCGGCTATAACATTTTATCAGCAGGCTGCAACTTCTAACGCCTCACCCCTGATTCGGACGCAAGCACAGCTCAACCAATTGAGTCTGCTAATAGAGATAGGAAAACAAGCAGAAGGTCAATCTCTTGTACCTGTCATCCAAACATTACTTGATAATTTACCTCCTAGTCGCTCAACCGTTTATGCTCGGATTAATTTGGCTCAAAGCTTACAGAAATTGGGGCAGAATGCGCCAGCGGCACAAATTCTTGTAACTGCTATTGAGTCGGCAAAAAAATTGCGCGATCGCCGTGCCCAATCCTATGCTTTAGGATATCTGGGTAGAATATACGAACTGACCCAACAATGGTCAGAGGCACAAAATTTAACCGAACAATCACTGCTAATTGCTCAAGCCTTAAATGCTCCAGAAATTGCTTATCAATGGCAATGGCAATTGGGGCGCATCCTCAAAGCACAAGGACAAATCGAATCAGCCAGCCAATCTTATGCAGCGGCATTTAATTCACTCCAATCGATTCGCAGCGATTTAATTGCCACCAGTCCAGATTTGCAATTCTCATTTCGGGAAAGTGTAGAGCCAGTATATCGGGAATGGGTGGATTTGTTGTTGCAAAAATCTCCCAGCCAAGACAATTTAAAGCAAGCGCGTGAAGTAATTGAAGCGTTGCAATTGGCAGAATTGGATAACTTTTTCCGCACTGCCTGTTTGGAAGGTCAAACTGTTGCCATCGATACGATTGACCAAACTGGAGCCGCCGTTATTTACCCGATTATTTTGACAGGCAGACTGGAAATAATCTTAAGCTTACCAGGCGAACCCCTGCGTCATTACACTGCTGCTGTCTCTGGGACAGAACTTGAGGATACTGTAGAACAATGGCGGCAAAACTTGGAAAAGCCTTTTACGACACCGGAAAGCAAAGTTTTAGGGCAACGAATTTACGACTGGTTGATTCGTCCAATTGAAGCAGAATTGCGATCGCTAAAAACTCTAGTATTCGTCTTAGATGGCGTTCTCCGCAACGTACCAATGGCAGCACTGTACGATGGTCAGCAATACTTAATCGAGCGCTACAGCATCGCTCTCACACCCGGATTGCGACTGTTAAATCCCCAACCCATACAACCGCGAAAGCTAGGCGTTTTAGCTGCTGGACTGACTGAAGAACGACATGGATTTAGTGCCTTATCTAACGTCAATTCCGAACTCAAAGGAATTCAAACCGAACTTAACAGCCGCATCCTCTTAAATCAAGCATTTACGAGTTCAGCCTTAGAAAATCAGCTGCAAGCGCTGCCATTTCCAGTTGTTCATTTAGCGACTCACGGTCAGTTTAGTTCAAATGCCAACGAAACATTTGTGCTGGCATGGGATAAACCTATTGAAGTGACTGAATTAAGTGCATTACTCCGCAAACGAGAACAGGCGAGAGAAGAAGCAATTGAACTTCTCGTCCTGAGTGCCTGCGAAACCGCTGAGGGCGATAAACGAGCTGCATTGGGATTGGCAGGCGTGGCAGTGCAAGCAGGCGCACGCAGCACTCTGGCGTCGTTGTGGAGTTTAGATGATGAGTCAGGAGCGCAGTTTATTGGTCAATTTTATCGTGCATTATCTAGTAATAATGCGTCCAAAGCAGAAGCGCTTAGACAAGCACAACTGAGTTTATTACGCGATCCAAATTTCCGCCATCCTCGCTACTGGGCACCCTATGTGTTAGTGGGAAATTGGTTGTAGGCTCTCCCGCAGCTATGGGTTTATTACGCGCTCGTTTATTTGACAAATTAAACATCTTCACTATATAAGAAAATAGAATTAATGTTTATTTGTATGGATGGATATAAACTGCATAATTCTTGTGTTACATGACAGTGATAATTGTTTATGGGCGGTTCAATTATTTCAGTATCTATTAAAATAGCAAAAAAATATTGAAATAATGAAATGCTAAGAGGTATTTTATTGATGCTAGTTGAATTAATTCTTTTTGCTATTTGTTTCATAATTCCTTTAATGTCTTTTTCATCTTTATCTGCAGTAATCAAAAGACGATATAAATTATCACAAAACCGGCTCATATCTTTTGGCTTTAATTCATCAGGAATTTTATTATCAAACATTTTTTTGATTTCAGTTGCTAAATAACACTTGATTTTGATTTCAGGGTAATTATTATCCTGTATAACCAAAGCGGTTTGCTCAAATGCGAGAATAAGCGTGTCTAGTTGTTCAACAGTAGCTTTAATTTGTGCAGCTAAACGCAATCTTTTCCAGTCAATTTCAGAACTTTTATACACTAGATCGTGAGTTGACACTGACCATGCGTGTTCAAAAGCACTTTTAATTTGAATTTCAAAGGTAATATTATAAATATTTAATGGTGCGGCTATATCTATATCATCAATCTTTTTGAGCTGACCATACATTCTAGTTGAATCAAATCGAAATATATCTGGAGCTTTTTTATTTTGTCCTCTTTTAATTGTGCGGATAATCTGAAATGTATTTTGACAAAATTCTATAACTTCGTTTTCGTGAGATAAAGTAGGGATTATCACTGTACAAGCAAATAAGTCATCTATATCTGACCATTTTCCAAAACGCCCAGTTTCAATTTTTTCAGCTAAAGACTCAATACTTTTAATTCTATAAGTAAAGGCATATCCTTTATTACTTTCACAAAAATTTACTAATGTTGATTTAACCTTTTCTCCAGCTGCTTTAACAAAAGGAGAATATTCTTGGTATTTTCGCTCTAGTATAGAAGGATAGATCATAATATCTAAAAATGTTAGAAATTAAGATCTCCTTGAATAACAGATTTCATAATTTCAATTCTTGTTTTTCGAGGCCCAGAATCTGTAAAAGCAGACTTTACAGCTTTATAGTATTGTAGTACCTTTTCTGTATAACGATCTAGTTCATTACTAGATCTTTTTGTCAAATTTTTATCTTCTACTTTCTGCAAAAAATCGTATATGCGTTGGCTAGTATCTTGATTTATATTGAGCTGGTTAGTTCGGTTTAACTCCGCAATAGCACCAAATAAAGAATAAAAATCAGCTTGATTTTTTAATCTTGTTTTTACTAAATTTGGCTCTTGCTTTAATATTTTTTTTATCGCTTCAATAGTGTAACGAAATTCAGTTTCTATTTCGGTTTTATTTTCCCATTCATTGTCTCGATCGCTAAATGCTTTGTCCAGATAGTCTTGATTATAGGATCTAGCACCTTCTTCCAAGAAAAGTAGGAGTTGTGCTACCATCTCAACGTCCTTCATTTGTTTTTTTGTCCTTGCATCAATTGCTGGAAAATTATTTTTTTCATCCAAATAACTAAACATCCAAGTTGTTAAATCTTCGGCAGTGGTAATGAAAAGACCATTGAATTTTGCATGGCGCAGTTCTTGAGGAGTTAATTTGACGACATTGCGATTGATTCGATTAAATATATCTCCAATAAGTTGTTCATCTGATGATGGTAAATACTCGATCGCAAATTGATATTTCCAAAAATTCTGTTTATCTTCAGTATCTAGATCTTTAAAATATTTGCCTCGAAACTTTTGAATGGTTGCCTTTTCAGAAGCCGGAAATTCATTTTCTGCAAATTCAAACAAAGTAGATAATCTTTGTTTTCCATCAACAACACTAATCTTAGAAACTCCTTCAGGCGTAATTTCTTGATATATAAATATTGCAGGTGCAGGATAGCCATTCAGGACTGTATCAATAAAATAATCCTTGTAGTCTTGATTCCAGACACTACGTCTTTGATAAGGTGGATCGAGTTCAAGTAAGCCTCTATTATAGAGATCCCAAAACCAAGAGATAGTTTGAAAATTAATTGTTCTAGCCATTAGATGTCATCAGTATTGCTTAGTTTGTTGGTTAATCTATGATGCAGATGATGGCGTGCTTGAAGAATCGCTTTCACACAATGAAATTTGTCAGATGGTATGCCTCGATCGCCATCAAATTGACCTAAAAGCCGATCTAATAAGCGCATCGGCTCTCAGTCTTTAAAATATTTTAGCGCTAACTGGCGATCTGCTGATGAAAGCGACTCGCTGTCAATGCAGCGTTACTGGTGCATAAACCCAAATAGTTACCCGCACAAAGAGTCAGAGATGTTTTGACCTTTGTCAGGAGTAAACAAAATGGCTATTTGGTATGGTACGGCTTTCAATGACGTTATTTACAGCGATCGCGGTTGGTTTGGCTACTGGGAGACGGTTTACGGCAAGGATGGCGACGACCTGATCTATGGTGGATGGCAAAATGACAATCTCAATGGTGAAAATGGTTCTGACACCATCTTTGGCGGATTTGGCAACGATCTAATTAATGGCGGGGATGGCGACGATCTCCTAGATGGCTGGTATGGCTTCGATACGCTCAATGGTGGTAATGGGATCGATACAGCTACCTATGCTTTCTATGAAGATGGCATCCTCGCCGATTTGCAACATGGGGTGGTGCATTTTCCAGGGAATTCCACTCAAACTGAAACCTTAATCGACATTGAAAATCTGATTGGTTCTTTCGGCAACGATGCTCTCTACGGTAACGATCTTAATAACGTACTGATCGGGGGTTATGGCAACGATTGGCTTAATGGTAGAGATGGAAACGACAACTTACAAGGCGGTGCGGGTAACGACGGACTCTATGGTGGCACGGGTGACGATACGATGACGGGTGGTACAGGCGATGATTTTTACTTTGTTGATAGCGCTGGAGATGTAGTCATCGAAGCTTTGGATGGCGGCATCGATACGGTTTTAACCTCGCTCGAATACTACACGTTAGGGGAAAACGTCGAAAACCTGAACCTGGGATATGTGGGAATCGCGGGCGTAGGTAACAACCTCAACAACCAAATCGTCGGCAATGCACTCGATAATGCTCTTTACGGGCAACAAGGGGACGATACCCTGGTTGGGAATGCAGGTGATGATGGTTTAGTTGGAAACAGCGGCAACGACAAGATGCTGGGCGGCATTGGCAATGACAGTTATTGGGTGGAAGATAGCGGCGATGTCGTTGTCGAAGATGCCCAAAGCGGTACGGATACAGTTTTTGCTACCGTTAACTACACCTTGGGCGCGAATGTAGAGAATTTGTACCTTTATCCTCACAGTAGCGCCAGCGAAGGGATTGGGAATGAACTCAACAATGCGATCGCACTAGCGAAAACTGGCAACGATCAACTGGGTGTGATAGTCAGCGACCAAAATCTGATTTTAAGAGGCATGGGTGGTGATGACACCCTCGAAGGCGGTACGGGTGACGATATTTTAGCAGGTGGCACTGGTAGCGATATATTAACAGGCAGTGATGGGAGCGATCGCTACATTTACACCCACCTCAAAGATGCAGGCGATATCATCACCGACTTTGGCAATGGTAACGATGTGTTGGATTTACGCGATCTGTTCTGGAGTTTTGATTCTCTCATCGCCGATCCAATCGCCCAAGGTTATCTGCGTTTAACCGCAGTCGGCAACAACACGCAAGTGGAAATCGACCCCGATGGCACCAAGGAAGTCTCTGGATTCACTACTCTCGTCACCGTTAATGGTATTGCACCAAAGCAATTAACAATCGGTCAAAATCTCCTGATTCCCGAACTCGTTGCGATCGCCCCCCAACCATTACCCAATCCCGATTTTCCCATTTTCTCCAGCCTGCTTGGTTAAAGCGATCGCAATTCGCTTGCTCGATTTTCTTGCACAGATAGCGCTCGATTTTGCCAAATCGGGCGTTTTCCCATCTTGATCCTACAGATTCCGATCCCCCCTAACCCCCAATGCCTTGGGGGGAACCGAAGCAGTTAAAGTCCCCCTTTTTAAGGGGGATTTAGGGGGATCTGTTACAGATTGAAGGGAAAACATTACAACATTTTTTTAATAACTTCAACACCAAAAAAAATTTCTATTTCACCGAGGTTAGCGTGCATAAAAAGACAACCTTGCCCGCCTAATACTGTAGAGGGTTGAGTCACCTACCTCAACTGCACAGTAACTGAACGCTCGAGCGCGGATCTCAGTTCAAGTCAGTAACGGAATTGGCATCAACACTCGAATCAACCTCACATTCTTCTATTGATTCTGGAGAAATCCATGAAAACTTTATCTGTAAAACCAACCATTCAGAACAGCGCAAGATTAGGTTTGATAGCTTTAGCTGCTTCTTCTTTATCAGCCGTTAGTGCTACAGCTTTGAGAGTGCCTGCTGCTGCCCAACAAACAACAATAAATCCTAATGTTGCTCTTGATGGCAATATGACGCCCAATCAATCTAGAGGAATCGCTTACAACCGCTTACAAATAGGTGGTGTAAGACTTTCAATGTCTGAAGTACAAGTTAAAAGAGTTTTAGGTCAACCGCGAGAAATCAAGAATGGTTACATGGCGATCGCTGGTAAAACTCGTACTCTTCTATATTCAGGACTAACTGTTAACTTGCTTGAAGATGGCAAGCCAAACGGTAACTTTTTTGTCTATGAGATAAAAGCTGACAGTTCTCGGTATGCTACCAAGGATGGAGTTAAAGTAGGCGATCGCGTTTCAAACGTCACGAGCATCTATGGAAGAACTGAACTCAGCGAAACTGATTCGGCAACTACTTTAAGCTATCCCGTTAATAGTACCAGTCCGGCTTATTTTGTTTTTACCATTCAAAATGGCAAAGTCACAAAAATTACTTGCGGTGATTTTTTGGGCTAGTAAATCCAGGTGTTAAAAAGAACTAACGTCATCCCTGCATAAACCCAAATAACTGCCCGCAAATTACTACAGAGAGTACAGAAGCACTCAAACCAGTCAAACAAATAAGGAGAATTACCATGTTTCGTCAAATTGTATCCGTATTAGCGATCGCTCCCCTAGCTTTGAGCTTTGTTGCTACCAAACCTAGTCAAGCTCAAATCCAAGCAGCCATCTTTGTACCCTGCGACCATCTAATAGTTAATGGAACCACTTTTCACACACAAGCTACATATCCTCGCGACCCACATACGTACTCAGGAGCTTTAAGAATTAATCGCGTTCGCGGTTCTAATTGGTCAGGGGTTTTGAATTTGAATCACCAGCGCGAAAACGTTCATGGCACCATCTCCGGAACTCGATTTACTTTGCACAGAAGATCTGGACAACATTGGTCGGCAAGTTGCTATGCTGGCGGTCATATTTCTGGCAATTTCACCAAGCATGGATCGCGTGCAGTTGGGTCTTTTTCCCTCACACCAAGAGTGGCGCAGCGATGAGAATTTAAATTGTGCGATCGCTCCAACCTTATGAGCGATCCGCATCAACAATAGGACTTACCTATATGGCTTAAGGGTGCGTTACGCTATCGCTAACGCACCCTACATATAAACTGAATCCATGCAATCTTGATGATGTTTCAATTAGGTTATCTTTCCAAATCTAGGGTGATGAGAAAACGCCTTTGTGCGATCGCTCTTGCTCTTGCTAGTACGTTGACTGTTACCACCGAATTCACTTCATCTCAAGTTAGCGCCGCAACGTTTCCGATAATTGCCGTCAGAGACAGAAATATTGCCAGAAACGCAAATAGTAATATTCCTAACGGCATCAATGTTAATCGGCTGAGTCGGATTAGTCGCGAGCGACAAAGACATATACTAGATGGTGATGCAACAGGTGGCGGTCATGGCCCAGGACGGGGTATTCCTGGTAAAAGTGAATTTCCTTCCCGATGGAGCGATCGCCAAGTTATCAATTATATTTCTGATATTATTAAAGACCCTCGTTCTCGATGGACTCAACAACCTGGTAAGCCGGTCAGGTGGCGAATTGAAGGTAGAAGAAATGGCGTTGATATCAGAGTTATTGTAGAACCTCAAGGACAAGGAGTGATTACAGCTTTTCCAACTAATCGTCCGCGAAATCCATAGAGGTGGTTATGTTTGACTATAAAATTGTAGAAGCTAAGCTAAACAATGCTCTATCTTTGGTTGAACAGATTTTGCCCAAACAATACATAGATATGGTTCGCGCCGATATCGAACAAGGAGGGGAATGGGTATTAGCTTTTGAAACTTTATGCGACTGCTTTGCAGAGGATAACTTACCCGTTCCTCAAAAAGTATATGAACTTTTGGAAGAGGTAGCTGCTCTCTTAAATATGGAAGATAGACAGCGTTTAGAGGTGCTGAAACTCCAAGTAATATCCGATCCTAGTTCTTAGATAGCAGCCGGGACACGGCAAGAGCAAAGTTATCTGTTTATCCCCAATATCTCTGATGCCGTGTCCCTACGCAACTAGCGCGGATGACATAAGGTAATTCCTTGAGTTTCTATCCCATTGGGTGTGACCGTAGGTGGTTGAGCAGTTAAAACAACAGTTCCGTCACTAAGAATTACCGCTCCCTGTGCCTCAATAATAGTTGAGGTGGGATTGTTAGTTCTGAGTTGTTGCTGGTTAGTTGTTGGTTGTTTTGTTGTTGGCTTAATAGTTTCTCCTAACAATTCCAGATCTTGCCAAAGGGTATCAGCAATCAAGGGATCTGTGGGATTTGTAGGGACGCCACCGCGTCCAGTATTGACAAAGCTACTGGTATTATTGCCCCGCGTTTGACAACCTCGTGCTAGAGATGGAGTGCTAAAAGTGGTTGGTAGTTCGATTGTTCCTTGAGTGGGGTCGATGTCTGGAGTGTTAATTGTGACAACTCCATTGACGCCAAACTGAGAACTGGCGGTGATGTCGCTGAGGGAGGTTTGGCGATCGCGAAATTCAATCCCAAAAATCCCTTGCGTTGTAATGTCGATGTTCCCACCCCTGCCGGTAAAAGCATCGGCGGCGATGTTGCTATCTTCCGTGGGAAAGGCAACCAGAAAGTTAGTAGCGATCGCAATATTCCCACCATCGCCACCCGCTTGGGCAGTACCAGCTGTGGTAGATACGGTGCTACCCCGACGAAGCAGTAATAAATTTGACATATCCAACCTGATGTTACCCCCCGTGTTACTCAAGGTTTCAGCCGAGATTTCAGCTTGGTTATCCAAGGTAAGTGAGTCCGTCCGGATGCGAATGTTGCCGCCGACACCTTTACCTTGACTATCAACGGCAATTCGCGCACCATCTCGAATCGTTAGAATTCGGGGGTCGATGAAAATACTGCCGCCGTTGCCAGTAGAATTGGGAGCTGCGTCCGCAAATAATCCGCTACCGTTGCCAATCAAAGTCATGCGATCGGACACAGCCAGGATGATATCCCCTGCTTTATTGGAACCTCTGGTACTCGTGCGAAGTTGCCCACCGCTCGTGGCTTCCAGGTAATTTACCCTGACATTGATGCTGCCTGCATTGCCCTGCCCTTGAGTTGCAGCACTAATGACGGCGCGATCGCTTACTAACAGCGAGCCTGCTGTAATGTTAATGTTGTTGCCATTACCCACAGCTCCAGGTTGTACGCTGCTGAGAATTGCTGTGGGAAAGCCCTCTCGATCCACGCCATCGACAAAAACGCGATCGCGAGCAGTAATCGCGATACTGCCAGCATCTCCTTGTCCGCGAGTGTTGGCAGTCAGTACCGCACCATTTGTGATGTTCACTGACTCTGCCGCGATCGAGATGTTACCTCCCTGTCCAATTCCGTCAGGATTCACCCGGCTAAATATGCCACTGGGGAAGCCAAGATTGTCCACTCCATCCAGAGAAACAAAATTGCGGGTATTAATTGTGACATTTCCTGCATTTCCCCGCGCACTTGTGGTCGCACTCAGTTGAGCGCCATTGGTGACACTGAGCGACTCTGCCGTAATGGAGATGTTACCTCCTTGACCGATCGCACCACGATTGACGCGACTGAAGATACCACTGGGACTGCCAAGGGGGTTACGACGATCGAGGACAACGCGATCGCGGGCAACGATCGTCACATTCCCGGCATCGCCCTGTGCGTTGGTTGTGGCTGTCAATTGACCGCCATTGGTCACACTCAGCGACCCGGTGATGATGTTAATGCTGCCCCCGTTCCCGACGGCTTCCTCATCCACCGTGCTGAAGGCATTGCTGGGGAAACCATCGCTGTCTACACCATCGAAAGTCACTGCATTTGTGGTTTGAATCGTCAGACTTCCCGCATTTCCTTGTCCTCTCGTGCTGGCGCTCAGTTGGGCACCATTGAGTACGCTGAGCGACCTTGCATTGATGGTGAGATCGCCTCCCCTACCCACCCCTGCTTCAAACACATCATTCGTAATATCGCCTGACCCTTCAATAACAACTTCTCCTGTAGCGTTAATCTCAATATTTCCCGCTTTACTCTCCGGCGAGCCTTGTCCTGAAGCAATTCCCGCTCTCAAAACGTTGCCGCCTAAAATATTCGCATTTCCAGCATAGATGGTAATATCGCCGCCGCCTCCAGCACGGACATCTACAAATGTGCCGTTGGTGATGGATAGATCGGCTCGTGCAAGGTTATCGGGAAATTGCACAAGCAGGTTGCTGCCAGTTAGTTCTACCGTTCCCGTTCCGGTTACGCCTCCTAACTCAATTCGTCCACCAAAAGCTAACAACTGGGCACGATCGATCTCTACAGAGCCACCTAGAAAGGCTAATGTTTTACCATTAGAAACTTGAAGGTTAGCTCCTTGTACCTGAATCCCTCCGGCATTTCCTCCGTATTGCAGACCCAAAGGTACGTTAATAGTCAGTAAGGCTGGTGCTTGCGGGTTTCTGGCGTTGAAGGCAAAGCCATTATCGAACAGAATGCTATCTGCTGTACTCGCAACAAAAGAACCGCGCAGATCTAATTTTGCATTAGCTCCGAATAGAATGCCGTTGGGATTGATCAAAAACAGATCGGCATTTCCTAATACTCCCAAAGTTCCCAGAATTTGAGAGCGATTGTTTCCCGTAACTCGACTGAGAATTCTTTGTATGCCGTTGGGATTGGCAAAGTAAACTTGCTGTCCCTCACCAATGTTGAATTCAGAGAAACTGTGGAATAGGTTGGCTCCTCGCGTTGCGCCACCCTCGATGACATTTTGGGGTGTGAGCTGCGATCGCTCGCTTCCCAGGGTATTATCTGGCACGATCTGAGCGATCGCCGCCCTATCTGTCACACCCAAAACTAGCCCGAGCGATACACTTACCAGAACCAGAGCGGGGCAAATGTGTGGGGTGGGAAGCGATCGCCAATCCTGTTTCCTTTTTTGGTGAGCCATTTCAGCCTTTTTCTCCTGTAAGGTGATTCCGCAGCACCCTGGAACAGCAAGTAAAATCAGTTTCCTCTTTAGTGCATAAACTCCGCAAGATGCCCGCAACAATTAATAGCAAACTCTGAAGCTTAGTCGAAGTAGCCGACTTGCGCTCCCTGCTCAGTGTTAACGATTTAGTCATTTATGGATGAGATTATGTTACTTTGCTGCACGTTACCTAGTGAAACAATATCAATCAAAAAGCAACCCACTATTTCCATTAAAACTTCGCTCTGCGATGCAGCCAAACTAGGTTGGATCTTAGTCAACAAAAAAAATATTTCTCAAGCTCAATTGGAATCTGCATTGACTATTCAGTTTCGCGATCGCAAAAAGCTTGGTGAACTGTTGGTCGAGCAACACTTAATCTCCTGCGATCAATTAGAGCAAGCTTTGAAGGAACAATACTGGCGCAGAAATGGATACTGGGTGATTTAATTGTCCAGCTAACCCCCTTACGTTATTTCAAAGCCCGCCTGCGCGGGCTTTGTTTGTGTAGCCGCGACTTTAGTCAGTGCATAAACCCAAAAAGCCACCCGCAGACATTGGTAGAAGATGACATGGTTATTGCAGGAGGAATCATCATGCGATCGCTAGCAACAAGCGCTGTAGCTTGCCTAATTTTAGCTCAGGGCATTTTCATCAAGGCAGAAGCAGCAAACATCGTCAATTTAACTCAGGGACAATGGGAAGTTAAGGGATATGACGTCGTTAGTTGGGACGGTTCAGACTTGATTTTCAAGACCCAGGTTGCCAACGGTGCCGACTTTGATATCACTGGGTACTTTGATTGGTATAGCAATGGAACTTATCGAGGACGTGAGTTGTTTTCTGGAACATACACTGCCAATGGCTTTTTGAATATCAGCGGTTTTCAACTCATCAACCCAATTGGAATTGGTTTAGCTAATTACCAAGCCGAAGTTCTCAGCCCATCAAAAATTGGCAATGGAATTGGGGGCGGATTGAACGTTTATAGCGGCACATGGTCTGCAACAAATCCGACTGCCTTTCCAGAGTCAAATCCAAGCACTGCTGTTCCCGAACCTAGCTCTTTGCTGGGATTGGGCATCGTAGCATTGGCTGGAACCCTTCTCCAACGTCAAACCAAGCGTAAAACTGCTTAATAGCCTGAGTAAGCGAACGACTAAAGTCGCGCCTACACAAACAAAAACCGCCTGCGCGGTTTCTCAAAATAAAGGGGATCTTTAACCCGGATTTGGTATCAGATACAGATAGAGCAATCGGCGATCGCAAGATCGCCTTTTTTGCTGCTATCTGTAGTAACGCACCTTCAGCACAAAGGAGCGATGAAAGCGCATTTATTTGAGATAAAAAGCTTTTGAACTTCGCTACCAAAAATTCTGCCAAAAACTTTTCCTAGTCAGTGCATAAACCCAAAAAGCCACCCGCAAACATTGGTAGGAGATGAAATGGTTGGTTCTCACAGTGGTAGAACGCTCATCACTCCTAATCTTTCAACAAACGCACTAACAAATCAAGGACAACGAATATGGCAACGATTATGGGTACCGACAACAATGATATTCTCTGGGGTGGTGTTGATAACGATACGATCTTCGGATTATCTGGCGATGACGTGGTGTTAGGCGATCTAGGCAATGACGTATTGTATGGTAATCAAGGCAATGATTTATTGTATGGTCATTTAGGCAATGACACTCTCTATGGTGGTAAAGGTAATGATGTGTTGTCTGGAGACTACGGCGATGACTTGCTCTCTGGGAATCTAGGCAACGACGTCCTGTATGCGGAGCAAGGCAATGACATTCTCTTTGGCGGTAAAGGCAATGACTTGCTCTTTGGCGCAGAAGGAGATGATTTTTTATCGGGTGACTTTGGGAACGATTACATCAGTGGCGGCGGTGGTAGTGGAGAGTTTGACATCCTCACGGGTGACGCACTGAGCGATCCAACAGGTGATACGGGTCAGGATACCTTCTCCTTAGCCACAAATGTGTTCCATCGTGGCACTCCTGTAGTTAAAGCCGATCCTGGCTATCTAAATGATGACGTTCTTAATCCCACCGACAGCAGAGGATTTGCTCTGATTACAGACTTCCAGCTTGCAGATGGGGACATCATTGAACTCGATGGTTATGCAGCTCATTATCAACTAACTAATGTGTTCTGGGGTCAAAGCTTTGGTAGTGCCGATAAAGTAGATACGGCGATCGTCTATATTGGCCCAGAGCAAGATAAGTTTGATGTGGTTGGTGTATTGCAGGATGTGTCGCTCTCTTCTGCGTACTTGCAAACGAATGCTTTTACATACCTCGGTTAGAGCTATTTTTTGAGAGTGTAACGCTGTGTTGGGGCGATCGCCAGGTCGCCTTGTTTGTTTGTGCGATCGCTCCAGTTGTTCGTTTGGAGCGATCGCTGTTAACTCGCTGGATAGTTCTTTTTTCATTACCCCCTCTATGCCGAACGACTAAAGTCGCGGCTACACAAACAAAGACCGCCTGCGCGGTCTAGAAGGATAATAAGGGGGGTCGTTAACCCGGATTTGGTATAAAGCGATCGCTTCCCCATACCTAATTCCCAGTTCTTTGTTCTGGAGTGCAGCAAGGTGCAAAAGACGCCTGAGTTACAGATCCCAAATTTACCTGCTGTAACAAACTCGCCCAAGCATTTGCGATCGCTTTTCGATCGGAGTGGGTGCGATAAAGGTTAGCTAAAATATTGAGCGCTTCAAACCAAATGCCATTGGCTGCATATAGATTAACTTGTTCGATTGGCGTTGCTCCTTGTAAGCGATTTTGTAGGGCAGCATCTAGGCTAACTCGTTGGATAGTTCCCTTAACAAATACTGAGTTAGAGGGTTTACTAGGATCGCAGTAAACTGAGAGCGTCCAGAAATAAGTTTTGCCTACTTCCAAGGGTTTACTATTGGCAGGCATCGGAAGATTGATTAAACCCGATTGCGTTTGAGGGGCAGTGAAACGGCTGTGGTAAACGTAGTTATCAGCACTATCTTGCAATACAAATTCAATCTGGGTTTGAGTTGTTAATTGGTTGGGTAGATAAAACCAGAATGTGGGGCGATCGCTTGTCGTTTTTCCCCAAACTATACCATTGTTAGCGGGAACCAATGCCGTTAGTCTTTCAAATTTGCGGCATTGCCCGCGACTGGCACCGCCCTGTTGTCGTCCGCTGGGCGAACCCTGACTCGGTGGAGTTGGATCGTTAAAGATAATTTGCGTTTGTTGAATGTTCTGTTGACTGGGAACAGATTGAGATAAACTTAGTTGACCTGCACTACTTACACCGAGTGCGATCGCTGTTAAAGTACAAACTTGAATGGAGCGAACACAGCTTTTAAGAGCGGACATAAAATTTAATAAATCGCTAAGATCCAAGATGGCGTTTCAAGTAACTGCATATAACTACTGCAAGCGTGAAAGTAATTCCGGCAGGAATTAAAGGTATCCAACCGCCTTGAATTAGAAATACAAAACTAACTCCGGTGAGAGTTGCTAATCCAATTGCACAAATTGCTGCCCGTCGCAATGGAAATGGTTTCACACCTTCCTCCGATCTAAGCACCCACGTAACCGAAAGTCCACCAACTAGCGACCACATCCATACCCAGATGGCTTCGCCTGCCCAACTCCAAACCCAAATGAGCGATCGCTTGTCTAAAACTGCACTTAAAATTTGACTGGTCATGTGTGCTTGAATGAAAACCCCTGGCACTTTTTCTTTTCTGGCTGCCCTGTAAGGCGTTGCCCAAAAATCACCAGTACCAGTAGCAGTAACGCCTACTAATATAATCCGGTCTTTAATCGCCTCTGGGCGCACTTTTCCACTCAAAACCCGATCCAGGGTAACTTGAGGTGCGATCGCCCGTAGAGAGGGCAAAGAACGGTAATTGAGCATAATTTGGTTGCCTGCTGCATCAATTCCTTGATAGCCTCCTGTTCGCGCTTGCAATCGCTTGAACGCAACATTGCCGAGTTTAAGGTTGCCTTCAGATGTAAATTGAGGAGAAATTCCTTTTGCTGCCAAATAGCGGAATGCTAACCGCACATTGAAGGCATATGGAGTTGTGCAAGGTGAAGCTGGATCGGGATCGGCAAACAGAATTTGGCGACGTAATACTCCATCATCATCTTCTAGAAAATCGCTGAATCCGATTCTCGATGTAGGCATTTCTGGAGGAGGTGCAATCCCCGTCGGATCGTATTTAGCATCGCTACTTTTACAGATAGCAACCAGACGTTTATTTTGCCGTAAATGAGCAAGCAGCTTGGGATACTTAGAACTGGTGGCAAAGTCTCGGTAAATATCAATTCCAATTGCACGAGGTTGATGGGGTTCTAAGCGTTTGAGCAGTTGATCGAATGCTTTATCAGAGAGGGAACCTTGTCGCCCATCGGAGTCTTGAGCTTGGATATCGGCTTCGCTGATGGTAACAATTAGAAAGCGGGAATCTGGCGTTTCAGTTGGGCGCGAGGTTAGCAATCGATCGAATGCCCATAATTCTAGAGGTTGGAGGATGCCGAGCGATCGCACTCCTAAAATTATTCCCGTTACGGCAATACTATTCAACAAAACATGCCGTAACTGTCGCCAATGAGGAATAGATATTTGAGATTTGGTACTGGGGATTTTAGATGCTGTAGTTTGCCTTTCTCTATTTCCTAACCATTCTTCCCATTTAGGCGGCAACTCTGCCGGATTTTGACAAATGATTGGTAGCCAAGTTGCACAGGGAAATTGAGTTTCCAATCCTTGGAGTTGTTCTCGCGCTTCCCGTACTGATAAGTAAAAGGATTGTCCGCCAGAAAAGGCAACTAGAAAGTGTTTGAGGAATTCTTGCGCGATGCGATCGCTTACAGGTTCGCGCATTACAATTGCTTGGGGAATTTGCAGATCGGCTAAACTCCAAGCAATTTCTAAACCATCACAAGAATTGAAGATAGCAACCTTCAATCCTCGCTCCACTGCTTTTTTTAAGCCTAATTGCAATTGTTCTAAAGAAATGCTATCTGTAGGATTAATTTGGATAATGTGATTATTGTCTTGGCTTGAACTATGCCCTGCAAAGAATAGAATATCCCATCCGGATTGCCAAAGTTCTTGGTTAAATTCTTCTAAATTTGGCTCAACTAACAACCTTAAATCTACATTTGGCAGTTGTTCTAACAGCTTTCGATCTGTAGCAATGTCGATTCCTTGTCCATTACCTAAAATTGCCAAAATCTTGACCGTGGATCTTGGGTTATCAGCAATAGTTTTGAGCGAGCGAGTGTATTCTGGTAAACTTAGGGCAAGTTCGGCTCTGGGGTAATCTTCAAAGAATTGCCAAAGATGCCACGGAAGTCGCAATAATTGACGATCTTCTGCGGTAATAATAACTCTAATTTCATCGCTAGGAGCCAATCGAGTGCGAAGCTGCCGATCGATATTGCGGCAGGATTCAGTATTGAGCCAACTGTTGAGGTGATGGTTAAGTTGCTGACAGATTTGTTGAAATTCTACTTCTGAAACGTCGGTAATATAAGAATCATCATCTTCAATCTCAAAATCGCTATCTGCAACTCTAATTTTTCGCCAACTGTGGCGAGCATACAATGCTTCATATAACCCTTGCCAGCGAGAATAGAGCGAACCCAATTCAGGCGCGGCGGGTAAGCTTCCTACCATTTGCATGGGAGTTTTGTCATCGCTCATCCACAGCTGAGCAACAACCATTGGACAACCTTGTTGCCAATTTCCCTTCCCCAGATTGAGGATGACCAAATGACTCATGAATTTAGCTTACACAATAAAATCCTCGTAGGTGAAAGTATCTGCGATCGCAACCTGTAAGCGAAACTGCGCCCCTGGCGAACTCTTGAATCGCCGCAGTTGAATGTAGTTGCTCGCATCTCCAGCTTCAACGGATTGAAGTACCTCTCCACTCATTGAGAGTTGTTCCAATTTCAAATTAGCAGGTAGATAAGTTTCTCCGGATTGAGGATGTATTTGTACCCAAATTCGGGTTCTTTGATCTGCTTCGGTTTCTAGTATCATGACGAGCAGTACGGCTGGTAATTGTTCGCCTAATTGAATTTGTTTTCCCCGTCGCACTTGCGCTTGTGTAGATTCACCCTGCCGGAAGTTAAAGGCAAGATTTGGTTGCGGTGCAAATAAATCTTCGATTGCTTGCCATCCAGCCTCAAAAACATTTTGCCACCATTGGCTAAGGTTTGCGGGTGAAGTAGCATTAACTCGACTTTGGCGCAATTGACAAAGTTGCTCAAGCCAGCGATTTTGCTCTAGCAATGCACCCCATTGTAGAAAAGGAATTTCTAACCTTGGTAGAGCGATCGCACGCTCTCCCAACTGCTGGATCAAGCTCTCTGCTTGGCTAGAATTTAGTGCAACTAGCGGCGGAATAAAAGCGCGGGTTACTTCCCCAGATAATTGCTGCATTACCCAGAATACCGTTAAGTCTTGAATTATATCATTTCCATCTAAAGAATAGGTGCGATCGCCAGCATCATAATACCCCTCGGACTTGAGCATTTGATGAGTAGCATACCCCCAAATATTCAAGCACTTCTCGTCTGGATCGACCTCTACTGCTAGATAATAATCTCCCACCCAACTAGGAATATCGATCCACTCTTGAGGAACTCGGAATTCACCTTTATCCATTGCTTCTGTAGGAATAAAGATCAACCGAGTTGTGCCTAAAACAATCGCACTGCCGTTGATGATTTCCCAGAAAGCAAGACTATCCATAGAGTCAACAATTGGCTCAATTGTTGACTTTTCATGCAACCAAGGTAGAACAGTTTGAAGACAAATCTGGTTTAAATAAGCTTGCCAGCGATTGCCGGGAATGGAAATAAATTGACTCTGTTGCCAAGATTGCGCGTGAACTGCATCCGGAATCTCTAGCCATTGTGTGGAAGTATCAGATAAGAGCATCATTGGTAACCATCCTTGGACGACTCAGAAGCTAACCTCTCCTGTAGCCACTCCTCTAAAAGTAAACTCATATCTCTTACTGCGGGCGACGTTAGGGAAATATGCAGCGTTTCCTGACTCCATTTTGCCAATGCCAGCAATAATTTTTCTTTGGCGCTGCTCAACCGTCGCGAAACGGTGTATTGCTTGACTTCTAGCTGTGCGGCAATTTGCTGCTGGGTCAGCTTTTGAGCGTAATATAGGTTTAACAGCGTCTGCATTTGAGAATCTAGATTTTCTAGTGCTGCTTTTAAGACGGTATTAATTTGACTTTGCTGGGTTTGTCGTTCTTGAAGTTCTTCTTGAAGGATTAAATCGGTAAGTCCAGATGCCTCAGTTTCAGCCGGTAAATCATCCAGAATTTCCCCAGCGCCTGATTCTGATTTGTTGATATTTAAAGAAGTAATCGCTGGATATAAATAGGCTCTCGCTTGCTTAGCACAGTCTTTTAACCATCGCTCCAGATTTTCTGGTGTCGCTTGTGATTCGATAGGTGGAACTTGCCGTAACCTTTGGGTGTTATATAGTTGGGTAATGTTCGCCCAAGTTGCGCGGTTAGGTGCAGAAAGTTGACGAGTTGCAGGGGTTTCGCTGGGAGCGCAGAAGGTTTTGAAGCAAGTCCAGGCTAAACGATAATTGGCGATCGCTTTTTCCGAAAATCCAGCTGCTTGTAGCGATTCTACCAGCTGCTTTTGGCTGATTTTTCGCAATAAACCCCAATCGGTGCGACTATTTGCCTCTCCCTGCTGGCGCAACGCATCGCGCAGCTTATTGCTGAATACGACGGTGGCATAGGTTTTGAGGCTAGCACCCTGGCTGGGGTTGTATCCTTTGAGTACTGCGGGTAGACTTGCGATCGCAATCTGGAAACAATCTGATAATTTATATTGCGTACTTGTCAACTGAAGCACAACCCGCTGTGCCACCCAGTAACACGCCTCCTGCAAGTAAGCCGACAGATGTCCAGTTGCTAAACACTCAGGCTTTATTTGCCATAACCGATACCAGTATAAAACCCAAAAATGCTCGGAAGAATCAGCCGTATTAGGCTCTGCAACCTGCTTTATAGCCTGCTGTATACTCCGTTGCAACATAAAATCCGTAACCCAACGCTCAAACAAGTCATCTGCTAACTGTATGAACGTTGAGAAGAGATGTATAATTTGTTGCCGGGGTTTCATTAAAGTGTTAATCGAACAGGGAGCTTATTGTTGTATGGTAACTCTGCCGCGAGGAGTTGCGGTGAGAAATTAGCCTTGACTTTCGCGCCGCTTGAGATTCTTAAACAAATCCGGTGTTACCAAACCTTGGGGGAAAAAGATTGTTCCCAAGACGATTAGCAATCCGAAGATAATTAAACGACCATCGCGGAGGAAAGCTGCTAACCAATTGGGTAAACCGCCTGTGTCTGCGATCGCGCGCAAAATTTCCGGCAATGCTGTAAATATCATACCCCCCAAAACCGGCCCCACAAAAGTCCTAGTTCCCCCAATCAAAACCGAAGTTAAGTAAATAATACTCGCATCAAACGTCCCTTGGCGAGCATTCCAAGTATTGAGAAAATGAGCGCTAATAGCACCAACTACCCCTGCCAAAATCGCACCCAGAGTAAAAGCCAATACCTTGTAATAAGTCGGGTTAATTCCCATCGCTCCCGCAGCTAATTCATCTTCTCGAATAGCTGTAAACGCCCGCCCTACCCGGATACCCTCAAGGCGGTAGAGTAAAACCATACTAATTAATAGTAACGGCAATGCAATCCACAAATATTCAATCGTAGTTGCAAAAGGCTGGGGAATGCCAAAAATCCCCACAGCCCCGCCAGTAATTTCCAAATTCAAAGACAAAACCCGCAACACTTCTACGAAAGCGATCGTTGCCAGTGCCAAATAAATCCCCCGCAACCGCAGCGCTGGAATCCCTACCAAAATCCCCAAAATACCAGAAACTACAGCAGCAATTAGCATTTCCAATAACAATAAAGGAATCGGAAATAAACCACTTTGAGAGGGAAAAACTTTAGTAGATAAAATTGCCGCGATGTAGCCGCCCAACGCATAAAAACCAGGACTAGCCAAAGACAATTGCCCAGTCATTAGAGGCAAGTAAAGCGACAGTCCCAGCAGCGCCCCCAATACCATCGAGACGATTAAAGGCCCGTAAGTGGTGAAAAATTCAGTCATAGAGAAATTTTATCAAAAATTGTAACTGATAATCAGATTCCGCAGTTCTTGCCACTCTGGTAGCCAAGTCCAGATCTCCTCTGCCCTTTCCATCCCCTTGATCGTTCGCTCCAAAAAGACATCTGTAGGACTAATTTGGGAATTGCTAGATTCAAATCCAAATTCCCTGAGCTTGTCTGTCATCCTGTAGAGTAAATCTTTTCCAGCGAAGAAAGTCAAGAAGTTTTCAAACCGAGATCCACCGGGACGAAATAGTGGAAATAGCTGCTCGAATTTGTCCAAGACATCTTCGGGGGTGACAATGCGATCGCTTTTATATTTTTGGACAATATTTCGTATATTTTCTTCACAAGCATTTTTACCTAACCTCCTGGGGAAATAGTATGAGGTAGTGCCAACTTGCTCACCCCAAAAATTCTTAAAGCCATAACAGGATAGAGCTGTTCTAGCTGCTGTATATGCTGCAATTGCTTTTGCGGCATCCTTCAGAGCAGTTTCATATTCCTCCATTGGCGGTGCTTTACGTCCTAAAGCACGGCGAACAACTTCCGGATCGAGTAGGTAATTTTCAATCTCCTTCCTCTCCCATTTCCAACCTACCTGGATGTTTTCATACACGCATATACCTGGCTTATTCATACAAATAAAGTCACCACAATCAAAGTCACGATCTACAAGCCCAGCTAAGTTTGGATTGATAGATCTGTCAGCAATAATGCTCTCCATAAAGTTAGAAGTTTTTCCACCGATGGGCTTCACTATGCAATCTTTGGGAAGAAGTTGTCGGAGCGCCAAAATATCAATGCTCCCGGAATTACCCTCGCAATAAAGAACATTTACAGGCACAGCACTCCCCCAGCCAAACGGTGCGTTTCACTTTCACCAATTACATCATTAACAGCGCGAGAATGAGTAGTCAAGATGAATTGGCAAGTCGGAGCGATTTTGAGCAGTTGACTGACTAAATACTGGGCAGCAGGCGGGTGTAGATTTAAATCAACTTCGTCAATTAGGACTATTGAATAGGCAATTTGTTGTCTGACAAATTCATAAAGAATTGGGAAAACTGCCTGTTCACCTGCTGACATTTCTGCAATGTCGTACATACGATGTCCATCATCTAGCAGGAAATAGGTACTTTCCTCTGTAGGTGAATCAAGACTGGGAAGATTTTCCAGACCCGAAAACGAGCGATCGGGAAAAACCTTTTTATACAGATTTTCTAGCTGATTCAAGTAATTTACTGGGTTATTTGTATTACTAGATACTTGCTTGCGTCTCCACTCAATGAGGTATCGACGCAGATAACCTACGCCCAGTTCATAGGAAATACTACCACTCTGTTCTTTAGAAGCATCGCTTGCACCTTCGCGGGAAATATTAGAGCCAAGGTTACGAAACTGATCGAACCAGAAAATTCCTGGTAACTTGGGGAAATATGAACGAAAAGATTGCTCGTTTCTATTAATAAACCATTGGGTATAGTACCGCCCTCGAAATTGAGCGCGTTCAGCATCAGTATTTCCTGCCTGCCAGAAGTCTCCAGACAAAATTAGTTTAACAATACGACTATCACCGGGTTCAACAAATGGTCTGTACTCTTGAAACTCCTTTGGTTGAGCATCATACCATTTCCTGGCTATCTCGCGAGTTGCTTGGAGTTCTTCTGCTTCAAAAGACACTTCTAATTCAATTCGTGGAGTTCCCCACTTCCAATAGCGTCCAGGGAGAAAACCTATCCAATCAAAGTCAGCGATGCTTTGGATTTTTCCGGTTGCTAATGCTAAGGGTAAAGCGATCGCTTGCAGGAGGGTTGTTTTCCCGCTGCCATTATCGCCTAGAATTAGGAAGCGATCGCTAACCTCTTCCAATATCTTGTTTTTGAAAGAAACTTCAAGGTTTTCAAACTTCTTAAAGTTTTGAATCCAGATAGATTCTACTTTCATCTGTAAACCTCTCTCCTCGCTGGTGGGTTAAACCGATCCTAACTTCATTTCCTCGGTTTGAGCCAGATTGGTAAAGTTATAGTCTTACACCTTTTGAATCAACCGCCGCCCCAGCAAACCTTGCGGTCGAACCAAGAGCATAATAAATAATATCCCAAAAGCGATCGCATCTTTATAAGCGGAATATTCCCCAGGCACAAACGCTTCCACAATTCCAATTACCAAACCCCCCAACACTGCACCGGGAATGCTCCCCAAACCTCCTAAAACAATCACAGCTAAACCTTTTAAACCAAAAGCAATACCAAAGTATGGCCCTGCAATGCTAACGCTTGAACCGACCAAACTTCCTGCCAATCCTGCTAAAAAACTGCTGATGAAAAATGTCAGGACAATAAAACCATCCGTGTTAATTCCTAACAGACTAGCTGTCGTTGCATCTTCAGCGACGGCACGCATCGCCTTGCCGTATTTGGTGTAATTGATGAAATAAGTAAGAATTGCCAAAATTACCACAGATACACCAAAAATCACCAGTTGAACTGTGCGAATTGGAATCGGGTTTTCTGCCGTACCAAAGTTAATTGCAGCAGGGAGGTTACCGTAGGTATCGCCGGGAAAGGTGTAGTTTTCTGCACCGACTAAATACTGAATTAAATTGACAATTACTAAAGCAACGCCCAAGCTGGAAACGACAGTCAGCAAGGGATCTGAACCTTTACGCCGCAAGGGACGAAAAGCAATGCGTTCGATAGCAATTCCCACTAAACCGGCGATGGCGCTGCCGACAATTAACGCCAGTGCAAATGGAAGTTGTACGGGTAAGGCAGCATTGGCAAGCAAACCGCTAAAACCGAATCTTCCTCCCATCAATGTATAGGTGAAATAGGCACCCAAGGTAAAAATTGCTCCGTGTGCAAAGTTAATGATGCCTAAGATGGAGAAGATCAGGGTGTATCCTAATGCAAAAATTGCATAAACCGTGCCAATGGATAAACCGTTGAGAATTTGTTGGATAAATAGAGTTAAGTTCATATTGGTAATTGGTAATTGGTAATTGGTAATTGGTAATTGGTAATTGGTTCTTACTATTACCCATTACCGATTACCCATTACCGATTCCCTATTTTACTATTTTACGAACGCGAATTTACCATTGTTACCGTTGCCATCCATCTTAATTTGAGCAACAGCAAACTCTTTCTGAATTACGTCTCCGGTGGGGGTGAAGGAAATTTCGCCTAATGGGGTTTTGTACTTGCCAGCTAGGATTTGCTTGTTTAATTCTGTTCGCAGTTGTTCTAGGGGTAATTTAGTAATTTCAGATTGTTTATCTACTGCTTTTAGTGCTTCCACAAATACCTGAACGGCGGTGAAAGTTTGGGCGCTAAATTGGGGCGGTTCCTTTTGAAATTTTTGCCGATAAGTGGCAGCGAAAGATTTGTTAATTTCGCTGGTTTGGTTGGGACTATAATACTGAGAAACTAAGATGCCGTCGCAGAAGTTTTTACACACGGGAAAGACATTAGAAGTACTGAAACCATTACCACCAACGATCGCTCCTTGATAACCTAACTCGCGCAACTGTCTGACCAAGTTTCCCCCATCTGTGGGCAGGCCGGAAATAATCGCCAAATCTGGTTTGAGGTTGAGGGCAGCAGTAGCCTGGGCTTGGAAGTCGGTATCTGAGGTTTGGAATTTTTGCACGGTGACAATATCTAATCCCAGTTGCTTCAGCGTTTTCTGGAATACTTGGGTTTCATAGACCATTGCTTCTTGGTCTTGGGCGTAGAATACGGCGACTTTTTTGATGTTTGGATTGAGTTCGAGTGCGGTTTTGACCGACTTGGGAACTACGAGGTCGGGACCGGGGGAAACGCGGGCGATAAAATCGCCAATTTCGGCGATGCCTTTAGCGATCGTGGAGGGTGCGATCGCTGGCACTTTTGCCCGATCCGCGACTGGATGCGCGCTAAAACCCTGTTGCGAAGTAGTCGGCCCCACAATCCCAACTACTTTATTCTTATTAATTAGGGTTTTAAACGCATTAATTGCTCCGGTTTCATCTCCTCCAGCATCTTGAAACACCAGTTTAATTGGCTTACCATTGATGCCACCTTTTTCGTTAAAATATTCCTCGGCAATTTTAGCCCCAGCAACTTGTTCCTGACCGATTAAAGCAATGTTGCTAGTCTGCGCTAAAGCCACGCCAATCGCAATCGAATTGTCGGGATTATTGCTCGTATTATTCTGACCGCAAGCAGCAAGCAATAATCCCAGAGTGGCTAAAATGGTAGATACACAAGCAGATGGTTTTTGCATAAACTATGAGCTATTTCAGCGAGACAAACTTGCCATTCTTCCCATCTGCATCGACTTTCAGTTGGGCCACATAAAACTGACTTTGCACCACATCACCCACTGGCGTGAATGAAATTTGACCCAAAGGAGTATCGTACTTTCCAACTAAAAGCTGTTTGTTCAATTCGGTTCGCAATTGCTCCAAGGGCATTTTAGCAATATCGCTCTTTTTATCCACTTCTTTGAGCGCTTCTACAAATACTTGCACCGCTGTAAAACCTTGGGCGCTAAACTGCGGTGGTTCTTTTTTGAATTGTTCCAGATAACTATTGCGGAAGGTTTTGTTAATCTCATTCGCGTGTTCGGGGCTATAGGCTTGAGCCACCAAAACCCCATTGCAGCGTGCTTGGCACACGGCGAATATATTAGATGTATTGAAACCGTTGCCGCCGACAATGATACCTTGATAGCCCAATTCTCGCAGTTGCCGGACTAAGTTACCCCCATCCGCAGCTAACCCAGAAATAATAATTAAATCCGGTTTCAGGTTAATCGCGTTAGTTGCTTGTGCTTGAAAGTCTGTGTCGCTGGTTTGGAACCTTTGTACGGTAACTAAATCCAGTTTTTGATCCTTAACGACTTGCTGAAAAATTTCGGTTTCCGACTTGCTAAAAGCGTCGTTTTGTGCATAAAACACTGCGACTCGCTTGATGTTTGGATTCAGTTTGAGCGCCGCTTTGATTGAATTGGGAGCAACAATGGAAACTGGCGCAGAAACGCGAGAAATATAATCACCAATTTCCGGGATGCCTTTAGCAGTATTTGAAGCAGCAATCACGGGAACTTTAGCGCGTTCGGCAATAGGATTGGCACTAAAAGCTTGTTGGGAAAGCGTGGGGCCAACAATTCCGACTACTTTATTTTGATTGATCAAAATGTTGAAAGCATTGATGGTGCCAGCTTCGTCGCCGCCTGTATCTTGCACGACCAATCTGATCGGAGTGCCGTCAACGCCACCTTTGTCGTTGAAATATTTTTCGGCAATTTTCGCCCCTTGGATGCCTTCTTGACCGAGTAAAGCCACGTTGCTAGTTTGCGCTAAGGCAATTCCAATTGGAATGCCTCCCGAAACACCTGCTGTCCCTGTAGGACTGGTGTTGGTGGCAGTTGGGTTGTTAGATTGAGTGCAGGCCGTCATCAGTAAAGTCAAGCCAGCCAGTAAGACAGAGGTACGGGCAGTAGAGTTTTTCATAAAGGTGCGAGAAAAGACAAAAATTTATGCCTGTGGGCAGATTGTATCTCATCTCCCTTGGCATTAGTGCAGGAACTTGGTAGGTTATCTCATCTCTTGTTGTTTCGGCATTGCACAGACGGGGCGGGTTTATCAATACAATTCGTCCCAAATCAAAGATTTCTGGTAAAACCCACCCCTACTATCAAGCCCACAAATCAATTCCGCGCTGAAAGCTAAAGTTAGCTAAAGCTAACTTTCATCAAGGTTTTAACCCGTTTTAACGGGTTTTAGCTGTAGAGACGTTACATGTAACGTCTCTACAGCCAGAAATTTATTTCTGTTGGCTCAGTGCAAGATGTGAGACTAGCAACTTGAGTTAATATAAAATTTTTACTGATTGAGCCATTAGCCATTAGCTGCTATGTATGAGATCAGTAGCAACTTGAGTTAATAGGAACATAATCGTATTCTCATCTTAGCTAAAATCAGAGATAATCATTGCCCAATCTGAAGGAATCGCGTTATTTTTGATCGGGAAACAAACTGGAGGCTTAAATGATACCCGCAGCGATCGCATCCCCTAAAAAAGAATCTCCCCTCCTGTTTGAAGGACTGACTTGGAGAGAGTTCAAAGCCGTCGAGCAATTGTTAGACCGTCCGGGATATCGACTCTCTTTCCTGGATGGAGTTTTGGAGATCAGAAGAATGCCTGGAGAACCCCACGAAACTGTTAAGGAAAGAATCGGTGCATTGTTGGAGCTTTTCCTGCTTGTCGCAGGATTTAACTTTACTCCAACTGGCTCAATGACTTTAGAAAGTGAAGGAGGTGCTGTCAAGCGAGAGGCAGATAAATCCTATAAACTTGCTCCAGGTCGTAGGCTACCCGATCTGGCGATTGAGGTAGTGTTTTCTAGTGGCGGTATCAATAAGCTGGAGGTATACAAGCGGCTGAAAATTCCGGAAGTGTGGTTTTGGGAAGATGGCGTGTTGGAGGTTTATCATCTCCGAGGAGAAGGCGATGCGCTTTACTATGAAAAGATTTCCCATAGTGAAGAAGTTCAAGGAATCGATCTAGATTTGTTGTTGCGTTGCGTCAATATGGTGAATCATGTTGATGCGATTAAGACTTTTCAACAGGGATTTAAGAAATAGCAGCGATAGGACTTACGCAAAAAACCCGGTTTCTAGGAGAAATCGTCGGTTTAGAGGCGCGATATTGACCCAGAAATTGGGTTTTTGTCCGAGGGTGCGTAGGGATTTCAGACATAGCAGGGAATAGGCGATCGCTCTGGGATATGATACCAAATCCGCTTTGATCGCCCCTTTTATGCCGAACGACTAAAGTCGCGGCTACACAAACAAAGCCCGCCTTCGCGGGCTATAAAACAAAGGGGGTTTAGAACCCGGATTTGGTATGATAGCGAAACCTTTCACGATAAGTCTTGTCTAGCAATGTCTATAAATTGATCTCATAAATTGGCGGTCGATCCAATCTTTCCAATACCACAATAGGGGCGATTCCCATCCGAATGACCCCCAGGAAGCAACAGCGCTGCCATTTCCCGTACCGATGAGGCTGAGATAGCGTTTTTGGGGTTTATATGGCTTCAATGGTTGACGCTGCAACGAGCGCCATAAATTATTAAATAAAGGTTTCCCCTGTCGCACGGCAAATACTCCTGCTTTAGGACAAGGATGGTTAACTATTGTGGCGATATCTCCGGCGGCAAAAACTTGGGGGTGAGAGATAGATTGCAATGTATCGCTGACTAAAATAAATCCTTTACTATCAGCTGCTAGTCCAGCTATTTGAGGCCAATTTGGTGCAGATGCTTGCGTTACCCAGAAAAGGTAATCAAATTCCACATTTAAACCAGACTCGCAGCAAACCAATTGCGGTTTCACTTTGCAAACATTTTCTTGTAAATGCACAAAAATACCGCGACGGGTGAGAAGTTGTTGCATGTGCTGTCGCACCCAGGGGTTATGATTGGTCATCAATTCGGCGTCGCGATGGAATAAATGGATTTCTAAATTAGATTGTTTGAGGCGGGAATGCACGTTCAATGCTAGTTCCACACCTCCCGCGCCTCCGCCAACAATTCCCAGGCGAATAAGAGAGTTTGGTTTGTTCTTTACTTGCTCGATGATTTGATGCCATCGTTGCAAAAAATAGGGTACGGGTTTAACTGGAATGGCATATTCTGCTGCACCGGGTACGGACAGCGCGGCGGGTGTGCTGCCAATATCAATCGATAATAAATCGAAGCGGACGGGCGGCTGATTTTCACACAGAACTAGGTGGTTATTTAAGTCTAACCCGATGGCGCGATCGCATATCATTTCTGCTTTGGCATATTGGGTAAGTGCAATCAAATCAATATGACATTCTTCGTAACTATAAAAACCCGCCACATAACCGGGTAGCATCCCCGAATAAGGCGTCTGTTCCACATCGGATATTAGGGTTATACGCACCTCTGAAAGCGGGTTTTGGGCAAAGTGTTTGAGCGCGATCGCATGACTGTGCCCCCCACCAATTAGCACTAATTCTTTCATACTTTTCTGCCAAATCTGAAATCCCAAATCTGAAACCTAAAATTAATTTTCCCATTTTGGGCCTGTTAAAGTTGCTCGCAACCGCCAGCTTTCTTTTGGTGTTTTCACTTCTAACACGCCGCTATTTAAATTTTGTTGCATGTAGGGACTGGCGATCGTAGGCCAATCTTTTAAGATCCGTTCTTTACCATTAATATTAGCACGGGCAATCCCGCCGTTGGGTGCGTAGGTCATGACTATGCGATCGCCCAATAAACTGGTATAACCGATCTCGCCTTTACTGTTCCAATTTTTATCATCTACAGATGTTTTATCCAAGGCAGTTTTAAGCTTAGCCAAATCTGGATAATCGGCAACTCTGGCAACATCGGTAATCCAAGCGGTATTATCGCCCGTCGCTACCAAAGCTTGATAGTCTTTATCCCGTTCTGAAACAGGATTTTGCAAGTTAATATTATCCCCCCAAGGACGGGCGCACAGCCATGTATTTTCAATTTTCCAAATATACCAATCTCGATGTCGTTGCGGTTGTCCATAACGTGCTGGTAAAACAAGGTGAGAACGTCCCGGTACTTTAGCCGCTTTGTCTTTATCGTTTAATCGCAATTGGTATATAACAGCACCCCGCTCTTGCACATACTGATCTCCGGGACTTCTTCCCGTTGCCATTGGGTTGTGGAAGGTTCCTGCTAAACTAATTACGGCGTTATTTTGTCCTTTTGGATCGCGCACAACGAGCTTGTAGGTGGCATATTGACCGTTGATAGTTCCTTTGACTTGATAAGAACGTTGAGGTTCTATCAGCGTCGCCAAACTGTAGTCAGAAGTGACGTAGAAAGTTTCCCACATCCAGTTGCTTTGGAAGTAACTATAATACAGGGGATGACTGAATTTTGCTTGGAAAGGTAGGGGAATTTCTTTACGCGCGATCGCTCTCAATTCTACAGGCGGGCGGTACGTACTCAACGCTGCTGACAATGCTAACCAAGCACTTTTAGTATCCATCCGATTAGCAGCTTCTGGACTATCGCCCCACCACATCCAAGATACGGCACTCATGCCGCTATCCCAAGTACCGCGATCGAATCCTCGACTTTCCGCACCGCCAGCAGTACCCCAACTCAGTCGCAGCGCCATATTAGCCGCGTACCAATCTAAAGCAGCTTTTGCCAATTGTTTTAATTCGGGAGTTTTGGCAAAGTCGTAAAGATTGAGCAATCCGGCAATAGAATAACCGTAATAAGTTGAAGAATGAAATTCGCCTTGTCCGATAGTCAAAAACTTGTTCAGTTCCGAACGCAACCATGCTTCATTAGTAGCAGCACTCGCCGGATCGCCATTAGGAAAACCACTACCATCCATGAAAGCAAGTCCCGACATGCGTTTCATAAACATGTGGTTTTCGGTACCAGTTCCCACCCACTGTAAAACGCGATTTGGTGACAGCATACTGCGATAAGATGCTGTTACTTCCTCTGGCATTTGATCGCGAAATAAGAAGAAAATGCGAACGTCGTAAATCGTGCGAAAATGGTAAATGCTCGACTTGGCTCGCTCGATTCCCATCAGGATATCCCAGCTTTCTTGACGATTGTAGCGATCGCCTAAACTCAAACGCGCTAAAATCACTGGGAGCAAGTATTTGTGCGGATCTTCAATGTTCTCCCGCTGCCACCAAGCATCGAGTTTATTTAAGTCTTCCGCGGCTAATTTTTCTCTGATCGCCATACTGCGCCCTTCAAGCGTCGCCGGTAGGCGGCTGATTTGCGCGCTTGTAGACGCTGGAGTGGTTTCTGCCAGCAGCTTAGGTTGCGTTTTGGGGAGGGAACAGGCGGCGGTAAACTGGGTGAGGAGGAATGCGATCGCTATAATTCGCAGTTTCATAAATACTTTTTCAACCTACACTAACATTGTTTGGT
The DNA here is from genome assembly GCA_964463555.1 of uncultured bacterium. Taxonomy (GTDB): domain Bacteria; phylum Cyanobacteriota; class Cyanobacteriia; order Cyanobacteriales; family Aerosakkonemataceae; genus Microseira. The sequence goes on from CAYXCW010000025.1 coordinate 32,404, forward strand.
AAATTGATACCAATGTTATTGTGTCTGATTTGCGATCGAGGCGAGGTATTGCATTTAAATTATGTGCAACCTTCACCCCTTGTTGTCTGGTGAGGCGATGAATAGGTAACGAGGTGCCATCGCCAACCTTATGGCTTAAAATAGAAGAGACATATAGCTCTGTAGTCAATCCTAACTTGCAAGTGAAAGATATTCGGCCTTGCCTGCAATATGCGATCGCCCCCCGCGACTGAATATGTTCATTTGCGAGCGCCGAACTCATGAAAAAACTTTGAATTAGTAATTTTTAAAGCTATGTCTTACAGCGATTTCACTTCGTTCGAGCAACTAATGTCTTTAGGAATTAGTCAGATTATAACTGTTGAAAAATTGGTGGATTTTGAGCCAATTGCTCCCAGCGCATTTTTAACTGAAGCCTTAAAACGATTTGCACCGCTTGCTACTGCCATAAATACCGAAAAAGCTCGTTCTGAATATTTAATTGCTCCCATTTTAAGCGAAATTGTTACTCTTAATCCTCAGACTTCCTTGTTTTCAGGTAAAAGTTTTACGGCTGAACCCAGTATGGGTTTAAATGGATTTGTAGATTTTTTACTCACTGCTAACCCAGATAAACTGGCAATTAAAGCTCCTATTGTTACGGTAATCGAAGCAAAGAATGAAAATATTAATGATGGTTTGGCTCAATGTATTGCCACTATGTATGCAGCTTTTTTAGTCAACCGACGCGACCCGAAAATTGGTGCTAAAACGGTTTACGGATCGGTGACTACAGGTCAAGTTTGGCGGTTTCTGGCACTGAAACCCAATCTGGAAGTTGCGATCGATCTCCAAGACCGTTATCTGACTCCGATCGATGAACTTCTCGGTCTATTAAATGCTCTTGTAAAAGTTTAAATTGCGCCTCAATTATAGCATTCAGATATACTTGAAATTCGCGGCATTTTAGGCATAGCTGACCTCAATGCCGATCAAGTAAAGCGCGATCGCTTTGCTGTAGATTGCGCGATCGCTCGTCGATAAAAAGTCAAATGCGATCGCTTCTTTCACCCTATTCCAAATCTGCAAGAGCGATTTAGAGGTGGACACAAAGCCTGCACCTGGTCATGGTTGGATGATTATGACTATAGAGACGTTGCCATCGCGTTTGCACCGCTCTCAATGGTTGATGTTCTAAAATTGGGAGATGAGCTAGAAAGCATTCTGATTCATGCGACACAGCCCCCATACAATGCGAGATATCCTAGTAGAGACTAAAGGTCGTAACCATGCAAACTCTCCCACAAACTGATAGGAAGCATCTCAGCCATGATGCCGCATTGATGTTGTTGGCAGTGTTACCGGAACGCATTCGCGATGCTTATTTGAATTATGCCAAACAGATTGACTACTCCATCGAAATGGTACTGGAGATGGCACTAGCCGACTTCCTCGACCCTGATTCATTGACGTTTACAGACTGTAAGCCTCAGATCGGTTTACCTATAAACAATGACCAGGTTGCATGATCGGGAATCGGAGGGCGATATGCCAAGGGCTAGCTTTGCGATCGCATCCACACTCCCCATTGCTCGCCGATCGATCAAAAAAAGTACCAAGAGGGGCATTATGCTAGTTTCAATGTAAACGGTTTCAGTCATGTGGTTTGGCAGCGCTGTAACTATTGCCCCCACAGCACTCTCTGGATGCTAATTCATCAATTAGAAAAGGAACAAGAAGCATGAATATTACTCTCAAACCAGAACAAGAACAGTTTATCCAATCCCAAATTGAAAGGGGAATTTTTGCCAATCCAGAACAAGCTATAGAGGCAGCATTACGCTTGTTGGAGGAACAGAGCATAAGTTACGAACAGTGGCTAGAGGAAACTCGCCAAAAAGTAGATATCGGACTAGCACAACTGGAACGAGGCGAAAAATTTCCGCTTGAAGTTGCGTTTGAACGATTAGACCGAAAGGTGAATAAATTACGTGAGGAGCAACAGTGAGTCAAAATTTTATTTCTTCAGAAGCACTTGCCGATCTAGATGAAATTTTTGATTATTTTGCCACTAGGAGCGTGGAAGCTGGGGAAAAGTTTGCTAGTGAATTTAAAAAAAAGTGTCAATATTTAACACAGTTTCCTAATCTTGGACGCAGCTATGCCACACTAAAACCTAATTTACGCGGAATTCCACTTATGGGGTATATCATTTTATACCAAATTGTTGAAGGAGGAGTGGAAATTGTCCGGGTGGTGAGTGCTTATCGAGATTTAGAGTCTCTCTTTTTGGATGAATAAGAAACTTTTTTGTATCCACGACAACTGTGCAACTACAAGAGTGCGATCGCCTATCAGTAAAAAAGTGAGGGGCGATCGCATCCACACAAAGAGTGCGATCGCTGCTGGGTCAGAGGTTGAGCGTAGGAGGCAAAATTTCAGAGAGGAATTTTAGCAATTCTATTAATCCATTCTTCTGCACTTGATGCCGACCAGATTAAGACAAGTTCATTAACGACAACTTCAATCGCCAGTTTTTTGGATACAATCAGAACTCCTGCACTTTGATGAAGAGCGATAAACTCTGCGAAGTACGTTGGCATTGTTTTGCGGTCGTGGGTGACAAGAATACGTTCCTGTTGTGCTGCCAACGCTAGCACTTCCAGATCGTTCAAACTTGGTAAGAAAGCAGCAGAGGCAGTTTGAAAATCAATTGTAGGTTCTTGTCGCAAAACTGCTGTAACAATTAATTGGTTCAAATCGCCATCTGCTTGATAGCGAATGCTCACATTCTTGACTTCTCGTTCTGTTCTTTAGCGGACATAAGCTTGCGATACAAAGCTGGATCGTCTGCTTGTAAGGGTTGAGGCATGGCATCAAATGCGGCCTCTTCTTCTAGAAGGTAAGCATCAATTTCGGCACGATTAGCAAGGTAAAATGCGATCGCACCGTAAACCTGTTCCAGCGTTAGCAATGGGAAAGACTGAACAATGCTTTCGGGAGAGAGTCCGTTGCGAAAGGCATACACAATTGAGTCTAGGGAGATCCGCTTCCCTGTAACCCAGTAACCCTCATGATGATACTCTACGTAGACCTTAGTTTCTACAGCTGGCATGGGTTTGTTTTGGATAGGTCTAACACCGATTGTATGCGATCCGTGTTTTGTCTGCAAAAGAGCGATCGCCTATCTATAAAAAAAGTAAAGAGCGATCGCATCGACATTCCTCAAAGAAGTGTTAGCTTACTAGCGCTACAACCCAGAGAGTAACCGATCGTACTCTGCGTGCGAGCCAACCCAAAACCAAATAACGGTATCCCCCTCTAACTGTCCAACGGCTCTATAACTCTTGCTGATTCGAGCAGAATAAATTGGCAATTCTGGATGGATCTTTTTGAACCGAAGACTGGGATGACTGGGATCTTGTTTAAAGAGGCGATATGCTTCGCGTGTCTTTTGTTGAACTTGCTCTGGTAAATCGGCAAAGGCTCTGCGGAATTGTTCAGTTGTACGCGATTTCACAATGTTTCGGGGTCTAATTCTTGAGTTTTGCCCGCACGATATTCAGCCATTGCCTCCGCTGCAAGAGAAGCCAGGGCATCTTTAGAACGCTTAAATGTTTCATCCCAACGGATTTCGTCTTCCAGTTCTTCCAGAATCATCGCCGCGATCGCATCCTGTTCGTTAGCAGGTAGAGTTTTCAAGCGGGCAATTGCTTGTTCTAGCAATTTAGTCATAGATCTGGGCTATCTAATTTACAAGATATTATTTAATTATCGCATCCACACAAAGAGTGCGATCGCCTATCAATAAAAAAGTGAGGGGCGATCGCATCCACGCTCCTCATCTCAATAATGTTTTGAAAGGATTGACAATTTTTAATCCATCAATGTCTGAATACCCAAAGTCTTCTGTATAAAGGGTTTCAACGTTTGCTTCTAAGCTTGCGGCAACCACCATCGAATCCTAGTGGGACAAACTAAAACGGCTCATCAAGTCCTCGGCACGATCAATAACAGCCTAAGTTGGCAAAGCTGTGTACCAAACCTGTTGCAAATCTCGAATGAACTGATAGGCTTGCGCTCTGTCATACCCTAATGGCTCAAGCTTGCGGCTTGCCGCCAAATATTCGCAGGCAACTTGCCAAATTAAAACCCCCTCTGTCAGATTAGCTACTAGAGAAGCTGCAATTGCCTGCTTACCAGGATCGCGCGAATCATTGACATAAATTAAAACATTTGTATCAACTGCGTTCATGCAGCATATCTCTCGTAAACTGCGGAGCATTAGAGGGAATAGGGTTTTGTTGCATTCGCTCAACAAGTAGCCTTAAAAAATTCTGCCTAGTCGCAATATCGGTAATCTTGGGGGGAATGACTTGAGGCGGTTTTACAAAAAGCTCAACCTCAATGCCTTCAGGCAAATCACAGGCTGTTTTGAGAATAAATGTACCACTATGATAAATCGCTTTCAAGGCTTGGGGCATTGGGAACGCTCCATCTTAAGAGTTAGGGGTGAGCTAGTTAGCTGCTTACAGTCTAAACTATGTAGTACAAACTCTGTGACGAATGGTACACGCTATTTCGAGAGGGCATCCAAACGATCGCGAATTTTCTTGACGGTTGCGATCGCCTATCAATAAAAAAACTAAAGTGCGATCGCCTATCAGTAAAAAAGTGAGGGGCGATCTGCCTCCCTTCCGCTTCGCGATCGCTTATGATAAATGTATTCTCGTATGTCTGGGAGTTTAAACTATGTCTCTCGCTGAGTTAATTCCTTTGGTAAACAATCTAAGCCAGTCAGACAAATTATCACTCTTCAAACTCCTAGCCGCACAAATCCCAGATGCTGAACTACAAGTCATCTTTTCTGCATCAGAGTATCCGGTTTGGTCGCCCTATGACGCAACGGAAGCTGCAAACATTCTGATGCAGATGATTCGAGATGACCAAGAAGCATCTACTCATGCCTAGTAAAATCGAGTTTCCCTTTTCTGACGATGAAGCATTACCCACAATTCCCATCACTCTGATTCATGCAGGCTTTTCTGTCTCCGCGAATGCACTGCTAGATACGTCGATCGCCTCTCAGTAAAAAAGTGAGGGGCGATCGCCTATCAATAAAAAAGTAAAAAGCGATCGCATCGACACAAAGAGTGCGATCGCTTATCAATAAAAAAAGTAAGAGCGATTGCCTATCAGTAAAAAAGTGAGGAGCGATCGCATCCACGCTCCTCATCTCAATAATGTCTGGTGAGGAGATGAATAGGTGACGAAGTGCGAAAATCGATCGACAGCTTAGAAGGACTGTCCCAACCCAAAAACGAAGCAGGCTAACGTTCCCGGTCAGCGGTTGCCAATATTTTTGCATCTCACCCAAGCGGCTTCGGTCAATCCGCTGCACCGGGGTTGTTAGACCGCTCACTATGGATTTGTAATTAGAGCAAAACCACTGCTGTTACAGTAAACTGAAGGGTAGTTGCAGGTAAAACCTCTCCACCAACCATTTCTCACACCTTCAAATCCAGCAAGGTTACAGTCATAAGATGCTGCGACTCCATAGTAGCAACCTCGGACGGTTTGAGAAGAGGAGTACACGGATTTACTGGGATCTCCAACAAAACCTGTAGTTGGATGTACATTGGCTGTTGCTTGAGGGACAAGCTGACTTGTTCCAGAGATTTCGTATGCTTCAACATACACCTTTAGTAAATCCACAAACAAAGTAGGTTCTACCTCATTGATACCTTTAAGGTCAATACTTACATATTCATGTGAGTGATCTCTACAGCTAACATTTCCCAACCATTTAACTTCATCAATACACGAAGCTTTTATCGGTACCCAATTCTGGCAGAATGTCCCTGGAGTAAACAAAATCACATTAGGTTCATCAGATTTTTTAACCATGCCTGTAAGTATTAAAGGTCTTTTCAGATTACCTTCTGATAGTGCTTTTACAAATTCATCTCCAGTGAAAGTTGTTTTCATCTTGGTCGTCTCCAAATAATCGAACTCAGAAACCCGGCGTTCAACCTAGCCTCAATGGTCTAGAAAGACCAATTTAGCGGAACAATTAGAGAAATCTAACAAACAGACAAGCTTTGATTACAGTCCTCACCGATAACTCAGCGGTCTAACTATAAAATTTCTGATTTGTCGGAAAAATGTCGGAAATATCGGATAATGTAACAATTACTGTATCTGTCTGACCAATTTATGAACATTGCAGAAGTGAGTGGGTAGGGTGCGTCAGATTTTTAAGTTAATTATCTAATCAATAATTTGATTGTCTGACGCACCTTACGGACTACTTGAACCAAAAACAGTATTTACGCTTTGTAGAGAATTGAGATGCGATTGCCCTGATTTAACACTTATCTCTGTACTGCCTGCGTGTCAAAAGAGATTGCCTTGACGAGTCAACTACTCTGACGTTATCCCAACCGCCTCGCGCATCCACACCCTCAGAGGTACGAACCCAACAAGCGGAACGTTGATTTCCATACAGATGGTATACCGCTGGGTTGTTGCTAATCCTATACAATCCATCAGGCCAGCTACAAGCACCAGTGAATTGTAAACCAGATCTGAATGAATCATTTTGAACAACGTATATTCTACGGATTGTTCGTGGAAGTCCTTGTAATACACTCAACTGAGAAGGATTTTGGACATGACAAAGGCTGCCTGGACTTTTGAGATAAACTTCTGGGCGATCGCTGCGCCTATAAAAGAAATACAGCGGAGGATCAGCACCAGTAAATTGTGTCTCTGCGTGAACAGATGAAGCTGAAACACCCAAATATGAAATAGCTCCACTTGCTACTAGACATACTTGGAGAAGAACAACATTTAACTTCATACTTACAATCTAAGTGTCAAACAATACCTTCTTTATCAAAACCCAAACCCGATCGCTGTGTCAGTCGGAGCGAGATCGGAACTTTTACCCAAAAAATTCCTGATTTGTAGGAAAAATGTCGGAAAGATCGGATAGCATAGGAATTACCGCACCCATCTGACCGATCTATGGACATTGCAGAAGTCTTGAAACTAGCTGATGAACTGCTCTTCACTCATACAGGCGAACACCTAGACCATCTGCAAGAAACAATTCTTAAAGGAACGTTACAAGGTCAGAAATATGCCAAAATTGCCTCGGAAAACAATTTAAGTGAAGGTCATGTTCGAGATAGGGCATCGGAATTATGGCAAGCTTTATCCGATGTTTTAGGGGAAGATATTAATAAATTAAATGCACGGAATATTTTAGAAAAAATTATTATCTCTAACAGTGTCTCAATAGGAGATTTTATTAGTGGAAATAAATTAAGTATTTGTTCAACACAAAAGCGATCGCCTAAATCTTCTCCCCCATCTAAGCCAAGTCCAAACAAACCCTACTTAGACATAGATAACGCTCCAGAAATTACCGCCTTTTACGGACGAACTGATGAATTAAACACTTTAAAAACCTGGCTTATTCAAGATTGCACCCGCGTCATTACCTTAACTGGCATTATCGGAATTGGCAAAACGACGCTAGCCATCAAACTAATTGAACAAATCCAAACGCAATTTGAATATATTGTTTATCGCAGTCTCCGGTATTGTCCAACTATAGAGAGTTTTTTAACCAATTTATTGCCAACCTTTATCTCTCCGATTATTCCCAATACCCTCGATCGCCAAGTCGATGTATTGCTTAAGTTTTTACGCAAACATCGCTGCTTAATTATGATAGATGACGTGCAAATGATATTTCAAGCAGGAGAGTTGGCGGGACAATATAAAGCAGAATTTGAAGGATACGATCTTTTATTTAAACAGATTGCCGAATTGTCTCATGCAAGTAATTTGTTGCTGATTACTAGCGAACAACCAGAAGATGCGATCGCTACTCGTAATAAATCCACCCGTTGTTTAAAACTCACAGGTTTGGGAGAATCTGCTAAAGAAATATTAAGGTATAAAGAACTGTCAGACGAACAGATGTGGGATACCTTAATTGAAAAGTATCAGAGTCATCCTTTATGGTTAGAAATGACAGCCACGATGATTGAAGAATTATTCGCTGGCAAAGTAACGGAATTTTTAGCTTATCCTGACTTGGTATTGAGTAGTGCGATCGCATCTCAACTCAGTCGTTTGTGGCTCAGATTAACCGAGTCAGAAAAACAGGTAATGAATTATTTAGCCAAACAAGAAGATGCGGTTACTTTGCTCCAGATTTTACAGGAAATATCTCATCCTCCCACAGAGTTATTAAAAGCAATACAATCCTTAAAAAGACGTTGTTTCTTAGAAGATATGCCGAACTACATTGGCGCTATTCATGGGGAAAATCATCGATCTTCTTTACTAAAAATTAATCCAATTTTAAAACATTATCTCCTTTCTCTCCCATCGTTACCAACTTGAAGCAAAAAGCCCCCCTTGGCAAGGGGGGTTGGGGGGATCGATGCGTATGTTGAACTCAAAATCTCAGTTATTGCACTATCTTTAAGTATAGGATCGGGCAAATTTTGGCCTAAAGACGCCATTACCCATCACCCATTACCCATTACCCATTACCTAATTTATGATCGATCTTTACACTTTCACTACCCCCAACGGACGCAAAGTTTCGATTATGCTGGAAGAAGTCAACCTTCCCTACAACGTTCATACAATAGACATTACCAAAGGCGAACAATTTACCCCTAAATTTGTCGCCATTAATCCCAATAGCAAAATTCCCGCTATCATCGACTCCGATACCAGCATGACTGTATTTGAATCGGGTGCAATCTTGATTTATCTAGCCGAAAAAACCGGACAATTCTTGCCTACCGAACAAAAAAGTCGCTTCCAAGTCATCGAGTGGTTAATGTTCCAAATGGCAAGTGTCGGGCCAATGTTTGGACAGCTTAACCACTTCAAGCGCTTTGCACCGGAAAAAATTCCCTACGCCATCGAACGTTATGAAAAAGAAACCTTGCGGCTTTATGGCGTATTGGACAAACAATTATCTGGCAAAGAATTCATCTGCGGCGATTATTCAATTGCTGATATTGCTACCTATCCTTGGGTTGCTAGTTATGAATTTCAAGGATTAACCCTCGATAACCACCCCAATCTTAAACGCTGGTTTGAAACAATTCAACAGCGGCAAGCCGTACAGCGAGGCATGGCAGTTCCAGCTTAACCGAGGCAGCAGCCCTCCTGCGCCAAGCGAGGCGGAGCCTCGCGATCTCGTTCCCAGGCTCCAGCCTGGGAACGAGAGTAGGGAGGGCTGCTGCCTCTGCTATTCATACATAGAATTTTTCCACGCAGCGGACAAACATTTCTACCCCCATTCCTAACGCGGTTTCATCAAAATCAAACCGAGGGTGATGGTGCGGATAAGCTAATCCCAAATCCGGATTGGCAGAACCTAAAAAGAAATAACATCCCGGCACTGCTTGCAAGAAGAAAGACATATCTTCCCCGCCCATTGTTTGACATTCCGGCACAATTCCCAAGGGAGTTTCTACAATATCTAACCCGACAGAACGCACCATTTCTGCAATATCGGGATTGTTAATCACCGGCGGATAAAGACCCTTGTAATCTAATTCGTATTTCGCTCCGTGACTGGCACAAATCCCGGCAATAATTTGCTCGATTCGTTGCGGAATCAATTTGCCCAATTCGGGATTAAAATAGCGCACCGTTCCACCAATTTCTGCTGTATCTGCGATTACATTAACAGCCTTTCCAGCGTTAAATCTCCCCACCGTTACTACTGCTGAATCGATGGGATTGACGTTGCGCGATACAATCGTTTGCAATGCATTGACAATCTGCGCCCCAACCACAATCGAATCTACGGTTTGATGGGGAATTGCACCATGTCCGCCTTTACCGTGAATTTTGCAAACAAAACTTTCCGTCGCCGCCATTAACGCCCCGGTTCGGATACCCAACGTACCCAAGGGCAGGTTATTCCACAAGTGGAGGCCAATTATAGCATCAACATCCGGATTTGTCAATACACCGGCATCAATCATTGGCTTTGCGCCTCCCGGCCCTTCTTCGGCAGGTTGGAAGATAATCTTGACAGTGCCTGGGAAAGCTTCGCGGTGTTGGGAGAGGAAGTAGGCAGTGCCGAGCGCGATCGCCGTATGTCCATCGTGCCCGCAAGCGTGCATCATCCCATCGTGCTGCGATCGATAGGGTACTTCGTTTTCTTCTTGAATCGGCAAGGCATCCATATCCGCCCGAATTGCCAGCACCTTGGGCTTTTGGATGTTGGATTCCTCCTGGGCGATCCCCCTCTCATCCCCCTTCACAAGGGGGAAGCTAGGTTTCTTGCCTTCAATGGTGGCGACAATGCCCGTTTTAGCGATTCCGGTTTGATGGGTAATGCCCCATTCCGATAACTTTTGGGCAATAAACTCTGCCGTCAGGTTTTCTTTAAAACCAAGTTCTGGGCGTTGGTGCAACTTTCTGCGCCATTCGACTAGGCGGGGTTGTAAAGACCTAATTTCTAAACGGATACGCGATAAGTCAACAGTAGCAGCATTTGGGAATGTAGATATCATTTTTGGTAATCGGTAATTGGTAATTGGTAATTGCCTTCCCAGACAGAGCCAGGGAAGGAGAGTCAATGTCGCCAAAATAACAAATGACTATCATAACGAATGGTATAAGAGATCGCCCCCGTTATATGCAAACTTTGTAGAAGCGATCGCAACACAACAACGGCTAGTATCAAACAACATGCAATTGAAACAAATCGGCAAGCAGTTGATTTCAATTCGATTTTGGCTAAATATTCTAGCAGGCAGCGCCGCCCTAGCGACGGCGCTTAGCTTTGCGGGTTCCTGGTGGTGGATATTCGCAATGCTGGAACACTTTCGACCGCAATATTGTTTGCTATTAGCGATCGCTCTATCCGCGCATCTAATCGAGCGAGGGCATTCGTCAACTCAACACTTTTATTTGCTGTGGGCAATTCCTTTAGCAATCAACATCAGCTTGCTGTTGCCATTATTTCTGCCATCCTTTAGAGAGCCAACAAATTCGAGCGAACTGCGAGTCCTTCATGTCACCTTAAATAACGATAACCCGGATGTCAGTAAAGCCATCGATTATGTCAATCAGCAAGCACCAGATATTGTCTCTTTGCTCGAAGTCACACCTCAATCTTTACCCCAACTTCAGGCAAGTTTAACCAACTATCAATTAGTTATTGCAGAACCCCGCACCACCAGTCATGGTAGCGCCTGGTTTGTGTTGCGCCAACCTTCCCATCCAATTGAAGTCAAAGCAGCTGAGTTAATCCACCTACCGCCTACAAGCGATCGCCCCCTTCTCCAGATAACCATTACCTACGGCGGTAAACCAATTGACTTGTTGTGCTTTCATGCCATTCGTCCCCGCAGTGCCAATACAGTAGACTTCCAGCGGGTAGAATTTGAAGCACTTGCCCAATGGAGTCGGCAAAGACAAGCGATCGTTATTGGTGATTTCAATAGTACGCCCTGGTATCATTCCTTTCGACAAATGCTGCACCAAAGCAAACTGGTCAACTCCCAAAACGGATTTGGACTGCAATCAACCTGGCACGGTAATCTACCACCAATCATGAGAATTCCCATCGATCATTGCTTGCACAGTCCCTCTATATTTACCATCAAACGCACTATAGGTTCCCACATCGGATCGGATCACCTCCCCCTCTTAGTCACCCTAAGAATTTAACTCTCTAACCTCTTCCTTCCTCTTCCCTCTGCGTTCTCTGCGTCTCTGCGGTTCATTAAATATATGAAATTTACTCCCCCGATCTTAATTATTTTCATCTTGCTCATCTCTGGCTGCAATTTTCCCAGACAACCGCAGCCAAAAGCGCTCTCTAACGCTATAAAATCGGCTCAGCCTGGACAATCCTCCCAGCCCAAATCTGATACAAAAGAAGCCAAATTAATTGCAGTTGGTGACATTTTGATGCACATGGCTTTGACGCGCTCCGGTTACAATCCCCAAAAAAAGACCTATAATTTCGACCATTTCTTTAAAGAAGTTAAGCCAATTATTTCTCAGGGAGATTGGGCGATCGCAAATCTAGAAACCCCCGTAGCTGGCGCAGAATTAGGCTATTCCGAGTTTCCTCTGTTCAACGCCCCAGCCCAAATCGTCGATGCTGCCAAAAAAACAGGCTTCAACATCTTGACAACAGCGAACAATCATGCATTAGACAAGGGAGAAAAGGGAGTTATTAACACGATTAAAAACCTGCGATCGCGCGGAGTCGCTTTAGTCGGCACAGCCTCCTCAGCCCAGGAAGCAGAAAAGATTTTAATCGTCAATAAAAACAATATTTCAATGGCAATTCTGGCTTATACATTTAGCACGAATGGCATCCCAATTCCCCAAGGTAAAAACTACCTCGTATCGCTGATTGATGAAAATAAAATCGTCAAAGATATTGCCAGAGCCAGAAAGCAGGGAGCCGATATTGTGACAATTTGCCTCCATTTCGGCGATGAATATCAGCGTCAACCAAACGCCAGACAAAAACAACTGGTTCAGAGATTGATTGCCGCCGGAGCTGATATTATTCTCGGCAATCATCCCCATGTAGTTCAACCTTACCAAATCTTCAAGGTACGCGGAAAAGATGGAAAACTAAGAACCAGAGTTGCCATTTATTCACTGGGTAACTTTATCGCTTATCAATTAGGGAATTACAAAGATATTGGGGTAATTTTTTCCGTCAAGATTCGCAAGCGGTTTCCAGAAAAAACTGTAGAAATTACCCAAGTAGAAGCAATTCCCACCTATACTCAGAATTATCGATTGAATAATCAACTTAATTTTCGCGTTTTGCCGATAGAAGCTGTTGTGAATCGCCAAAAAGATCCGCTGATTCCCGCTAGTAAGTATCCAGTGTTAAAACGGCAGTTAGTCGAGATGAAGCGGCACCTCAAGTCTATGAAAGAAATACGCGATCGCTAGAATAACGATCCTCATATCGAATCAGAACTATGCAACTCATGGTATACGCGATCGCGCCCGTTATATGCAAACCTTGAACGGGATAGAGCTTATACCAAATCCGCTTCGATTACGCCTTTTATGGCTAACGACTGAAGTCGCGCCTACACAACCAAAGACCGCCTACGCGGTCTAAGTTATCAACGGGGTATTAAACCCTGATTTGGTATTATATCATCTCCAGTAGCAATGGTAGTGTATAGTAGGGGCGGGTTTTACGAGAGATTATTGCTAGCAGCGCAAAGAATAAATAAACCCGCCCCGGCTTGCTATCCCTGGGCATAAAAAAGTTGTGCCGTACCTAAAATTTCTTGCCCACGAATCCAGTTATCACTTTGTTCAATCGAATTTTTCGTAACCAAATCTACCTCCCGCCCCACGATAGTTTCCAGCTCTCCCTTCATCCGGACAAATTCCAATAGTCCCCAAGGTGCATCCGCCTGGAAACTAACCATGACATCTATGTCACTATCAGGACGAAAGTCTTGCCGCAATACCGAACCAAAAAGGTAAAACTCTTGAATTTTCCATCGCTGGCAAAATTCTGCTATTTGCTGTTGAGGCAGTTGTATTTGGAGTTCTGATATCACGTTCATCAGCCTCTCGCTCTCTACCTCAAACACAATAGCAAACCGAGCCAGAGGCATTAACCGCTGCAAAACTTGCAGATGTCCTTCCGCATCGCTGCGCCTGCGGAACCGCCCTACGGTTATTTTCTGCAAATTCGGTAGCAGGCGCACAATCGTCCACGGGAAAAGTGACGCCCGAATGGCGTTATTGTTGGTAATAGACATAATTACAATTCTTGATCGGCCCTAACTAGGCATTAGGGCTGTGTTTTTGTATTGTTCGCTTACCTGTCATCCTGACATGAGATTTCTTCAGTGTCAAGTCTTCATGTCAAAGTTACACAATCCCATGAAAAAGCACCCTCAGCACAAAGGAAGTGATTCACCATTAGAGCGTTTAAGAGAACGTGTTGGCTTAACGCAGGAAGAACTGTGTCGCCGATGCGGTATTCCCTTGCGGACTTACGCCAGATGGGTTGCGGGAGATGGGATCAGCAGACCAACCATTCCCCAGATCAAAGCTTTGTGTCGCGAATTGGGGATTTCCATAGAAGAATTACCCGACGATTTTGGGCCATTGGAGCGATCGCCCAATCCAGAATCATGACACAAGAACCTCTGACACTCGTAAAACTACGCGAACGTGCGGGTTTAACCCAGCGCGAACTAGCTCAAGCACTGAGTGTCACCATCACCACTGTCAGCGCCTGGGAAAATCAACGACACGAACCAAGATTGACATTTGCTCAGACCAAGTTATTGACACAGATCTTAGGATGTTCTCTCGATGAGCTTGTTGAAGCGACGGGTGGACGACTGCCCAATGGGGAAAATTGAACAGATCTCAATCAAGAAGCACTCGGAACACACAGCAAGCAAATCACCCTTAGAGAGTTTAAACCGGCATCAACCGTTCTAACTCCAGATTAGAGGCGACGTGAGCCAACTTATTAATATCTTTTGGCTCATCCAAATAAGGTATAACGCCTAAAACCAGGGTATTGGTCACAGCCTGAATCAAATCGATTGATGCCCAATCAGCAATTTCTTGTCCCGAACGAGGTTGAACGCAGTTAAGGACAATACCTTTGAGCTGGACTTTTGACTGCCGCGCCAGGGCAACGTTAGCAACAGCTTGCCCAATGCAGCCCAATTTTACCGGCACGACCAACACCGTAGGCAATCCCCAGTCCCTGGCTAAATCTGCCACCGTTAATTCATACGTGATGGGCGAACCGAGTCCGCCCAGCGCTTCGACTAAAACAAAATCCCGCTGTTTTTGCAACTTCTCAAACGCCTGCCAAACCGTTCCTAGTTCGATTGGACGTCCTTCTTTTTCTGCTGCCAAAGGTGGGGCGAGGGGGGCGCTAAAGTGCAGCGGTGTAATTTCTTCGAGGGACTGATTGAGGGAAAATATTTGACTGTAGAGTTCGCGATCGCCCACTCCAGTCTGAAGCGGCTTCAAAATCCCCAAACTCCGATTCCGACAATAAATTTGCCAATACGCCGCCAGCGCTGACGTCAAAACTGTTTTTCCCGCATCCGTATCACTACCAGCAATCAAAAGAGCATTCATGAGCAATGAGCAATTACAGGACTTACGCAAAAAAACCCGGTTTCTAGGAAAAATGGTCGGTTGAAAGTGCCAAGATTGACGCAGAAACCGGGTTTTTGACCAAGGGGTTTCTATCAAAAGAGACAATTACCAATTACCAATTACCAATTACCAATTAGCAGCTATTGTCGAACATTTACCTCAATCGTAAAATTTGTCGCCTCATTTGCCGTGACATCAATTTTGTATTCACCGCTCGTATCCACCTTGCCTTCCCATTCTCCCAGCCCAGAGGCATTTTCCACCAATTGACCGTTAGGATAGCGAATATCTAACCTTGCCGCTCCCGCTCCGGTTTGAATTCTCGCGCTCAAAACCTGTCCTGCTTGAGCATAAACTAAATACCGCTTAGTTCTGCGTTGACTCGTCCGACCAGAAATTTGAGCAGTCGCATCACCTGGTGGCAAATCCAGCGGTTCTTCGTCATATTCATCCGTAGCAGACGGCGCCACCTTAAATTCCTCGCCCGAAAATGGATTTTCGCCCAAGGTAGGCGTCGGGGTTGGAGTTTCTATCGGTGTTGGTGTCTCTGTGGGTGTTGGTGTCGGCGTTAGTGTCTCTGTTGGCGTTGGCGTCGGTTCTGGGTTAGTTAAGCGCAGATTCAGCCTATAGGCGCTGTCTTTAACCCCCCGCACCGTGCGTAGTTGAATCATGTAATTCCCATTCTCAGGCAGTATCCCTTCCCAGCGCGTCACTCTGGTGGAGCGTTCATCCACAGATTCTTCGTTTGGCTTCAGAATGGTGAGCAATACCCCTTCTTCTTCCAAAGACGCGCTTAACTGTTGACCTTTGGTCGCGTTAATGGTATAATTCAGCGTCTCGTTGGCTTTGAGATTTCCTGGGGCAGAAAGACTATCCCCTGCCAACAAATTGAGACGTTCATTGATGGTAACGGGTTCGGGTTCGGGGGTTAGCGTAGGGGTTTCGATTGCAGTTGGTGTTGGCGTTGAATCGGTTGGACTATCAAAAACCGTGGGGGTTGGTATCGGCGTCAATAAGGTTTTTACCTGGGGTTGATTGTTGAGGATAGTACTGACGATTGCCCAAGAACCCACTCCGGCTAATATTGCCAAGAACATGCCCACAAATATAACCAGCAATGGGTTATCCCAACTCGAACGTTCGGGAGTTGGAGCGATCGCTACGTTGGGTTGATTAGCAGGATACTGACTGGGAGCGGTAGCCGCAGCCGTCGCGACGCCCGTTGCCCCAGTAGGATTAACTCCCAGCGCCTGGATGTGGGAGGATTGGGCATCTGGCAGCGCTGTCACTTGGGTTACGGGTACTTTGGACGCTCTTGGGTTGTTGTGGGAAGATTTGAGCGCGATCGCTACTTCCCGCGCATCCGAATAGCGATCGCTCGGTTTATAACTCAACATCCGATTCAACACCGCCGCCAAGCCGGAGCTGACCGGAGGTATCCATCGATACCAAGTCCAAGTCAAACTGGTTTCATCGTACAAATCTTGCGGATCTTGTCCGGTGAGCAAAACCGCGCAAGTAACAGCTAAAGCGTAGAGGTCGCTGCTGGGGTAGGCTCTGCCGGTTTGAATTTGTTCTGGGGGTGCGTAGCCCATTTTACCCACTGTGGTGACCGTGGGTGCTTTTTGGGGATATTGAAACCGGGTGACAAGTTCTTTGACGACGCCGAAATCGATCAGGACGGGGGAGCGATCGCTGGCGCGCAGGATAATATTATCCGGTGAAATATCGCGATGAATAATCCCCTTAGCGTGAATGTGGTCTAATACCGGCAACATTTGCTGTAAAAATTGCAAAACCTCAGCTTCGGAGAATCTTTTTCCCTGTGACTTGCGCTGGGTTAGCAGGGTGCTGTAGGTATAGCCTTCTACATAGTCTTGCACCAAAAACAGGCGTCCATCCTGCTCGATGGTGGCACGGAACTGGGGAATTTGCGGATGCTGAATTTGATAAAGCGTAGCTGCTTCCCGTTGGAAAAGTTCTTTAGACTTATCCGGCGTGTAAGCACCCGTTTGCACCGGAATAAATTCCTTCAGGGCGCATCGTTCCTTAAAGCGCCCAGAGTCTTCCGCCAGATAGGTTCGACCAAATCCCCCTTGACCCAAAATCTTGAGCAAGCGGTAGCGGTTTTGCACAACTGTGCCAATAGGAAGCGGTGGTTGCATCGCGATTTTATCAGCCGTCACTAACAGGGGGAAAAATCAAAGCTGGCAGCATTCTAGCGCAAGCCTACCCCCGGCTAGAAGCGTAGAGGCTGAGGGAGCTGAGGGAGCTGAGGGAGCTGAGGGAGCTGGGGAAGCTGAGGGAGCTGGGGGAGCTGGGGAAGCTGAGGGAGCTAGGGGAGCTGGGGGAGCTGGGGGAGTAATTTACTCTAGTGCCAAATTCTCCCTTGTCCCCCTTGTCCCCCTTGTCCCCCTTGTCCCCCTTGTCCCCCTTGTCTCCCTTGTCTCCCTTGTCCCCTTGTCCCCTTGTCCCACATTGGTAGGTACTTAACAGAAAATTTCTCAGCTCTTACGAAATTGAGATGATAAGATCGCGATGAACATGCTTCGAGGGTCTGCTGTGATCCGTTCTGGCACTTTGACGCTTCAGTCGCCACCACCGGAACTTGGGGCAAACAATCGCCTGCGATTGTTTGCTGGCACTGCCAATCGTCCGCTTGCCCAGGAAGTGGCTGCTTACCTGGGAATTGAATTAGGTCCAATCGTCCTCAAACAATTTGCGGACGGAGAAATTTACCTGCAAATTCAGGAATCGATCCGGGGCTGCGATGTTTACCTGATCCAGCCTAGTTGCCGTCCGGTGAACGATCACCTGATGGAATTGATGATTATGATCGATGCCTGTCGTCGGGCATCGGCAAGGCAAATTACGGCTGTAATTCCTTACTACGGCTACGCTCGCGCCGATCGCAAGACGGCGGGACGAGAATCGATTACAGCCAAGCTGGCGGCGAACCTAATTACCGAGTCTGGAGCAAATCGCGTACTGGCGATGGATTTGCACTCAGCGCAAATTCAAGGCTATTTCGATATTCCCTTCGATCACATCTACGGTTCCCCCGTAATGATCGATTATCTGGCAAGCAAACAACTGTCTGATATCGTTGTCGTGTCGCCGGATGTAGGCGGCGTGGCGCGAGCTAGAGCGTTTGCGAAAAAGCTCGATGATGCGCCTTTGGCAATTATCGACAAGCGCCGCCAAGCTCATAACGTAGCAGAAGTTTTGAATGTAATTGGCGATGTCGCCGGTAAAACGGCGGTATTGGTAGACGATATGATCGACACTGGCGGCACGATCGCTCAAGGAGCGGCGTTATTGCGTAAAGAAGGCGCGCGCCAAGTTTACGCTTGTGCCACCCATGCGGTTTTCTCACCTCCAGCGATTGAACGCCTATCAGGCGGTTTGTTAGAAGAAGTCATCGTCACGAATACAATACCCGTGCCTGAAGAAGATCGGTTTGAACAACTGACGGTGCTTTCAGTTGCTAACTTGCTGGGCGAAGCCATATGGCGCATTCACGAAGATAGTTCGGTTAGCAGTATGTTTCGTTAAGAGGTTGCTTTGGGGTCAACCTCGCTCCCCTTCTAACCAGCCCTTTAGCCCTTCGTCCTCGTTCCCAGGCATAGCCTTGGGAACGCGCATTTATCCATTCGCTACCAAAAATGTCCAAGTCGGCCTCTGGCGGTAAACATAGGGCTGGCAAAATAGCTATTGTAAAAAAATATATCTGGTGACCAGAGCGATCGCTTACATACTTTTAAAGCGAAAAACTAAAAGCTACCATCGCTATCTACTTTAGGACTTACGCGCGCCGAGGCGATCGCCTTAGTTTCTTCGTAGATCTCTAGTTTCTAAACCAACGATTTTTCATAGCAACCCGGATGGGTGAGCGTAAGTCCTATACTTGAAGCATACGGCTAGTTTCTCCGCTAAAAAACCACTAGAGTTAAGGTTATAGGTTTATCCAATATCCATTAAAATCGGCTTATGAACTATCTCGTTGCCGTATTATCAGATCGCATCCAAGCAGAAGCCGCTTACTCGGCTTTGGAAAAACAAGGCTTACCGATGGATAAAGTGACTATCCTGGGTAAGGGATATAAAAGTGCTGATGAGTTTGGTTTAATTGACCCCAACGAGCAAGCGATCAAGCAAGTCAAGTTGATGGCGACTTGGTTGGTGCCATTCGGTTTTGTAGCGGGTGTTGGCTTCAGCTTGTCAACTAACTTGAATACATTTGCTTGGGCGGGTGAAGTCGGCAATCATGTAATCGGCGGTATTTTAGGTGCTGGTTCTGGTTTCCTGGGTAGTATTTTGGCTGGTGGTGGTACGGGTTTGCTGGTAGGTGGTGGCGATGCTTTGCCCTACCGCAATCGTTTAAATGCTGGCAAATATCTGGTTGTAGTGAAAGGTTCTGAAATTTTAACTCGTCAGGCTACTAGCATCCTGCGCCAATTCGAGCCGGAAAATATTCAAGGTTATGTCGATCCATCGACTGTTTAAACAGTGGACAGTGGACAGTGGACAGTGGACAGTTGACAGTTGACAGTGGACAGTTGACAGTTGACCTTGAAGGGGAAAAGGGGGAAAGGGAGAAAGGGGAAAAGGGGAAAGCTTTCATTTTCCTTTGTTGCTATTTCCATCACCAACTCTTTTCTGTTCTGTTTCCCCGAGTCTTTGCCTATTTCCCTCTTTTTCCCCTTTTCCCCTTTTCCCCCTTTCCCTATAAAAAGGGGGAGGCTAACAACGCATTTTTGCTGATAATGGGTAATGGGTAATTGCTAATTGCTAATTTTTATCACCAATTACCTATTACCCATTACTCATTACCAAATTGTCAGATGTTACCAAGAGAAGAATTATTAAAAGGCGTTGAAAATAGAGAAGTAGCGGCTAGGGCAATTGATTTAGCGGATCAAGCTGTCAAAACTTGGGAAGTTGTTTTAACAGATTTTCTTTCGCCACCGGAGTTGGCGGAAATTCAGCGGCTGTTTGGACGCTTGACAGAAGTGCATTTAAGTGGTTGGGGTGGTTATCCGCAAGCAGAACGACAGCGAATAGCGATCGCCCGTTCCGATCTCCCCCTAGATTCGTCACAAGTCGCCGTCGCTGCAATAGAAATTGCTGGGAATTTTCTGTTCGATCCTGCCAACCACCGCGACTTTTTAGGTGCGATGTTAGGGACGGGAATTGTACGAGAAAAAACCGGCGATATTATCGTTTTGGGGGAACGAGGCGCGCAAGCAATTGTTGTACCGGAAATGGTAGACTTTCTTTCCACCCAACTAACTCAAGTGCGTTCGGTGCCGGTAAAAACCCAGCGGCTCGAGTTAGCAGAATTAAAGGTCAAAGAACCGAAAAAGAAAGAATTAACTACGGTAGAAGCTTCTTTGAGGTTAGATGCGATCGCTTCTGCTGGTTTTGGCATGTCTCGCAGCAAAATGGCAGATCTCATCGATGGCGGTGACGTGCGAGTCAATTGGAAGGACATTACCCAAGCCAGCTATCAAGTAAAAACCGGAGATTTAATCGCCATTCGCGGTAAAGGACGCCTGGAAGTTGGCGAAGTAAACGTTACTAAAAAAGACCGCTATCGAGTCCAACTCACGAGATTCATGTAAAGTTTTATACCAAATCCGGGTTAACTACCTCCGTTATTTATAAAGACCGCGCAGGCGGTCTTTGTTTGTGTAGCCGCGACTTTAGTCGTTTGGCATAAAGGGGGTAATCAACGCGGATTTAGTATTATACTGAGTTTTGTTCAAACCGACTTAGCTAACTCACATCTTGCACCTTGGCTAAACCTTAGTTTCTGGCAAATAGCTCAGCTTCAAAGCCTAGATTTTTCGTCAAGAAACAAGGGTTTGAAGGCTTGTTGATAATGGTGCAAGATCTGCGCTAACCAGCTTATTCCCCCTTGGAATTGGGGGGTTTGCGATCGCTCAATCAAGAATATAGCGAGCGATCGCAAACAATATAAGGCTAAGGACAGAATTAGTCTAGAGCTAAGCTACAACTTCTTCCTCTTTTTTGATAACTACTTCTCGATACCAAGTTTCTAACAGAACCAATTTGTACAGCATGAAAAGATGCTTGGATTGCTTTTGAGCTTCCTCCAGCAGTTTGACGACAAAATCTCGGTTGAGAACCTTCAATTCCACCAGATAGCCGTTGGTCAGGTTATCCATATAGGCGATAATAATTGCCTTCATCCATTCATCCATTGGGGTGGTAAAGCCTCGTTTTTTCCGGGTGAGGACTTCATCGGGTACAATCCCCTTGAGGACGGATTTTAACCAGAATTTATGGCCTAAATTATGATCTGGTTGGGTTTTACGCAAACCGATAACTGTCTCGATTAGTTTGTAGTCTAACAAGGGCAGTCTGGTTTCTACAGAACAGATCATGCTCAAGCGATCGCCTAAAGCCAAACAATTAGATGCTAACCAAGTATCGAAGAGCAATTGAGTGATTTTAACTGGAATATCTTCGCAGCTTGCTAAATCAAACTCGAACAGGCGATAGGGATTTCCAGGCGGAATTTCAGCGGCTGTTGCATCAGTATATAGTTTATCGGTATACCACATCGCATTAGCAAATCCAGGCCACAAATCGTAGAAAACCGCCCGTTCAGGAGCGCGATAAACGTACTTATGCTGCTCTTCTAAATTTTTCAGTGCGGTTCTGATAAATTCGGGAACTTTTGGACTGTTTAATGTTTTAGCCAGAGAAGTATCTGTAAACGCTCCCAAAGTTTGCCAAACTTTCTGATTCAGCGGCGAAGATTGCCAAAACTGATTCTTTTGTTGGCTCAAATTAGTAGCGTTGACGATGCGATTGTAACCCCAAAATAACTCGTCCCCGCCAATCCCCGTTAACATTACTTTTACCCCGCGCGAGGCAGCTAATTTCATCACCGAATAGTGTCCAAAAGCGGCGCTATCTGCAACGGGGTCATCGCTAGCAGCGATTAAACTGGGGAAGAAATCAACTAATTCTTTTACGGTTAATTCGATCGATTCAAAAGGTAAGCCTAAATAATCTGCCATTTGCTCGGCTTGATTGCGCTCGTCGAATTCGGGACGACCGGGATAACCAATACTAAAAGCGCGGAGTGTATCTTTATACTTAGGTGCGGCTAGTGCTGCGATCGCTCCCGAATCCAATCCGCCACTCAGTGCAATTGCGATCGGTACATCTGACCGTAATGTTAATTCGATCGAGCGGTCTAATTCTTGGCGAATTAGCTTTACCGGATCGCCTTCAATGGGCGGGATTTTCTCTAAATTCCAGTAACATTGGGGTTCTACTTTCCCCCAATTTTCTAAGTCTAGTAATAAATAGTGAGCTGCGGGTAATTTGACAACTCCTACCAGGGGCGTTAGGGGTTCTGGAACGTATTGATAGTGGATGTATAAATCGATCGCTACTGGGTTTAATGGCGGAGTTTCTGGTAGCAGGGTGAGCAGGGATTTTAGTTCGGAAGCGAAGTAGAAACTATTCTCGTCGTGCCAGTAGTACAGGGGCTTTTCTCCCGTGCGATCGCGCACTATAAACAGCTTTTTAGTTTCTCGATCCCAAATTCCAAACGCATACATACCGCGCAATTTTTCCAGACAAGATACTCCCCACTGGGAATAAGCTGCCAAAAGCACTTCCGTATCGCTTTTGCTCGCAAACTTATGCCCTAACATTAAAAGTTCTTCTCGCAGTTCCAGATAGTTATAAACTTCCCCGTTGAACGCTATCCAGTACCGCTCGTTTTGATAGCTCATCGGTTGATGGCCCAGGGGACTCAGGTCTAAAATTGATAGGCGGGTATGCGCTAAGCGAACGTGGTTTTCGCTCCACATTCCGCGATCGTCTGGTCCTCGATGCGCGATTTTTTTTATAGCATTTACTAAATCAACATTGCAGGTAGAGTTACGGTTTAACACTCCTAAAATCCCACACATTTCTTCTTTCCTTCTATTTCCAATTTATTGGCAACTTACTATTTTTTAGCGTTGCAACCATGATTGTTGCAGTTTTTCTAACTTGCTCCTGGAGCTTATCCTTGTTCAAACTTGCGAAAAAGTTTGAGCGATACAAAATTTACAATTCTTAAATTTAGCTCTAGTTGCTAAGTATAAAATTAGCCCTTTTTGCGGGCGATGCGCTTCAGCAAAAATACCGAAATCTTGTTTTAACTGATGGATTTTGGGGAAAAATACAGAGATATTGTCCAGTAGCATTGATAGCTCACGATCGGGGCAGATTTAACGAGATATATCGTGTTTTCACGGATTTATTGGTATAGCTAGGGGCTAGGGGCTAGCAGAAGAGCGTGAACTACCCCACCGCAGAATTATTTAAAATAAAGGCTTTGAGGATTTCATAACGTCCTAACTGCCTTGGCGGTTGCGATCAAACCCGCTCCTATAGGATCAAAAACAACAACCCGGACTTGCCGAGGACGATGCTATCATCCGGGTTTATACGTAGATATATACTTACTTTGCTCACATCTTGCACCTGGGCTAAACCTTAGTTTCTTGCAAATAGCTAAACTTGAAAGCCTAGATTTTTCGTTAAGAAACCCGGGTTTTCAATGCTTGTTGAGAATGGTGCAAGATCTGAGTTTGGCAACTATTTTTCCTAGAAACCCGATTCTACAAAATAAATTTAAAAGTATCCAAACTCTTCTAGAGTTTGCAAAACCTTGGCGACGCTTTCAGCTTCACTTTCTATATCTGTGCAACACACCACCTCTGGGTTTAAAGGAGCTTCGTAGGGATCGTCTATTCCAGTAAATTGTTTAATTTCTCCTGCTCGTGCTTTCTTATATAATCCTTTGACATCCCGCTGTTCGCAAACTTCTAATGGTGCGTTGACGTAAACTTCAATAAAGTCTCCGATGCGCTCTCTTACCTGTTGGCGAATTTCGCGGTAGGGCGAGATCGCCGATACTAATACAATTACCCCGTTGCGGGTGAGTAGATGGGCGACAAAGCCGATCCGGCGAATGTTTTCGTCTCGGTCTTCTTTACTAAAACCCAAGCCTTTTGTCAAGTTCTGGCGCACGACGTCGCCGTCGAGAATTTCTACCAGGCGGCGGCGCGATCGCAATTCTTGTTCCACCGCTTTACTAATGGTAGTCTTGCCAGCACCGCTCAAACCCGTAAACCACACCGTCACACCACGCTGGTGCATATTTTCGTTTCCTTTGTTGGATGGAAGACTTTATCCACTTTGCCATGTCGAGTCCTAAAGTGGGAATACTTAGTTAGTTGCTAGGTATAGTTTATGGCCAGTCTCACCCGTCGTGCTGATGAAATTTTACGTGCAGAAGTGCAAAAACTGGTGGGGAATGACCCTTTAATACAAGTACAGCGAGACATTGTGTTCAAGCGACTCGACAGATTGCGATCGCAAGATGGCGCGCTGGTTTCCTATGAACAGTTACGCGAGACGGTTATCGATTTTTTCCCCAAATTTAGCGAAAAAATACTTAAAAAGGCAGCAAAAGCCAATCGTCCCCCCGGAGTGTGGAGCAAAATTAAATTTGCGGCTGTATTATTAGGTGGAACCGCTGGGGTAATTTGGGTAGCCAACTTGCCAGATCCAATGATTCGCAGACCAGTTGCAAAAGTAGCACCCATCTTGCTTTTACCCAGTTATATGAATATGGATTATAACTATCGACAAGCGATTTCATTAGTCCAACAAGCCGACCAGTTAGTAAACCGAGCTACTAGCTCAGCAGATTTAAACTTAGGATCAGAAAAAGTTAAAGCAGCACAAAAACACCTCGATACTTTACCAGTTTGGTTTTTAGATTACGAGCCTAAATACAATTTTTGGTTTCGTTGGCGGTTCACCTTCGATGAATTTAAAACAGCGCGTGCCAATGTGGGGCGAATGGAAGCTAAACTATTTCAAGAAAAGCAAGCGCAGATTTTATTAGAAGAAGGGGAAAAAGCGCTAAATGCTGCCAAGCAACAACACGGAAAAGTGCAGACTTGGACAGAGAGACAACAAGCGATCGCCGCATGGCAAGCGGCTTTAGATCAGCTAGAACAAATATCATCAGAAACCCTGGTCGGACGCACATCAAAAACTAAATTAGCCGCGTATAAACGGGATTTTCAGCAAGTTGCAAGCGGCGAAACAGCGAATAAGCGCACAGGAACATTAATGGATGCAGCGCGAGAATTTGCCAAAGCTGCCGCGATCGTTGGTCAAAATCCGCCACATCCAGCAGAAAAGTGGCAACAAGCAGAAAATTTGTGGCAGGAAGCCATCGCTCGACTGCAACAAATTACCATCGAAGATGCTGGCTATTTAGAAGCGCAAAAACTATTAGCACAATACCAAACTAATTTAGGAACCATACAAAGCCGCCAGAAAGCAGAGTCAGCATCAAAAGCAGTCTTAGAACAAGCTAAAAGACAAATTCCTTCTTGGCAGCGTCTCAATAATTCAACCGAAAATGCAGCTTGGGAACAGGAACGAATGGTTAGCCAGTTACAGGAAATTATCAATCAGCTAGAGCAAGTTCAACCAGGGACAACCGCTTATACAGAAGCGCAACAGTTGCTACAATCTGCCCGAAAAAGATTAACTCAGATGCAGACATCTGGACAAGAAAAGCCCCCAGGTTAAAACCTGGGGCTAAACAACCAAAGCCCGCGCAGGCGGGCTTTAAAAATTTCAGCCCGCCTGCGCGGGCTTCGTTTGTATAGCCGCACCCTTAAGGGTGCGGCTATACAAACCGAGCAAAAGCGTTGTTAGAGGTGTTTCTAAAAAACCCGGTTTCTGATATATCTACTGACCATCCCAGTTTTGATAACTTCTGTACTTGCTGAAAACAGCATCTTGATGTTTTTGGGCAACTTTTAATAACTTGCCCTTTCGATCTAAAGCGGCATCGGCTAATTCAACTACCCACAAATTTGGAATAGATTGAGGTCTAACTGCTAAAATATAAGCAAGCGCTTCTGCTTCAGATCCTCGACCGAGTAAATGAGTATAAACTGTCAAAGCAACGGCTGAAGAACGGCTAATTCCAGCTTGACAATGAATCAAAAGATTTCCTTCATTTTGGGAAATTTCAGACGCGAAGTTAATGACTTTGGCAATATCATCACTTGTAGCGAGAACGTATTCCGGATCGTCGCAAGGTGCCTCGATGTCGTGAAACTCTAGCCGCAGTCGGTGGGGAATTTTCGTCCACCCTTCCGGCGGGGCGACGCCTGGGCTACCAATCGAAATCAGGTGTTTAATCGATGGCGCTTTGATCGGACAGCGAA
Organism: uncultured bacterium; assembly: GCA_964463555.1. Lineage (GTDB taxonomy): Bacteria > Cyanobacteriota > Cyanobacteriia > Cyanobacteriales > Aerosakkonemataceae > Microseira. The sequence goes on from CAYXCW010000025.1 coordinate 58,863, forward strand.
AATGCTCGATCGCTTCCGCACAGGAGGTAATAAAGAGCATGGGTAGTTTATCATTGTGGCAGTTGGTGACAACTCTCGCAGATATTAGTCGTTCTGTCTGCGAGTTGCTATCGAAATTAACCGAATCTGGCGGTAGTAAAGCTGGGATATCCCCGTTTTTACTACCGATTTTCTTTAAAGCTTCGGCAGCATGATGGCGCACTCCGCTGTCTGCATCTTTGAGTGCTTGTTGCAGTCCATCAATTGCTGCGGTATTGCCTATTTTTCCCAATGCAGAGGCGGCGGCACCGCGCACGCCGCTGTTGTCATCTTTAAGACTTCGCAACAATCCTTCTACTGCAACCCAATTACCGATTTTCCCTAATGCAGATGCGGCGCGCCAACGCACGTAAAAGTCGCGATCGCACAGTGCGTGGCGCAGGGCGGGAATTGCTTCCTCGCACTTGATTTTCCCCAATACCGAGGCAGATTTGGCACGCACTTGGGGGTCTTGGTGCGACAGTGCTAAAATCAATCCGGCGATCGCGGTTTCGCTGCCAATTTGTCCCAATGCCCACAGCGCATTTCCCCGCACAACTGAGTCTGAGTGGGAAAGACTTCGCAACAATCCGCTAACTGCTTCTTCCGATCTAATTTCTCCTAGCGCATAAGCTGCTTGAGAACATATTGAAGGGCTTTCATCTTTGAGGCTTTTCACTAACCCAGAAACCGCTGCTTCGCTTTTAATTTGTCCTAACGCCGAAGCTACCCGCCACCGCACATAAAATTCTTCATCGTTGAGTGCTTGTGCCAGTTTATCAACTGCAACTTTAGCGCCGTTTTTTCCTAATGCAGCGGCTGCTCTCCAACGCACGCTGGCATCTTTGCGATCTAATGCTTTTATTAAGGCTTTAATCGCTTCTTCGGAACCTATTTGCCCTAATGCCCAAGTTGCCCAAATCCTCACTGGGGAAACATTATGCTTGAGCGCTTGTTCAAGCTTGATCACAACTGCTTCGGTGCCAATTTGTCCTAATGTCCAAGCTGCCCAAGCACGCACCGAGTTGTCTTGATGTGCTAGTGCTTGCAGTAGTCCGGTAGTGGCGGTGTAAGAGTCGATTTTTGCCAAAGCACGCGCTGCTGTGGGGCGAAGTAGCGGATTTTCGCCCATTAAGGTTTCTAGTAGCTTAGCCGTGTTAGTCCCGGATTTTTGCGAAAATTGCGGTTGGAATTTCATTTGGTTATTGGTTTCCATAGTTAGTTATTTTAGAGCGAAGTGTTATCCGCTTGTTTTGAGTTTGACATTAAATTATACTGTTGCCAAGTCCATCAAACTTGGAATTTAATTGTATTTAAACTCCTGTCACTTGCGTTAAATTGTTTTTAACAAATAAATTATTGGCGTTCTCTCGGTAAGTATTTTAATCAACCACAGAGGCGCAGAGGAAGCAGAGGAAGATGAAAGAGAGAATTTTATGATAGATGAAGATCGGGATAAGTCTCCATTGACGCTACTCAGGGAGCAAAATCAGCTAACTCAATATGAGTTAAGGCAACTCATCGGAGTTTCCGAACGTAGGCTGAGCGATTGGGAAAACGGCAAAGCTAAGCCAAACCTGGAAAATGCTGTGGCGTTGGCGCGTGTTTATCAGGTTTCGCTGAAGGAGATCTGTGAGTGTTGCGGGATTGACGTGACGGGTGTTCCTGGTGACTAGGTAGGAAAGCGATCGCATTTTAACATCGGGTTGAAGTTGCGATCGCGTGGCGGAATCGTTTTTCAGCTATAAAGATTATGATCGGGGTCTAACCAGACGATGTAAAAAATATTTTCAATAAAAAAACCATGAACCCTGCCATGTTGATTTGCCGATATTTGAAATTGGTATGGAATGTCTACTAGCTTGTCTTCATTAGGAATGCCGAAGCCATTAGGCTCGGTTGTATCGCTCCATTTTATTTTGTGGCATCGTAGGCTTTTACTGCGATTATTGATTAGTTCTTGAACTGTTAAAGTTGATAAATCGCGCAATCTTACCAACAGAGCTTGCAGATAAACTGCATCTCGCCCTTGTACGGAAAATTTATCGTTATCTTCTTTGAAGTATTTGAAGGAAAAACTAATCCCTTGCGGTATTTCTACTTCTAGTGGCTCGATCTCAGATGAGAATGCCCCTTTCCTAACATTGGTTACTTTGGGTTTTTTACGCGGCACGTTCTTTGTAATACTCTCTCATTAATTCCTTGGATATAATTGCATCAGAATGTTCGTCTCTAGGTAAAGTTTTTCTTGCTTGAATCCAGGGAGCTTCACGAGTAGTCATCATTTCCAGCTCTAAACCTTCTCGGATAAAGTAAGCCTCTGTTATCTCATCTAAAAAAATTTCTAATTCTGGCATAAAGTTTGGCTTTTTGACATCTTTTAAAATTGGTTTCCATCCAAATTCTTTGTATTCTTCAAATAAAGCCGGAATAACCGGGCCGTGTACCCAAGCTTCAAAATCTTCATCAAACAGAGGAGTGTCGTAAAGTGCCAGATGCCAAGCTTGGGCATAATACAAAAGTTTCTGGAGCTTTAAATTACTAATGAACGAGCCTGTTTCATTAGCGATATCAATAAAATAATCAGCAACTTCTGAGGCAGTTGTTATAGCCATAAGTTCTTGTTTATTCAAACAGGTACACTAAATAAGTTTGTCATTGATTTTTTTATTATAGCTATGACACTTATCCTCACCAACGATGACGGCATCGATGCCCCAGGTATCCGGGCGCTACAAAAAGCGATAAACGGCTTTGGCGTAATTGTCGCCCCTGTTGACCATTTATCGGGATGCGGGCATCAAGTTACGACTACTCGCCCGATTCGCGTCCACCAAAGAGGGGAAAAAGAATACGCGATCGCAGGCACTCCGGCAGATTGTACCCGCCTCGCCATAACACATATTTGTCAAAATGTCAAATGGGTACTTTCTGGCATCAACGCGGGGGGCAATATGGGAGTTGATGTTTATATTTCCGGCACTGTGGCGGCGGTGCGAGAAGCGGCGATGCACGGTATTCCCGGTATCGCGGTTTCCCACTATCGCAAAGGCAAGTTAAATGTCGATTGGGATACGGCGGCAAGGTGGACGGCTAAAGTATTGGATGAATTGTTCGATCGTCCCATCGAACCGGGATGTTTCTGGAATGTAAATTTACCCCATTTGTTACCAGGAGAACCCGATCCAGAGATTGTATTTTGTCAACCTTCGACGCAACCTTTGCCCGTAAATTATCGAGTTGAAGGTGATGAATTTTACTACGTGGGCGAGTATGCAGCGCGCGATCGCACTCCCAACACCGATGTCGATGTCTGCTTTTCCGGCAAAATCGCCGTCACTTTGTTGCGATTGTAGTCATTGGTAATTGGTAATTGGTAATTGGTAATTGGTAATTGGTCGCGCTGGTAAAATTGTAGGTTCGGTTGAGGTACGAAACCCAACCTACGTTAAGTAATATCATGTCCTTTGGCAAAGGCAAGAGCAAGTGTTTTTGATTGTGTAGGGGCGGGTTTTACGAGAGATCTTTGATCGCAGCGCAAAGAATAAATAAACCCGCCCCCTCTTACTGTAAAATTCCTACAACAGGTCATCGCAGAACGAGGAAGAGGCACAATGCGGATTTTAATTATGGGGGGAACCCGCTTTATCGGGGTTTATTTGACAAAAATTCTGGTGGAACAAGGCCACGAAGTTGTATTATTTAATCGCGGTAAGAAGCCAGCACCCGTAGAAGGGATACAACAAATTCACGGCGATCGCACTGACGCCACGCAACTAAAAGAAAAGCTATCCGGGGAAAATTTCGACGCAATTTTTGATAACAACGGGCGGGAATTAAGCGACACCCAACCCCTAGCAGAAATCTTTAAAAATCGGGTGCAACACTTTGTTTATATGAGTTCCGCTGGGGTTTATTTAAAATCCGACCAAATGCCCCACATCGAAGGCGATCCAGTCGATCCAAAAAGCCGTCACAAAGGCAAGCACGAAACCGAAACTTTTCTGGCAGAATTGGGTTTACCTTGGACTTCGATACGCCCAACTTATATTTATGGCCCCCAAAATTATAACGATTTAGAGGCTTGGTTTTTTGAGCGAATTGTACGCGATCGCCCTATCCCCATCCCTGGTAACGGATCGCACTTTACCCAATTCGGACATTGCAAAGATTTAGCCAATGCAATGGCGGCTGTACTGGGAAATACTCAAGCAATCGGTCAAATTTATAACATATCTGGCGAGCGATTCGTTACCTTTGACGGACTCGCCCGCGCTTGTGCAACTGCTGCGGGGAAATCCGCCGATGAGTTGCAAATTGTCCATTACGATCCGAAAAAATTCGACTTTGGCAAGCGTAAAGCATTTCCCATGCGAGTGCAGCACTTTTTCGCCTCGATTAATAAAGCGATGACCGAACTGAATTGGAAACCGGAATATGACTTAATTTCTGGTTTGAAAGATTCGTTTCAAAACGATTTTCTTGCCTCTGGGCGCGATAAATCTGAAGTAGATTTATCAGTCGATGACGAGATTCTTAAATCCGTTTAGAAGGCAGAAACCGGGTTTTTTGCAAAAACCCGGTTTCTTGGATCTAGCGGTACACCTTTTATGGCTGCAATCCGCTGTATGAATTATGCTTTAGTATCCACTTCTTACGCAAAGAAACCGGGTTTCTCTGAAAAATAGTCGCTTTATAACTAGAGATCGCAGCAAGAAACCCGGTTTCTAAGATCGTAAACAGATGAATTATGCGTGAGTATCTACATCCAACTCTTCGTGACGGAGTGTTTCTGTTGCTTCAACCGTATCGCGGGTTACTTCTTTTCTGACATCAACTTCTTCGCGCACGAAGGCTTGTTTTTTGATATCAGCCGTTTCTTCATAGATTTCCATTTGTGCGACATAGCCTTCTTTAAAAGCAGTATTGTCTGGAAAAACCGGACTATCTACAGTTTTTGGCGTTGTGCGTTCAATGATAACGCGCTCTTTTTCTACAGGCACCGCAGTGCGTACAGTTTCGGTTTCCACTCGCTTACCAATTGTTACTTCCCCAGTCTTGCGACGGTTTTTATCTACAATCAGTTTTTCTTCGTAGAGTCTAAACTTTTGATGGTCGCGATCGCTCATCTGGTACAATTCAGGCTCATGCTCGTAAGTATAACTATTGCGGTCATAAGCAGCCGCTACGGGTGCGCTGACGACGGGTGCTGTTTCCACACGCGGTGACGCTTCTACGGGTGCTGTCGCTTCTACAGTTGGAGTGCGATAAACGCGCCGCACTCGCTCTTCGTAATCATAATCTACCGTCATACTGTCATGGTATTCTGGTAGTCTTTCTGCTTGTTCTTTCCTTGTAATACCAATAGCATTAATCCGCTGATATTCAACATCCACGCTACAACGACCAATTGGAAGCAATACTTTTTTACCAAAAATCCAGAAACCCGTGTCAACAACAAAATATCGGAAACGTCCGGTTTCATCAACTAACACGTTATGAATTGTGCCAATTTTTTCATCTGTTTTGCCAGCATAGACGGGCAGCCCTTTTACATCTTCGCCGTCAAAAATATCTTGCCGGTAGTTGGGGTTGAAATCCTCTATTTTGTAAAGTGCCATTGCGGTTTCCTGTAGGAGCTAAATTAACTTCTGCATTCACTTTAGATAGATATTCAATTTATTTCTTCCTTCTTTTGACTGAAATTATATTACGTTTATAGGTAGAACTAGGGGCTAGGTAAATAATGGTTTCAGGACTTACGCACGGCGAAGTCAGAAACCGGGTTTCTTCGTAGATCTCTGGTTTCTAAACCAACGATTTTTCATATAAACCCGGTTTCTTTGCGTAAGTCCTGGGTTTTTTATTAAAGGTTTCACCAATTAAGAACGTCCTAACTGTCTTGGTGGTTGCTATATAACTTGCGACGTACCCAAATATAGAAACCCGGTTTCTCAATCAGTCATCTACCTTGAGAAAGTCAGAGAAAAAAATTTCTGTTAAATTTTCATATTGATTATCTCAGGACTTACGCAACGCCTCTAGATGTAGGGGCAACCACGGGGGGATTGCCATGTAGGGGCAACCACGGGGGGATTGCCATGTAGGGGCAACCACGGGGGGATTGC
>CAYXCW010000025.1:65108-74395 GCA_964463555.1 uncultured bacterium
CCCTACAAAACACTATTTTTGGACGAGTTGCGTAAGTCCTGTATCTCTCAACTGTCAACTGTCCACTGTCAACTGTCCACTGTCCACTGTCAACTGTCAACTGTTTGAGGCCATAAATAAATCCCACCAGAAATTAAGGTGAGGGCAACAGAACCCCAGAAAGCGATGAGGGAAGGTGTTTGCCAAACTTGAGGCAGAGGAGCGATGAGGAGCGCGATCGCTACAATCTGACTCACGGTTTTTAGCTTACCCCAGATATTGGCGCCGGAGATCGTAGTTTGGTTGACGCGCCAGCCTGCGATCGCTAACTCTCGGCCTAAAATCAGAAACACTCCCCAAGCTGGCACTTGTCCTAGTTCAATCAATGCCAGCAACGGTGCTAAAACCAACAATTTATCGACCAAAGGGTCGAGAAACTTACCTAAATCGCTGATTTGGTTTAGTTTCCGCGCCAAATAGCCATCTAACCAATCAGTACCGGCGGCTACGATAAAAACTGCCACGCAAATCCACCGCGTTTCCATCGTTGGGTTATGCAACCAGTAAAGGATAAAAGGCAACCCCAGCAAGCGGGAGAAGGTAATCCAGTTGGGAATGGTCATGAATTTTGAGCGATCGGTCACCAAATCTCAGCTTAGCTTATAAGCTAGGGATTAGGGATTAGGGATTAGGGATTAGGGATTAGGGATTCAAAACACAACCCCCCTAAAAAAGGGGGTGAAAATACACAAAAACAGCAATATTGCAAGTTTATTAAATGATTCGTAACTTTTAGATTTTTAACACCAGCACTTAGTAACAGGTAGATGCACAACTGACAATCAACATTGATTTACCCCGTAGTCTTAACTCAAACTGCCCTAGCTAGCAAGCACCACTCTTATTTAAGACAACGCGGATAGTTTTCAGAATTAGTTGGATATCGTAAGCTATTGACCACTTATCCTGGTAATCCAGATCCATTTTGACGATATCTTCAAAATCTTTCACGCTAGAACGACCGTTTGCTTGCCACTCGCCAGTAATACCCGGTTTAACTCTCAACCGTTCCCAGTGGTGGGGTTCGTAGTTCATCACTTCATCTACGGTAGGCGGACGGGTTCCGACTAAACTCATCTCTCCTTTCAATACGTTCCAGAATTGAGGTAATTCGTCTAAACTGGTGCGGCGGAGAAACTTACCAATTCTGGTGATGCGAGGGTCTTTCTCGTTCTTAAAAATATGACCTTTGGCTTGATTGCTAACTAAGTGTTTAAGCCTATCGGCACCAACTACCATAGAACGAAATTTCCAAATCCGGAAGGTGCGACCGTTCAGACCGATGCGAATTTGGCTGTATAAAATTGGCCCTGGGTTATCGAGTTGGGTAGCGATCGCCACCGGAACCGCTACAATAGCTGCAATTCCCAATCCGACAATCGCTCCCCCAATGTCAATCAGGCGCTTGGTTGTGCTGTTCGCAGAGGGATGAATGTATTTTCTCGCCGAACGAACCCTGCGGCGTTGGCGAACGATCTTGGTGTGAGTTGGATTGCTACTAGGTAAGTCAGAGGTAATCATCGCACTCGCGGTCTGCTTCTGGGGTTAATCTTTCTTCAGTTGCCAATATAACCAGACTCGATCGCCCACGAGAGTGGTAGGAACACAGATTTCACCAAATCTTTGAATTGGGGAGAGCGTATGTAAAGTTTCGGTAAGCCTGTTTGCATAATTACCGATACAAAGTTGCGCTTAGCGCAATTATGCTGCTACTAAGCTTTCTTTAATTTATCCGCGTTTTTACGGATAAAAGTTTTACAGCAGGTTGCAAGTGAGTGAGGTACAGCCTTTTGGCGCCTTTTGTGTAGCGGCACCCTTAAGGGTGCCGCTACACGGGAGCATGTCAACGAGAGTAGCCGACACCCACGCATGGTGTCGCTACACAAACAAAGCCTGCCTTCGCAGGCTTTAAAAGCTATAGCCCGCGAAGGCGGGCTTCGTTTGTATAGCCGCACCCTTTAGGGTGCTGGCGTAAATTTACAAACTTGACATGTTCCCCCGCTACACTAACTCCTATCCCCTCTTCAGGCTGGGATCAACCAGTAAACGCCTAATGGTTCCTCAAATTTTTGGCGCGTTGACTCCAAGACGGTATTAAAATGGCAGCGCAGGCGATCGCTGGTTTCGGCATTGAGAGAGTAGGTTTGATTGTCTTGTTTGTGGAACAAGGGTGCCGATGGAAACGCTGCATTCTGCCGCGACGACGGGGTTAACAGCAAAGCATCCGCATAGGAAGGAACAATTCCAGGGGGAAGATAACCTTCTAAGTAAGCAAGGATGCGTTGCTGACAAGCACTCGTATTAATTCCCCGACGCTCTAGTAACTGGGTAATTTTCCCTACTGAAAGCGATTGCTCCCCCAAGGTGCGTAAAAGTTCCAGCAGTAAAAAATAGTCTCCGTACTGGTGTCGAGGTGCATCTAAAACTTGGGGATGTAAAGGCAACGTAACCAGTCCTAAAGCCACGCTGGCGTTTTGGTTGGTGTCTTGAATTAGAGTAGCGTTGGGTAGTTTTTGACGCACCCACTCTCGCAATGCATCGATGCGAGCTGTTCCACCCGTACAAATTACTTGACGAATCGATTCTACCGCTACACCCTGGCGCACGAGCAAAACGTTTAGTTCTCGATTCAGGCATTGAATAAAAGGTGAATATACCAGATTTTCTAGCGCCTGACGCTGCAACACCCAACGGTATTGCTCGATTTCTAAAGTAGAACTATCGCGCTCTTGAAGGCTCAGCTTGATATGCTTTGGTACTTCTAAAAGTATTTGTCCGGTGGGCGAACTTTCTAAAATTTGCTGCAAGCGGTAGCGCGTTGCCAGATCGGGTTCTCCCGGTAATGGAAATTCTAAGGAAGTATTATCCTCAGCGATTAATTTATCTGCAATCCTGGCTGTTTCATCTCTTAACAGCATCTGGCAGATAATATCTTGGTCGATAAAATTGCCCCCGTAGGGAAAACTACGGCAAGCGAAGTCGGAGTAAGAGAGAGTAGTAATATTTTCTGGAATTTCTACCAGTGCCAGTTCGGTGGTGGTGGCTCCGGCGTGGATAATTAAAGTATCCCCTTGCCAGCTGATGTTAGATTGTACGATCTGGGCGAGGGCAGAAGCGATCGCTTCCTCTACAAAGCAAATTTGTTCCGGATTTTCGACTAGATTTGCCCCTAAAATTGCTTCTCGGACGTTAAAGCGGTATGCTTGGGGCCAATCTGCCGGTACTGATGCGATCGCTCCTGCCAACTCGCTTAGCGCCCGGTTCAGGCTTTCTGGCTCTAAACCTATAGCTGAAATTGAAACTTGGCTATTGACATTTTCCTGCTGTTCTGCATTTGGTTTCAGAGTTAAAAGCAATGCTTGTAGTGCTTGCCCCACCCAGTGTAAGGCAACCGGATGATGCGACTGCTGTATCGCAGGCTGCCAATTTCCAGTTTCACTTGAGTAATAAGGAAGGCCAATTTTCAGATATTGCTTCAAGTTCTTGAGCAATATTCTCGACTCTCTTTCTGGCGCAATCAAAAAAGTAGGATTTTCACTATTTTCTTGTTTTAAGTAAACCTCAGCCGGTAAGCGAAATAACGGCTCGCTTTCATCCATCTGTCCTGCAATTGACCAGGTAATGGGATAAACCTGACGGGTTTTAGCATTCAATAATGCCGCCGATATTCCGGTTGTCCCCAGATCAATTCCCAAATACCAGAAGCGAGGGGGTGTTAATGGAGGAAGATCGAATACGCCATCCAGAGAATCTGTATTTGCTGTTGCTTTCTTATCTTCCGTTGTTGTCCCTAAATTTTTTTTTTCGGTTTCGGGTGGCTTTAAATTATCAACTTCAAGTTGAGTTAAATCCGTCTGAATATCTGCAACATCCTGCGTCACGTCTGGAGTTGAACCGCCAAACAGTTCATCAAATTCAGCCAAAATATCATCAGGAATTGCCGCAGCGACTTCTTCATCTTCTTCCGCAGTGACGGCGGATGCATTGTCCAAGCTATCGGCAATGTCTGCTACTGGTTCTAAATTCAGATCGGCTTCTATCTGCCCAATCAAGTTTTCTACAGATTCACCCAACTCTGGGGACTGAGGTGGCTCGACACTAGAAACATCTTCGCTCAACTGCTGTACAGCGTCGGTATCCAACGAGGAAGAATCTTGAGATGGCGCTTCTTCTGGGTTGATTTCCAGCACATCCTCTTGGGGCAGAGTAGTTCGATCCAAGACAGAATTTTCGATTAAGTCGGTCAGAGTGCTAATCGTATCAACGCTTTCTGCCTCGGGGCTACTGCCTATCTCTGTTTGCACTACAAGTGCCGCCATTCCCCCATAAAGCGACGTTAGATCGCTGTCTCTTTCTATACTTTTGGTATCCGTGCTTGTACTGTCTCGATCCGAGATTATTTCTGTAGATCGTCGCCACTCAAAACCTGCATAGGGTAGGGGTACGTCATCAGCATCGTACTGGTTGAAGCGAGACGGCTCTGCCTCTGATGGTAATGCCGGAGTTGTGGCACCGGCTCCAATGCCACTGCTGGTAGATTCTTGACTCAATGTAGCCGCTTGCTCTAGTTCCTGCTGGATTTGAACCAACAGATCGGTTAACATCGCCTCGCTCTCGGCGCTGAGGCTATGCATTTTCTCCAATCCCTGAGAAAACGACGAGCGATACTTTTGAATATTCAATTGTAGCGTTTCAAACATTAAATTCAGTTTGGCATCGAGGGATTTCAACAGCCGATCGAGCCTTGCTTGCTGTTTCCGCAGTTGTTCTGCCTGCTCTTGCCACTGGGGAGGCAAAGTAATATTTGTGACCGACTCTTCAGTAGAGGAGGGAGTATCGACAGATTTGTCGGTGAAAAACTCGGTTTCTAGATGGGAGAGAGTTTGGACAAGCTGAGGGGTGAGAGTTTCCTGTAAGTTACCCATCAGCGCTTGAAAGAATTGGGCGATCGCTTGCTGCTGCTGTTGTGTCGATGGTGTCGATTGTGGCGATTGGGATAGGTAATTTTGTCGCTGTTGCTCTAGTTGGGCGACTTCTTGGATCAGAGCTTGCCGTTGCTGACGTAAAGTGGCGATCTCCGAGCGCGCTTGCTGCAATTGAGCCGTTAGGTTACCCTCTGAGGTAGATGGGGTTGGCTGTGGGTCAAATGCCGCAGCTCTGACCAATTGTTGATCGAGGGAGACGAGGTTGCTGCGGATTAGCTCTAGAACCCGACGCTGTTGAGCAGTTTCTCTAGAGTTCAACCAACCCAAGCCAAATCCGCCGGATTGATTGAGTACGCCGTCAATCTCCGCAATCATTGCCTGAATTTGATCCGTGTGGAACGTCACGATTGACTCCTATAATTGACACTCTCCGCAGCGATCGCGAAGGGGATGCTTTGTTAAATGATGATAGATTTTTTGACAACTCCCCGTCCTGAAGGAGCGGGGATTCTTGGTTCATCAGGACTACCCATGTAGCTTGCCCTCCCCAAAATTCACTGCGATGTGCCCCACCGCTGTATATCCACGTTGCAACACGACCTGAGCGGCTGCAACATCTCGATTTGTCTCATATCCGCACATCTTACATTTATGCACCCGTTGGGACAGTCGTCTGAATAAATGCAGTACTATTTATTCATAATTTTCGCTGAAGACATCCGAACCAAAAGTCCCCCTGGAAGGGGGAGGCTTGTACCCATTTTTTCGGTCATCAGTCCTCGGTAGCATAAAAAAACCCGAAGTCCTCCTGGCTCTGGCAATGTCTAAATATTAGGTTACTTTTGTCCTGTGTTAAGAATTATCAAGCTAACGGTTCTACACAAAGTGTATGCTAAAAACAGCAAGGGTTGACAGCGTAATAAAAATTACGGCTGCTGGCAAGGTAACTGGTTCTACCCAGCCCGACTGTCAAGCCGGGTGCAGCGTTGGTTGAGGTTTGAGGGCTATAGTTAGCCCGCTCCAGCTCGCAGGCTAGTTAGCTTGCGAGCTAGTGCTATCCTCAGCCGGTTGGTAGCGATTGAGGAACCGAAGATCGCCAACGCAGACGCTACCATATGGGAACGGCTTGGCAGAAAGCGGATGCCCAAAGCACGCGATCGCTTGCCGTAGTTGTTCTATACTGTTGTATCTCAATCGCGCGATCGCTGGTCATTCCTGATGCAAAAAATATTGATATTGTAAAGACGCTATCAGTCAGTGCCAATTCATTAGGCCACTGTTGATATAGATCGCAGTTATTCGAGACTCCACGTGACACGATGGCCTCATGGAAGATAGAATCCGTCCTACAGAACCGCAGACGAATGTGAATGCGCTAATTCGTACCACTCCTTTTTTTACGGGTTTACCAGAACCAGCTGTCGAAAAAGCGACGGCTCACGTTGTCACGCGCAGCCATCCAGCCAATCAGGTAATTTTGCTGGAAAATGACTGGGGGAGTTCGGTTTACTTCATTTTGGATGGCTGGGTGAAAATTCGTACCTACAACCTAGATGGTAAAGAGGTAACGCTCAATATCCTGGGCAAGGGGGAAGTATTCGGTGAAATGGCAGCACTCGACGAGGTGCCTCGTTCCACCGACGTGATCACCTTGACTCCGACGATGATTGCCAACCTGCCCGCTCAGGATTTCGTACAGTTAATTTATGGCGAACCAATGGCGGGAGTCCGCTTATCCCAGCTGATGGCGCGACGCCTGCGTCAAGTTAACCGTCGCCTGCGCTTGCGGGAATCTGACAGTATGTCGCGGGTAGCAGACACGATATTATTCTTGGCTGATGGGCAGGGTAAGCGCACGTCAGAAGGAACGGAAATTCCCAATTTACCCCACCGGGAATTGAGCAGTCTCTCAGGGCTGGCACGGGAAACGGTGACGCGGGTACTGACAAAGCTGGAAAAGAAAGGATTGATTCAGCGGGATCAGGAAACGCTACGTATCCCCGATATGAATGCCCTGGAACGTCTGATTATTTAAGCATCTTAAAACAGCCGGTGAAAATTGTCGGGGCGGATTTCACCCATCACCTTTGGCAAAAATGGACAATTTAATTAAACCCGCCCCTTTCAGGTAAGCATGAACGATCCGTTTGAAGAAGCACCAGAGTCGAAAGTAACCGATCCTACTTCCAATCCCCCCGTATCCGATCCCCAGGTTAAACCTACAAATGCTTTAGTGTTGGTGGAAACGGCTTTTTTAGCCAGTACCGCCAGCTTAATTTGGCTGGTTAATTATTACTTTCCTCTCGGCCCGGTGCTGCGGATCTTTTTCCCCGTGCCGATTGCTTTGGTGTACCTGCGGTGGGGCTATCGCGCCGCTTGGATGTCGGCGTTAGTTTCTGGGTTATTGCTTTCGGTACTGATGGGGCCGCCCCGCAGCATTCAATATTTTATGCCGTTTGGATTGTTAGGCGTCCTGCTGGGGGCTTGTTGGCGACGCCGCAGCAACTGGGCTGTTTCTATCACCTTGGGTTCTCTACTGGGAACGATAGGTTTCTTTTTTCGCTTTTGGTTGGTTTCAATTTTATTGGGCGAAGACCTCTGGGTTTATTTAATCACTCAAGTCACCCAATTAGCAGAATGGATATTTTTGAAATTGGGTTTATTAGCTGCCCCAAGCGTACTGCTGATTCAAGCGATCGCTCTAGCTATTATCCTTCTAAACAACATCGTCTACCTATTCGTAGTCCACATCGCCGCCTGGTTTCTCCTCGACCGCCTGGGAAACCCCATCCCCCGCCCCCCCACCTGGGTACAAGTCATGCTCGATTACGAAGGCGAGTAACCGAATTTCAGATTTTAGATTGCAGATTTTAGATTTAAAATTAGATTGAAAATTTGCCATCTTACGTTAATTATTTGGGCAGGAAAGAAGTAAATCTGCAATCTAAAATCTAAAATCTAAAATTAATTCTATGCCCGATGACCCATTACCGATTCGCATTTATACCCAAATACCAGCAGGACAGCGATGGTTGCAGCGATACCAAGGTTGTCAACCTGCTTTTGCTTGCATACTAGGATTTACTGAAACAGGCTTAATACCAGGAATTTCCGCAGCAGGTGCGACGCCAGAACACCGACGCTATACTGCGATCGCCGATGCCGAATTTCTCTCCCAAGGTTGCCAACCCAACCCCCAATATCCCTTACCACCCCTAACAGCGGGCGCTTCACCCGTACTGATTACCCGCGCCGTGGTGGAAACCTTGTCTTTACCAATTTATCTATTCAACGCTGGACTACCTCAACCGCCTTCCGTACCTGCAATCGATTTAGGCGGTACCAGCGCTAACTGTCTCACTTCCGGGAATGCTTTAGAACTAGCGACAGTAAAACATTTATTCGAGCAGGGGTTGACATGGGGCAAAAAGTTAGCCCAAAATCACCCATCAAGCTATCTGATTTTAGGTGAATGCGTCGTGGGAGGAACGACAACTGCACTTGCCGTTTTAACAGGTTTGGGTATCAAAGCCGCTGGCAAGGTAAACAGCAGCCATCCCCAATGCAATCATGCCCAGAAGTGGGCGATCGCGCAAGCAGGACTGCAAGCAGCGAGGGAGAGATGGGGAGCTGGGGGAGCTGAGGAAGAAATTACTTCCTTGTCTCCCTTGTCTCCCTTGTCTTGCTTGTCTCCAGAGCCGCTAAAGTTAATTGCTGCCGTGGGAGATCCGATGCAGGTAGTAGTGGCTGGAATGGCGATCGCAGCCAGTCGGACAACGGGTGTTATGCTCGCTGGTGGGACGCAAATGCTCGCCGTCTACGCGCTGATGCAAGACTTAGCCCTCAAATATGCCCTCAATTGGCAACCAGAACAAATTGTCGTCGGTACAACCCGCTGGGTAGCAGAAGATCCGACAGGCGATACGGTAGGATTGGCGCAAGAAATTGGCTCAGTAACTTTGCTCGCTACCCAGCTAAGTTTTGCTACTTCCCGTTACGAAAAGCTACAAGCTTACGAACGAGGATATGTAAAGGAAGGTGTAGGAGCCGGTGCTTCCTGTATAGCAGCTTCTTTATACCAAGGCTGGAAGCAAACTCAACTAATTCAAGCAATTGAACAACTAGCAGAACGTTTTGCCAATTAAACCAAAAATATAGCAACCGGCAAGAAATGTATCAGAAAAAATCGGTTTAAAGCCTCCCCATTTACGGGGTAAAGGAAAAATTAATTTCCCCAGTTCCCAACCCTATAAGCTTGAGGGAGAGCTAACTGTCCACTGTCCACTGTCCACTGTCCACTGTCCACTGTCCACTGTCCACTGT
>CAYXCW010000026.1:0-73582 GCA_964463555.1 uncultured bacterium
CGCTATCCATCCCCGCCGTGTAGACGGACGGGGTATTCCGCGAAAAGAGATAAAAAACCCCCCGCATGGGGGGCTTGCCGGACTAATTTTTGTCTGGGCAGGAGGTTGAACCAAACCCACCCCAACCTTAATAAGCGTCCTGCAACTCGTAAAAATCGGGGGAAATGTAATCCTTTCGCAAAGGCCAACCTACCCAATCTTCCGGCATTAAAATCCGTTTTAGGTTCGGATGCCCTTCGTAAACAATCCCATACATATCGTAGGATTCCCGCTCTTGCCAATCTGCGGTTTTCCAAATCCAGTAAACCGAAGGTACTACCGGGTTTTCCCGCGGCAGAAAAACCTTTACCCGCACTTCCTCCGGACGATCTGCATTATCGCTGACTTTGATCAGGTGGTAAAAACTCACCAATTGCTGTCCTGGCCCCTCATCATAACCTCCTTGACACTGGAGGTAATTAAACCCGTAGGCATAAAGAGCCGTAGAAATCGGGATCAGAAATTCAGGCGGAACTTTAATCATTTCCACCCCTAAATGATCTGGCCCCAAAAACTCGTGTTCAAAGCCATTTTCCGTCAGCCAGCGGGAGATTTTACCAGCTTCTACAATTTGAGACTCATCAGCCACGATTGACTTCCTCCTGCTTCGCTGCCTCGAGGGCGGGTACAGGTAAGCCGAAAGCTTCTGCCAATTCTTGCGGCGGTGCTTCGCGAGTCGGGGCTTGTAGGTACTTACCAGTCAAAATATCAGGCACGACTTTCATCTTGTGAGGCGTGCTGTAATAGCGGTGAACTTGCTGTAATTTTGACCGTTCTTGGATCGAATCGTTGGAAATCTTCTTCCGCAGCTTGATAATCGCATCCATAATCGCTTCTGGACGCGGAGGACAGCCAGGGATATACACATCGACCGGAATTAGTTTATCCACACCGCGTACTGCCGTTGGCGAGTCCACGCTGAACATCCCGCCAGTAATCGTGCAAGCGCCCATCGCGATGACATACTTAGGTTCCGGCATTTGCTCGTACAGGCGAACCAAAGCCGGAGCCATCTTCATCGTAATCGTCCCCGCCGTGATGATTAGATCGGCTTGCCGGGGGCTAGAACGAGGAACCAAACCAAAGCGGTCAAAATCGAATCGCGAACCAATCAAAGCTGCAAATTCAATAAAGCAGCAAGCCGTACCGAACAGCAAAGGCCACAAACTCGACAGTCTCACCCAGTCGTAGAGATCGTCAACAGTTGTCAGAATCACATTTTCCGACAAATCCTGCGTCACCGTCGGGCGCTCTACCGGATTGAAAATTTTTTCCTTCAGTTGCTGCTGATAAGCAGCGTCAGCGTTCATGACCATTCCAAGGCTCCTTTGCGCCAAGCGTAAACGAGGGCAACCACAAGAATCGCAATAAAGATCAGAGCTTCAATAAAAGCCAACAAACCCAGCCGATTAAAGGCTACCGCCCAGGGGTACAAGAAAACAGTCTCAACATCAAAGACAACGAAAACCAGCGCGAACATATAGTAGCGGATGTTGAACTGAATCCAAGCGCCCCCAATCGGTTCCATGCCTGACTCGTAGGTGGTGCGGCGCTCTGGGCCGCGACGACTAGGCCGGAGCAGTTTAGATGCTGTAAGAGCAAGGGCAGGCACTAGGCTGCATACGATGAGGAAGCCTAGTAGATACTCATAGCCGCTGAGGACAAACACGTTGATTACTACCGTTTGGGCTAAATAAACTTATTGTTACTTAATTTTTACATTATAAAAGCCCTTGATTTACCAACTTGGTTTCGGTTTGATAAAACTAGCTTATTGGAACGATTGATGCAAACGAGGCGATCGCCGAGCGAAACAAAAATAGCGATCGCCCAAACTCAATTCAGTCTCCTGGGGCTGAAAAAGCTTGCCCAAAATGAGCGATCGCCCCCAGATTTGTACCCAGAGCGATCGCTCATCCTATCCTAAAGTACCGTAAAATCCTTAGCCGCTTGACACTCCAGGGTGTGGAATGTGGGTAAACTCACATCTTGCACCAGAGCCAACAGAAATAAATTTCTGGCTGTAGAGACGTTACATGTAACGTCTCTACAGCTAAAACCCGTTTCAACGGGTTAAAACGTTGATTTTAGTTAGCTTTAGCTAACTTAAGCTTTCAGCCCCAAATTTATTTGTCGGCTGTTTATCTCTTAGGTGCAAGATGTGAGTTTACCAAGCCCAACCGGCTCCACACTCAGAATCGGGCATCAGTAGCTTACGGACGGCAAGCGCGGTATTTGATGTGATAAACCAACCCACGGTGAGCCAAATCGAAGGAGTCAACGGTGGCACTGCCAGCGCCGTTGGCTGTCATCGCAGCATTCACGCGCATATTGATGCTGTCACCACAGCGGGACCAAACATCAGCTACCGTCGCTAAGCGATCGCGAACGTTATAGTTAGTTTCACCCCTGAAAGTTCTTGAAAAAACTGGGCCGCGAGTACCTGCAAAAAAGTATTCTGCTCTTAAATTCCCAATGGTTCCTGGTGCTACATAACCACGATAATCAGCATCATAAAGAGAAATTTGGAAGCCTTGGGGGACTTTGATGGGAATGCTCAGATTACAGCTTTTACGGGTTTGTGTTGAGATATTTCCCTGGGCTACAAACCGATCAAATAAAATGGTTAGTTCTTGACCATCGGGGCTGACGCTGACACTGGCAGAGCCACCGGGGCAACCAGTACCACCATAGGTTGCGCCTAAAATTTGAACTGTTGGCTGAGCCAAGGCGGGGCTAATCGCAGCCGCAGCGGACATTACTATTGCCGCCACTAATACTTTGGCAAACTTCATGGATTTTCTCCTGAATAAATTAAGTGTGATGTGGAGATGACTCTGACAATAATTTTTCTGTTAAGATTACCCTGACCAATAGAAGCAGAATTGAAACAATACTGCTCTCATTAGAAAACTGATTCAATATGAAGAGCTAAATTCAAGTAAATAGCTCAGGCTTTTTTGAGGAATGGAATTCAGCGAAAAGCTTGATAACCAAAAAGCTTTATTCGCTGCTACTTTTTAAGATACATAGCAGCCTAATAAAGTTCCGCCAAATCTCTTATAAATTTCCGCAAGATCTCTGAACTTTCGCACTAGGTAAATGAGTGACGAGAGAAAGCGTTCTCCAGCAGTCCGCAGCCCATCAGCACAAAGCCCACAGATGGTGGTTTCCTTGACGAGCGGTTGCGTTGAACCACTTTCAGTACCTGGTAATTTCACTTATACGGGGATTATACGTAGTATTCCGGTTTTTGATGAAGGTGTGTAAACACCGGCGGGAATTAGTCGATCCACGCCCCGCACCGTCGTTGGCGAGTCCAGGCTGAACATGCCGCCGGTAACCGTGCCAGCGACGATCGCATACTTAGGTTGCGGCATTTGCTCCTAGAGGCGAACTAAAGCAGATGCCATCTTCATCGCCATCGTCCCCGCCGCCATAATTAGATCGACTTTCCGGAGGCTAGAACGGGAAACCGAACTACAGCAGTCAAGATCGTATAACGGCACCGCCAGTACCACATTGTCTGAAAGCCTTGCCGCAGAAATGCTTTCATCTTTCACCAGCATAGAAGATAACAAGGATAACCATAGGGCACAGTCCATGTCATAATCTGTAACAGAGATTTTAATAATTCGATCCAATTGTTAGTGGGCATGAGCCATGAGCAACCAAGCTGTTGATGCGAAAGCGCTAGATAGGTACGAATGCGGCGCCTGTGGCTATGTTTACGAACCCGCCAAGGGAGACAACAAGCACGACATCGCTGCGGGAACTCCCTTTGAAGAATTGCCGCCAACTTGGCGCTGTCCCGTTTGCGGTGCGCGCGACAAGGTATTCCAGAACATTGGCCCCCTCGGTAGCGCATCTGGATTTAAGGCCAATTTTGGTTACGGCTTGGGTGTCAACACCTTAACGCCGAGCCAGAAAAATTTACTAATCTTTGGCGGCTTGGGGCTGGGATTTTTATTTTTCATCAGTCTCTATGGTTTACAATAATAAGTTTTGACTGAAACAGAATCGGCGATGAATCGAACTTCGTTGCTGAGGTTCATCTCTGATGCTTGACTCTTTTGACCGATCTTTGACGACTTACAGATAGCTGGAAAAGCAATGCACTCAATGTTAAGAGCCTTACAAAAAGTAGGAGTTTTGTTAGCCGTAGTCTTGCTGTGTATAGGTTGCAGTAAGGTACCTTCTACCAGTTTCAACCCCTGGCAAACGATTAGTTTACCAACCGAGTCGAACTTACAAGACATTGCTTTTACTGGCGATTCTATGCAGCACGGATGGGTGGTAGGCAGCGGCGCCACCCTGTTTGAAACCACCGATGGCGGCAAGACTTGGCAGGAAAAAAATCTGGAGTTAGGCGATCAAAATTACCGCTTTACTTCGGTGAGTTTTTCCGGACAAGAAGGGTGGATTGTGGGAAAACCAGGCTTGCTTTTACATACTGCTGATGAAGGAAAGTCTTGGTCGCGCATTCCCTTAAGTTCCAAGCTTCCCGGCGATCCGAATACGATACTGGCGCTTGGTACAGATACAGCCGAAATGACAACTGATGTGGGCGCGATTTACAAAACTTCAGATGGCGGTAAAAACTGGAAAGCCCTGGTACAGGAAGCCGTAGGGGTAGTGCGGAATATTTCGCGATCGCCCGATGGCAAATACGTAGCCGTTTCCGCTAAAGGTAACTTCTACTCGACTTGGGAACCCGGACAACAAGCTTGGGTACCCCACAATCGCAATAGCTCCCGCCGCGTGCAAAATATGGGCTTTACTCAAGATGGTCGGCTATGGATGCTGGCGCGGGGCGGTCAAATTCAATTCAGCACTCCTGAAGATCCGGAACAGTGGGAAGAACCACAATATCCAGAAATCTCAACCAGTTGGGGTTTATTGGATTTAGCCTATCGGACGCCAGAGGAAGTTTGGATAACTGGTGGTAGCGGTAATTTGCTCTACAGCGCTGATGGCGGCAAAACCTGGCAAAAAGACCGCGAGGTTGAAAACGTGCCTTCCAACCTTTACAAAATACTATTTATCCAACCAGACCGCGGATTCATTATCGGGCAACAAGGCACTATGCTGCGATACGAACCACCTGCTGAAGCAGCTTAAACCGATTGGTGAGATAGCTTGCCTGCTTCAGGTAAGCTATCTCATCAACAAAATCCCAGTGAAAATTTTCCTCTTGTACTGGTAGCGCAATCGGGTAAAATACTCAATCAGGACAAGCGCAGTTCACCGATTAAGGTTGGATGAAAAAGCCCCTAGCGACGTGCTACGCGAGACTATAAAAAGTCAATGTTAAAAGCCTCTGTTATGGGTGTCTTTTAATCATCTCAATCGTAAGCAGGTAAGCAAGTAGTTCAAGTGTCGTAAGTGTTCCCTAGTTAATATATCTTGGGGAAAAAGCGCCCATTAGGGGCACGGCAATCTTGACTCGATTGGGCAAATCAACAACCTGAAAAAGGGCGTGCTATTACGCCTAGTGGGGTAATACCCAAAAAAGAAAAACATAGAGTATTTTTCTATGTTTTTTGACACTATGATAATAATTGAGCTTTTGCAATCTTTGAGAGGAGAAACAGCCAATGGCAGGTACTACTGGAGAACGTCCGTTTTCGGATATTGTTACTAGCATCCGGTATTGGGTGATTCACAGCATCACCATTCCGGCGTTGTTCATCGCAGGCTGGCTGTTTGTTCAGACAGGTTTGGCATATGATGTATTCGGCACCCCTCGGCCCGATCAGTACTATACTCAACAGCGCCAAGAATTGCCGATCGTGACCAACCGCTACGAAGCGAATCAACAAGTTAAAGAGTTCAATAGCAAGTAGTTAAAGAGTGGTTTTGAATTATGGATAGCAACAGAATCAATCAGCCGGTTTCTTATCCGATTTTTACGGTCAGGTGGCTTGCAGTTCATACCCTAGCTGTTCCCACCGTGTTTTTCTTAGGCGCGATCGCCGCCATGCAGTTCATTCAACGCTAGGAGTAATCGATGCCAACTCGTACCCCCAATCCTAACAATCAGCCTGTCGAGTTAAACCGGACTTCTCTTTATCTCGGCTTACTGCTGATTTTCGTTCTCGGCGTGCTGTTCTCCAGTTATTTCTTCAACTAACTGGATACATTATCCCAGTCCAATTGATTTGCATACATATTGTTTGAGGAGGTAAAAGCTATGAGTGGAAGCGGAAGAATTCCTTTGTGGATCGTAGCAACTATTGCTGGTATCGGCGTACTCACCGTTGTAGGAATTTTCTTCTACGGTGCTTATGCTGGTTTAGGCTCTGCTATGTAGATCGGTCTGAAGACTACAACCATAAGAGAAAGACCGCCAATCCTAGATTGAGGAGGCGGTCTTTCTCTTGGTCATTTGGCTAACTGCTAACGGCTAATAGTTAATTGCTCGATTGGTCAATTAGCAGTAGGGGCGAAGCATTCGCGTATAGATATTTGGCATCACCCAAGAAAATAACAGCGCGAATGCTTCGCCCTTACAGGCCATTAGCAAATGGATGTTTTAGATCCCAGAGGGGTCTTCCCGTTCAATGTAGATGAACAAGAAAGCCATTACTACAGCAGGGAAAACCCAGCCGATGATGGGAACCAGGATGGTTGGTAAAAAAGATGCTGAATACATGAGTAAATTTCCTATCTGTATTTAGTGCATGACTTTGAGAAAAACTTTAGCGTGAATTGGTGTCGAGTTGTTGGTTTATAAAGATTTTTAACAAATTGGGTAATTGGTAATTGGTAATTGGTCATGGGTAATCAGGATTTTACCCGGATCAGAATTGAAATTCATCCTCTAACGCGGGTAGATCGGGCGGAAGGACGATGCGATCGACGTTGACTTTATGGCTTTCCCGTTTAGTTTGGATTTCCTGGGCGATCGCTTCAAACCGAACCTCTAAACAGCCAAACGGAACCGTCACCTGGGATATCGCCTCGACTTGTCCCCACCCGTTGGGCGCAAACTCACCAATCAAGCGAGGTTCTTCCATTAAACTCCGCGTCTGGCGGTCAACAATCCACAACTTTACACCCAATCGCGGCAACCCATAAGGCAGCGTCACCCGGACGCGCACTTTTTGTCCAGATGTCAGTTCGCCGCTGGGAAATACCTCCAGCTTAGGCGTCGGAATTGGTTCATCTTCTGGCACGGGGTCGAAATCGGGTTTTGCTTTTTGTTCCCCTTTCCTGCGTCTGGGTTTAATCGGTTCATCGTCCACCACAAATTCCCCCGCCGTCAGATGAGCATCTGGTTCGGCGTGAATATCGAAAAGCGTATCTAAGTCAATTGTCAAGGGGTCTAAACTGGGAGCCGCCTTTAACCAGTCAGATAACTCGTCATCCGTCGCCAACGCCTCCAGCCGCGAGAATAAACGCTCTTGGGTTCTAACGTGTACGATGCTGCTTGTTTCGGGTATAGATGGGTGTTCGTCGCTGGCTGCTGGCGCTGTCCCATTGTTGCTTTCTTCACCGAGATCGACTGCTAATTCTGATTCGCCAAAAGCATCTAAACTAATGTCTGGTTCGGTCGTATCCTCAACTTGATCTTGCTCTTCTTCCTTGCTTACTGGCTCAGGTTTGGGTTTAGGTTTAGGAGGATAGCGATTTGGTAATGTAGGAAGTTCGAGCGGTTGGCGCGGTCTTTGTTTGAGCGTAGATTTATTCAGTAGGGGCGGTATGGGTACGCCGTCTGAAGGTTCAAACTCAATCGTGGGAACTTGTTTCGGAGTATCAAACGGATCTACAGGCGCGGCGGGGGCGTCGGGAGCGATGTCGAATAGATTTGTCGCGCTGGTGCTAGCGATCGCACTCAGCAATGCATTCACATCCGCCGTCACCGTAAAAGAAGCTGTGGTTAAAACTTTTGGTGCAGGCGTCTCGCCTGGGACTTTAAGGGCAATTTCCCCCAAAATCAACCGAGTATTAACTTGAGGCGGGATATTCACCTTGCAGCTAAAGCGAACCGGCAAATTTCCTGCTGGTAACATTTGCTCCACTTCTGCCACTACCTGGGAATTTTGCGGATCGCGCAAGTAAATTTTTATCCCAGTACCTGGCAGATGTTGACCAACCGCATCGGCACTCTCGACTTGTCCTGAAATTGTTAAAACTCCGTCTTGGCGAGCCACATACGTTTCGTTGTCTAGAGCGAGCGCCACCGATGGAAAAGCGACAGTAGGTGTATCAGTTATTACGACTTCTTGTGCATTAACGGCAGTATTTGGGGTAGCAGGTATCGCATCTGAAAGCTTGAATCTATTCTCCCCATCCAAGATTCTTTCGTTGTTCCCCTGCTCGCCTGCACCTCCTTTCAGCTGCTGGGTTTGAGGCGCAGATTCCGGCAATACTTGGATTTGAAGCGTATGCTGCCAGGTATCGCCCATTAAATCGGTGATTAAGTCTGGACGACAGCGAAATTCCCAGATACCGGGTTTGAGATAGTTAAAGGGTATCACTACCATCAACCCATCAGCGTTGGTAGAGCGGGCGTGTTTCTGCATCCGTCGCTTGGGCGGATCTTCGTAGGTAGAATCGTGGGTGATGCGAACATCCACCTCAGTGTCAGTGTAGCTAGAGCGGACGGCGAGGCGATATCGGCCTGCCTGAATTTCCACCTGAGCTTGTGATGCTAGGGTGTGCCAGGTGGCTTCGCCTTGGCGCTGGAGCAGAAATTCCCAGGTTTCCATTGGTGGGTGTAAAGATAGCAGCGATCGCACTTAATTCTAGACCAGCAACGAGGACAGAGCAATTGGGTAGGGATTGGGGAGAGCGATCGTTTTTAGGAGTGCTTATCTAACAATTTTTGTAACAAACTGTCAGCTACCCAGAAGGATGTATTTTTAAGGCTTTGAACAGCAGCAGGTAGCTCGATCAGTTTCATGCTTGCAGCTTGATCGAGAATTCCCAGGATACCCGTAATAGCAAAGCCTCTATTTGTTGCAATGCGCCTCGCCTTCATGTCGTCTAGCAAAAGTAAATCTGCATCGAGTTCTTGGGCTAGAAGAATAGCAGCACGTTCTCCAGGATCTAGCATATCGGCTTGAGCATCAGAAGGTTGATTGACAGGTTGAATTTTGAGCCATGCGGGTGGTGTAGCAATCCAGGTTTGAACGGGTAGAGGTGCGACTGCATCACATAGCTCGCTGTAAACCGCTTGAGGAATGATGATTTGCTGGAACAATTGAGGTAGCAGATCGATATACCCAATCAAGATCAGGTAATTGATGGGAGAGGTGTTGGAGACAATAATCATTCCGTGGCTAGCAGCTTGCGAATCGCTTGGACATCTTGTTCTAGATCATCTTCAGAGTAGGGTAAGTAGGCTTTTTCCCGCTTGAGGAATTCGTAGGTTTCCCAACGAGAGGAAAAATTCAGCATTCGGCGAACTTCGGCTGCTCCTATACGACCTTGGCGATAGCTGTCAGCCGCGATCAGTTCCAAGATTCTGCGGGAAAAGTTGGCTGGCTGTAGTACCAGTTGATTAGCAATATCATCGGGAAGTTCGATTGTAATTTGCATGGAATTATTCTCCTGAAACCAGTTTATGAATGGCTACCATTTTATTCAGTGAATCCCATAAGCATAAACCTCTTCTTCATTTCTTTTTCATACTGCGGATTATTTTTAGGCCAGTCAAAGTCCACATGCTGTAGATCGTCTACACAATCAGGGGAAACCATAAATTTAATCCCACGGCTGATCAATCCCGCAATCAAATAAATATACTGCTCCGGGTCTTCGTTGTAGTCAATGGCATATAGGCTCCAGCAACTATTAATGAATGGATCTATTACCTCGAATATGAAATCAAGAGTTTCTCTGCTAAAGTCGATTTGTGATGGTGGTGCGAAATGTTGTATACAATTCCTCAGCCTGCCGAACGATTGATACTTTTCCAGGTTTTCTAGTTTTATACCAGTAGTCGCCCATAAACGTTCAGGTAATTCTGAGTATTGAATAGTTTTGGCGCGTTCAATTAGGTCTTTAAGCTCTAGAAAATAGCCACGCACCTGAGTAGAGCGAGGGATTTGCTCGCAAATAAGTAGGGGATGCTCTTGGGCTATACGCGCTTTGATCAATATCTCTGCTGCATGAGCTGCTTGCAAAACTGAAAGCTCAGGCCACTTATCATTCTCAAAACTCATATAGTTTGCGTGCCAATTTGCATGGGCTAAAGCACCCAAGCCAAGTGCAAGCATGTGTTCGGAAACCCTTTTCAACTCTGGGTTCAATATCATCTCCTTTTTTGATATGCGGCATTATTTTTGGCTAAACTATAACACCCTATCAACTTACCAATGAGCTAATGCCTAATGAGATAGATGAAGGCCGCCCAACTATTATATTAATTTTATCGCTGTTGCGGTTTAATACCCTTTATGTGCAATAAATTAACGTCAACAGCTTCTCTAAGTTGACTTTCTCTTCAGCTGCTTATCTCTCCAGATCGATGCTTGAAACTGCTACTCTTCGCGTTGCTACTCGCCGAGCCAAAGCGACTCGATTTCCGTTAACGAATCGCGTTGCGAAACTCAATTACAGCATCATGTTGATCGGGCATATTGGCGCAGCGAACCAATAAATTAATATCTAAGTTTGGCAGCAGGATACTGCGTTCAATTTGCTCATACTGTCCTGCTTTCAAGCCATACAGAGAAAGCTGACCATTTTTCCAAAACCAAACTTCAGAAACTCCTAACCCTCTATAAACCTCCAGCAAGTCGATGCTACCGCTGGTGACAATAACTTCTATGGCTAAGTCTGGAAATTCTTTTTCTTCGCCAAGACAGTAACTTTCATCAGGCTCCAATCCTCTTTCTTTTGCTTTTTTACGATAGGTTGTGGAGCCGCAGCCATATAGCCTGGTATTTGTTTCTATGGCGTACATTTCAACCAATCTGGCAATAGTTTTTTTGTTTTTTTCATGTTTAGATCCAGGCATAAATAATTCCAGAGTTCCTTCCAGGTAGGTCATCTTTAACCCAGCAAAATCATCCAGGGTGTCGCGGAGAATTTCGTACTGTTGCCAGGAAACTCCATATAAAGTTAGTCTCTGATCTTCCGCTACAAGGCTGGCTGTTTTTTCCAAAAGATGGGGATTCATTGCTCTTTACTGTTGTGTTTTTAGGGTATCAATTTCACGGTGCAATTGTTCTGTTTTGGCTAATAGATCGGTTTGAGCGATCGCGTACTAAATGCTAATAATCAGGCAATCTGAAGCGTCTTCGGTTCAGGGATAGATTCACCTTCAGTTTGCCAAGCTTCCAAGTACATTTCAATGACTTCTTCGCCATTACGAATTGCTTCCTCACGAGTTTTGCCATGAGTGCAAGGCATCACAACGCGATAGTCAAACTCTGGAATTGTGACCAGGAAAAGCCGATCTTCATCAGACCATTGAATAATCATGCTGTATCGACTCATGAATCCTCGTCCTCCCTTAACTCTTCCAGTGCAGTAAGTAGCTTTGCTAGTTGTTTTTCTAGATAGAGCGGCACATCATCTCCATCCTTGCCTGGGATTGTCAGCGTTTTTCTGAGCAGAGGATGTCTCCAACGCTCATGGCTGCCTTTGCCGCGCTTGGGTAGGTAAACAAATCCTTCACGCGCAATCTGAGCTTTCAAATCTCGAATTTTCCTGGGCATGGATATTGTCTGCTACTCTACCCCATTATAAAGTTAGCCGCCGCTCTTTAGCGACGAAGCTTGTTGTTTTTTCCAAAATATTTGTATTCGTAGAGCGCTACTTTTGTGTTTTCAAACTATCAATCTCGCGTCGCAATTGTTCTGTTTTGGCGAGTAGATCGGTTTGAGCGATCGCCTCTTGTTCTTTAGTCGCCATCCACTTCAATTTAACTGTCTTGTTTGCTGCTTCTTCATCGCCCAAAATCAAACAAGCAACAGCCCCACTTTTATCAGCCCTTGTAAACTGCTTTTTAAATGCACTTCCACTCAAATCTAATTCCACGCTAAACCCAGATTGGCGCAATTTTTGACTTAATATCAATGCTTGCGCTTCCGCCGCATCTCCCCTAGAAACTACGTAAAAATCCAGACTCGGCTGGGGCTTTTCCTGTATCTGTTGCAACAGGATAATTAACCGTTCTAACCCTATTGCCCAACCTACTGCGGGAGTTTCTGGCCCTCCTAATTGGGCTACCAATCCATCGTACCGCCCGCCACCACAGACGGTTGCTTGCGCCCCCAGGTCATCGGAGATAATCTCAAAAGCGGTGTGTGTATAGTAATCCAAGCCGCGCACCAAGCGGGGATTGAGTTGATAAGCAATCCCCAAATCGGACAATAACTGCTGCACTCGCTCGAAGTGCCGCTTTGATTCTGCACCGAGGTAATCTAATATACTCGGAGCATCTTTCGCAATTTCTTGGGTGCGATCGCTCTTACTATCCAAAATTCTCAGCGGATTGCGGGTTAGCCGATCTTGTGAATCCGGATCTAACTCTGCTTTGTACGGAGTCAGATAATCTACCAATGCTTGTCGATACCGCTGCCTATCTTCTTGATTGCCCACCGAATTGAGGTCGAGGCGCAGATTTTTCAGTCCGAGGGATTGGAGAATATTGGATGCGATCGCGATCGCTTCCGCATCCGCCCGCGCATCTGCACTCCCCAACACTTCCACCCCAATCTGATGAAATTGCCGCTGTCTTCCAGCTTGAGGACGTTCGTAGCGAAACATCGGCCCAGTATACCAAAGCCGCTGCACGCCACCTTGGGCAAATAAACCATGTTCGATAAAAGCCCGCACCACCCCGGCTGTCCCTTCCGGGCGCAAGGTAATAGAACGCTCCCCTTTATCCTGGAAAGTGTACATTTCTTTACCTACGACATCAGTAGCTTCACCGATGCCGCGTTCAAATAAAGCGGTTTCCTCAAACGTCGGCGTGCGAATTTCGGTATAAGTTGCTCTGGCTAAAATCTCCCGCGCCGTTGCTTCTACCCGCTGCCAATAAAGGATTTCTTCAGGTAGGATGTCCCGCGTTCCCCGTAAAGCTTGGATGGTGCCCATTAATACGTTAATTTCTAGTTAAAATTGTTACCTCGCTCAGCTAGAACGATGGTGAAAAATCGTTTTTCTATCTAGAGCAATAGCGATTCTTATAGTATGCCAATATTTGATCGACTCGTTGGCGACACGTGGCATCGGCATTTTCTCCAAACTGAATCCACAAGGCTTCTATTTGGCTTTGATTGTAATCAAACTCCCGGCTTTGCTGGGGTATTAAATGCGGTTCTACCCCTTCAACTTGACGCAGATGGGCAGCTAATTCTCGATAAACTGCTAAAGGCAATCCAGGAAAGCTAATTTGATAGGGCAGTATTTCTGATTGAGGCGTCTGCATGGTTGAATTTGGTCATGAGTAATAGATCAATGGGGATTGCAGATTGAAAATTGCAGATTGAAACTCAATCTGCAATCTCAAATCTCAAATCTCAAATTTTAGCAAGGGTTGGGAGTATTATTAGACGCCTTTTTGGTTGGAAAGGCTCCTTGCGATCGCCATAGCGCCACCTGCCAGGAGAACGGTAACAGCAGCCGCCGGAGTACCTGGTTGGCTACCTGGTTGGGCGGGTGCAACTGGTCTATCGCCGACCATTTTGGGTACTTCAATGCCGTTTTCTTCCAAAATGACCATCGGTTCGGAGCCATCATTCATTTCGATACGTTTGACCAGCACCTGTCCTTGAGACAACCGCTGTCCAACTTTGACGTAGCGACTGGTAGCTTCGTTGGGTGCTTTGACAATTGCTTGAGGCTCGTTACCAACCTGAATCACCCCAGAGACTTCTACAGCCCTCGCCAGAGTCGGTTCAGGAGGCGGGGGTAATGCAGGGATTTGGGGTTCGGGCGGTGTGGTTGGAGTGGGGGCCGCCGGTGTGGTTGCAGCCGGACTAGGGGTCACATTAGCCGCAGTTGTTTGACTGGGCTGACTGGGTGCTGTTGGGCGATTTGGGGTTGAAGGTCGTACCGCCACTGTAGAAGTGCGGGCTGGAGTGCGCTGAGGTGCGCGCGCGACTGCCGCAGTGCGATTAACTGGATGCCTTTGGGGCGTGCGTGCCACTGCTGTGGTACGAGGCGCTACCCGGCGTTGGGGTGCGCGTGCCACTGTTGTGGTGCGAGGGGCTACCCGGCGTTGGGGCGCGCGTGCCACTGTTGTGGGGCGAGGCGCTACCCGGCGTTGGGGCGCGCGTGCCACTGTTGTAGGGCGAGGCGTTACCCGGCGTTGGGGCGCGCGTGCCACTGCTGTCGTGCGGCGAGTGGCTTGGGTGGGTTGATTTGTCCTGGCAACGGCGCGGGCGCGAGTAACAGGACTGCGTGAAGGCGTGCCTGCCGCTATCCTAGTGCTTGTGGTTGGTCTTGGCGATCGCGCTGAGAACCGGCTAGGCGTGCTAGACCGGCTGCGTGCTACCGGCGTATTGGTACGGGGCGCTACAAAGGGTCTGGACGGCCTCAATGCGAACGGTTCGCCAGCTTGAGGACGGTTGGGGGCTTGTACGGGGATATTGAGACGGCGTACTGGAGTACGGCTGGGCGTTTGCAGTACAAATGGTTCGGGAGCTTGAGGACGACTGGGCGTTTGCACCTGAACCGCCGGAGGAATTCGAGGGGTAATTATCGGTCTGGGTCTGGAAGCCAAAGGACGGGGAGTTGTAGGTCTGCGACCCACTAGCTTAGGGGCTGATGGTGGTGTCGTTCCCCTTTGTGTTACACCAGTTGGAACATTTACGCGCCGCGTTGAGGCAGTTCCTGGAATCTGCCTTACCGGAGGAACGGGTTGCTGATTCGTGGTGGGAGTAGGTGCTTGAGGTCTGTTTTCTTCAAGTTGAATCGGAGCTTGGGCGAAGGGGTCTGTAACACCTTTTTGTACCCCACCCAGCCGCGCCTTCGGATCGGTCGAGGGAATCAAGTCTGAAGGAGGCGCTGGTACCGCAGCTGTCGTTGATGGTTTCTTGGTGGCATCAGCCGTAGGTTGACCCGGTTTTCCAGGAACCACCGCGCCTGGAAATTCTTGTTTTGCTGGTGTTTGAGCGGCTGGCGATTCATTAGGACTGGGAGAACTTGTTGTTTCCCCTCCGCCAGTTGGATTACAGCCACCTGTAAATAGAGCCAGCGTTCCGACAAAGGCTAGGAATGAAAGTTTACGCATTGCCAATTACCCAAAAGCTGTCTTCAGCGCCCGCAACTGATTCCCAATCTCTCGAGAGGATACAAGGCGCGTTTCTGGTATTTTATATGTTACTTTGACCAATTGAGTTTGTTAGTAGCACTCTTGATTCTAGCCTTGGGAGGCAAGCTGTTGTTGAGGTAGGGGTAAGTCAGTCACCTTTAGCCCTTGGGATTGGTTCAGATTAATCTGACCCTACCATCAACTGTTTTAGCGACTCCAGACCTTTTTTAACGCGGCGAGATACTGTTACCACGCTGATATCTAAGCGTTCTGCCACTTCTTTTTGAGTAAGGTCGTGTAAAAAAACAAACTCTAAAATTTCTCTAGTACGCTTTTCTAACTGAACGAGGGCTTGTTGCAAGCGAATTTGGTCTTCTTGAGCTAGCTGAAAACTGCGATACCTTGGGTCGGGTACGATTTCTGCTAGAGAAGTACAACCTTCTTCTTCATCGCCTACCGGAGTATCTAGGCTCAGAGGTGTTTTATTTTGACAAGCCAGCTTGATGTTCTGCCATTCTTCTGTCGAGATATTGAGGGCTGCGGCTACTTCTGCATCAGTTGGTTGGCGGTTAGATTGAGCTTGCAGCTGGCGCGCGATCGCCACAGCCTGCCGTTGTAGCGTTAGCCAACGACGCGGAATTCGCACCGATCCGCCTTTATCTCTTAAATAGTGCTGAATTTCACCCCTAATGTAGGGCAGCGCAAACGAACTAAAGGCATGACCTTTAGACAATTCAAACCGTTCGATTGCCCTAATTAAGCCCAAACAGCCTACTTGAAGTAAATCTTCATAATTTTCGGTACATTGATTGCTCCAAAAATGCGCTTCTTTTCTCACCAGTCCGAAATTGAGTTTGACTAATTGATTCCGAACTACAGCCGAGCCGGTGAGCTGGTATTCTCGCAACAATTGCAAACTATCGGTTTTTAATGCTTGGGTAGGAGTAGTAGACATGGCTGAGTTTATGGGGTAGATACGGTAAACCAAGATACGCCTGACTCAATTTATTATCTACGGTGTGTGGCTAAGAGCGCTGCGATCTGCAACCAACAAGAGCTGTGATTTACCTTAAGCAGGCTGGGTGCCTTGAATCCGCATTGCGACAGTGAAGTTATGACGGGTGAATTATTTTACACTTTCTGATCGATGGAGCTTTTCTACCTTAGACTGCCAACTTAAGCTGCAAACTGCTCAAGCGACACTTTTACCTTAATTACATACCGCTGTAACCACAACCACATTTTCACTGAAGTTTGGGTTTCTGTATTCTCAATGAGAACATCGGTAGTCAGAGCTGCTTGGGATGCTTGCCTCACCTAATCGATCCTATATCTGGTTTTACGTGACTTATGCAGCCAAGCTTGACGTCGGTTGCGATCGTGTGGCAAAAAAGGGGCGAATCGCCCCTTTTTTTGACCAGCTTTTCCCGTAGCTAGTTTTAAATCTACGGGGAGTGTCGGAGCTAACTTTTATGCCTTTGCGGATTCCAGGCGAGCGTAGAACACGCCACGAATCTTAACTTCTTTGGGTTCAGCCGCTCCCAAATCGGTATCGGAAGGCTGTTCGCTTTCAAAGGTACCGGCAATTTCGCCCGTGCTGCTGTCTACCTTGGCAATTTGGAGAGAAATCTTGCCCTTGCCAATTTCAGTGCGCTTAACGTTAGCACGAGTTAGATCTTCGCTATCAGCTTGAGCTGGGAGAGCGACTGCGTTATCATAACCCGTTGCCGTGCCGCGACCTTTGGGATCGAGGAACGTAGCACCCCGGTAGGAGGGGACTTTAAATTCTCCTTCAAAATCCGTGGATGTATTAAGGCTTTCTGCTCCAGGTTGGGTAGTAGCTACTAAGTTTTTGATGGTAAATAGGAAAGGAACTCTTTCGCCACCAGGCATCTGCACGGTGATGGCTTGGAAGTCAATCCCATCTTGTTCAACAAAAGTCAGGCTTCCATCTGCGTTGACTTTGAGTTTGCCCTCTACCTGGTCGATGCTGGAGGTGTACCGGGTCAACAATTTCCCTGGAACAAATTCTGCTTCTTGGCGTTTGTTGAGCGGTTCTTCTTTGACGAAGAAAGTAGTTGGTTGTAAGCAAAGACCTTTTAGAGTATAAGACTGATTGCGATCTAGGGGAATGCTGCCGCGAGTCGTTTCGGCTAGCTGGGGACAGTTGTTAGCCAGCCCGGTTCCCTTAATATCGTCGTAGGTCAGTTGAGCGGTCGTGTTGCTTGGACCTTCACTACAAGCGGTGAGAACGCTTAAGCATAAGGCTAAGAGTGCTGCAATAAAAGAGCGATACCACATGGTCAACCTCAATAATTAACCTCAATCTGCGATCCAAAACCCAGATGTTGTAAAACAAGCCAGATTTTGAGTGACACTTCATTCGGCGGATGGGAACGGTTCTGCAAGACAAAACTTAATCAAATCGAGCATTTCGCTGGCTTTGACGTTTGCTTCCTGCTTCAACCAAGGGAGTCGTCTCCTTCTTGTCCACAGGCGTAAATTCCGCGCTTGCCGCACGTACTAGATTTTCCGGGGTATTCTCCAGTCCCGGCATAGCCGTCCGGGGATAGTTTTCGGGCATGGCAATGCCCGGGTTAAAATCTCTGTCAGAGACTTTGTATTGGTAAAGGCTAAATACCATACAGATTTTACAGAAAAACCGCGCAAAAGCTAAATGGCTTTTTGCTGGCCTGCGAGCGATCGCGCGATGGCAACTCCCCTAGTCCAGGTCGGACAAATGGGGATAAACGACGGTTTGTTTGCTATAAATAGGCCATATTGACTGCCCTGCATCAATTAAGGATCTGCCGATGGGTCGTTCGATTGCTCAAATCCCGATCAAGATATTGCTTACAGCTTGCCTGTATATATTAAGTTCTATGGGTGAGGCGCTGCCTTCATTCGGGCAAAGCGCCCCAGCAGAAAATCAACTAATCTGCCGCGGTTCGGTTATCAATGGTAGAGGTACATGCATCTACCCGGATGGCGATGCCTACCGGGGACAGTTTCGCAATGGCTTGCCCAATGGTATTGGAGTATTTATTTACAAAAATGGCGATCGCTACCAGGGACAGTTCCGCAATGGCTTGCCCAACGGTAGGGGCGAATTTATCTTTAAAAACGATGACCGCTATCAGGGGCGGGTAAGCAACGGGCAATTCAACGGCACGGGGTTATTTATCTTTGCCGAAGGAGGACGCTATTACGGACAGTTCCGCAATGGTCAGTTCAATGGCAGAGGCGCATTTAGATTCGCCGATGGTAGCCTGTACGAGGGTCAGTTTGTCTTGGGGAATATTTTGGGCGGCGGCGTCTATACGCGCCCAGGGGGTCTAACTTGCCGAGGCGAGTTCTTCAATAACGAACTTGACGGCAGAGGCAGATGCACCGATCGTCAGGGAAACCGTTACCAGGGGGAACTACGCAGCGGACGTCCCCACGGCAGAGGCACTCTGGTTTATCGGGATGGGAGACGCTATGTCGGGTTATTCCGCGATGGTAGACCGTTGCTACCCGGTCAACCGCGCGATTAGGGTAGTTTAACGGATACGCCTCCTTCTGGTGTGATGCTTATCTTTCCACCTCGCGCCTCAATTTGACGGGTTACTTGGTCGAGGGTACGGCGATCGTTTGCTTGTAATGCATTGACTATCACCGATCCCCAAATCGCCTCTTGAGCATTCTTAATCCGCTGTTTATCGGGATTGCCAGCCAGAAATTGTGCTGTTCTGCGAGAAATTGCCGCTACGTTTTGACTCTCTGCATCGGGGTAAGTACTAGCCCATTCGCCTGCTTTGGCAAACGATCGCTGAGCTGATTTAATATCTGCTAAAAACAGTAATTCATCAATCGCTTTATATCGCCAAACGTAATAAGACTGCGGCGGGATTTTGGGAGACATTGACTTTAATCCTTGTGCCATCAGCGCCACGGACTTTTCTGGCTTCCCTGCGTATAGAGATACACTGGCAGTGAGAGAAATATAAGACCCTAAGAAACGCGGGTCGCGATCGACTATAATTTCAAAGTAGGCTGGACTTAGTTCGTAGCCTGTTTGACCGCGTGCTAGATCGTCCCCGAAGTATTGTAAAAAACCGAGATACACCCAATTAGCGATTAAGTTATCAAAACCCAATGATGGTATTTTTTGTATCAGGTTAAGCCGCAGTCTTTCTGTTTCTACTTCTCTTTTAAAATCTTCAATAGAGGCTGTTTGTTTGCGAGTTATTAGTTTATTTAACCGAGGAAATTGCAGAAATCCAATCCCTAGCAAACACAACAATGCTACTAGAGAAAAAATTATCGATTGATTTAATTGAATCGGGCGAGATGGGAGAACCATATTTTAGGTAACAAATATAACCTGGCATTGGAACGTTACTATTGTTCGCTCTCACAAAATATTTTAATCGACTCGCCCTTCGACAACAAGAAAAGGTATGTTTAGTACTAAAGTACTAAACAGAGGTAGAATCAGAGTAATTTGGGTGGAGGCGATCGCTTGACTGGGGAAATGGGGTAAATTAATGATTGGCATCGCTGCCAGCCAAACCAAATGTTATGGAAAAGGAAAATTTAGCAAAATTTATTTATAAGTAAATAAAAATGAGTAAACATATCTTGTTATACACAGACGATCCGGGAATTTATGGGGTTGGACAATACAACCATACGATTTTATGCGAACTGAAAAAATTGGGCTACAGAATTACTTGCGTTCAGGCTAAAAGAGATAATTTACTAATTAGCCACAGAGAGGGATTGGGCATCCAGCACTTTTGGTTAGAATCGGAGGATTTTTCTAACTCTTTGACGAATCCAGAGCAACCCCAAAGAATTTTATCAACGGCTAATCCCGATCTAATTATTTTTAGCGATTGTTGCCCCGTTTCCAATTTTGCAGCAAAAAGAGTAGCGACAAGACTAGCAATTCCCTACATTATTATTGAAGGTCTTGTAGCTCCTTATTTAGCAGAACGCTTTGGGGAATATCTGACTGAACTGTCACTTTATTACACTAAAGCAAAAACTGTTATTGCTGTTTCAAATGAAAATATTAATTTATTACACACACTGTTCAAGCTGCCGAATGACAAGGGAATAGTTATTCATTATGGAAGACCTTCTGAGTATTTTACTGCTCATAATTTATCAGTTCGCGATCGCTGGCGCCAAGAGTTAACTATCCCTGCATCCGCTGTGGTTTGTTTCACAGCAGCTCGCTTGGAGCTTGTCAAGGGTTTTCGCTATCAATTAGAAGCCATCAAACTGCTGAAGCAGAGTCGAGTATGGGCGCAACTTTACTTTGTTTGGGCTGGTACTGGAAGCTTAGAAACAGAACTCAAAGCAGAACTTGCACAATTAGAAGTAACTGACAAAGTTAAATTGGTTGGAGAACGTACAGATATCTTAGATTTGCTTGATGCCAGCGATATTTTTTTATTACCTTCAACAGTTGAAGGGATGCCATTGGCTATTATGGAAGCAATGGCAAAAGGATTACCAGTAATTGCTTCAGCAGTAAGCGGTATTCCAGAAGAGTTGGGAAATACTGGTCAATTACTACCCGACCCAAAAATTGACCCCCAAGCAACTGTTACAGAATTGGTGTCAACGCTTGCAGCTTGGTGCGATGATACGCAATTGCGTAAATCAATTGGTATTGCTGGCAAAGTGCGAGCCGAAGCAATGTTTAGACAAGAGCGGATGGTCAAAGAAACCGTAGAAGCAATCGAACAAGTATTCAAAATCGTCAGCGTGGAGCCAGGTGAAAATATCGCAACGCTTGGTTTTAATCGTCTGATTCAGCCTGAAATAAAAAATGATGAGTTATATGAAGCGATCGCAGAAATTGCCCGAGTAGAAAATATTAAAACAATTTTAGAAATAGGTTCATCTTCAGGAGAAGGAAGCACTGAAGCGTTCGTCAAGGGGTTGCGAGAAAATCCCCATCGCCCCAGTTTCTTTTGCATGGAAGTTTCAAGAGCGCGATTTGCTGAACTCCAAAAAAGATATATAAATGATGGTTTTGTCAAATGCTATAATGTCTCTTCGGTAGCTTTAGAAAAATTTCCTAAGCAAGAGGAAATCATTAGATTTTACAAGAGTAACGATACAAATTTAAGATTTTTCCCTCTGCATCAGATTCTAGGTTGGCTCAAATCAGACATCGAGTACGTTCAAAACTCAGGGGTAGAGCAACGGGGAATTGAACAAATTAAACAAGAGAATAAAATTGACTTTTTCGATGTTGTGTTAATTGATGGATCTGAGTTTACAGGTGAAGCAGAACTAGATGAGATTTATGGCGCTAAATATATTTTGCTGGACGATATTAGAACATTTAAAAATTATAAAAACTTTTATCGATTGCTCAACGATGATAACTATTCGTTAGTAAAGCAGAATCAGCATCTACGTAATGGTTATGCGATCTTTAAAAAGACATCAGTTCAAGCAGTCAATGTGCGGCATCGCCAAATATTGTTTTCAGTTGGTGTAGCAAGACTAGAAGCTGACTTTAAGCGATTTACAAGTCCTCGTTTTCGAGAGTATGCAAATCATCACGGCTTTGAATATCAAGAGATTACTCAATATGATGCTGTAAGCGAGCGACAACCTCATTGGATTAAAATTCATTATGCTCTAAAACTTTTTCAAGTACTGTCACCCGGAGATTTGATTGTTTTTCTGGATGCAGATATCGCCATTGTGCGGGGTGACCTTGAATTAAAGACCTATAAAAGCATAGCTTTCGCCAAAGATTCTTCTGGACTTATTAACAGTGGAGTTTGGGCAGTTCGAGTCAATGAATTCAGCAAACGCTTTTTTGAAGCTGTTTGGAACAGAACTGAGTGCGATGAACACCCGTGGCAGGATAATTTGGCAGTTATGAAAGTTTTAGATGAACTTTCGCCAGAAGACCAAGAGAAACACATTGAAATTTTACCTAACTGTTTAAACGTAACTCTAGTTAAAGGCGAACATCCAGTTTATGACATCCATCTCAAACAGCCACCTTCAGAACCGATTCGCTTCCGACATTTCGCAGGTAGACAACCTTGGCTGGGAAAATATTTTTCGCAAGCGATTGATTTTAATCCATCAGTATTAGGTACGAATTTATCGGAATTACCGATACATTTCTTTACTATTGTTATTAATGGCGAACCTTTTATCCGCTACCATATTGAAGCATTTAAGCAACTACCTTTTAAATGGCATTGGCACATTATTGAAGGAATTGCCGATTTAAAACACGATACCTCATGGAGTTTGCGCTTGGGGGGGCGCATTCCCAATCAACTCCACAAAAACGGACGTAGTATTGATGGCACGACAGAATATTTAGATGAACTGGCAAAATATTATCCGGAATATGTCACCGTTTATCGCAAGCCAGAGGGGATTTTCTGGGATGGCAAACTGGAGATGGTGAATACACCCCTTGCCAATATTCAGGAACAATGTTTATTGTGGCAAGTCGATGTCGATGAGCTTTGGACACCCGAACAAATTTGCGAGGGGCGAAACATGTTTATTGAGCATCCTGAAAAAACGGCTGCTTTCTATTGGTGTTGGTATTTTGTGGGAGAGAATCTAGTTATTAGCACTCGTAATTGTTATAGTGCGACTCCGGCGATAGAGTGGCGGCGAACCTGGAGATATCAGCCTGGATACTTCTGGGCAAGACACGAACCACCTGTATTAGTCGATCCTTTATTAGATGGGGAGTCGAATGTTATTTCAGATACTAATCCTTTTTGGCATAACGAGACTGAAAGCCGGGGATTGGTATTTCAACACTTTTCATATGTGCTAGAGAAACAGGCGCGTTTTAAAGAAGAATACTATGGGTTTAAAGATGCAGTTGCACAATGGAAATCGTTACAGAAAGAAACTAAGTTTCCAGTTTTACTAGGTCAATATCTTTCATGGGTAGGTGATGATGCTCTGGTTGATAGGGCAGAAGTATGTGGAATAGCACCAATTGTACAAAGAGATGATACGGATTGGTGGTTCTTGTCATCGGAGGAATGGCAGAGAAGAACTTTAGAAGTTGAAAAACTATATCCGAGAATCATTGTTGATGGAGTGTTTTTCCAGCTTTATAAAACAGGCATTGCTCGTGTTTGGAGAGCCTTGCTAGCAGAATGGGCAAAGATGGGTTTTGGTAAGCATATCATCCTTCTCGATCGGGATGGGACTGCGCCTAAAATTCCAGGGATACGGCGTGTACTGATACCCTCATATGATTATGATAAAACCGATACAGATCGGGAAAGGTTGCAGCAAATCTGCGACGCAATCGGAGCAGATTTATTTATTTCTACTTACTACACCACGCCAATTTCGACGCCATCTACTTTCATGGCTTATGATATGGTTCCAGAGGCAATAAGAGCAGACTTAAATCAACCCATGTGGCAAGAGAAGCATTATGGAATTCGCCACGCATCTGCTTATATTGCAATTTCGGAAAACACGGCTCAAGACTTGGTAAAATTTTTCCCGGATATTTCTAGAGAGTCGATTGTAGTAGCACCCTGTGGCGTTGACACTACTTTTTCACCAGCCGCTCCGCAGCAAGTTGAGCTTTTTAAAATGCAGTATGGAATTTCCAAGCCATATTTTCTTCTAGTTGGCGGTAGAAAAGGGAATAAAAATGCCATTTTCTTCTTTAGGGCGTTTTCTAAACTCTTTAGCAAACAGGGATTTGAGATTGTGTGCGTGGGTGGAGATCCGCAGTTAGAAGCTGAATTTAGAGCTTATACACACGGTAATGTTGTCCAGGTGTTGCAGCTAAGCGATGAGGAATTGAGATTTGCTTATTCGGGTGCTGTTGCGTTGATTTATCCCTCTAAATATGAAGGGTTTGGTTTACCAGTTTTGGAGGCAATGGCTTGTGGGTGTCCAGTTATTACTTGTGCCAATGCTTCGATTCCAGAAGTAGCAGGAGACGCGGTTATATACGTGGATGATAGCAATGAGAATGAGCTAGCAGATGCGCTGTGTGAGGTGCAAAAGCCGGATATTAGAGAATTGTTAAGTGAGGCTGGACTGGAACAAGCGAAACAGTTTTCTTGGTCAAAAATGGCAAAAATGGTCAGTATCGCTTTGATGGAAACAAGCATAGCCGAAATTGAAAAAAGCCTGCTGCATCTCAAACTAAATGAGATCAATTTAATCATTTTCCCAGATTGGTCTGCACCGGAAGAATTACTTTATTCTGATATAGCAAGTGCAATCAAAGCCGTCGTCACCCATCCAGATAAAGCTAGCATTACACTGCTGATAGATACGAGCAATATTTCCGATGAGGATGCGGATATGGCTGTATCCAGCGTGGCGATGGATCTGTTGATGGAAGAAGAGTTAGGTGAGAGTGAAGGGGTAGAAATTTCTTTGGTAGGAGATATGAGGCGATCGCAGTGGGATGCTTTGCTGCGTCGCGTTCAAGTTCGGTTATCTTTAGAACAGGAAAATGAATTAGCGATCGCACAAGCCAAAGCACAAGATCTTCCTTGCTTGACAACAGACAGTCTATGCGATCGCCGAGCCATTCAGTTAGAGTCTGGAACTTGGATATTGCAGTAAGCTTTGTCTATGCTACCGATCAGATTCTAGATATTTGAGCCACATTTGCTCGTATGCTTTCTCCATCTCGCGAGTAAACTTTTCGGCATTCCACAGCGGCGATGTCTGGCGCGAAGCTTTTAATTTCCAAGCAATTTCTCGCCGCAAGCAGTCATCTTTTCCTAACTTTACACCCCATTCGACATACTCTTCATCTGTCCAGGCGATACCTTCTGTTACGCCTGCATTCATCATCATGGTGTAGCTGTTGCGACTGGCAAATTGCTTTCCGACTCGCGTTACCATCGGAATACCCATCCAAAGCGTTTCTAGCGTCGTTGTAGCGCCATTGTAAGGATAGGTATCCAACACTATATCCGCAATGCCCATGTTAGCTCGGTGGACTTCTTCAAAAGCGATTTCAGGCAAAAATCGCAGGCGATCGCTTGCTACACCTTCTGCTTCTGCTATCTTGCCAAAAAACTCTTTTTGTGCTTCTTCCTCAGCAACTCCCTTAATTAGCAAATAGCTGTTTGGTACTTGTTTGAGAATCTTCATTTGCAGTTTAGCTGTATGGGGATTTTGCTTGAAACCCCGCTGAATACTCAGATAAATTACCGCATCATTGGGAAGATTTAATTTATCGCGTCGTAGCGTTGGAACGCCAACTTCAAACCCATCCACTGCGATGTACGTTCGAGGTAATCGCCAGATTTTTTCTGTATAGTAATCTGGTGCTGATTCTGGTAAAACGTAAGAGTCGGCAATAAAATAATCTACATTCGGGATTCCCGAAGCATCTAAACCCAACCAAGAAACTTGAATCGGAGCGGGTTTTAGTGCCATTACCTCACAGCTAATGTCCAGAGTAATGCTATCGAGGTCGATTAAAATATCAATTTCATCTTGGTAAATTTGCTCGGCAATTTCTAAGCTGCTAAATCCAGCTCGATAAGGTTTTTCAACTTGATTAATATACCAGTCTTGTAAAGGGTCTTGGATTTTTTTCGAGTTGACGAAATAACCGTGTATTTCAAAGCGAGAAGTGTCGTGATGCTTAAGTAACCAGCGAGCTAACCATCCCACCGAGTGTCTTTTAAAACAAAAAGACAAATAGCCAATTTTCAGGCGCGAACCCGGTGCTTTTTTTCTTTGGTTGGCTGACAATTTTTGGCGGTATCGCTCTACAATATCTTTGGCATAATTTTCCACATTAGCTTGAAAAATTGCGCCAATTTGATTTTGAATCTGTCGGTTGCTTCTAGGTTCGTCTCTAAAGTAAGGCAAAAAGAAAGTTGAGCTAATCGTGCGGAGGGTAGCGGGTTGATTCAGAGATGTGATATTTGCTTGTATCATCGACTGCAAAAGCAATTCCTGACGCTGGAAAACTGACGCCGCTTCTTCCCAATACACGCCTGCACTCATGAGACTTCGCAGAATCACGTGATTGCCATACACCTGCTCTGGTAAGGTTTTTATCAGGGAATAACACCGTTTCGCTGCCTCTATGGCTTGGGAATGGTTACCGGCAATATCGTGAAAAGCAGACAGAAGGCGCAACATTTCTGGATTGTTAGGCGCGATCGCTAAGTAGATCTCGATTAAACGGGCAGCGATCGCAGGCATAGCCATCGAGTAAGCAATTTCCGTTGTTGACCTCAGCCAGAGTTCTATCACAGAGGGCAGATGATAAATGTAGGGTAAACAAGCTGCTGCAAACTCTAGGGATGACTCGTACCAAGGCGCATAGCTGAAGACGCTTTCTAACGTTTGTAACAATTGAGTAGGTTCTATGCCTAATGGTTGCTCTTCCCGCAATAATTCAATTACACCCAAAGATGCCAATTCCTCATCCGTCAGCGTCTCCTGCTTGATAGCTAGCTGCATTAGATGCAACAAGTTATTAATATCTGTTGGATCGATTTCCCGCAGGTGCTGCCGAATTATCCAACCAACGCCGTTATCTGATAGTTCCTCCCGCCGCGTTGCTTCTGTTTCAAGTACCGCAATTAGTTCTGCCGTCCACTCCTCAACTTGTTCTGGTTCACCCTCTGCCATTGCTAGCAGCCAAGTTGTTTGAGCTTCTGTTTCTTGTCCTTGCAACAACAGCACTAAACCCAAATACCAGTAGTGAGATTTTACATCGGGTTCGGCTTCTATTAGCTGTTCGTAAACTTCAATAGCTTTGCTATAGTTCCCTTGAATTAAATATTGATAACCTTGCTGCTGCCAAATTGTTATATCATTCATGTTTTTAGTAACAACTATTGAGCGACCAGCGCTGATGCGAATCAAAAAAACAAAATGGGTAGCGTTTACTCACACCACCCACCTTTAACAAAGGTTTAGTTTAGCATTGCTCAAAGATTACTTCGCATTCTCAAAGTTTCCACCGCATTTGATTTCAGCGGCGGTTAAGCTAATCCCAGCAGCGCTAGCTACTTCTGTTGTTGATTTGCCCTGACACAAAGCAGTTGTTGAGGTTTTATCGCCACCACCAGTATCAACTAGACCTACACCACCGACATACTCAAGAAGTGCCGAAACATCTGTCTTAGCCGTGTTGGCAACGCCGTCGGTACCAATTGGTTCCACGCCGTAGGTATAGTTAACCGTAGCGGTTTTCACCCCAGCGCCGCTATATTTTTGGAAATCACCAATGTTGGTTTTGATAAATTGGTTCTGTTCGGTGTAGTAAGCTTGCTGAGACTTGTTCATCGCGCTCAGGGTTTGCTTAGCTTCGGTCTGCTTGGCTTTGTTGGCTTGGTTCAAGAACGAAGGCAATGCAATAGCAGCCAAAATACCGATGATGATGATAACAACCAGCAGTTCAATTAGGGTAAAACCTTCTTCTTTTTGTTTGTTCTTTTGGTTGATGTGTTGTAGCAGTTTGTATTTAATCTCAGCCTTCATGACTGGTTTCTCCTTGAGGTGCGTGATAGCCATTTGTTTGCTCTAAATAGAACTTACCCACTTCTTCCGGGTTTCATATCACCCGTGGCAAAAATTTTTTGCAACTTCTCAAGCCGAACGCTCCAAAAGCACGTATAGAAAGACTTCTAGGCTGGTCAACAGTTGCTTGACTTCCACAAAAGCTTTATCCTGACTCATGGGTTCCAGGGTTACTGGGTCTATTGGCCTAATTTTGAGCCAGCGTTCGACCAGAGAGGGAAACGGCTGCGCTTGTTCCCACAAAGCTAGCAGGCAAGCCGCTTTTGTACTATCTATCCAGATTGGCTCGTTGGTTGTGAGAGTGAGGTAACGACTGATTTCAAATGCTTTGTAGCTGGCGATACAGTTAATCAGGTCAGCTTTGACCCCAGTCCTTCTTAACTGGGGATGCAGGTGAACTGTTGCTCCCTCCCAGTCAGACTCTGTCCATTCAGCTACCGGCACCACTGGGTGGACTGAGTCGGGATGACCGCACCAAAAATCTAGCAAGCGATGAACT
Source organism: uncultured bacterium (assembly GCA_964463555.1). Lineage (GTDB taxonomy): Bacteria > Cyanobacteriota > Cyanobacteriia > Cyanobacteriales > Aerosakkonemataceae > Microseira. Next base: position 28,287 of record CAYXCW010000026.1, read on the forward strand.
GGATGCAACAGTTCAAATAAATGCAGCCGCTCTTCTACCGAAATGTTTGGCAGGCTCATTCCCAGAAAAGCAGGCAAGTTGTTAGGTTCTTTGAACAGTTCCATCAAGTCCCAACCGTTGAACGCCACCATGTTGATGAATTCTAGACCGGCAGCTCTCAAGATGGAGAACATTTCAGGAATGGTGTAGCCTTTATCGTTTACAAGTAAATAATTCGCTAAATATAATTCTTCAGATTGGGCTTTTTGAGGGTTCCAAGTGTTGGCTTTGAGGTGGGTGTTATCTTTGAGCGAGTTCATCACATCTCGAACTACTTCAATTTCAAACTCTCTGGGGTTGTCATCCATCAAACCCATCATTTTAAAAACTTCTTGGCAGCGATAATAGTGTACTCGTTGCAGCGAACTATGAAGGTTAGACCGGATGATGCCCTCTGGTTTTAAAACCGATTTCATTGCCTGCAATCCCGCAACTGGATCGGCTAGGAGATAAAGCACGTCATCGTTATTGATGTAGTCGAATTGCAGTCCCAAACTTGGTAAATCTTCGATGGCAAGGGTATGAAATTCGGCATTTTCAAAGCCGTGGTATTCTAACCGCTGCCGCGCTAATTTAACCGATTCTTCGGAAAAATCAATCCCAACTATTTTGGCTTTGGGGTTGGCTTCTGCTAAGGCTAAGGCTTTGTAACCCGTGCCGCAACCGGCATCTAAAATTACTTTGCCTTCAGTTTCTATAACTTTTTGATTTTTCAAATAGTAGGCCGTTACCAAGCTGTGAATAAACAGGTTGTTCGCGTCGTCTTTAGGGGTTTGATCGACGGGAATTCTGGGGTAAGGGCCGGTGTCAAATTGTTGGCGAACTTTCTCTTTGATCTCGGCGGCTTGACTGTCCATTTTGAACTTCTCCGGATGGGAATTTTTGGCATATTTGTTTGAGGTGATGTTATCTCCTCAATTTAAGTATTCCCTGTTTGAGCGCCAGAGTACACAATTGACTTTTAATTGGCTAACCTAACCCCCCTGCCCCCTTCCCTGCTAGGGAAGGGGGCGTGTCACCTCGTTACCAGGTTCGAGCCTGGTAACGCCATCCCAGAGGCTCCGGCCTCGCCTCTGTGGGGATGGGAGGCCGGAGCCTCCCTAACTGCATTTCCAGGTAGAACCTGGAAACGAGTTAACGAGTTAAAGGAGTCAACTCAATTCCTCAGTTATGCTATATTAGTCGTAGTCGTTATGAGTTTATTTTTACCCTATGGCTAACCCGACAGTAGAAAATTTGGTTATTATTGGCTCCGGCCCTGCCGGATATACTGCGGCGATTTACGCGGCGCGGGCTAACCTGAAACCTTTTGTGTTTGAAGGCTTCCAAGCTGGGGGGTTGCCCGGTGGGCAGCTGATGACGACGACGGAAGTAGAAAATTTCCCCGGCTTTCCCGAAGGGATTATGGGGCCGGATTTAATGGATCGGATGAAGGCGCAAGCCGAACGCTGGGGTGCTGAATTATACACGGAAGATGTGATATCGGTCGATTTGAGTCAGCGTCCTTTTACCGTGCGTTCTGAGGAACGGGAAGTTAAAGCTAACAGCATTATCATTGCTACAGGCGCGACGGCGAAAAGGTTGGGACTGCCCAGCGAACACGATTATTGGAGCCGGGGGATTTCTGCTTGTGCGATTTGCGACGGTGCTACTCCGATTTTTCACGGTGCAGAACTGGCGGTGATCGGGGCGGGCGACTCGGCGGCGGAAGAGTCGATTTACTTGACTAAGTACGGTTCTCGCGTTCACATGCTGGTACGCACGGATAAGATGCGGGCGTCTAAAGCAATGCAGGATCGGGTGCTGAATAATCCCAAAATTACAGTTCACTGGAATAGCGAGGCGGTGGATGTAATTGGGGAAGGCGATCGCATGAATGGCATTCACATCCGCAATACTAAAACTGACGAGCAAAGTACCCTGGCTGTTAAGGGGTTATTCTACGCCATCGGTCACAAGCCCAACACTTCTTTATTTGAAGGGCAACTAGAATTAGACGAAGTCGGTTATATCGTCACCAAGCCGGGTTCGGTAGAAACTAGCGTCGAAGGGGTGTATGCTGCTGGAGACGTACAAGACCACGAGTATCGTCAAGCAATTACGGCTGCGGGTACTGGCTGTATGGCGGCGATGTTAGCAGAAAGGTGGCTTTCAGTCAATGGCTTACTGCAAGAATTTCATCAAACGGCTGAGGCGGAAAAGGCAGATACGCCAGCAGATGTGAAGAAAAGCGAAACCCTCGAACCAGCAGAGTTTGATATTGCAGACACGCGCCACAGTGGGGGTTTTGCACTGCGGAAGCTGTTTCACGAGAGCGATCGCTTGCTTGTAGTCAAGTACGTTTCGCCGAGTTGCGGCCCTTGCCATACTCTGAAACCAATTTTAGACAAAGTGGTAGACGAATTTGATGGCAAAATCCACTTCGTCACCATCGATATTGCCAAAGACATAGACATTGCCGAAAATGCTGGCATTACGGGTACGCCGACGATTCAGTTTTTCAAGAATAAAGAGTTGTTGACTGAAGTGAAAGGCGTCAAGCAAAAGAGTCAATATCGCCAGCTAATCGAGCAAAATCTATAATCTAGATAAACCTGGTTTCTTTAACCATATCTTCGCCAAAATCCGACACCCTTAAGGGTGTGGCTACACAAACAAAGCCCGCCTACGCGGGCTAAATTTGTTAGAGGCTGCTACGGCAGCCTTTGTTTGTGTAGCCTCATGCTTTAGCATGTAGGCGTTTCAGAATATGGGCGAAGGTTTTATTTAAGAAACCGGGTTTCCGATCTAGATTACTTGAGCAAATTTCAAGATATTTAGCAATTCATCTAGGTTGACAAAAATATCTTCTAGTCGCGCGTCTGGGTATAAAAGTTTATGTAAATAGAATCCTTCCGGATTCTTTCCTTGAAGATAGTAATATTCCAAACCGATTTGATTGCTAATCAGCCAATAACAAGGATATACGTAATTAGGTGAAAAAATCTCTATTACTTTAGTTCCAGGATTGCAGAAGACAGTATTAGTCAATCCACCGCCGTGAGGCGCTACTACAACTTTAGCATTAGCTAACAATGCGGCTTGTTCCGCCACTGACATTGATTCAAGGATGACGCTTGTAAAACCGTATTTATTTAAACAGCTTACGATTTCATCTTCGTTGATAATTCGGCGATTTGGAGCTGGTTTACGGCTAATATATATCCGCTCTATTTTTTCGGTTTCAATCTGTTTTTTATCTAAAAATTCATTTCGCAAAAAATCACAAGCCCATTTTGGCATCCAAGCTACGCTGCCGGGGAAAGATGGAACGACTAACGTCGTCGCTTGGATGTGAGGATATTCATCAGTTTCTAGGATTTTTGTTGGTGGAATTCCTAGTGCTTTGAGGGTTTCTTTTTGAAAATCTAGACGACTGCTGACTAAAAATTTATCGATACCAGTTATGTCTATACCGCTTTTATAGAGTAATTCAATGCGGGGTAGGATATCAAACATCCAATGAAAATAGGTGTCGTTTAAGAGTCCGGCTAAAACGGCTACGGTTCCATCTATCTTCTGAATAGGCGGTAACTTACCTACAGAAAAGATAGAATGTTTGCTGGGATGTTTATCTGGATGTCCTGGACTTAAAACTGGAAAGTCTGGGGAAATATCTCCTAAAATTTTATTATCGGCGGCGATGACGGCACTTTTATCCTGTTTTTTATTTAACCAGAAACGTCCGTCTGGTACTAGGGCAATAAAGCTAGCTGGTAATTGAACTTGGCTGCCGAATCTAAAGCTAAAATGTATCGTGCTTTCTGGTGTTTTAGGCGGAGTTAAATAAAGGGTAGTGTTAGGATAAATATTTATGTAATTTTTGCTCAAATTATAGGTGTTTGCCCAATCTAAAGTTGATTCATAAAAATCTTTTGGCGGTTTAACGTATGGTATTTGTGGCGAGGCTGCTGTTGAATTATCTCGCTGACTTTGTTGGTTTGAAATAATATCGGCATCCGGGTTAATTTGCTGCGTTTTTTTATAAATTATCGTTGCTATTTCTGGTAAAATATTGTTTTTTTCGATGATTTTAGCTAAATAAAAGAAGGTGTCAAAAGAATCAGGCTGAAAGTGCAAAGATTTTAAGAAACAGGCGTTATCGTTAAATAAGTCATAGGTTTTCAGGTAAGATTCCAGAAAAGTTACTGGAATGGCTTGATTAAACAATTGAATTGCGTCATCTAATTGACCTTTTTGCAGGAGAAGATATCCCAGATCGCCGTAGGGTTGGGTGGAGTCTGGTTTGAGTTGGATGGCGGTTTGAAAACAAGCGATCGCTTCTTCCCCTCTCCCCACAAAAGAAAAGCAAAGCCCTAGATTGTAAGCTGTTTGATAGTTATCTGGTTTGAGTTCTAAAGCTTTTGAATAGCAAGCGATCGCGCTTTCAAAATCTTCTAACTTTTGACACACAATTCCCCATTCTTCGTAGGCTTCAATATAGTCTGGTTTGAGAGCGATCGCATTTTGCCAACAGTCGATTGCTGTATCGAAATTTCCCTGCTGCGCTAGAGCATTTCCTAAATTGTAGTAAGCTGTAAAGTCGTTAGAATCTAACTCTAATATTTGCCAGTATATTATCTCGCATTTCTGGAACTCTCGGTTATCTAAAAACTGGATTGCTGCGGTTTGTAATACTTGTAATAGTTCCGACGTTACTGCATCCATTTCATCTGGATTGACTTGAGTTATAGCTGATAGCCAAATAGCTTGGGCTTCTGATTCTTCCCCTTGCAATAGGATTGCCAGTCCCAGATACCAGTAGTTTAACGTTATAGATGGGTCAGTACTTATGCCTTGTTCGCAAACAGCGATCGCTTCATCGTAATCACCTTGAGCTAGAAATGCGTCTAGTTGCTGGCATAATCGATTAACATCCATATATAAAATTAACAAATAAACATTCTCCTAGTGTGCCATCAAACCTCATATTTTGACAATCTCTTAAATGCTGAGTCGCAAGCATGGTAAAATCAAGATGACCCAAGCAAGCCTGTACAAGCAAATCGGGGAATCCTGTGGAAATCATTATCACTGCGGCGAATGCAAACTACTTTGAACTGCTTCAAGGCACTATTTTATCTATTCGCGAAAAACCACAGGGGCGAAATGCGATCGTGGGATTTTTCGATTTAGGTTGCACTCCAGAACAGATTCAATGGCTAGAGGAACGAGTCAATATCATTAAGCAGCCTGATTGGGAATTTAACTTTCCCAGCATTGATGAAGCACCGATTCATCTCAAAGGTTTGTTAGCACGTCCTTTTTTGCGTAAATACTTTCCAAATTTTGACATCTATCTATGGATAGATGCAGATGCTTGGGTGCAAGATTGGCAAGCTGTTGATTTATTTATTGAAGGAGCGAAATTAGGGAAATTAGCAATTGTTCCTGAAATAGATCGGGGTAGCGAGATCCAGTACGGTGGGCTACGCAAATTTTGGTGGCAGTGGGTTTATAACAAATATCAACAGGCTTTTGGTGAGGAAATCGCCGAAAATTTTTATAGCTATCCCGTACTAAATGCTGGGGTTTTTGCACTGCATAAAGATGCGCCTCACTGGGAAGTTTGGGCAGAATTTCTGCATCGGGGATTGCAGCAATCTGCCTCTTTAATGACCGATCAGTTTGCCCTCAATTTAGCGGTTTATCAGGGTGGATTGTTCGATGAAACTGAGATGCTTCCCGCTTGGTGCAACTGGACTTATCACCATGCTTTTCCAAGCTGGGACAAAGACAAATCCTGTTTCGTAGAACCTTATTTACCTCACACACCTATAGGCATTTTACACCTGTCAGGCCCGGAAAAAGAAAAACAGATTCAACTGAAAACAACTGACAGAGATGTAATTGAATTAAGCCTACTTTATACCCCTAAATTAGAATCAAGCTTTGTGGAACAGAATGGCTCGCTTACGGTGGGAGATTATGTCTCGCCCGGATTTAAAATTATCCAGCCGGATGCCTGTTTTCCCAATATGATTGTTGGCGATACCAGTGGTTGTGGTTGGCCTTATCTACGGCGGGAAATTCCCCATAATTGGTACGCAGATCGGCGCCATGCATATATAGGATTTGTCAGTCGTGATGAAGCGCATATTCTTTATAATACTGCGCTTAAATTTAAAGGTAAAAAAGCTTTAGAAATAGGCTGTTGGATGGGTTGGTCAGCCTGTCATTTAGCTTTGGGAGGAGTTCAGTTAGACGTTATCGATCCGATATTAGAAAAACCAGAATTTTATGAAAGTGTCAGCAACTCTCTTCAAGCTGCGGGCGTGCTTGATTTGGTTAAACTAATACCCGGTTATAGTCCTGAAAAAGTCGAAGAAGTAGCCGCTGATGGGCGCAAGTGGTCGTTAATTTTTATTGATGGCAATCACGACGCACCAGGGCCTTTGAACGATGCTATTATCTGCGAAACATTGGCTGAAGCAGATGCTTTAATTCTGTTTCACGACTTAGCTTCCCCCGATGTTGCCCAAGGTTTAGATTACCTGAAAGAAAGGGGATGGAATACAATGGTTTATCAAACTATGCAAATTATGGGAGTAGTATGGCGAGGTAATGTAGAACCTGTTATCCATCAGCCAGATCCGAAGATAGAATGGCATCTACCCGAACATTTGCAACATTATCCAGTTAGCGGGGCGAATCAACCCACAATAGATAAACAAAATTTTAATGCAGAGCGGTTAATTAAGCTAGTTGATAAAGTAGATTCAGAATTTAGGCAGCTTAATATTACTGAAACCGTAGATGCTAAGCAAGCGGTGGAATTTAACCAACAAGGAAGAAACTTTTTTATCGAAGGCGATTTTAACCGGGCATTAGTGGCTTTTAAAAATGCAGGGCAACTTAATCCTAGTTCTGGGATAGCTAATAAATATATCAGCCAAATTTATTGGCAAACTGGAGATTTTGCAGCTAGTCTCAAGCACTATTTACTAGCAAAATCAGGACATGGAGTATTGAGCGATCGCGAAACAAAAGAATTCCAAAACCTGGTTACAGCAATACGACCTTTCACCCTACTCAGCGAAGCTCGATTATTTTCTTTATATACCTTAGCGCGGCAAATTTGTCTAGATGATATTCCGGGAAATTTTGTCGAGTGCGGCACTTGCAGGGGAGGAAGCGCAGCGCTGCTAGCTTTTGCGATTAAACGTTATAGTTTGCGGCCTCGGCTATTGTATGCTTTTGATACATTTGAGGGAATGCCCGACCCTACTGATGTTGATAAACATCAGGGAATACCTGCCAATGATACTGGTTTAGGAGTTGGGACTTTAAAAGCTCCAATCATTGAGGGTTTAGATGTAGTTTGTCAAGCTTTGGATGTGGCAGATATCGTCGTACCCGTGCAGGGGTTGTTTGCCTCAACATTGCCTGAATCTAAATCAAAAATAGCTGATATTGCTTTACTGCACGCTGATGGGGATTGGTATGAATCAACGATGGATATATTTAACAACTTGTTCGTTCAAGTTGTAGATGATGGAGTTATCCAAATCGATGATTATGGTTTTTGGGAAGGTTGCCGGAAAGCAATACACGAGTTTGAACGTTCTCAAAATCTGTCATTTCCCTTGCGGAGAATTGACGATACGGGTGTGTGGTTTCGCAAAGCAGAGGCAACGGTTGCGGGAGGCGATCGCTGGCATAATATTTGGTACTTGGCAGAAGTAGCAGAGAAAATCGGCGATCCAGTTTTAGCAGCAAAACTTGCCCGCGCCACCTTAAAATTATTACCGGCATTAGTCACTGCCGAAGCGATGTTAGCGCGGTTGGTAAAAATTCCAGAGTTGAATTTGAGAGCAATAAATCTGATAATATTGCCAGACTGGACTCAACCTGAAGAATTACTGCTGGAAGAATTGGACAACATCATCAGAGTGTTGCTGACTCATCCTGAGAGAAATCGCATCACTCTCCTCGTAGAAACCAGCAATATTTCTCAAGAATCCGCCGATTTGGCGATTTCTGATGTAGTGATGAACATTTTGTATGAACAAGAGTTAGATGTGGATGAGTCGCCGGAAATTTCATTCGTCAGTCAGCTAAATCAAATCGAATGGGAAGCGCTGCGTCCCCATATCCATAGCCGAATTATCATGAACAATGAAAACCGGATAGCGATCGCAGCATCGGCACTTGCAGCTGTACCATCTTGTGAAATAGCCAGTTTTGCCAATCGATGAACCTTTCTAAACTTTCTTTACCCCGTTTTTTTAGCCGTCCCAATCTTTCGATGCAGTTTCTTGTAGTGGGACTGGTTATTACTTTCGCGTTTGTACTGGTAGCCGTTTTTGCACCCACATTCCAAGCGTGGGGATGGCTGCAAAACCCGACGGAGTCGCTGATTAACCCGATTCACGAACCGCCTTCAGCGCGTTATTGGTTTGGCACGAGTAACCAAGGCTACGATGTATTTTCCCGCACGCTGTTTGGCAGCCAAGCGGCGCTGCAAGTGGTGATTTTGGCGACGATGCTAAGTCTAGTTGTTGGCGTGCCTTTGGGTTTAGTCAGCGGTTATCTGGGCGGCAGATTAGACCGAGTATTGTTGTTTTTGATGGATACAATTTATACGCTGCCTGGGTTGCTGCTGTCAGTAACGCTGGCGTTTGTGGTGGGGCGAGGGGTTTTAAATGCCGCGATCGCACTCTCCATCTCATACATCCCCCAATACTATCGCGTTGTCCGCAACCACACGGTGAGCGTCAAAACCGAAATGTTCGTCGAAGCGGCGCAAGCAATGGGCGCGAACACCTGGACGGTTTTATCCCGCTATCTATTTTTAAACGTAATTCAAAGCGTGCCGGTACTCTTCACCCTCAACGCCGCCGATGCAATTTTAACCTTGGGCGGTTTGGGATTTTTGGGATTGGGACTCCCCGATGAGGTACCAGAGTGGGGACACGATTTAAAATTAGCCCTGGAAGCTTTACCTACCGGCGTTTGGTGGACGGCAATGTTCCCCGGTTTAGCTTTAACTTTGTTGGTTGTAGGATTATCTTTGGTGGGAGAAGGGTTAAGCGAATTTGTCGATCCAAGAAAAAGGTAATGGGTAATTGGTAATGGGTAATTGGTAATGGGTAATAGTTAATGGCTAATGGCTAATAGTAAAATATTTTTTGCAATCAGCAATTAGCAATCAGCAATTAGCAATTACCAATTACCAATTACCAATTACCAATGACAGAAATTATTGGCATTGATTTAGGGGGAACGGCGATTAAACTGGGGCGGTTTAATCAAGGTGGCGATTGCTTGCAGTCGCTAACTATACCAACGCCTCAACCTGCTACACCGGAAGCGGTTTTAGATGGGATGATAGATGCGATCGCCAAAATCGATCCTCAGCGCAATGCGCGCGCGATTGGTGTCGGCACTCCTGGCCCTGCGGATGCTGCTGGTAGAATTGCGATCGTTGGGATTAATTTAGATGGGTGGCACAACATTCCCCTGGCAGATTGGTTAGAAGCAAAAACTGGATTACCTACCACTATCGCCAACGATGCTAATTGTGCTGGATTGGGAGAAGCTTGGTTAGGGGCGGGGCGTCGATTTCGCAACTTTATTTTACTCACCTTGGGGACGGGTGTCGGCGGCGCGGTGATTTTAGATGGTAAATTGTTTGTCGGGCATCAAGGCGCGGCGGGTGAGTTGGGATTGGTGACTTTAAATCCCGATGGTCCACCTTGTAACAGCGGCAATCAAGGTTCTTTAGAACAATATGTTTCGGTGGTAGCAATTCGCCGCCGTACCGGAATGGAACCCGAAGAATTGGGTAAGCTGGCAAAAGCAGGCGATCGCTTCGCGTTAGAATTTTGGCAAAACTACGGACGAGATTTAGGTATTGGTTTAACCAGTTCGATCTACATTTTGGCACCGGAAGCGGTTGTGATTGGCGGCGGAGTGAGTGCGAGTGCGGAGTTTTTCTTTCCCTATGCGATCGCCGAAATCGAACGTCGCGTTCTACCCAGTTCCCGCGCTGGGTTGCAATTGTTACCAGCAGAGTTAGGTAATTCTGCGGGGATGGTCGGAGCCGCAAAACTAGCGCAACAGGTAATAGGTAATAGGTAATAGGTAATTGGTAATTGGTAATTGGTAATTGGTAATTGGTAATAGGTAATTGGTAATTGGTAATGGCCTTCCCAGGTGTCAGCGGTGGAAAGGTAATCGGGAAAAATTCCAATTAGCAATTAGCAATTAGCAATTAGCAATTACCCATTACCCATTACCCATTCAAGGCAAAGAATGCCCAGTTTCCTTTTGAATGTACTTGATAATTTTCTCGTAGTCTTCTTGGTTACTCTGGGGATTGATAATGATAGCGATCGCGCCATCGGGCAGCCAAAACTTTAACCTGCCGTTCTGTTCGCACTCAAAGCTGGTGATGCACTTAAGGTTTACCAGATACTTATTTCTTTCATAGCTAATTTCTATCCAGTAATCATCAAAAGTCTGACCTCTCACATCTTTAATGTAGGTCAGCAGTTTTTGATGAGCTTCTGGATGTCCTTGGGGATTGAGAACGATCGGAAAACTACTATCTGGTAGCCAAAATTTTAGCGTCCCGTTTGCCTCGTAAACAAAAGCACTCACACGGTCGAGATCGATTACATATTGATTCCTCTCGTAACAGATTTTGATCCAATAGGTCACGCTATTTCCTCACAACCGCAATTTCCCACGCGCTTGATTCTTAAATGCAACAATTTTGTTGCCTATGATAAAGCGAGCTATTTGCAGGGTAAGCATAATGTGCTACTTTTTACAATAGCTCGTGGGTTGTTTTAGGTAGCAGTAGCCTAGCATAGCTAGGATAATTCAGCGATCGCGTTCAAGGTTGAGTTTGGATTGGCATCGATAATTTCGATTTGTTCTCCAGAAACTACATCTTGAACCGAAGTTGAATCAGCAGTTTCAACTTCTTCGTTCGCCTTCTTATAAGCGCACCGATCAACTTTGGCTAACGCAGCCGAGATAAACCCTTTAAACAAGGGGTGGGGATTGCTGGGGCGGGATTGAAATTCTGGGTGAAATTGCGTGGCAATAAAGAAGGGATGATTGGGGAGTTCGATAATTTCCACCAAGCGTCCATCGGGAGAAGTCCCGCTGATCTCATACCCGCTTTCTAGAAATAAGTTGCGATAGGCATTGTTGAATTCGTAGCGGTGACGGTGGCGTTCGTAAACCACTTCTCGCTGATACAAACGACTTGCCAGGGTATTCGATGCCAAGCGACAAGGATATAAACCCAACCGCATCGTGCCGCCCAACTCTACCACGTCTTGCTGTTCTGGTAACAGGTTAATGACGGGATTGGCAGTTTCGGGGGCAAATTCAGCGCTGTTAGCATCTTTTAAACCTGCCACGTTACGCGCCCACTCAATTACAGAACACTGCATTCCTAAACACAAACCTAAAAACGGAAGTTGGCGATCGCGCGCGTATTTTACCGCTGCAATCTTACCATCGACGCCCCTGATCCCAAATCCTCCAGGCACGACTAAGCCCTGGACACCTTCAAGATAGCGCTCTGCGCCGTTGGCTTCAATATCTTCTGAGTTTACCCACCGCAGGTTCAACTCGCCGCCCAGCGCGATCGAAGCATGACGCAGCGCTTCTACTACAGAAAGATAAGCATCGCTTAATCGGACATATTTCCCTACGAGGGCGATTTCAATCCGATTGGTCGGGCGATACAATCTATCTACTAAAGTTTGCCACTGTTTTAAATCGGGTTGGCGTTGTTCGAGTTGCAATAAATCTAGCGCTTGCTGTGCCAGTCCTTCCCGTTCCATCATCAGCGGCACTTCGTAAATTGTATTAGCATCGCAAGCGTTAATCACGCGCTCAACGGGTACGTCGCAGAATTCCGAAAGTTTTTGCTTGATTCCTTGACTTAACGGGCGATCGCTTCGGCATACTAAAATTTCTGGTTGTATCCCGATCGAGCGCAATTCTTTCACTGAATGCTGCGTCGGTTTGGTTTTCATTTCTCCCGCCGACGGTATCCAAGGTACTAGCGTTACGTGCATGTACAGCACGTTTTGCCGCCCCACATCTTTCCGAAACTGGCGAATTGCTTCCAAAAAAGGCAGCGATTCAATATCTCCCACCGTGCCGCCAATCTCCGTAATTACTACATCCGGATTTGTATTTTTGGCAACTCGGCGTATGCGTTCTTTAATTTCATTCGTGATGTGAGGAATGACTTGAACCGTACCACCCTGATAATCGCCCCGCCTTTCTTTATTAATCACCGCCTGATAAATTGACCCCGTGGTAACGCTGTTGAGGCGCGACATCGAGGTATCGGTAAAGCGTTCGTAATGCCCCAAATCCAAGTCTGTTTCAGCACCATCTTCGGTGACGAATACTTCGCCGTGCTGAAACGGACTCATCGTTCCCGGATCGACGTTAATATATGGGTCGAGCTTTAATATCGAGACTGAATAATCTCGCGACTTGAGCAAACGTCCTAAACTCGATGCAACAATACCCTTGCCGATACTGGAAACAACACCGCCGGTTACAAAGACAAACTTAGTCATAGAATGCTTAAAAGTAGACTCAATTCCTATGCCACCCCGTTAATTGTGCCACAGTGTTGACGGTCGGGTAGGGTGTGCTTATACCCTACGCTACCACTACCTGTATGAACTGTGTTAGCGCCGCCTGTGCGCCAGCACCGATTGCGCCCCGCCAACCAAAACTCATCCATGTTACCTAATTTTGAAATTTAATTGCTGATGCAGCTGGGTTAACAGGTGAAAATTTAACAAATGACCCGACCCGTTTTGCTTTTCCTGTCGGTTTTAGTTGAAGTTACGAGGTTTTGACAATGGCTAAATTTTACTCTAATTTAAATGAAGATTTACAAAATTTTATTTCAAAACAAAAATTATTTTTCACAGCCACTGCGGCGAAGTCGGGACGAATTAATTTATCTCCAAAAGGTATAGATACTTTTCGCTGCATTGATAGTCAAAGGGTTGCGTATCTAGATTTAACTGGCAGTGGGAATGAAACCGCAGCCCATTTACATTCTCAGGCAGATCCTGGGAACGAGGGTAGAATGACGATTATGTTTTGCAGCTTTACTGAAAAGCCTTTGATTTTGCGTTTGTATGGACGCGGAAGGGTAATTAGTCCCAGACACCAAGAATGGGAAAATTACTATAAGTTATTTGAACCTACACCGGGGGAACGTCAAATTATCGTCATGGATATTGAATCAGCTCAAACTTCTTGCGGGCATGGCGTGCCGCTGTATGAATTTAAAGCAGAAAGACCGACCATGATAGAATGGGCGAAAAAAAAAGGAAAAGAAGGAATCGCAGCATATTGGCGCGAGAAGAACCAAATCAGTATTGATGGAATTCCCACAAAGATTTTTGAAGATGGGTAATTGGTAATTGCTAATTGGTAATTGGTGTTGATTACCGATTACCCATTACCGATTACCCATTACCAAATAAAAAAATGAAAACGATCTTAGGATTAGTCACAATCGGAACTTTAGTTACTTCTCCAGTCTTGGCAGCACAACCTCTTAAGTTGGTGTATCCGCCGAACAATCACCGAACGACATCTGACCGGATTTTCTTTATTGGCACTGCCCCGCCTTCGGGGAGAGTTGTGGTAAATGGCAGGACAATTAGACGGAGTCCGGCGGGGCATTTTGCTCCTAGTTTTCCGTTGAGAATGGGAGAGAATTTCTTTACGTTTCGCTATCGGAACCAACGACGAAGGATTAAAGTAACTCGATTATCAACGCAACCGAAGTTGCCTGTGGGGTTGGCATTTGGTCAAGATTCTTTAACCCCAAGGGTGGATATTGCCAGAATGCCGGGAGAAGCGATTTGTTTTAGCGCGATCGCACCCGCCAATGCCACGGTAAATGTAAAATTGGCAAATCAAACCATTCCGCTAATGCCTCAAGCTGCTAAGGTAATTTTGCCTCCTAATTCTGCTGCGTTGGTGGCACAAAATCTGCCCAATGCAGTCACGACTCAAAACATACCCCGCAGCAGTTACTATCAAGGATGTGCGACGGCGGAATCACCCGCAGAGTTAGGGCGCCCTCAGTTTCAACTCACTATCAACGGCAAAACTATTACCGAAATCGGGCAAGGAAATATTAGAATTCTCTCGCCTACGCAACTAGAAATTGCTGAGGTAATTGTTGATGGGGGAATTGCGAGAACGGGATCTGGTACTAATTATTCTCGCCTAACTCCGCTACCAAAAGGAACCCAAGCAGCGATTACTGGAAGGGAAGGCGAGTGGGTGCGACTCGACTACGGCGGATGGATAAATCAACAAGAAGTGCGGATTTCTCAAAGTTCCGTCCCGCCGCGATCTATTATTCGCAGTATCACCACTCGTCGCATTGCTGGGGCGACAGAAGTGGTGTTTCCGCTGCAAGTTCCCGTACCCGTTAGCGTACAACAGAGCGATCGCATTCTTACCCTCACCCTCCACAACACCACCGCCCAAACCGATATTATTCGCCAAGATGACGACCCAATTATTTCTCGTCTCGATTGGCAACAAGTTGCACCCAACCAAGTGCAATATACTTTTAACTTGAAATCCCAGCAGCAATGGGGTTATAAACTGCGCTACGAGGGTACGAGTTTAGTATTAACGTTACGCTATCCACCCAATCGCAGTAATAAAACAGCAGAACAACCCTTATCGGGAATTAAAATATTACTCGATCCGGGACATGGGGGGAGAGAATCTGGCGCTGCGGGGCCTACAGGTTATTTGGAAAAAGATGTTAACCTGACAGTATCGAAACTGATTCGCGATGAATTGGTGGCGCGAGGGGCGACGGTAATTATGACGCGAGAAGACGATATAACTTTATCTTTACCAGAAAGAGTGGCAATAATCGATCGAGAAGAACCTGCGATCGCGCTCTCGATTCATTATAATTCCTTACCCGACAACGGCGACGCTTTTAATACTAAAGGCATTGGCATGTTTTGGTATCATCCTCAAGCTCATAGTTTATCGATGTTTTTGCACGATCGCTTGGTAGGAAAACTCAATCGTCCTTCCTACGGCGTGTTTTGGAATAACCTCGCCCTCGCGCGCCCCGCATCGGCACCATCGGTATTATTGGAATTGGGATTTATGAGCAATCCGTTTGAATTTGAATGGTTGATGAACCCTACAGAACAAAGGAGATTGGCGCGCGCGATCGCTGATAGTATAACGGAATGGT
This sequence comes from uncultured bacterium, assembly GCA_964463555.1. Lineage (GTDB taxonomy): Bacteria > Cyanobacteriota > Cyanobacteriia > Cyanobacteriales > Aerosakkonemataceae > Microseira. The sequence goes on from CAYXCW010000026.1 coordinate 43,609, forward strand.
TTAGTACGGTGAATTAAAATTGACGGGGGCGGGTTTATCTAAACTGTCGATGATTTTATAGATTGTTGGTAAAACCCGCCCCTACAATCAAAAATGTTTATGATGTTACAAATTTGGGGATGGTGCGTTAGGCACAGATACAACTATTGGTTGAAATCGTCAATTTTTCGCCTTACTAGAAACCGGGTTTCTGCGTGGATCTTGAGTTTCTTGCGCGACGATTTCTGATAGAAACCCGGTTTCTTTGCGTAAGTCCTGATGATGTTACAAATTTGGGGATGGTGCGTTAGGCACGGATACAACTATTGGTTGAAATCGTCAGTTTTTCGCCTTACTAGAAACCGGGTTTCTGCGTGGATCTTGAGTTTCTTGCGCGACGATTTCTGATAGAAACCCGGTTTCTTTGCGTAAGTCCTGATGATGTTACAAATTTGGGGATGGTGCGTTAGGCACGGATACAACTATTGGTTGAAATCGTCAGTTTTCCGCCCGTGCCTAACACACCCTACAGCAATTAGCAATTAGCCAATTACCGATTACCAATTACCAATTACCAATTACCCATGATTGAAAAGTGGAAAATCCTCAAGTCAAAATTTGTTTTTGACAATCAATGGTTTAAAATCAGACAAGATGAAGTAGAATTGCCCAACGGTAAAACAATCGATGATTTTTTTGTCTTGGTGCGCCCGGATATTGTTTTAACATTGGCAATAACTGCCAACCAAGAAATTGTGTTTGTGCGACAATACAGACACGCAACAGGTGAAATATTATTAGAACTTCCTGCCGGAAGCTTTAACCCAAAATTAGAAAGCGCCGAAACCGCAGCGCGACGCGAACTCACAGAAGAAACTGGTTATATCCCCCAGGAGATGATTCCTTTGGGAACGCTGTATGACAATCCGATTAAAGATACTAATAGCATTCATTTGTTTTTAGCAAAAGATGTTCAACCATCGGGAAAGCAGCAGCTAGACGCTACAGAAGAGATTGAAGTGGTATTAGTTCCCGTTGCTCAAGTCGCGCAAAAGATAGCCCAAGGAGAAATCAGAGTGTCTGGAACCTTGGCAGCCATTTTTTTAGGATTAAGTCAATTAAAATAGGGAGTAAACCGCCGCTTGACCGTTTAACCGATGATCGATATCGCGCCTTGTCACCTTTGCCGGTTAGTTCGCGGTTTATTCCAGACAATCGCCGAACGCCAAAACGCTAAAGAACAGGTAGAAATTAAACTAAGAGATAGTACGGCTGAAGTAGCGGCTCTAAAAGAGCAATTACAGCAGGAAATTGCCGAGCGTCGGCGAGTAGAAGCGGCGCTGCGCGAAAGCGAGCAACTATTTCAAAAACTGGCAGAAAATATTGATCGTATTTGCTGGACGATCGATGCTAAAACTAGGCAGATTATCTATGTTTCTCCTGCGTGCGAAAAGATTTGGGGAATTTCTCGCGCCGATTTAAGCGCATCGCCCCAAAGTTTTTTAGATGCTATTATCCATCCAGAAGACCGCGATCGCATCATCGCTGCTTTACCCTTGCAAGCGCTGGATCGCTACGAGCAAGAATATCGTATCCTGCGCCCGAATGGTGAGATGCGTTGGATCAGATCCCGTTCCTTTCCCATCCGCGATCGCGCAGGTCAAGTTTACCGCATTGCTGGGATCGATGAAGATATCAGCGATCGCAAAAAAACTGAAGCTGCGTTGCGAGAAAGTGAAAAACGCCTGCAAGCAATAATTTCTACCCTCTGCGATAGCGAAGCCCGACTGCAAACAATTGTGGCTAACTTATTGGACGGTTTGTTAATTGTTAACCGCCGGGGTAGGGTGTTGTTTGCTAACCCGGCAGCGGGAAAAATTTTCGGTTACGAACCCGAAGATTTAATCGGGGTTGAATTGGGATGGCCTGCCATACAAAACGATACGATTGAATTAACCATTCTGCGTCCAAATAGAGAAATTGGCATTGGAGAAATGCACGTTGCTCCAGCTAAATGGGAAGGCAAATCCGTCTGTATTATCTCATTGCGAGATATCACCGAACGCAAACGCGCAGAAAACGCTTTATCCGAAAGCGAAACAAGATTTCGTCAGATGGCGGAAAATATTGCTAATGTGTTTTGGTTGGCATCTCCAGAGGGTAACAAATTGCTCTACGTCAGTCCAGCTTATGAGAAAATTTGGGGACGCCCGATTGCAACCAAGAATGGGGAACCCCTATTTTGGTTAGAAACAGTTTATCCGGAAGACAGAGCAGTTGTGGAGGAAGCGATCGCTAAACAGCTCAAAGGAGAGTCTACCAGCAATGAATATCGCATAGTTCGCCCCGATGGTTCGATTCGCTGGATATGGGCGAGAGGGTTTCCGATTAAAGATGAGTTTGGTAAACTTTACCGGATTGCGGGAATAGCTGAAGATGTAAGCGATCGCAAAATCGCCGAAGGACAAATTCAAGCTTCCCTGCACCAAAAAGAAGTATTGATCAAAGAAATTCACCATCGCGTCAAAAACAATATGCAGGTAATTTCTAGCTTGCTCGAACTCCAAGCTCAATACCTTGACGATCCCCAGACTATCGCCCTATTTCGAGAAAGCCAGATCCGCATTCGTTCGATGGCTTTGATTCACGAACAATTGTATCAATCGCTATATTTAGACAAAATCGACTTCGCTAAATATATTAAAGATCTAGCCACTAATTTGTTTCAATTTTTTGGCAATCACTCTAATGCCATTGAATTAAAACTTAATGTGGCTGAATCTTCGCTGAATATAGAAACAGCCATTCCTTGTGGTTTAATAGTTAATGAACTGGTTTCAAATTCACTGAAATATGCTTTTACTCAAGGAATGTCAGGGTTAATTAGTATTGAATTGTTTCGCAACGAAGAAATGAAATACGATTTAATAGTTAGCGATAATGGAGTGGGATTACCTAATAATTTTAAAATTGAAAATGCAACAACATTAGGATTGCGATTAGTCCGAATGCTCACCCGTCAGCTCAAAGGCATTTTGGAAATTGATACGGAGCAAGGAACGCGATTTAAGCTAGGGTTTTCCGAATTAAATTACCGGCGGAGGCTTTAAAAAAATGGATGAAAAAAAGATATTAGTCGTAGAGGATGAAGCAATTGTAGCCGAGGCAATAGCCGAGAGCTTAAAAAAGCAGGGTTACCAAATTGTGGCGATTGTTACGAATGGGGAAGAAGCGATAGAAACAGCAGCCCAAACCCAGCCGGATTTAGTGCTGATGGATATTGTATTAGAAGGGGATATGGACGGGGTAGTTGCTGCGGAAACAATTCGCACTCGTTTCCAAATCCCAACGGTATTTTTAACAGCTTATGCCGATGAAGAAACCCTAAAACGAGCCAAATTAACAGACCCTTTTGGATATATTATCAAACCATTCCAACAAAAAGATTTATACGTAACGATCGAAATTGCCCTGCACCGACACGAGTTGGAAACAAAAATGCGTCAGGCTTTGGAAATTGCCGAACAAAAAGCCGAGCGCCAAACTAAATATGTTTCGATCGCCGCCCACGAGTTACGCAACCCCTTGAGCGCAATTGTAGGCTCGGCGCAATTACTACAATTGAATAGCAGCAAATTGGACGAAAAAATTCAACTGAAATGCCTGGATTTAATGAAATCTGCCAGCCAAAGTATGAATCAGTTGATTGAGGATATGCTGGTAATTGGGAAAGTAGAATCGGAGCAATTAAAGTTTAATCCTGCACCCCTGAATTTAAAAGAATTCTGCTGCCATCTAGTGGAACAAATGCAACTAAGCACCGAAGGCAAGCAACGGATAAACTTTATTAACAGCTCCAGAAAAACCGTTGCAGTTTTGGATCGAAGGTTATTGCATCACATCCTGTCTAATTTAGTTTCCAATGCGCTCAAATATTCCCCCAACGGCGGCGAAGTCAGTTTAGAAATAGAATACTTAGAGAAGTGGGATCGAGACGCTGAGAAAAATTACCAATTACCAATTACCAATTACCCAAGCGTAATTTTTCACATCCGAGATTTTGGCATCGGCATTCCAAAAGAAGACCAAGAAAAACTGTTTGAAGCATTTTACCGATGCAGCAATGTAGGAGAAATTAAAGGCACTGGTTTGGGATTGGCAATTGTGAAAAAAGCAGTGGATTTACATGGGGGAGCGATCGCATTAGAAAGTGAAGTGGGTGCCGGGACGACCTTTACCGTCATTTTACCAGCATCGTCCCAATCCCACAATTGAGCAAGATTAAGTACGGTAAGGGATCTGGTTCAATCTAATTTTTGGCGATCGCTTGCTGATAATCTTTGCCTTAGTTGCCGATTTATCAGCCGCTTGTTGCTACCCTCGGCATGAGCAACAAATCCCTTTTCCCATAAAATTCTGTGCAATTCCGCAGGCTTCCATCCCTCTATTTCAGCTAACTGTAAAAAATCTTCATACAAGGGAGCGGGGATGCGAAACTCGATGCGAACCATCTCAGGGGCTTGTATTTCGGGCATTTCTATTTCCGTTGCTTCCATATACACCTCAATTATGATTATCTCCTTCATGGAGGACAAGAAGGGGTTTTTGCGTGCTACATTAATTTTAACCACTTAGTGACATACAAGAAGCATGTTACTAGGACACCTAATACTAGAACGCCGGAGGAAAAATCATGACTAACGGCAACCAACCAAACGGCAACGCACCCCAACCAGAACCTACAGACACTTTAGAAAGTTTTGTTGAAGCACTGGATATATCCGTTGATATTCTGGAGAACAGAGTCAACACTATAGAAGACGAAGTTGGGAGACACAGCGAAAAGCTAACCGAGCTAGAACAAAAATTTAGTGATATTTACGGAGACGAAGATGACTGGAAAAAAATGTCTCACACCTGAGCGCATCGCGCAGCGCATAGCCAAAAACAAGCTGATGGAGGAAAAAGCAGCAGCAGTCAAGGAACGCTGGGATAAGTTGAACGCAGAAAGGGCATTGAGCCGCAATCGTAAATCACCGCTACTGGAGTTTGTTGACGATTTGGTGCATCGTCCGCCCAATGTGGAACAGATGCGCCAGATCAAACAACTGCTACTAGAAGAACAGAAAGCGATCGCTCAACTAATTACCCTAATCGACAAATATCTAGAAAATAAAGACTGATTTGCAACCTGTTTTAACAGGTTTTGGAGGGGCACGGCGTCGATAAGTTTTGATTCATATCCAACACGATTGAATGCCGTACCCCTACAGCCATTAAATTGTCTGTGTCAGATGATACGGACTGGTCAATTTATCCAACTGTTTGACCAACAAACTGAGGAATAAACCGACATCGGTAACGACGCCAACCGATTCAATTGAACCGCGATCGCTCAACTTTGTCACTACCGCTGGGTTAATATCGACGCACACCATCTTGACGCCAGCGGGAGTCATATTCCCCACGCCAATCGAATGTAACATCGAAGACAGCATCAGAATCATTTCTGCTCCTTCCAGGAGTTTTGCATATCCTTGCTGTGCTTTAATTAAATCCATTTCCGTATCCGGCAAGGGGCCATCGTCGCGAATCGAACCAGCAAGGCAGAAAGGTACGTTATTGCGGACGCATTCGTACATGACGCCGCTGGGGATAATGCCTTTTTCTACGGCGTTGGCAATGCTACCGTAGCGGCGAATTAAATTGATTGCCTTTAAGTGGTGGCGGTGTCCGCCCCGGACGGCGACGCCGCGTTTCATATCCACGCCCAAGGAAGTGCCCATCATCGATTGTTCGATATCGTGGACGGCGATCGCATTGCCACCCAACAATGCTTGCACGTAACCTTCGCGAATCAAACGGGATAAATGTTCCGCACCGCCGGTATGAATTACTACCGGGCCAGCCGTGACTACGACTTTACCACCGCGATCGCGAATTTGGCGCAATTCCCAGGCAATTTGTTCTACCACTAATTCCACCCGACGTTCGCTGGAAACACCCGAACCCATAAAGGTGAATTCTTGGGTATTGCGTTGTTCGCGGGATTCGGTTTTGCGAACGGTGCGAATCCCTTCTATCCCCACAATTACATGGTCGCCGATTTCTAGATCGCGCAGCAACTTGCATTTAGCAATTGGGCCATCTGGAGTGAAGTTTACAGCGATCGCGCCATCCATGCGCTGATTTTGCACTTTCACCCACTCGCAATGCACCCGCACTTCGGTGGGATAAATTGTCGTCACGTAGAAGTCATCTGGCGCTACACCCGCTTGGGTTACAGGTTCGAGATTAACATCGCAAATTTCTTGCGGCGGCGGTACGGCACCCAAGTCGATCAACTGGGTGACGATTTCTTCCATGATGTCGTGAGACGGTGCAGATACCTTCACATCTGCCGCCGAAGTACTTTGCCGCTGTACCCCTAGATTAAAATTGAGTACCTGGAAGCTACCGCCATTGTCCACAATTAAATCTAAGGCGCGGTTGATTAAACCCGAATCCAGCAGGTGTCCTTCTAACCGAATCGTGCGACTTTCTACCGACACGTTGGCGTGAACTTCGACTTGCACGGGTTCGGTAACGCGCAACGTTAAGCACTTAGCCGCACCCCCTGCTTTAAGGAATTCCGTCAGCGGCGTTTCAATTACCCTAAACCCAGCATCAGCCAAACGCTGCTTGAGACTATCGCTAGCCTTGTTCATCACCACAACGCTGTCCACATTGACCGCATTGCAAGCGAAATTTACCGCATCAGCTTCCTCAATTGCAATCCGTTTTTCAGCGGGAACCCGCATTTCAATCATGCGATTCGAGTAAGAATCAAATGCGGCAGGATAGTAGAGTAAATAGCCCCCAGCCAGCGGACAGAAGCAGGTATCTAAGTGATAGAAACGCTCATCAATTAAGCGCAGCGATAGCACTTCAATATCCAGCCACTTCGCCAGATAAGGGTGTGAGTCTAATTCCGACCTAAACCCGTATCCCGCCCATAACCAGCGTCCTTCTCTATCGAGTAAAGCGTCTCCCGCGCCTTCAAATGGCAAGTCCTTCGGCAGTTCGTAAACCGTATAGCCTTGGGACTCAAACCACTCTTTAAAATAAGGTTCTTCTCCCTGACGTTCTTTGTGATAAAAACGACTGAGAACGACATTTTTTCCCAACAACAAACCCGCGTTAGCGGTAAATACCATATCGGGCCAACCCTTTTGGGGTTTGACTAAATCGACTATTGCGTGATCTTTGAGAACGTGATGTAACTTTTGCCACTGTTCCACCGCGCGATCGCGCGATGATTTGTGTATGTTCCCCTCCATCCAAGGATTAATTACATAATCCACGTCGTAGTGGTCGGGGGCGCACATCAAGAAGCGAATCTGATCCGTCATAATTAATTTTTAGAGGTAGATTACACGGCTTTAGAGACTTTAAATATAAGCAACTGCAAAGTTTCCCCTCTGCGATCGCTTTAATCGCAGCGGGTGTCGGTCGCTATCAAAGCCAGCTTTATATTTTATCAGACCTGGACATCGAGTTGTATCAGGCTTTACCGTTTCTCGTCTGCCTTGCGTTCCCGCCCGGTTAATAGTACATAAACACTAATTAAATTATACAATACGTGCTAACAATAAATAGCCGACAGAATATGCTGCTCAAAACTACGAACGGTTATCACTTTTCGGAAGTAGCTTCAGCGTTGCAAAAATCAATTCGGCGCGGGATAGAAGCATTCGAGGCAGAGCCTCCAATTTGAAGCGATTGGGACAGGCAGGATGCCCATCCCACAAGTGTAGAGACGTTATATATAACGTCTCTACATTTTGATATATAACTCAAGTTGCTAGTTACAAATATTGTCGTTTCGATCCCCCCTAACCCCCCTTAAAAAGGGGGGAACCGGATTCAAAGTCCCCCTGATTAAGGGGGATTTAGGGGGATCGAAAACGCTTAACCTCATAATATTATGTCCGGTAGTAATGGTAGTGTTTAATTTTGGAGCTTGTAGGGGCGGGTTTTACCAACAATGAAGTGAAACCATGATAGATCTCTATAAACCCTTCCTTTGCTGACGCTACCGATGCCACCGGACATCATATAACTAGCAACTTGAGTTATATAACGTCTCTACATTTTGTCTTGTGGGGTAGGCAGGATGCCCATCCCACAAATTGATGGAAAAAGGACTTTTGCCCTGTCTAATGAACCAAGACAACGGCTTAGCGCTGATTTTGGGCTGGCGCGTCCAGGCTATTTCTTGTATTTCAACAAAGCCGGAGGCCAAGTTGCTTTTGCTAATAAAGGTTGTAATTCTTTATAAATTCGCTCTGCCAAAAGTTTTTGACCGGCTGCATTGGGATGAATTACGTCATCTTGTCGATAGCGGGTGTCATCTAAAATGCCTTTAAATATTTCCGGAATTAGATAAGATTTTGTATCTTTGGCAAGCCGCTGATAAAGTTCGTAGTAATTACCTCTAAAAGGGCCGCCGTTGATTCCCAAAAGCACGACAATCGCTTGTTTGTTTTGAATTGAAGTAATAATTTGTCGCAAGTTTTGTTCGGTTTCGGCAATGGGAATTCTTCGCAGAAAATCGTTGCCTCCCAATTCAACAATAACTAACCAAGGTTCTTGGTCTAGTACATCTTTTTGCAAGCGAGCGAGTCCCATTGCAGTTGTATCACCGCTGACACCTTTATTTAAAATTGGCACGCCTAATTGACGACTTAAGATGCTGGGGAAAGCTTCTGTTTGTGCTAATCCATAACCTTCAGCAATGCTATCGCCCAAGACGATAAATTGACTACCTGTACCCGCTTTCAGGTTTGCGATCGCATCCACATGACTGCTACAACTGGTGAAGGCAACCAGCGAACAGAAAATTAAGGAAAAGAACCAAATCCAGCGACGGTTTTTCAGGTTTTTCATAGGGGAAGCGATCGCTTAAAATTCACCTGTAAACCATCCTTGGGATGCGGTGTCGGTACTCGAATCAATTCCAAACTTTGGTTGGGCAACAATTCCCAGGTATAATCTCTAACTAAATGCGCGGCGAATACCTTCATTACTAACAGGGCGAAAGCTTTGCCCAGACACTCGCGCATTCCGCCACCAAAGGGCAGATAGCCAAAAGGCTTTTGTTTATCTTCAGCTCTTTCTGGCGAAAATCGCTCTGGATCGAATTCTTCTGGCTGAGAATAGATAGAACTATCTTCATGAGTATGGGCAATTTGATACAGCGCCGCCCAACCTTCAGGAATGGAATAGCCGTTAAATTCACAAGTTTTGACTACCTGGCGAAAGCCGCCACCTACGGGAGCCACGAGTCTTAAAACTTCTTTCAAAACCATTTCCAGATAAGTCATCTGCCTGAGATTTTCCGGCGTCAAGTAGCCATCGGGAGCAACTTGTAAAACTTCTGCCCGTGCTTTTGCCAAAACCTCTGGATGCTGTGCGAGGGACAAACACAGCGTACCCAACGCAGAGGTAAGGGTTTCATGTCCAGCAAATAATAGCAGCAAGACTTGGTCTTTTAATTCAGGTAAACTCAAGCCGTTACCTTCATCGTCGCGGGCTTGCAATAATAGTCCCAAGGCATCTTTTCCTGGGTTTTGTTCGGCTTGGCGGCGCAGTACAATTTTCTCGATATGATTTAGAATTTCTTTGCGGCAATATAGCGCCCGACCAAATTTCGTCCCAGGTAAGGGAATGGGAATTGTAAACAACCCATCGCACCAATCTTTAAACAATTGGCTAATATTGGTTTCGGAATTACAATCTTCACCGACTAATAAAGTGCTGGCAACATCAAAAGTATAATCTCGCAGTTGGGGATACCAAGTTAACTTGCCCTGTTTTTCCCACTTTTGTAAATATTCCAGGGTAATGCGTTCCATTGAAGGCAAATAACCCGCCAGTGCCTTGGGTTGAAAAGCGTAGGATAGCAGCTTACGCCTGGATTGGTGTTGGCTACCTTCTTGCACGGCTAACGACAGCGGGCCTAGCAAAATTTTAGTACTTTGAGGCCAAGCGATCGCAAAATTCTGATCGTTGGTAAGAATAAATCGATTTGCCTCCGCGCCGACTAATACGAGCGTTGGACGCCCAAAAATGGAGGTTTTAAACAGCGAGCCGTATTTCTTGATTCGCTTGTCAATAAAATCAGCATCGCGCAAAAAGCTAATTGTTTCGCCAACTATAGGCAAACCAAAGCTGCCTGGGGGTAAAGGCAGCGACGCTTTTTTCTGGCTTATCGTCATAACCTCTCCCCTCAGCTAGTGACAATTTTTAGGCAGTGGAAATATGTATATTTTAACTTTGCTAGCGATACAAAGCCAACGCTTTGTTGATCTGCCGACTAATAAGTCTAATGTTCAATCTAAGCATCGTGCTGCATGACATCCACAATCAATCCTTCACGCGCCATCAATGCATTGGGAAACATGGCTTTGACTTCTTCTGCCACTTTATCGAGAAAATCATCGTTGTGAGTTGGTTCGTGGTGAAATACTACATATCGCTTCACACCAGCCGCCAGTGCTATTTTTGCCCCCATTTGCCAAGTTGAATGTCCCCAACCCTTTTTTGGCATTTTAGGGTGGTTATATTCCTCGTCGGTGTACATGGCATCGTAGATGAAAACATCGGCGTCTTGGGCTAGGTGCAACACGTTTTCATCCATGCGATCGCTCGGATGTTCCGTATCCGTACAGTAAAATACCGAATGTCCCTGCCACGTCACCCGATATCCCAGGGCGCCGTTGGGGTGATTTAGCGGCCCTGTTTCTAGGGTAATATCGTCGAGTTTGACTACATCCCCCGCTTGGATTTCGTAAAACTTCAAGTCTGCTTCCAGCTTTCCATCTAGGGGTACTGGGGAGTTTGGATGCAGCACTCTGTCCATGAAATGCTGTTTCATCGATACCTGACAATCTGGCACTCTGCCATAGATATGGAAGCAATTACCCCGCACAAAGGCTGGGGTAAAAAAAGGCACTCCTTGAATATGATCCCAGTGATAGTGGGTAAAAAATATGTAAGCTTCCAAGGGCATTTGCTTCAGCAAACTTCTACCCAAGACGTGTAAACCGCTACCACCATCAAAGATCAGGCGTTTTCCACCTATCCGCATTTCTATGCAGGAGGTATTGCCACCATAGCGTGCGGTTTCATTGCCGGGGGTAGGTATACTGCCTCGAACACCCCAAAACTGGATCGCAAATTCGGAAGAAGGGTTAGTTATCATCTCTAACTTAGAACTTTAAAGTGCCACATTGACCCTGATGCCGCAACAGATGATCGCATAGCACTAAAGCAACCATTGCCTCTACCATAGGCACTGCTCTGGGCAGTACGCAAGGGTCGTGGCGTCCTTTAGCTGCGAGTGTTGTTGCTTCACCTTCACGAGTGACGGTTTGCTGCTCTTTGCGAATGGTAGCAGTTGGTTTAAATGCCACACGTATAATAATGTTCTCACCGTTGGTAATGCCACCCTGAACCCCGCCCGATCTGTTGGTTGTCGTGCGGATATTACTGAACTCATCGGTATAAAATTCGTCGTTATGCTCGCTGCCAGTCAGCAGCGTACCGGCAAAACCGGAGCCGATTTCAAACCCCTTACTTGCCGGTAAAGACATTACACCCTTCGCCAAGTCTGCTTCTAGTTTATCGAAGACAGGGGAACCCAAACCTTTGGGTACATTTCTAGCTACGCACTCCACAACGCCACCTATAGAGTCACCTTGTCGCCGCACCTGGTCTATTAGTTCTATCATCCTTTCTGCGGATTCTGAATCCGGACAGCGAACAATATTGCTTTCTACCTGTTCTAAGCTAACGGTGTTGGGATCGACAATACCTTCTAAATCTTTGATGCGTTTAACGTAGCAGACAATTTCAACATTAGCGAATTGAGCCAGAATTTTTTTAGCGATCGCACCCGCTGCGACTCTGCCTATTGTCTCCCGTGCCGAGGAGCGTCCGCCACCTTGCCAATTGCGAATGCCATATTTTGCGTCGTAGGTAGCATCGGCGTGGGAGGGGCGATACTTCTGCGCCATTTCGTCGTAGTCTTGCGGGCGGGTGTCGGAGTTTCGCACTAAAATTGCGATTGGCGTTCCCAAGGTTTTACCTTCAAAAGTACCGGAGAGGATTTCGCAAATATCCGCTTCTTTGCGGGGCGTGGTAATCTTGCTTTGTCCGGGACGGCGCCGGTCTAATTCTACCTGAATTTCCTCTGGTGAAATTTCCAATTTTGGTGGGCAACCATCAATTACGACTCCCACGCCGCCGCCGTGAGACTCGCCGAATGTGGTGACGCGAAATAGATGCCCAAAGGTGTTGCCCATAATATTGAAAAGAAAGGCTTAAGTTTAGATTTTAACAGCGATCGCTCGTCACCAGCAGCTTTGGTCAAAAGAACCTGCCTTTGCTAGCTTCCCATTGGAAACGGGCAGACTGGGTTTTAGACCAGCAGGCGTTATAGATGTTACCCCTGTTCGTGTTCGTATAAGCAGAAGGTAGTTTTTCTTATTAATTTGCCCAACTTAAAAACTTTTTTAAAGTCAGCAGGTGGGCCATGTCCACTTTACTTGCTATCTGGTAAGCGGTAAATATTTAATAGTGTCCTGATATTCGTCATCATCTGACATACCCGCAATCAGAATCAACTCCTCAATTGTTTCACCTATACCCATATTGGGATTTAGGATAAAAATTCCTGGCACATGACGACCTTGATTTATATGGTCAGTCAGATGGGGCGGCATAGATGTACGGTTGTTAGTCACTAAAATAAAACCACGATCCTCACACCAAATCAGAATTTCTGGATCGAGCGTACCTTTCGGCGGAGTGCCTTCATCACCAACTGCTAAAACTATCAGATCTGGTTCTTGTCGGAAAAGTTGAATTTGGTAAACAGGAGCGACATTTTCATCCATTAGATAGCGAATCATTTTGGGGTTCCACTACTTCTTTGATATTCCCAGGTGCAGCTAATTCGCGTTGACGGCGAAGTGCTTTGTGTACTTCTGGATCGCGTCCGTATTTCGCTATTCGTTCCCGCAGTCGGACGATGGCAGGATCGGGATTCATTTGTTGATTTTTCCATTGCTGGTGACTCCACTCCAACCAATCTGCAAAGTATTTACCAACAGATTCTTTGTTGTGCAAGTAATACAAAATCGTCGCGTAAACTTGCTCTAAAGTCACAGTCCGAAATTTGGGCACAATTTCCTCTGGACTTAGCTTGCGATGAATGTATTCATAGAGAATACTTTCAATGCCAACCCGCGTCCCTTTAATCCGAATGTCCTGCGGTGCTAGAAAGTCGAAATAATCTTCTAATTGCATTTTTCAGCCCTCACTATTTTGTAATATTTGTTGAATTCGTTGCCGAAATAACCGCACTGCCGCTCGCTGTCCAATCGTTCTACTTTGCTCGATAAATCCAGGAATTTCAGCTATCGGTAAAAATGGAAAAGCAAGACTTTGTTCCCGCTGTTCGTATTGTCCCTCTATGAGGTGATAAACTTGCAGCGTTTGGTTTCGATATCTCCACAGTTCGGGAACGCCTAGAGAGGCGTAAATGTTAAACTTATTCAGAGAAGAACTCGTGAAGTCTGACTCTATTGCCAAGTCTGGTGGCGGATCGGTTTCCAAGTCGATGATTTTGCTTCTTACTAAAGATTCATTTTGGATGTAAAAGCAGGAGTCAGGTTCTATAGCGCGGGTTAATTCCTCCTGTTCAAGCAGTAGCGCACCAAGGCTCATTGCTTCTATTTCTAACTCATCTGCGATCGCAGTGACAAAATCTTCTAGCAGTCGTTTAGGTACTTCATGTTGTTGGTAAGGCATTCTGATTTCTAACACTCCTTGGTCATAAGCAATTCTCCAAGCGCGATTATCTCCAGCATCTGCTAGCAATGCTTTAAAAGTTTGCCATTTAATATCATTTAAAACAACTCGGTTTTGAGCGATCGCATTTTCTGGTGCGGCTGGCTGATTGACTATTTGCACGTTCATTGTTATATTCCTCTCAGGTGGTTTTTGAAATTGATGCACCCTGAATTTTTGCTTTCACATTCACGAATCAATTCTATCTAAAATTAAGTGTTCAGGTATCCAAAATATATCTATTGGTATCAGAATCGCTGCGGGCATAAAACTATCCATTTCTTGCCCCCTTAAAATTTCGGGTGGGAGGATACCAAAAAGTTCGCCATATTCTTTCACTTCTTCGAGAATCAGATCGAATTCTTCTTGGATCTCATTAGGGCGAAGACAGTGAATTGCCCCGTCATCTTCGTAATATTCCTCGTCATCGGCGTTGAAAGGGGAAGGAATAAGATCCTGCAATAAGTAATCTAACTTCTCGAATTCTCGCACCGGGATCAGGGCGGCTACTTCTTCCCCCGCTTGCTGTAAGATGATGCGCGAGCCATCCAACACGACGCGCGCCAATGCATCCTCCAACTTTTCCCTCACTTCCTCCGTATTTAAACGGATAAAACCCGCATCTTCACCAACACACTCTTTGTTTGTGCGCGATCGCATAACATCCCTCCCAACATCGGGGCAAAATAGATTAAGTCTCTCATGCCAAACTAACTCAAGTTTGTATTTAAACCTGTTTTCGCTATGACTCATCCTTTCCTGCAACGCCTCCACAGCCCTCAACGCCCCGTTATCGTCTTTGACGGCGCAATGGGAACCAACTTGCAAACCCAAAACCTCACCGCCGCCGACTTTGGCGGTGCGGAATACGAAGGTTGCAATGAATATCTGGTACACACTAAACCAGAAGCAGTAGCCAAGGTGCATCGGGACTTCCTGGCGGCGGGGGCGGATGTCATCGAAACGGATACTTTTGGCGGCACTTCTGTGGTGTTGGCAGAATATGATTTAGCTGATAAAGCCTATTCTCTCAACAAAACTGCCGCCGAACTTGCCAAGGGCGTCGCCAATGAATTTTCCACCCCAGAAAAACCGCGATTTGTAGCAGGTTCGATGGGACCAGGTACTAAGTTACCGACGTTAGGACATATTGATTTTGACACCTTAAAAGCTGCTTTTACCGAACAAGCAGAAGGACTTTATGACGGCGGCGTCGATTTATTTATTATCGAAACTTGCCAAGATGTGCTGCAAATTAAAGCGGCTTTGAATGCCGTTGAAGCAGTCTTTAACAAAAAAGGACAGCGCATTCCCTTAATGGTTTCCGTGACAATGGAAGTTCAGGGAACAATGTTAGTAGGTTCCGATATTAGTGCCGTCTTATCGATTCTGGAACCTTACCCCATTGATATTTTAGGACTGAACTGCGCCACGGGACCAGACCGGATGGCAGAACACATCAAATATCTCTGCGAACATTCGCCGTTTGTGGTTTCTTGCGTTCCCAATGCCGGGTTACCCGAAAATATTGGCGGTCACGCCCATTACAAATTAACGCCGATGGAATTGCGGATGGCGTTGATGAAATTTGTCGAAGATTGGGGCGTGCAAGTAATTGGTGGTTGTTGCGGTACTCGTCCAGAACACATTCAAGCATTAGCCGAAATTGGTAATACTTTAACGCCCAAACAAAGACAACCTGAATTTGAACCTTCGGCAGCTTCAATTTATAGCGCCCAACCTTACATTCAAGATAATTCTTTCCTGATTGTGGGGGAAAGATTAAACGCCAGCGGTTCTAAGAAATGCCGCGATTTACTCAATGCAGAAGATTGGGATGGATTGGTTTCTTTGGCAAAATCCCAAGTAAAAGAAGGCGCGCACATCCTCGATGTCAACGTGGATTATGTGGGGCGCGACGGCGAACGGGATATGCACGAATTGGCTTCGCGATTGGTAACCAATGTTACCTTGCCCTTGATGCTCGACTCCACAGAATGGCAAAAAATGGAGGCGGGTTTAAAAGTCGTCGGCGGTAAGTGCATCCTCAATTCCACCAACTATGAAGATGGGGAAGAACGCTTCTTTAAAGTGTTGGAATTAGCGAAGAAATACGGTGCTGGTGTAGTAATTGGCACCATCGACGAAGAAGGGATGGCGCGGACGGCGGATAAAAAGTTTGCGATCGCACAACGCGCCTACAAACAAGCCGTCGCATTCGGTATCCCGCCCCAAGAGATATTTTTTGATACACTAGCTCTACCGATTTCTACGGGAATTGAAGAAGACCGCGAAAATGGAAAAGCCACCATCGAATCGATTCGGCGCATCCGGCAAGAATTGCCAGGATGTCACGTTCTTTTAGGTGTATCCAATGTATCCTTTGGTTTGAATCCAGCCGCGCGGGTTGTGCTTAACTCCATGTTCCTCCACGAAGCAATGTCCGTGGGAATGGATGCGGCGATTGTCAGTGCGAGTAAAATTTTGCCCTTGGCGAAAATTGAACCCGAACATCAGGAGGTTTGTCGCAAGTTAATTTACGACGAAAGGCAGTTTGATGGGGATATTTGCACGTATGACCCCTTAGCAGAGCTTACCACACTGTTTGAAGGGAAAACTACGAAGCGCGATCGCAGCGGTGACCAAAACCTGCCCGTAGAAGAACGCCTCAAGCGTCACATTATAGACGGCGAACGCATTGGTTTAGAAGCCGCATTGGCAAAAGCATTAGAACAATATCCACCCTTAGAAATTATCAACACCTTCTTGTTAGATGGCATGAAAGTGGTGGGAGATTTGTTCGGATCGGGACAAATGCAATTGCCTTTCGTATTGCAATCAGCCGAAACCATGAAAGCCGCCGTTGCCTATTTGCAACCCTTCATGGAAAAAGAAGAAACAGGCGATAATTCCAAAGGCACGTTTATCATTGCCACCGTTAAAGGCGATGTCCACGATATTGGTAAAAATCTCGTCGATATCATTCTTTCCAATAACGGTTACAGGGTGATTAACCTCGGCATTAAACAGCCAGTGGATAACATCATCGAAGCCTACGAAAAGCACAAAGCCGACTGCATTGCTATGAGTGGTTTGCTGGTGAAATCCACCGCATTCATGAAAGAGAACTTGGAGGTATTTAACGAACGGGGGATTACAGTTCCAGTAATTTTGGGCGGTGCGGCTTTGACGCCGAAGTTTGTCCACGAAGATTGTCAGAATACTTACAAAGGTAAGGTTATTTATGGCAAAGATGCCTTTTCTGACTTGCACTTCATGGATAAATTAATGCCAGCAAAGACAGCCGGAAAGTGGGATGATTTCAACGGATTTTTGGATGAATTCGCCGAAGAGAATGGCAAAGTAGCTTCTACCAATGGCAAGGCTGCTAGCGAAACTGAAGCATCCGCAAAGAAAGCTGCTGAAAAACCGGAAGTAGAAGATACAAATCGTTCCGAAGCAGTCGCAATCGATATTGAACGCCCGACGCCGCCTTTCTGGGGAACAACATTATTGCAGCCAGAAGATATCCCGTTAGAGGAGGTTTTTTGGTATTTGGATTTACAAGCTTTGATTGCAGGGCAATGGCAATTTCGCAAGCCAAAAGAACAATCGCGGGAAGAGTACGATGGGTTTTTGGCTGAGAAGGTTTATCCCATTTTAGAGGAGTGGAAGCAGCGAGTTATTGAGGAAAAACTCTTGCATCCCCAGGCGATTTATGGGTATTTCCCTTGTTTGGCTGAGGGTAATTCGCTGTATATCTACGATGCGGAAATGATGAAGGGCGGGCAAGATATCAATCCCGCAAGTCGAGTAGTAACCTTTAATTTTCCGCGTCAAAAGTCTCTGCGGCGTTTGTGCATCGCGGATTTCTTTGCACCTGTAGAGTCGGGGAAATTTGATGTGTTTCCGATGCAGGCGGTGACGGTGGGAAATATTGCAACGGAGTACGCGCAAAAGCTGTTTGCCGAGAACAAATACACCGATTATTTGTATTTCCACGGGTTAGCGGTGCAAACGGCGGAAGCGGTGGCGGAATGGATACATGCGCGCATTCGTCGCGAGTTGGGATTTGGGGATAAAGAACCAGATAATATTCGCGATATTTTGGCGCAGCGATATCAAGGTTCGCGGTACAGTTTTGGATATCCGGCTTGTCCGAATATTCAGGATCAGTATAAGCAATTGGAGTTGTTGGGAGCAAATCGCATCAATCTTTATATGGATGAAAGCGAACAACTTTATCCAGAACAATCGACAACTGCGATTATTACTTATCACCCAGTCGCGAAATACTTCAGCGCTTAATTAGTAGGGTGGGCAATGCCCACCCTACTTTGGCAGCTATAATTGAAACGCAGACAACTAAAGAGGACAATATGGCAGAACTAAAGATTATTTGCGAGTATCCAGATTCGTTAAAGCAATTTATAGAGGAAGCCCTGTCAAGAAGAATTGCATCGCTTAAAGATGGTATTCGCCGAACCGAAGAACGCATTAAGGAATTTGAAAGTAAATATCAGATGTCTACAGAAGAGTTTCTGCGTCGGTATGAGAATGATGAAATCCAGGAGACTCTTGAATTAGATGAGTGGATTGGGGAATCTTTGATGTTGAAAGGGCTACAAGAAGATTTAGATACATTGAGAGGAATTGAGTTTGCTAATTGAGGATTATTTTCAGGAGGTTCGCGACATTATTGAAGCCTGTTCGGTAGTGCAATTAAGCAACGTCAACTACGACAGTCGAAGCATTTACAGAGGCTTCATGCGTGGTGAACTAAAGTTTTCGGATGGTTCTGTTCTTTACCTGCGTGAGTTTGTGGATGTTAAAACAACGATCGTCAGAGAAATGTACTCATATCATTATGAAAATGCCTCGAAAAATCTGATTCTTCGTTATGACAATACCAGGCATCACAAAAAGTTGAACCTCCCAAATTATCCCCATCATAAACATGATGGCAGCGAAGATAATGTAATCTCTTCCAATGCGCCAATGTTGGCAGAGGTATTGAATGAGATTTCGAGATTGTTGAGATAGCCATGATTCATGGTGCAAGATCTGAGCCAATGCACCTATGTTGGCAGAGATATTGGATGAGATTGCGAGATTGTTGGGATAATGCGATCGCACTCCCTCAAAATTATTCCAAATTAAATTATTATCAAAACTTTACTATACATTTGAAATTTGGATTATAATACTATATATCCATCTTACTGACAAATTCCTACCCAAATAACCTTACTTAACCTGTAGTGATGAGCTATGATAGATTCTCTCAATGTGGCTCGCTACTTCATTGTAAGAGCTTACGAGGACGGTATAGAAGCTGAAATGACCAACATGAAGGTTCAAAAGCTTCTATATTATGCACAAAGCATACATTTAGCCTTGTATGATGAGCCGTTGTTTGCTGAACAAATCCAAGCATGGCGATACGGCCCTGTTTGTCCTCCTGCTTACAGGTTTTACAGCGAGTTTGAAGCTAAGCAATTACCTATTCCCGAGCCAGAATTATTGTTAGAAATTCCCCAAGAAAAGAAAGAGCTTCTAGAAGAAGTTTGGCAATATTTTGGTGGTTACCATGCCTATCGACTTAGCGATATGACTCACTTGGAGTTTCCTTGGAAAAAAGCTCGCAAGGGATTACCGCCTCAAGCAAGTTCAACTGAGCCGATTCTGCTTGAGGATATGAAAGCATTAGGTCATCAGAAGCTAGATTTGATAGAGCGGGATCATCCCGCTTATGAATCGGTCATGTCTGAAGTCTTGAAAGATACTTCTGATTCAAAACATTCAAATCGCATTAGCAAAGGAGAAGTACGTGACTGGCTCAACTCCCTTCTCGATTGAAGATTCCGATAATTTCAAGCGTTCTTTCAAAAAGCTGGCTAAAACTCACGGCTCTGATTTTGTTGAAGTTGTCGCACACATTTTAGAAGCTTTGATTGAAGAACAGTATCCCCTCAATTCCCGTAACGAACCTTTACCAGGCAAGATTGATTTACCTGAAGGATGTTCTAAATTTTCTTTAATTGTCACAATCCAGCGAAATTGTTTAGTGTTATCTGCCATTGGTTGACCATCGCTGTCGGGGTAAATGATGGCGGGTGCGGTATTGGTTGGTAGTTGTTTTACCATCTTGCTGCCTCGCGATCGCTCTGAGGACTGCTTTCATTTTAGCGATCGCACTCTCCATATTATTAGTGCGATCGCATTCACACAGCTTGGCTGCAAAAAAAAGCACCTTAAAAAAGGTGCTGAATATAAGCATGAGGATTTGAAGTTTTCCATTGAGTTTCTAATAACGTCTTTAACGCTCGGTTCTGTAAGTATTGCGATCGCGCGCTCCCACAGCAGAACCCGCCAACGCCGCGACTAAACCCAGCAACGAGCCAAATACAAAAGACCAACCTACTCTAGCCGCATTCCCAGCCAATTCCCGCGCTTGTTGGGCAGTGACGTTGGGAGCTTGGTTCGGTACGTTCACCGCGCCTCGCTGAACTTGGTCGATTGCTTCCCCAGCGTTAGATGCGAGGACTCCAAACGTACCCGCTACCCCACTCGCTAACAGCCAAGAACCCAGTGCTAAGGTTGTTGCCCACAAAATTGCACCGTTGAGCATTGCCGTATTGCGGTTCATCGGACCGCTAGCACGCGCTGCAACCCAACTACCGACAAATAAACTAATAAACAAACTGATAATTGACCAAATGCCTATACCAGTGCCAACATCACCAGCATTGGTTCTGGGCGCGCCTGACGTGGAAAGCCCGCTCAGACCAATGGCAGCACCCAAAGCACTTAAAATTAATTGCGTTGCTAAAGCAACCAAAACACCTGCAATAATTGGCCCCCATCTGACGCGGTCGTGGTAATCCACAACGCGAGTCCCGACGACTGGCTCAGCAACGATATTATCTCCTGGTCTATTTACGTATGTCACGGTTTTTTCCCTCCGTTACGCCTTTATACGTAACCAGTTTTTTATCCCTGGTTTTATTTACGCTTGAGCTTTACTTTATGGTGAAAAGCCTCTGGTTAATATCTACCAGTGGAAAGAATTGCTATATCTATCCAAAGAAGGAGAGTATAATAATTTCTGGAAGTTGTTTTCACCAGTTGACATTTGACAGTTACCCAAAGAAACCCGGTTTCTCAGATAGGATTGTGAGCAACGCAAATTAATTTTTCCTTTACCCTTAAAAAGGGGAGGCTAACAGCCCATTTTTTCTGGTAAAAACTAAGAGATTTTATTTTTTACGATAATTAAAATAATTTAAAAAAAGTTAATAAAGAACTGGTTAATTAAATTCGGTTTGTAATAGCGCTGCCTTCGGAATTTTTAGCGAAAACAGCGCTAGTAAGAGCCTATCTGATGATTGGCGACCAAGGCGATCGCATCGAGGAAGTCCGCAACGCAGTGGGGAATTTTAACTCCGCTTTCCACCTTGCCAAGCGGGGTTAGGGGGGAGCGGATTCCGGTTCTCTCCAATGGCTTGAGCGATAGGGGGGAACAGATTTCGGCGCGCTTCCTCTGACAAGTCTACTGGCGATTCTTTGATCAAATCTTCCACGTTGCGGACAATCGTTTTGCAAATAAAATCCAGCGGCAAATCGTTGGGATCGTGCCCGAAAGGTTCCTCAATCTCAGAGCCAATTTCATCCAGACCAAGCAGCAGAAAACTAACAAAAGCCATGTCTAATCCAGTCCACCAATTCAACTCATGCACTATTCCCAAAGGCATAACGATGAAATAAATCATCAATAGCAACTTGAGCGTGATGGTATACACCAACGGTGCGGGTGTTTTCAAAATCCGCTCGCAGCCACCCAAGATATCTACCATCGTATTCAGCATTGCGTGTAGATCCGTCACCTGAAAGACGTTGATACGTTTGTGTTCGTACTGCCGCTGCAAATAATCTCCTATCCAGTTGGCAATTTCTAGGGGTGCATGATTCACTTGTTGTAGTCTGCGATACTGGAGCGGTGACATCAGCTGCGCCAGTTCGGGATTGATCGGATCGCGTCGTAGATGCAGCTTCATCGCTACAGCAAAAGCAGCAACCAGCCGCGCAGCTGCCGCTTTGCTTTTTCGCTCTGGCATTTCCCGTTCTTCAATGTAGATCCAGATACCCCGAGCCTGGTTCCGCACCACGTTGACCATTGCTCCCCACAACTTACGGCCTTCCCAAAATCGCTCGTGAGCCGTATTGGTACGAAAAACCAGTAGCAAACTCAGTACAACGTTGAGACTGATGAGAATATTGGGAAGGGATTTGATTCCGGTCAGGTTCGGCAGGTATTCAAAGTAATCGAGTAGGGATATTAAAAAGCCATATCCACCGCATAAAACCACCCAGGGAAGAATCGCCGGAATCACTGACCTTTTGAGGCGTAATATGACCTGGAACCAGTGCAGTTTTTCACCAGTATAAATTTGGAACTTCTCTCCAACGGATCTGGCGTTGACAATTTTTTGGATGAGCGATTGTCTTTGAGAACGAGAATTAGCCGATCTTGCTTGAGGCGAACTATTTTTCTCGTTAAAACTTCGCTGTTCGGAAGCAGAATTTGTCTTAGTATACCCAACCACCTCGAAACCTCCTAAAAATTTTGTCGGTGCGGATTTGTGTCAGTTTTGAACTACGGCACCGATCTGTTGCACCTAATTTTCTGGTTTTTTCAGCTTGCAAGGGTCTTGAATTTGGGATAGGCTATGTACCTCAAGTTGCTAGTTATATCCCTTGGCTCTGGTAATAACGGTTGCCAATAAATCCAATTACCAATTACCAATTACCAATTTCACAACTTATGACTAGCAACTTGCGTTATGTAGATTCTTAACTTGTCACAAATCCCGATTGACTATTGGCAATAGCGCTTGACATCCTCACCACACACATCTGCCAAATAAGATAGAGAGCGGTAGCGAAGACCAACCAGTTGTTCGTAAAGAGGGTTGAGCTTGCATAAGGGCGGAATGTGCCATACAGTGTGGTGAAAGAGTTGGATATTCCGCTCAAAAGGACACTGAGCCGGGATGATTTTACACAAGAACTCAGCTAAGTTATGGTTGTGAATCTCTATTGCATCAATCCAATGACGCAGCAGATCTAGTAGACTGCTTCCCAGAAAAAGCAGATTTATGGCTAACATAAGTTAAATTCCTCCTTTTGATTGCAGAAACCGGGTTTCTGGCTGGGATCTTTGGTTCCAAAGCGACGATTTTTCCTAGAAACCCGGTTTCTTTGGCTGGGGTTTGATATCATGTCTGCATCGATTGTTGCTTGCTAGCGATCAGCGCTTGCATTGCTTTTTCCCAATAGCCGTTAGCTTCTTTTTCCAGATAGCCGCTAGCCAACTCAACATTTACGTGTACCACGGCATGATTCAGTTGTTTTAGCGGATAGGTGGCGGTAATTAAAGGTAAATTATCTGCGGCTTCTTGGGTGGTAATTAAAGCTCCTGCTGGAATGTAGCGTCCATCGGCAACGTTTACTCCCATCACTAAGGCTTTTGGTTCTACAACGCAGTTCTTGCCGATGGTGGCTTTGAAAACTAGCGCTTGCATCCCAATAAAAGTATCGGTGCCAATTTTAGCGGGGCCGTGTACTTGGCACTGATGCGCTAGGGAAACGCGATCGCTTATATAAACCCCATAGTATTTGCCATCGACTTCTACCACCGCTTCTGGCTTCATCTCGCCGTTGACGTGAGTTTCTAGTGCGTGAAGCACTACACAGTCTTGGACGTTTACATCATCCCCAACCCAAATCGGCTGCCCTTCATCGCCCCGGACTGATGCCGCCGGAGCCACCATGACTCGCTTGCCGAGATGCACGTAGCCAATCACGGCTGCCAAGGGATGAATGTAAGCTGACCGATCGATATCTGGGCTGTGTTCCTCATCGTTGAAAGTGGCGCGAACGTTGGCATGGATATGGTTTAGATCGGTAATGCTGTTCATTTGATCGTCCTTTTTTGGTGGGGATTAAACACATGAAAAGCTTTTGATTATTGTTCAGCAGCAATCCTTAATTAAAGGCGAAACTAAGAAATAAGAACCAGAATTCAGGAGGAAACTTATTTGATTTCACTGCGCCTGAATTCTGAATCCTGGGCTTAGATTTGACGCTGCTCAAGGTTTACTGACTGGTAATTTGCTTTTCTTTGTCTAACTTAAGCCAGAGAAGGTGACAAAATGGAGACAAAAAGGTATTAAATAGAGGAAATTTAGGATATTTTTTTAGCAAATTTTCTCTGAGGCTGAACTCAATTTTATCCCGATCTGGTCACGCTTTTATCTCTGATTTGTCACTTTCTTTCACTTAAAATAGCAAGTTAAGTAATGAGTGAGGCGATTGTGATGCCCCAGATACTTATCATCGACGACGATCCTGCAATTGTAGAATTAGTTGCAATAAATTTAGCAATGGCTGGATACCGCGTGAGCAAGGCTGCTGACGGTATCAAAGGTCAAGCTTTAGCCATACAGCTGATGCCAGATCTGATTATCTTAGACGTCATGCTGCCTAAAGTAGACGGTTTTACTGTTTGTCAGCGGTTGCGTCAAGATAACCGTACTACTGATATTCCAATCTTAATGCTGACCGCTCTAGAGCAAACTCAGGATAAAGTGAAGGGTTTTAATTCTGGTGCCGATCGCTACTTGACGAAACCCTTTGAAGTGGAAGAGATGCTGGCACGAGTTCGAGGCTTACTGCGACGCAAACGTTCAATTTCTCCTGATGCCAGATACACTGAAATTTTAAGTTATGGTCCCCTAACTCTTGTACCTGCAAAACTAGAGGCAATTTGGTTTGAGCAAGTGGTGAAACTGACTTACCTAGAGTTTGAATTGATGCACTGTCTGCTTCAGCGTCACGGTCAAACTGTCTCGTCGAGTGATATTCTTCAGCAAGTCTGGGGATATCAACCAGATGATGACATTGAAACGATTCGGGTACATATTAGAAATCTGCGAACCAAGCTAGAACCCTATCCCCACCACCCTCGTTATATTAAAACCATGTACGGTGCAGGGTACTGCCTGGAACTACCAAGCTCTTTTGATTTTCTTTTGAAGCACGACAATTTTGAAAAAAACCACAACAGAATCGCCTTATAAATTCTGTGGTTAAATCTTTTTTGCTAATTGCTATTGGCTAATCGCTAATACAATCAATATCAACTCGCCATTAACAATTAGCAATTAGCCATACATCATATCTATATAATTTACCCTACTAAGGTAGTCGGAGAATAGGCTAGGGGTAGGTAAACTTGAAAGCTGCTGCCAACTCCTACTTGACTGGTAACTTTAATTTCACCCTGATGTTTGTGAGCAATTGTTTGTGCGATCGCCAATCCCAATCCCAATCCATCTTTCTGTTGAGACTCTGCTTTGTCAGAGCGCCAAAAACGCTGAAAGACAAAGGGTAGGTACTCCTGGGGTATGCCAATCCCAGTATCCTCGATCCGCACGACGGCAAATCGGTTCTGCTTTTCTAGCCACAAAGATACTCTGCCGCCGTTGTCTGTGTATTTGATGGCATTTTCCAAAAGATTGGAAAACAAACGGCTCAATTGATGAGCATCACCTTTGACAGATATACCCGCGCCTAAATGCACCTGAAAATCAATTTCCCTGTTTTGCGCCTGAAGCTGAAATTGTTCTACCAAACCCCGGAGCAATTTATCTAAAAAGACAACCGATCCTGCCAGCTCAACATGAGCAACTGTGGCATCGCTGCGGATGAGGAAAAGCAGATCCTCTACTAAACGCGATAGCCGATCGGTGGCGCTGCTAATGATTGCTAGCTTTTTCGTACTTGATGCATCGAGTTGTTCGGGATGGCTTTGCATCAACTCAATGGTGGTAGCGATCGCTGTTAAGGGATTGCGTAGTTCGTGGGAGGCATCGGCGCTAAACTGTTTTAGCCGCACAAAACTTTGTTGAATCGGCTCCAAACCAATCCAAGATAGATATACGCCACTAAAACTACTGACCATCAAAAATATAATTCCTCCCATTCCTAATCCAAATTGGAATTGAGCCAAGATTGAATCTACTTCCTTGGTGGATTCACTGACGCGAATGTAGCCTTCTAGTTGCAGCGTTTGTTTTTTGGGGTTATTGGTGTACACTGCTACGGTCAGGGCGCGAATCTGTCCTTGTTGTTCTATAACTGGCGGCCCTTGTTCCCGGTGTAGCTTTCTTTGCAAAGGCTCAATAGTGGGTTTGCCCCTGTTATTATCTTGAGATTGGACTGAGGAGTATACTTCTAAATTCACAGGAAAGGAGTATTTTGCTAAGGGTAAAGTAGAGAAAATTGTTCCATGTTTAGCCAAAAGTTTACCCTCAGCGTTGAACCATTCTATACCTTCCTCTCGTTTAATTGCATGATGCCAAGGAAGGTTATCGCTCCAGTGTGGTTTTAACCCTGCGGCTCCGGAATTTTTAACTAGCTTTAAACTCGGACCAGCAGTTTGAGCTAAATTCAACAGTTCTTTGTTCAACTGTTCGTGAAGATGGTGGCTGAAAAAACTATAGATGACTGCGGCAGATAACCCAAATATGGCAGACATGACCATCAGGTAAGCCAGTATAAAACGACCGCGCAGAGATTGAAACATGGGACTACGCATAAGGCAATGTGGTAATAATTCAGGTTGGGCAACTGGGCAACAGAGCGATATGTCTCCGGCACGCTACGCGAACGCAGCCTCAGATTGGAATTTAACTAACCTCGCGAAATTCCCCATCCTATAGGTTTGCACCACGCTCAATAAAAAAGCTATTTTTGCAATTCGGTTGAGAGAATGCGATCGCCCACAGAATTGTCCTTTTACTCATCGCCAGTCGGGGGATCTCCATGCAAGTTGCGCTCTGGAGGTACTTGAGGAACGCCAACAAAATACCACCAAAGTTCGGCTTTTTCTTGCATAGAGAACAGTTACCGATCTGACTCATATTTTGCACTACCAAGCCAGTATTGACAGGACTGACGCAGATTCCCACTTTAGAGGCTACTTGTATGGTTCTGGTGGGCATTGCCTACCTACTGGTAAAGGTTCTGCGTTAATCCTGAATAACTTGCTTTCGTGATACTTTTGATGCAAAGGAAAACATTCTATCTCTACCCTTTGCAAAACTATTACTTAGGCACTGGCAGCATAGGATGAGACTTTTCCTCGGCAAAGCTGCCGATCTGATGAACATTGTTTGAGATGATAGCCCAGACCATAAACTGTCATCACAAAATCATCAGGTGCGCCAGCTGCTTTCAGCTTCTGCCTCAAACGCTTCACAAGTGCTTTGACAGCATCTTCCTCTGGGGGGTCGTAAAAAGACCAAAGGTTGTCTAAAATCTGGCTGCGGCTTAGAACGCAACTACCATGACGCAGCAACAGTTCTAGTAGACGGTACTCTTTGGGAGTTAGATGCAAAGGCCGATCTTCATAAGTTACCTGACAACTATTAGGATCTAGTTGTAAGTTTTCCCACTCCATCACGGGGGACAAGGAGCAATTGCCACGACGTAACAAAGCTCGGATGCGAGCCAATAATTCTTTCAGCTTATAGGGTTTGACAAGGTAATCGTCTGCTCCTGCATCTAGCCCTGCAACTATATCATCAGCGCCATCTCGTGCCGTCAACATTAGAATCGGTACGCTTGCGCCTTGCGAGCGTAGCTTTCGACAAAGGTTAATCCCATCGAGCTTTGGTAGGGTTACATCCAGCACAAGTAAATCGTATACAGAAGCCTTCGCTAAGTCCCAGCCTTCTTGACCATCAGCCGCCAGATCAACCACGTAGTGCTGATCTGTCAGAGCTTCTGCGAGTGATTCAGCAATGTGCTTATCGTCCTCTGCTAGCAAAATCTTCATGACGTACAGTTTCCTTGAGTTATAACATTGTCAAATCGGCAGACTGCACCTCGTTTAAGGTCTAGCATCGAGCCACTCACGATACACAAAACCTCTTACTTCTGCCCTACTGAGCTAACAGTTGCCTAATGCCTTAGCAATCGTTTCCTCGTTCCAACTCAATTAATCCAAGTTGACGCCTTTTGCTCCCACAAGTTTCCTTGAGTTATTGCTTATATATTTTAACCAGTTACACAGATTTAGATAATTAAACATAAAATTCTCTGCACAGTACATCCCTCGCTCATTTCTGCCTTCAAAGCGGCAGTAATTTTAGGGGGAACTCCAGCAAGCTGAAACCTATAGAAGCCAGTTGGTTGATACAGGGATCGTTGGTTGCAGCCACTGTGACCTGCCTTTTTTAGATTCTTTTAAGCTTTCAGCTGAAATTCTCCTGGTATTCCTGGGAAGGGTTTTGTCTGGTTAGCCGAACTGCGGCTGAAACCTATATAAATCTAAGGCTTGGGGAAATTTTAGCCACGGTGGGCTAATCTGCCAAACAATTTCTATAAATTATTTACAATTGAATAATTTTATCTGCGTATTTCTCGTTCAATATATAAATTAAAATTCTCAAAAAATATGATGAGGATATCTTAATAAATTAAGAAGTATTAACATTTTTAAATTTGTTCTAATTTAATGTTTGCGTTTATAAACAATATAAAAAGATGAGAATTAATTTAAAAATTTTCTGTTCTCCAGTTTGTCACTTTCTTGTCCTACATTTGTCCCGCGGTCTGGCCTAGACTTACGGAAGTAGTACCAGGGTCGCTAGTTGCTCAAAAAGTGTACTGGGTTACTAAATCACGGTGCTGTTTGAGCGAAGAGGACATGTATTTCTAGACACTGGAGTTTGGTCATGACTTCTGTATTTGACAGCGAACAAAGAGACTTACTTGGAAAGGTTAAAGGGTACGTGCATGGAATCGGCGATCGCATCGTGACAACGCCAGAGCGATCGCTTGACGAAGCGTATCGGGCGGCACTGGCGATCGCATCAATTGAAACCGAACACTTTAATGGAGGCAAAATCCCCACTGAAGCAGACAGTTTTAATAGCTATGTAGAAAGAAACCTGGCTATTGCCAAAATGAGGCTGGCAGAATTCAAAGCCAGTACCTTTGTTCTTGGCTCGCTCAGTCCTCACCACTTAACAAAGCTAAAATTTGCGGATGAAGTACTGGCTAAATATAGTACTTCCAAGCCAGAAAATCCCTCAGTAGCGTTAGTGCCAATTTCTCAAAGTCTAGCCAATGATTCGGGCTATTCTTCCCAGGGAAACCGCAATTTTGCCGCGTCTGCCACAGAGAAAAATGGATTGATACCGCGCTCCCTGGGCAGAACTTTCCATAAAATCAAAGACGATCTCAATCCCAAGTCAGAACAAGAACTGATCAGAAAATTTCGCCGTTCCAGAAACCAGACAATAACAGCAGTGAGATTCATTTCCCTGCTGATTATTATTCCTTTGTTGACTCAGCAGGTATCCAAGACATTCATCGTCAGTCCTATAGTCGAGCGTGTGGTAGGAGAAAATCAAGCTCAGGTTTTTCTCAACTCGGAAATGAAAGAGGAAGCTTTTAAAGAACTGAAAAGCTTTGAGGAAAGTCTCAAATTTGAAAGCCTGACTACTGGCACCGCCGTGCTTTCACAAGAAGTGCAGGAAAACCTGGTAAAACGCAAGGCTGGTGAACTGGCGGAAGAATATCGCCAAAAAAGTAAGGACGCGCTTAGCAATGTTTTCGCTGACTTGATTGCCGTGGGAGCATTTAGTTTTACCTTGTTAGTGAGCCAGAAACAAATAGCTGTCTTAAAGTCGTTTATGGACAGCCTTGTTTATGGTCTGAGCGACAGCGCCAAGGCTTTTATCATCATTTTGATTAGTGACATATTCGTAGGATTCCACTCGCCGCACGGATGGGAGGTTTTACTGGAAGGAATAGCAAACCATCTAGGAATCGCAGCCAATCACAGCACGATATTTCTCTTCATTGCCACAGTTCCAGTTGTATTAGACACTATGTTTAAGTACTGGATTTTCCGCTCTCTCAGTCGGATGTCTCCTTCGACAGTGGCAACTTTCAAAGAAATGAATGAGTAAGTTGATAGTTGATAGTTGATAGTTGATAGTTGATAGTTGATAGTTGATAGTTG
>CAYXCW010000027.1:0-73067 GCA_964463555.1 uncultured bacterium
GCTCCCTCCTCACTAATTTGCACATCCATTTCTCCAAAGTTGACACCTGCTACCTCGGTATCGCCTTGAGCGCGTCCGGATCTAAACTGAACTGTTTCAATACCAGGGTCTTTTTTGAGGGCTGTTTCTACTGCCAAACCGACTTGATTGGTGGCATTTAGAGATTCCCCAGGCATTAGACTGACGGCAATTACTAAAGAGCGGTCTTGAAACTCTGGTAAAAAAACTTGCCCTAAAGAAGGCACAATTAAAATGGCAGCCACAAAGCTTGCCAACGCTGTTACTAAAACAATTTTGGGGTAACGAATCGAAAATTTTAAAGCTGGACGGTAAAGCCGATGGGTTTGTTTTTCCAGCCAAGTTTCTGTACTCGGTAATTTTCGTCCTACCAGCATCAGGGCGCACATGGCTGGAGTTAAGGTCAATGCTACTAAGGTAGAAGCGGCAATTGACAGCAGATAAGCAACCCCCATTGGTGTAAAAATGCGACCTTCTACGCCGGTAAGAGCAAAAATCGGTGCAAAGACAACGGCAATAATTACTGTGGCAAATAGAACGCTAACGCGCACTTCTACGGAACCATCAAAGACAACTTGCAGCGGTGGTATTGGGGTTCCTGCCATTTGGTTTTCTCGCAAGCGGCGGTAGACATTTTCCATGTCTACAATTGCATCATCCACTACCGAACCAATCGCAACAACAAGTCCGCCTAACGTCATCGTGTTGATGCCTTGTCCCGTCCCGTTAAGAATTATCATCCCTAGCAGCAACGACACGGGAAGAGCGCTCAAACTAATAACTACCGTGCGCCAATTCATTAAAAATAAAATCAGGACAACGGAGACGATAATAGTACCATCGCGCAGGGCTTCTTCTACATTCTTGAGCGAGGCTTCGATAAAATCTTCTTGGCGGAAAGTTACAGTTACTTTAACATCTTTGGGCAGGCTTTGTTTAACCTCCTCCATTGCTGCCTCAACCGCTTTTGTGACGCTTGGTGTATCGGCAGTTGGCTGTTTATTGACGGTTAAAATTACTGCTTTTTTCCCGGCAAAACTGCCATCACCGCGTTTGAGTGCAGCACCGACTTGCACGTCAGCTACCTGTTCCAGCAGCACAGGGGTGCCATTGCTAGCTTTAATGACCGATTTTTTTAACTGCTCTATCGACTCAATTCGCCCAACTCCTCGCACCAATGTTTCTTGGTCTGGAGTAATTAAAAATCCGCCCGGTGCGTTGGCGTTGGCAGCTTGTGCTGCTTTGGTAACGTCTGCGAGGGAAACATTAAATGCTTTGAGTTTGTCTGGATCGACCAGCACTTGATATTGACGTTCATCGCCACCGAATATCACCACATTACTGACGCCACGAACAGCCAATAAACGGTTTTTGACCTGCCAATTAACAATGCGCCACACTTCCATTAAAGGAGTAGTTTCGGAGGTAAAGGCGTATTTGACAGTCCATCCTAATGGAGAACTGGTAGGAAGAATTTCTGGTTCTTCTACACCTTGAGGGAGTTGGCTGCGTGCTTGTTGTAACCTTTCGGTGACTAATTGACGGGCGCGATAAATGTCTGTATCCCAACTGAAAACTGCTCTGATGGCAGAAATTCCAATTGCAGAGGAGGAACGTAATGCTTCGAGTCCGGGTGTTCCATTAATTACACTTTCTATAGGTCGAGTCACTAGGGATTCGACTTCTTCTGGTGCTAAACCGGGTGCAATGGTCTGAATTTCTACTTGCGGCGGTGCAAAGCTAGGAAATACATCCAACGGCATCTGTGTCAGCACGCGAAAGCCCCACAGGCTAATCAGAATACAGGCTAAAACGACTAGCCAGCGTTGGGCGATCGACCATTTAACAATAGAATTGAGCATTAGCAGGATAAAGCTTTACGGTTGTAGATGCGTCAGCATACTTTCGATCTATGATGGCATCGTCGGATGAAACCACGATGAAATTTTACAGAAAGAAAGAGGAATTTTTGCAGCGATCGCTAATAAAGTTGGAATTCCCATCATCGACCGCTCGAATTTACCCAATCCTCGCGGTGCGATCTCTTTTTGCACATCAGTAATTTTTCCAAATAAAAAGCCAAAAAATGCTAGTTTTTATCCAACCCAATCGGATGAGAGTCAATGTGGATGTGGATGAGTATGAGGTTCATCTACAGGTATTCCAGAAGCATGTTCGTGTTGATGATGCGCGTCGTGGATGTGTTCGTGTTCGTGCCAAATGCTTTCACTCACGCTCGCGCTTTCATCCCTTTTTGGTGACAGAAAAAGTTGCACCAGCAGCAACAGCCCTAAACCTATCAAACTACCAGATAAAAATTCTACTTCAGTTAAGTTACTTCCTAACCATCCTGCCAGGGGATAGGAAATTGCCCACCATAAGTGACTCCAGGCAAAGTGTGCGCCATAAACTCGTCCTTGAGCCTCCGTAGGAATGCGGTCAGCAATTAAAGTTTGCGTAGGCAAATTTACACAATTTTGACCAGATCCTGCTAGCAGCCACAAACACATCAAGACGGGCAGATTCGCATAATTTGCTGGCAATAGAGCAAGGGTGATGAGCGTCGCACCAAACAGCACAAAGGTTGTCCGAGTCCAACTTTGACCGATTGCACCAATTGCCACAGCAGAAAGAGTCGCGCCAATACCAAAAGCAGCCATGACCCAGCCGTACTCAACCTCTCCTAGTTTGAGTATCCCTTGGACGTAGCCAACAGTATTGACCAAAATCTGCGCTCCGGCGATGGATGCCACCAATTGCATGAAAAGAGCATAGCGGATGTAGGGATCGGTAAACAGACGAGTCGTACCGTTTTTGATGTCTTGCCAAGTTCTACTTCTGGTGCTTGATGACTCTTGGTATGGCTCGACTCTTAGCTGACCCGGCAGTGTAAAAATTAATACTCCTGCTATCAGAAAGCTCAGGGCATCTAGGAAGAAAACCTGTCTGGCGCCGATGAATGCTGCTATACTTCCGGCAATACCAGGGCCGAGTACGCCGAGTAGTTGATAGGTAGTAGCTGAAAGTGCGATCGCTTGCGGATAATCGTTCTGTCCCGTCACTAAGGGAATGGTCGCTTGGTAAGTGGGAGTGAAGAAAGCGTTAAAAACATTCAACGCCAATATCAAGACATAAATTTGCCAAACTTGGCTGACAAAAGGCAATAAACCCACAACAATCATGCGAATCAGGTGGGTGATGACCATGATTTTCTTGCGGTCGAAACGGTCTGCGATCGCTCCTGCTAGCGGCGAAAGCAACACAAACGCAGTCACGCGCAATGTTAAAGCACCAGACAGCACAATTGCTGCTTTTTGTCCCGCCAATTCAAAGGCGAGTAAGGCTAGACCTACCCATGTCAGCGCATCGCCTAAAAGGCTTGTAGTTTGAGCGGTATAAAGTCTAGCAAATATTGGGTTTCTTAGACTGCGGAAAAAGGTAAAAGAGGTCATGGGACGGGGTAGAGTTATAAAATGACTAAAATAAATATCGGGGTAATATTATTCCAATATTATAGCTTTAGGCACTTTGCCATCTTCTACAATATTCGCACTCGGCTTAGGCAAGAGATATCTACCAAATTTAGAATACAAAGCTGGCAACACCAGTAGAGTAAGTGCAGTAGATGTAAACAATCCACCTAATACAACAATCGACAAAGGTTGTAAAATTTCCTTGCCAGGGCCAACAGCGATTACTAATGGCAGCAAACCCAAAGCTGAAGTTAAAGAAGTCATCAAAATAGCATTGAGTCGTTCCATTGACCCAGCAATCAAAACTTCTTTTAAAGACATCCCTGCTGCGGCCTTAGTTGTGTAATTATCTACCAATAGCAGTCCGTTACGAGTTGCGACCCCAAACAGCGTCACAAACCCCACGAGAGAAGCGATCGAAATAACGCCTCCTGTCAAAGCGATCGCAATTACTCCGCCAACTAACGCGAGGGGCAAATTAATCATAATTGTGGCTGTAGAAGCAATTGATTTGACAGAAAGATACATCAGTACCGTAATTACAACAAAGGAAATGGCACTGAAAATTAAAATATTTTTTGACGCTCTTTCTTCCGCTTCAAATTGACCGCCGTATTGGATAAAGTAACCAGAGGGAATCTGAACGTTTGCTTTTACTTTATCTTGAATATCATTGACTACGGAACGCAAATCTCTGCCTTTGGCGTTGGCTGAAACTACAATTAAGCGAGAAACATTTTCGCGATTGATCGTATTTGGCCCGGTTCCATAAGTCACAGTAGCGACTTGAGCTAGAGGAATTTTGTTACCATCGGTCGTATCAACTAACAAATTTTCAATTGTTTCAAGATTATTGCGAAATTCTGGTTTTAACCACACAACTAAATCAAAAGTTTGTTGTTTTTCTAAAACCTGAGACACGACTTTACCATTCAGACCTGTTTCGATAATGTTGGAAAGTTGTCCAATAGTTAAACCATATTGAGCAGCCGCAAAGCGGTTAAACTTAATTTGAATTTGTTCGATGGGAATTTGAGGTTCAAGCTGTAAATCTACAATTCCCGGCACAGATTTAATCGTAGCTTCTACTTGTTTGCCAATATTGCGGAGTTCTTCTAGATCGGGGCCAAAAATTTTAACTGCAATTTGACTTCTAACCCCAGACAATATTTCATCAATGCGGTGAGAAATAAATCCGCCAATATTAGTAGCAGCACCCGGTACTTTGTTAAATTCTTTCCGCAGCCATTCTACAGTATTTTCCCGATTTTCCATCCCTTTTTCGCTCAATCCAATATCAAGGTGAGCCAGATTAACAGGAGCGGCATCCGGGTCGTTGGGAGCGCGTCCTGCCCGTAATTGAACATAGTTTAATCTGGGGTCATCTTTGAGTTTAGTTTCTAAGACAAAAGCGGCACTATTTGTAGTTTCTAAAGATGTCCCCGGATAAAGAGCCAAGGTATTAACTAAAGTTGATTCCTGAAATTCGGGTAGAAAGGCTCGTCCCAAAGCTGGAAAGATCGCGATCGCTGCTACCATTGCCGCAGTCGCCAAGATTAAAATAATCGTCGAAAATTGGGTAGAAAAATTTAAAAAAGGAGAATAAAGCCTTTTGCACAATCTTGGTATCCAGGCTTCAATTTGTGGCATCTTGCCGTGAGGCAATAGAATCGCACATAAAGCTGGACTGACGAGCAAAGATTCCAAGCTGGAAACTATTACTACCACTAGATAAGTCATACCCATCGGCCCAAAAATCCGACCTTCCACACCTACTAGGGCAAACACTGGAGCAAAGACAACAACTGTAATTAAAGTAGCTCCAATCAGAGATTCGCGGACTTCTTGCCCTCCTTCAAAGATGACTTCTAGTACCGGACGCGGGTTGGCAGAGTATTTATTTTGCCGCAAGTTACGATAGGTGTTTTCTGCATAAACAATAGCGTCATCAATCGCGGTACCAATGGCAACTGCTAACCCTCCCAAAGTCATAGTATTCAGCCCCAATCCGAGCCAAGATAATATTTGCAAGGCGAACACAAAAGTTAAAGCAAAATCTAACAAACATACAGCCAGCGTTCGCCAATTCATCAAGAAGGGAATCAGGATAATTGCTGCAATTATGCTGCCTTCAACGAGAGCCGATCTGACATTTTCTACCGAAGCATCGATATAATCTGCCTGACGAAATGTTTCAGTCACTTTAATTTCTTTGGGCAAACCTGCTTTGAGTTCTTCGATTGCAGTTTCAATCGCCTTCGTGACGGTGGGAGTATCAGCTTGAGGCTGTTTATTGACCATCAATATAACGGCATCTTTCCCATTTAAGCTACCGTCACCTATCTTGACAGCTCCACCAATTTGTACGTCTGCCACATCGACAATGCGGATCGGCGTTCCTTGATGAGTAGCGATCGCAGATTGCTTGAGGTCATCTAGAGACTCAACCCGCCCAATTCCTCGAATTAATGTTTGTTTATCAGGGGTAATTAAAAAGCCGCCAGGAGCATTGACATTTGCTGTTTGAACTGCTTCAGTAACCTGCTCTAAGGACACGTTAAAAGCTCTTAATTTGTTGGGATCTACTAAAACTTGATACTGGCGCACATCACCGCCATACACTAGCACTTGACTGACACCGGGAACTCCTAAGAGGCGATTGACTACTTGCCAATCGACGATTCGGCGCACTTCCATTAGGTCGATTTTGGATTTTGGCTCGTTCCCAGGCTCTAGCTTGGGAATGTCTGTTTTGGATTGTGCTTCTGTTTCGACAGTGAAGGCATATTTCAGTACGGTGCCAATCGGCGAACTGATGGGAGCAATTCTTGGGGTTTCGACTCCAGTCGGTAGCTTACTTACAGCTTGTTGCAATCGTTCTTGTACTAATTGGCGGGCTTGAAAGATATCGGTTCCCCATTTAAAAACAACTCTGACCACAGATAGTCCGGCTGAGGAAGAAGAACGGACTGTTGCAATCCCAGGAGTTCCGTTAATTGCACTTTCAACGGGCAATGTGACGAGAGATTCTATTTCTTCGGGAGCGAGTCCAGAGGCTGCGGTTTCAATTTCGACTTGAGGGGGTGCAAAGTTAGGAAATACATCCAGCGGCATTTGCGGTATGGTGTTGAAAACTACGATTAATGTGGAAATGAATGCTGCAATGGCTATTAGCCATCGTTTAGTAATAACCCACTTGGCAATAATACTAATCATTTGATTGGTTATTATAATTAGTCATTAGAATTCGTGCTTCGTCAATATTTTGCCGCGCCTACCGCATATTTTTCGGCTCTCCCATAGTTGTAGGTTGGGTTGAGATACGAACCCTACGCTTCGCTCCGCCCAAATTGGATCGCCCCAGAGAGTTGGGTTTCGCTTCACTCAACCCAACCTACGAATGATCGGATAAATTTATCATCCTAAGTACGGGAGAGCCTTTTTTCATTACCTACTACCCAATCAAAAGTTGAATTTTTTAGTGGCGATCGCGCACAGGTTCGTCGTCTTCAACCAACACGACGGTAGGAGACAAAGTTAGATCTTTGTTGAGATAAACTTCGGTTTCATAGGTCAAAGGTTGGGCATTTGTACTAAAATTCTCTTCTCCTACTAGGCGAGAACGAGTCCGACGCTGATTCCAAAAAGCACCAGCTATAAAAGCCGCAGTACCAAACATCCCGCCTCCCACTACACCAACTAACCCTAAAGGTGGCAAGCTGTTAGTTTTCGCGTCTTTTACCTCTGAATTCCCTTCCTTTTGTTCGGAGTGTCCGTCCGTCTCCCCACCTTCCTTGGGTTTACTATCGCCCCGCAATGACTGGGCATAAAGTTGCGGTGCGCGTTGGGTAACGATTAAATCTTTCTCAAATAAACCGCTCTTGACTTCTACTAAATCCCCAGACTTTTGCCCTAATGTCACTTCCACAGATTGGAAAGCATTGCCATTTTTTACGTAAACCAGTTTCTTGCCATTTACATCCACGATAGCCGAATTGGGAATTGCCAAAATAGCTGTAGCTGTTAGGTCTGTTAGTACTTCTAATTCCGCGAACATTCCCGGCTTGAGTTCCCCACCCGCGTTGTTAAGTTCCGCTTGGACTGGTACTACCCGCGTTTGCCCTTCTACTAGCGAGCCAATGCGTGTAATCTGTCCTTCAAAGGTACGGTTGGGTAAGCTGGCAACCTTTATCCGCACCCGTTGACCTATCTTTACCTTGTTTAAATCTTTTTCATAAATATTCGCCGTGGCAAAAACCTGAGTATCATTAACAATCGTCATCAGCTTGCCACCCGCATCTTGCAGCGATTGACCAAGGCTAACTGTGCGCTCTGCAACTGTGCCAGAAATGGGAGCCGTTACCGTCACCAATCCTTTGGCATTGGCTCTCGTTCCCAGTTGTTGCAACCGAGTTTCATAAGTAGCGTCGCTTAATTTAAGACGAGATTGAGCCACCTGCAAATCTGACTGGGCGCGTTTAAGCTGCGCTTCTGCTTCCAAAACTTCCCGGCGGGTTTCCACTCTGCTAAGTTGGGCTTGGGCTTCTGCCACGCGAGCCTGGGAATCTCGCAATTCCCGGAAGGGCAAGTCTACCTCAGCGCGTTTAACTTCGGATTCAGCTTGGACAACTTCCGGGCGGCTTTTGGCTCTGGCAAGTTCGGCTTTGGCTCTTTCTAGTTTGGCTTGCGACTCTAGCATCTGCCGTCGCGGCAGCGCTCCCTGTTCCACCAATAGCTTATCTTTGTCATATTGTTCTTGAGCGACTGCCAGTTCAGTGGTGGCTTGGGCGATTTGGGCATCGGCGATTTGCAACTGACGCCGATAGTTTTCTTGGGCAACTTTTAAGACCGAGCGTTGGGAAACTAAAGCTTGGTCGCGGTTATACTGTGCCTGAGCCGCCTCTAATTGGGTGCGCGCTTGTGCTATCTCGGCATTCGATATTCTTTGCTGTCGTTCTAGATTTTCTCTGGCTAGCTTTAAGTCCGCTTGCGCCTTTTGCAAAGCAGCTTGAGCATCGGCTTGTTTTTCCTGGGAGTTAACCCGCAGTTCCACCAGTTCCGGACTGGATAAAACCGCAAGGGGTTGACCTGCTTTTACTTTGGCTCCGGGTTGTACTAATAATTCAACTACTTTTGCGGTCAACGGTGCAGTCACTTCCACTCTTTGATTGGGCAGGGTTTCGATCTGACCTGTGGTTTTGATGCCAATATCTAGCCGCTGACGGGCGGCGGGTTCCACTTTAATTTCTAGCTGTTTGGCTGTTTCTGCATCAACTTCGATAGAACCTGTTGGTTCGCTTCCGCCTTGGAATTCACTGCCGCCGCCATGATCGTGTCCAGCACCCGCTAATACGACTGTAGGGGTTGTTAGCAGCAGGCTCAAAATAGCTAAAGAAGCATAACGCAGTAGCACAAAAGAACGGTTAGATATTCCCATTGCAAAGAGTACCTTGGAATTACTGGAGAGCCAAGCCGCCGTGAGAGAGCGCTTGAGGAGTACTAATTACATAGTGTTTCATACCCAGATGAAATACGAGTGAAATTTTTCAGAAACTGGGGATAATAAACAAGCGATATTGCTGACGTTTGTTTAATTGGGTAACTTTGGAAAAAGTTGATAGCGATTATACCCAATTTGGACCAATGAATCGGTCACGGTTGAGCGATCGCCTATTTGACAGAATTAAGCGTAAACTGTTCGCTTCTTTGAGTGGGCGGCATTGTAACACCATCTAACCCAAAATGACAGAGCCGAATGAAATTAGGATGAAATTTATAAAGCGCGATCGCCTCCACCACCCCCCTGCGATCGCGTTGACCAACCCAAACTGCTTGTCAACAATCATCAGTGGGCTTTTTTGATAATTAAAATCATTCCATTGCTATCAAGATAGCGATTTTGATTCTTATTTTCAGACCATAACTTAATATTTATCTTCACCTTCTCAGCTTGACTAGCAGCTAATTTTAGCTAAACTATGAATAACTGTTCATATTTCTATCCTTTCCCTCTAACCTTGGAAACACAATGAATAAGCCGCGCGATACCCACTCCTGCTGTAGTTGCAGTCACGACGACAATCGCGACCATAAAGAGAGTCACGACCACGACCACGACCACAGTCATGGTGGTGGAGAATTTGACCTCAAAAAGGAACTAACCCCCGTCTTGTTGGTTGTTGTATTATTTACAGTCGGTCTAATTTTTGAAGAATCATTACACAACACACCTTTCAGCATCGGGGAATACTTAATTTTCATTCCTGCCTATCTTTTAAGCGGTTGGAATGTTTTAACCATTGCCGGACGTAACATTTTACGAGGCAGAATATTTGATGAAAACTTCTTAATGACGGTGGCGACATTGGGAGCGATCGCAATTCACAAACTCCCCGAAGCTGTCGGCGTGATGTTGTTTTTCAAAGTGGGAGAGTTATTCCAAGAATATGCAGTCGGACGTTCTCGCAATTCGATTAAATCATTGTTAGAAATTCGCCCCGACTATGCTTACTTACAGCAGGGAGATGAATTCACCAAAGTCTCGCCAGAAATTGTAAAAATAGGCGATTTAATTTTAGTCAAGCCGGGTGAAAAAATTCCCTTAGACGGTGAAGTTGTAGAAGGCAATTCCCAAATCGATACATCTGCCTTAACGGGCGAATCTGTTCCCCGCACGGTGCGAGTAGGAGATACTGTTTTGGCAGGTACGATTAATCAAACAGGTGTACTCAGTATTCGGGTGACAAAACTGTTTGGTGAGTCTTCCATCGCCCGGATTTTAGAATTAGTCGAAAATGCCAAAAGTCAAAAAGCGCCAACGGAAAAATTTATTACCAAATTTGCCAGATACTATACACCATTTGTCGTATTTGGTTCTTTGGCAGTGGCATTATTGCCGCCTTTATTCATTCCCGGTGCAACTCACGCCGAATGGGTATATCGCGCCCTAATTTTATTAGTCATTTCCTGTCCTTGCGGATTGGTAATTAGCATTCCTCTGGGCTATTTTGGTGGCGTTGGAGGGGCTGCAAAGCGAGGAATTTTGGTCAAAGGGTCTAAATTTTTAGATACCCTAACATCTGTCAAAACCGTTGTGTTTGATAAAACGGGAACGCTTACCCAAGGCGTATTTAAAGTCTCGCAAGTCGTGACGAGGAATGGGTTTACGAAACCCGAATTACTGGCGATCGCTGCCCAAGCAGAATCTCACTCTAACCATCCCGTCGCGCAATCGATTCGAGATGCCTATGGGGAAAAAATAGATACATCCCAGGTGAAAGATTACGAAGAAATTGCCGGACATGGGATTCGTGCCAAGGTACAAAATCGGGTAGTTTTGGCAGGAAATGACCGCTTATTGCATCGAGAAAATATCGACCACGATGTTTGTCATGCCGATGGGACAACCGTGCATTTAGTAGTGGATAATTTATACCGGGGTTACATTGCGATCGCCGATGAAATTAAACCAGATGCAGCCAAGGCAATTTCTGATTTAAAGAAACTGGGTGTGGAAAAAACCGTCATGCTGACGGGGGATAATAATGCGATCGCATCCCGCATTTCTCAACAACTTGGCTTAGATTCCTACGAAGCTGAATTATTGCCAGAAAATAAAGTCAGCGCGTTGGAAAAAATCATCGCTGTTGCTCCAAAAGGTAGTAAAGTTGCCTTTGTTGGCGACGGAATTAACGACGCACCCGTGCTGGCAAGAGCCGATGTCGGATTAGCAATGGGTGGATTAGGATCTGATGCCGCAATTGAAACCGCTGATGTTGTGATAATGACCGATGCACCTTCAAAAGTCGCCGAAGCAATTCAAATTGCCAGAAAAACTCACAGCATTGTTTGGCAGAATATCATTGTGGCAATGGGAATCAAAGGCTTATTTATCGCACTCGGCGCTTTTGGTTTAGCAACGATGTGGGAGGCAGTTTTTGCTGATGTTGGAGTAGCGTTGCTGGCGATTTTTAATGCTACTAGAGTGTTGAAATAGAAACCTTTCGCCTCTCCTCAACAGGTGGCAGAGCCGCTGTCTTTTGGTTCCCAGGTTGAACCTGGGAACCAGAAGATGGCAGATGTTGCCTCTCCCTCGATTACCGGAGTGTAAAATCTGAAATTGTCCAAATCTCGTTTCTTTTTTTCCTTTCAAACTTCAGGAGGAGAAAGTATTATGATTCAACGTCATTCTACTTCTTGGATACATCGATATTTGCGTCCAATGATGGCAGGAATAGCCACAATTGGAGCAGTGGGAACTGCATATCTAACAATCGTCAAATTAACCCAAGGAAGTGCTGCTTGCCCGACAAGCGGTTGCGACGTGGTGCTTAACAGTCCCTATGCCGAAGTTTTTGGTTTACCCCTGTCTCTGTTTGGCTTTTTGGGCTACTTCGGTATGATAATTTTTGCCACCGTTCCCTTGTTCCTAAATGCTCCCTCGCAGAAACAACTGCGATCTAAATTAGAGAATTGGACAGGACTGTTACTGTTTATGGGTGGCACAGCCATGATGGTTTTTAGTGGCTACCTGATGTATCTACTGGTTTTTGTACTTAAAGCCGCTTGTACCTATTGTATTGCATCTGCTTTTTTATCTTTGAGCCTGTTTGTACTAGCAATAATTGGTCGAGAATGGGAAGATATCGGACAACTATTTTTCACGGGAGTTTTAGTCAGTGTCGTTGTATTAGTGGGAACACTGGGCGTTTATGCCAACATTACAAACCCCCGTGTTTCAACTCAAGTGGGAGCTTACACAATTACCACTGGCTCTGGTGCATCTGAAATCGCTTTGGCAAAGCATCTAAAACAGACAGGTGCAAAAATGTACGGTGCTTTTACCTGTCCCCACTGTCAAAGTCAAAAGCAACTTTTTGGGAAAGAAGCAGCCGCTCAATTAAATTATGTCGAATGCCATCCTCAAGGAAAAAATGCTCAACCTGAACTTTGTCAAAGTGCTGGAATTCAGGGTTATCCAACTTGGGAGATTAATGGCAAGTTCTACCAAGGTGAAAAATCCTTGCAGGAGTTAGCAAATTTATCTGGTTATCAGGGAACCCGTGATTTTCAAAATAGTTCCAGCCATAAACACTAGCCTAGAAGTGACGCAGAGGATGCCCAAGATTCAAATTCTTTGGATTGTCTTGGGGTGGCGAAGTTTTCTATTTTTAATAGAATTGGGTGCAGGGATTTGGAGTCATAGCCTGTCACTTTTAGCAGCTTCAGGACATTTATTCTCAGATTTAGTGAATTTAGGATTGACCCTCCTAGTCACTTGGTTAGTAGATTGTAAATCTGAAGAGGAGGTGATTTTTGAGTATCGGGGTATCGAAATTTGGGTAGCGATCGCCAATGGGATTAGTTTGATTTTTCTGTCCTTCCTAATCGCCATAGAAGCGATAGAACACTTGCAAACTCCAGAACCGTTACAGGGATTACCGATGCTGATTGTAGCCGGATTGAGCTTATTAATTAACAGTTATAGTATCAACCTACTACATGAAAACAGCCATCGCGATTTGAACTTTCGAGCCATTTTATTGCATGGAGTCGCTGATGCTGCTAGTTCTTTTGGCGTCATGGTGTCTGCGGTTGTTATTTATTTCTGTAATTGGTTGTGGGCAGATGCAATTGTTAGTTTGCTGGTCGCTACTATCTTAAGTTTGAGTGCTGTTTCTCTGATGAGAGATAGCCTGCAAGCGATGAAGTAAATCATCCTTTTTGTTATTGAGGTAAATTGTGTTATGAAGAACTTATCTTTTTTCGGGCTGTGTGGTGGAGGAGCGTT
Organism: uncultured bacterium; assembly: GCA_964463555.1. Lineage (GTDB taxonomy): Bacteria > Cyanobacteriota > Cyanobacteriia > Cyanobacteriales > Aerosakkonemataceae > Microseira. Next base: position 13,282 of record CAYXCW010000027.1, read on the forward strand.
ATTGGCTAGTGCAGCGATCGCTCTAACAGCGTTATCTGCTTGGTCAAAACCGTCTGCAACAACTTCGCAAAGCGATAAAATTGCCAACAAAATTTTATCGCTTCAAGAATCCGATAAACGCTGGATTCAAATCGATCTTTCTAGTCAACGACTAATAGCTTGGGAAGGAACCCAACCCGTTTATGCTGTTATTGTTTCGACGGGAAAGCGGTCAACTCCTACTGTCCCCGGCACGTTTGCGGTTAAAACCAAACTGCGCTCTACCAGAATGACTGGCCCTGGATATGATGTTAGCAACGTGCCTTACACTATGTACTATTATCGGGGTTTTGCCGTCCACGGCGCATATTGGCATAACCGTTTTGGTACTCCAGTTAGCCACGGCTGTGTCAATGTCGCAGTTAATCATGCTAAATGGCTGTTTAACTGGGCTTCCGTAGGTACGCCTGTGATTGTCCATCAATGATTTTTGTAGGGTGCGTTACGAGTATCGTAACGCACTACGTTATTAACTTACCCCAAAACAGTACGACTCAAAAAAACAATGCCAATTGAACAGATAGCAAAGCCAATAAATCGCAGTATGGTTAAAAATTGGCTGGCAAATTTTTGGCTCAAAACATTGCCATTCGACAACCTTGAGCAGTTTACAGGGGGGTCTTAATAATTCTTTATGTAAAACATTTTTTCAAGTTTACTGCTCGTAGTAAAGTAAAATATGAGAAAATTATGAATAAATCAAATCGATGTCACGCCCAGCAAATCAACCCAGCTTACCTGAAGTTCACCGCAGCATTAAAGTCCCCTCTAGTCAAGGCTTCTGGCGAAAAATGCTAGCCTATGCAGGGCCAGGATATCTCGTTTCGGTGGGATATATGGACCCTGGCAACTGGGCAACAGATATTGCTGGAGGTGCTAAATTTGGCTATGCATTATTGACGGTAATTTTGCTATCAAATCTGATGGCAATTCTGCTGCAATCGTTGTGCGTGCGTTTGGGAGTTGCTACGGGTCGAGATTTAGCGCAAGCGTGTCGAGATTATTTTAGTCCCCGCGTTAATTTTTGTTTATGGGTATTGTGCGAAATCGCGATCGCTGCTTGCGATTTGGCAGAATTATTGGGAAGTGCGATCGCTTTGCAACTCCTGTTTGGCATTCCTCTAGTTTGGGGTGTCTGCATCACGGGATTTGATGTCTTGATGTTACTATTTTTGCAACATAAAGGTTTTCGCTATGTGGAAGCTTTAGTGATTATGTTAGTGGCAACAGTCGGCATCTGTTTTGCAGCCGAAATGCTGTTTTCAAGGCCGGATGTCGGAGGAATTTTACTTGGGTATATGCCGAAACCAGAAATTTTACATAATCCAGGAATGCTCTATATTTCTATCGGCATTTTAGGGGCAACAGTAATGCCGCATAATTTATATCTACACTCATCAATCGTACAAACACGCGACTGGCAACCTACGACAGAGAAGCGGTGGGAAGCGATTAAATTTGGCACAATTGATTCAACAGTGGCTTTATCGTTCGCACTGTTTATTAATTCAGCAATTTTAATTGTGTCTGCTGCCACGTTTCATTTTTCTGGTTATCAAGATGTAGCCGAAATCCAAGATGCTTATAAATTACTTTCACCATTGTTAGGAGTGAGTGCCGCTAGTGCAATTTTTGGTTTAGCATTGTTAGCCTCCGGGCAAAGTTCCACCCTGACTGCAACTTTAGCCGGACAAATTGTAATGGAAGGTTTCCTGCAAATGCGTCTTCCCTCTTGGTTGCGCCGTTTAGCCACTCGGTTAATTGCCATTATTCCGGCTTTGATTGCGATTATATTCTTTGGTGAAACGAGTACGGGAAACTTGCTGGTTTTTAGTCAAGTAGTTCTGAGTTTACAGTTATCATTTGCGGTGATTCCCTTGGTAATGTTTACGAGCAACCGTCGGTTAATGGGAGAATTTGTGAATCCCGTGTGGCTCAAACTATTGGCTGGTGGGGTGGCGACGATTATTGTTGGTTTAAATGGTTGGCTATTATTACAAACTTTTTTGGGCTGGCTGCATCTAGGAGCTTAATTGGTTTGCTCTCAAGCTCAAGAAGCCGGGTTTTATAGGCTCTACCTCGCTTCTATTCCAGGTTGAATCTAGAAACAAGGTTTTAAAACTTCCTTAAATCCCTAAATTCCCTGATTTCTTGAGCGAACAGCGATCAATAGCTATTCACCCCGCCTAAAATAACACTCAAAAATGAAATCAGGATGAAATGTTCTAACTTTCAGACAGGTGTTTGTATCGTGGCATCAGAAATTCAATAACTTTACACTTTTTAATATTGTCCCCCTTGACTCTCAAGTAGACTACAGACTTTACGCTATTTATAGTTTCCCAAGGAAACTTTCAGAGCCTAAATTCAGAGGTAAAAAGTAATGACAACAGCAATGCAGGCCAAACGCATCACTTTCGCAGCTCTAGCGGCAGTTCTCCTAACAGCAGCTACAGGCGCTGCTGTTAGGGCAGCAGGATCCTGCACAACCCCTACCCCTGACTGCCCGCTAGCTAATTGCGACAAATAATCTTTCTGCCGCTTAGTATGTGTAGAGTCCCCCAGGAGTTTTTAGCAGGGGGATACCCTCGGAATATTCGACTACAGCATTAGCTCAGTTCTGAGTTAGTGCTGCTTTTTGCTCGCAGAGTATATCGTCAAAAAATCGTTTGACTCTTGATAAAATTATAAAGATGACAACCAAAGTCGGCAAAATAACACTTTAACTGAAGAGAAAATCTAGTAAGTTGCTCAAAAGTGATGGTGACAGAGAGTGGACAAAACTTGTAAAGCATTATCCCAAAACAAACTTTTGAAGATCGGAGAGCTAGCTCTTCAAGCGGATGTAGCTGTGGCAACCATACGCTATTACGAAAGCTTGGGGTTGCTAGAACCCGTGCAAAGGAGCGAAAGTGGCTACCGTTATTATGAAGAGTCAGCCATCAAGCGCGTGCAATTCATCAAGAAAGCTCAATCCCTACAGTTTTCCCTTTCAGAAATTCAGCAGGTACTTGGAGTCCGGAGTCAAGGTAATCCAGTTTGCCCGCTAGTCCGAGATTTACTCAATCATAAAATTGCCGATCTTGAAGAGCAAATCGAAAGGATGAAAGCGCTCAAAGCAGAGTTAGAAGCGTATCGAAACCGTTGGGCTAATAAACCGCTGGACGATCCTTGCAGCAAGGAGCTTTGCAGTTTAATTGAGGAAGTCGCTGGCACAACTGTAGGAAATAAAAGAAATCAGAAATAACTAATAATTGGATAGGTTTATCCAGGCAGTAAAAACTTACTAAACTTGGCGTATAAAGCAGGCAAGACAGGAAGAGTTAACGCTGTAGAAGTAAACAAGATTGGCAATATCACAATAGACAGCAGTCATGTTTCATTTGGCTGGCTGTCAAGATGTGGCAGCAATACAAGATGCCTATAAATTACTTCAAACTGCTGGATTGGTTGGTCGCTACGATTGTTGCTAACTTAAATGTTTGGCTGCTGTTACAAACTTTTTTAGGGTGGCTGTATCTCATTCCTTAATCAATCATTAAAATGGTCGTAATGGAGCGCAATTCTGTGCAAACCTAGTTCGGTATTGGAAGAACGGAAGCAGAAAGCCATGAAATACATTCAAAAAGCGATCGCTATCTTGGGAATAACCACTACACTGGGTGGAATCGCGTCTGTTGCTTGTGCAGTACCAAAAACATCGGGTGTGTTGGCAAGAAACGAAACGGGAACGCAATATCATCGACTTAAAGCACTAAAAACCCCCAAAACGGCTGAAGATTGGTTTAATCGAGGGTTAGAGAGATCTGAAAGTGGGGACTATCAGAGTGCGATTGACGACTTTACCAAAGTGCTGCAACTTGACCCCAATTTTATCGAAGCTTATTGTAACCGGGGACTGGCTTTAGCAATGTTGGGAAATATGCCAGGTGCGATCGCAGACTTCAACGGCGCTTTGCAGGTTAATCCCAATCACGCTGATGCGTATAATAAACGGGGAAATGCTCGCGCTGCTTTGGGAGAATTAAGAGCAGCAGTTGAGGACTTTAACCAAGCATTGAAAATTGACTCTAATTTTGTCGATGCTTATTACAATCGAGGACTGACTCGCAACCAAATGGGAGATAAACAAGGAGCATTAGCAGACTACAATCGCGCTTTGCAACTCAATCCAAATTTAGCAGAAGCCTATGGCAGTCGCGGACTGATTCGTAACCAAATGGGAGATAAACAAGGGGCGTTGGCAGATTTTCAAACAGCTGCTCAACTTTTCCAACAGCAGGGAGATTTGGCAAGCTACCAACAAACGCAGCAATATATCAGACAACTTCAGCCATTTAGATAAGTAAGTCCAAACTAGCCAGCAATCTCGTTAACTTTGCTTCTGCCAGTTCGCGGTGACACATACTAGGGATGCCGTTTTCAGTATGGTGTTTTACAAGAATAATTGCAACTATGCCACCATATTAATAATCCCCATCATCCCCAAATCTTCATGGTCGAGAATGTGACAGTGATAAACTGTCTTACCAGCAAAATCCCGGAACGGAATGCGAATGCGAACTGTTTCACCTCCACGCACCAATACAGTATCTTTCCACGCGCGATAGGGTTCTGGTTTCTCATTGCGCGAGATAATTTGGAAGGAATTTGTATGCAAATGGAAAGGATGATCCATGCGGTCTGGATCGATATTAACTAATTCCCAATCTTCCACCGTATTCAGCTTCACTTGGGTATTAACTTGATTTGGATCAAAGGCTTTGTCATTGAATGTAAAAACCATTCCCATCCCAGGACTCATGTCCATCGACAATTCAAAACGTCTGACTGCTTTTGGTTCTGGTAATGTTTCAACAGGAATAAGTTTTTGGGGCAAAGGTAACCTAGAAACAGAACCTTGATAAGTCACTGTTGCCAAAACTTGAGGGTTTTTCTGGGAACTATTCCCCATCATGCCCATTCCACCACCCATCATCCCCATTCCATCGCCCATCATTCCCATTCCACCTCGGTCGTAAGGTAAATTCCATAAGCGATACTGCGAGGGTTCTCTTTCTCCACGCACTAGCACTTCTGCACGTTCTCCTGGTGAAAGCAGCAATTCTTTTAGTTCTACGGGTGTATCTAAACCTCCGCCATCGGTTGCAATTAAATAAAAAGGATGATTTTCTAAAGCAAGTCGGTAAAATCTAGAAGGAGAAGCATTGACGATTCTTAGACGCAACAGTCCGCCTTTAGCAATCGATAAGTTAGGGTTAATTTGACCGTTGACAGCCAATATTTGACCTTCCCGTCCCATCATCATTGTCATGTGGTTTGGAGGCTGAATATTTCCGTTGCCATCTAAGCCAAAATCTTGTAAGACTAGAAATTCCTCTTTGGCTGCTTTAATTTCCGGAATCTCATCTAATTCACCGCGAATTATCAATAAGCCTGCTAAACCGCCAAATACCTGTTCTGCCACCATACCGTGATGGTGAGGATGATACCAAAATGTACCGGATGGATGATTTTTGGGAATAGTAAATTCGTAAATTAAACGCTCTTTTGGAGGGATGTTGAGCAAAGGATTATCTGCATTGCCAGCGGGAGAAACGTGCAGTCCGTGATAGTGCAGATTAGTAGGTTGGGAGAGGTTGTTAGTAAAGCGGATGCGGACTGTATCGCCTGGTTTGGCTTCCAAACGAGGGGCTGGTACTTGTCCGTTATAACTTAAAAGATAGGCTTGTTTTCCTCCTAAGTTCAGAGAGTTTAAGCTTGCTTCAAGGTCAAGTTCTAGTAAACCATTAGCACTTTTGTGAAGTTTGGACGAGGTTTGGGAATTGAAGGGTGTCTTTTTGTTTTGCGCGATCGCCCAGCCAACGGCTGATGTGGTAACGGCACTAGCAGCCGTAAGTATGATAAATTTTCTGCGGTTTATTTTTAACACAATCGCACCTCTTACTCTGTACTGCCTGGGAAAGGTTTCAGATGGGTTAACAGTCTGGGATACTATCTAATGTGCCAAAATCAAATGAAATCAGGATGAAATCTCTGTTTAATTAAGATTTTTTTAATTTTTTACTCGCTCTTACTTCCTGATTATCTATCTCTTCTTTTCTCTTACCTCTGTGGTTTGTTAATTAGCTATTTTTGTGGCACGAAGATAGTAAGTTTCATTCCCCTACATATGCATAAAAAACTGCTCTTCCTTCTGTTCAGCTTCCGTCGGTTGCTGTGGAAACAAATACTTACCAAACTTGGCATACAACGCGGGTAAAACCACTAAAGTTATCGCCGTCGAAGTAAACAACCCACCAAATACAACAATTGATAAAGGTTGCAAAAGTTCTTGTCCTGGTCCCCCTTGTATTACCATCGGTGCTAAACCCAGCGCGGAAGTTAAAGCCGTCATCAAAATTGCATTCAGTCGTTCCATCGACCCTTTAATAATAACTTCTTTCAATGGCATTCCTTCAGCATGTTTGGTATTGTAATTATCTACTAATAACAAACCGTTGCGTGTGGCTACCCCAAACAAGGAAACAAACCCAACCAAGGACGCCACAGAAATGACTCCACCGCTTAAAGCGACTGCAATGACACCTCCGACCAAACCAATAGGCAAATTAATCATAATCATGGCAGTAGAAGGGATAGATTTAACCGAAAGATACATCAGTACCGTAATTGCAATAAAGGCGATAATACTAAATACGAGAATGTTTCGGCTAGCGCGTTCTTCTGCCTCGAATTGACCTGCATATTGAATAAAATATCCAGCCGGAGTTTGGACATTGCGTTTAACTTTGGCTTCAATTTCATTGACAATCGAGCGTAAATCTCGACCTTTGGCATTTGCCGAAACCACAATCATACGGGAAACATTTTCGCGGTTAATAGTATTGGGTCCGGTTCCATCTCCGATACTGGCAACATTGCCCAAAGGAATTTTCTGTCCATCGGGTGTATCGATTAATAAATTGCGAATCGTTTCCATATTTTGACGCGCATCGGGTTTTAACCACACCAATAAATCAAACGATTGTTGATTTTCCAAAACTTGAGAAACTACCTTACCATTAAGTGCAGTTTCAATAATATTTGCCAAATTTCCTACCGAATGACCGTAACGACTTGCAGCATCCCGGTCAAATTTAATTTGAATTTGCGGAACAGGAATTTGAGGTTCTAGTAATAAATCAACAACCCCATCAACGGTTTTCATTTGAGCTTCAACTTCTTGACCAATTTTCCGCAGTTCTTCCAAATTAGAGCCAAAAATTTTGACTGCGATCGCACTCCGCACTCCTGACAATACTTCATCCATCCGGTGCGAGATAAATCCGCCCACATTCGGTGCTGCTCCTGGTATTTTATCAAACTCTTCCCGCATCTTTTCTAAAGTTTTTTCTCGATTTTTCATCCCCTCGTTACTTATTTCAATATCGACGTGTGCAATGTTTACACCCGCTGCATCTGCATCTCCTGCTGCACGTCCAGAACGTGTTTGAATAAACTTAAATCTACTATCATTTTTAAGTGCTTCTTCAACTACATAACCAGCTTTTGTAGTAGCTTCTAGGGAAACACCAGGATATAATGTCAGGGTATTTACCATTGTTTGTTCTTGAAACTCTGGTAAAAATGCCCTGCCAAACGAGGGAATAATCGCAATTGCTGCTACCGTTAAACTCGTCGCCGTTACTACTATTAGTAATGGATTTCGCATCGAAAAACTCAAACATAAACCGTAAATTTGCTTGCAAAATCTAGCCAACCACGGTTCTCGTTTTGTCACTTTTACATTAGGTAATAAAATCGCACACAAAGCCGGAGAAACTAGCAGAGATTCTAAACTAGAAATTACAACTATTACTAAATAAGAAATCCCCATTGGTGTAAAAATCCGACCTTCTACACCTGGTAAGGTAAAAATTGGCGAAAAAACAATAATTCCAATTATAGTCGCTCCAATTAAAGAATCGCGTACCTCTTGTGAACCTTCAAAAATAATTTCTAGTGGATGTTGTGGATTCTCAGATGTTTTATTTTCGCGCAATCTGCGATAAGTATTTTCCCCATAAACAATCGCATCATCAATCGCAGTTCCAATTGCGACAGCCAAACCCCCTAAAGTCATTGTATTGAGTCCAACTCCTAACCAAGAAAGCGCCAACAATCCAAACAGCAAGGTTAGGAAAAAATCTAGCAAACAAACTGCAAGCGTGCGCCAGTTCATTAAAAATGGAACCAGAATCACCGCCGCAATAATGCTCCCTTGAATTAAAGACGAGCGGACGTTTTCTACCGAAGATGCGATATAACTATTTTGGCGGAATGTAGTAGTAACTTTAATGCCTGGAGGTAAAGCTGCTTTGATTTCTGTCATGGCTTTTTCCACTGCACGGCTAACAGTGGGAGTATCGGCAAGCGGCTGTTTATTGACCATTAAAATAATTGCAGGGTTGCCGTTAAAACTGCCATCACCGCGTTTAATTTCAGCACCAATTTCCACATCTGCGACATCTTGCAGCCGCACTGGAACGCCATTACGCGCCAGAATTGTTGATTTTTTTAAGTCTTCAATTGATTCAATTCTGCCAATCCCCCGAATTAACTTTTCTGTATCGGGGGTAATAAAATAGCCACCAGGAGCATTGACGTTAGCGGCTTGAGTTGCACTAACTACTTGTTCTAAAGTAATATTAAATCCTTTGAGTTTTCCTGGATCTACTAATACTTGATATTGACGGCGATCGCCCCCAAAAACCAAAACTTGGCTGACACCAGGAACAGCTAAAAGGCGGTTGCTAACTTGCCAATCAACGATTCGCCGTACTTCCATCAAGTCAATTTTGGATAGCGCTAGAGGATTTTGGATTTTGGATTGATTATCTTCAACAGTAAAAGCGTATTGGAGAACCAAACCAATCGGCGAGGTAGTAGGAGAAATTTGCGGTGTTTCTACTCCTGGTGGTAGTTTACTAACGGCTTGTTGCAATCGTTCGGTGACTAATTGTCGTGCTTGATAAATCTCAGTTCCCCAATTAAATATTACCCTCACCGCTGAAATTCCCGCCGCTGAGGAAGAACGGACTGCGGTTACTCCCGGCGTACCATTAATTGCACTTTCGATTGGTAAAGTTACGAGGGATTCGACTTCTTCAGGTGCGAGTCCGGGTGCTTCGGTTTGAATTTCAACTTGGGGTGGTGCAAAGGCTGGTAATACATCTAACGGCATCTGGGGAATGACGTAAAATGTCCAGAGCGAGACAATAACTGTAGCGAATACGACAAGCCAGCGGCGGTCAATTACCCACCTGACAATGTTACTTAACATGTTTTAAATTTTAGATTTTGGATTTTGGATCGACTGGTCATGGTTAATGTTGACTTTCCCATACAAAAATGAAATCAGGATGAAATTGCTTAGCTGGGTAGTGAGATGATTTAGTTTGGGGGAGATAAGCACGCTAGCGCCCCCAAATCGCCAACTTCCCAAAACCGGAAAAATTACTCGTTGTACCAAGTTTTTCGCCACTGTTTCATTTGGTCAATTTCTTTTTGTTGCGAACTCACGATGTCTTGAGATAGTTTCTTGATTTCAGCACGCTTAGATTTACTTAAAGCATCTTGTGCCATCACTAAAGCACCTTCGTGGTGAGGTATCATCGCATTGATGAAGCGCTTGTCAAACTCTGCATTCGCTGCACCCAAATCCATGCTCATCATCATGCTTTGCATCATCTCTTGAGACATTGGCATCATGTGACCCATTTGAGGGTGATGAGCCATTGGGGTACTAGAAGCTTGAGGATACCAAGTTTTTCGCCACTGTTTCATTTGATTAATTTCGCGATTTTGAGCGTTAATAATATCTTCAGCGAGTTTTTTCATTTCGGGGCGTTGGGATTTATTTAATACTTCTTTTGCCATATCTACTGCTCCTTGATGGTGCAACATCATTGCATCGATAAACCGCAAATCGTAATCGGTATCTGCTGGCCCCAAGTCCATAGACATGTTATGGTTCATGTGGCTACGATCCGCGTCGCTGTGGGTGGATGCGTTCTGTTTATTGCTGGTAACGCTGGCTGTAGTCGGGGTCGGACTAGAGGCTTGGTTTTGATTTTGTGCAGTCGTAGAACAAGCTGCTAGGGAGGTGACACCCATTAAAGTCAATGCTGCTAAACCAGTTTTGATTGAAATTAATTTCATAGATTTTGGCTTGGGTTGAAACAAACAAGAGCAAGTTTCTGTTGATATTGTGAACTGTCCAGTTAACTGGAATGTCAACCCCCCGAAAGAAATAATATCGTTTCCGTTTGCGTACCCACGTTAAGACCGCAGGTGAGCGGTTGAGCAAGATTTTTGCCCTTTCTACCCTAATAGGACTACCGCACGCGGAATTGATAAAACGGGTTGCAGTCCGCTTTTTATTACCCTCTTTGTCTAAGATTTCACACCAAGATGAAATTAGGATGAAATTTATTGGTTAATCCTTCGAGATTATTTGCGCGTTTTTCCGTAAATAGTTTGTAATAAATATTACTTAATATAAAAATAGCATTATACAGTTTTATCCAATATTTATTCATTAAAATGTTTTATAGCGCGTGAGCCTTCGGATGAAACTTTGTAATAAATGCAACAGACATATTTCATTCAAATTTCATTCTGGTGTTGCAAGCTGGTAATTAGGCAAAGATGATTGTTAGCAAATTAAGACAGACGGGAATCTTTGCAGACAAGATGCTATCTAGTTAACGGCGACAAACCATACTTGCGCTTGGATGCTGAAATTAAGAGCAAACCGAGAGCTTACGCCACGACTAACTATCGTCAATTTTGAAGGATCTTTTTCAATGCTTCAAGTTTTAGAAACGGCTCTCTTATCGCCCCTAGCTCGCGATATCACCGAGGCAATTGGTCATGTTCCCATTGTTCGTCTCAATCGCTTAAACTCACTCTGTCAGCAGCATGAATTTTATCTCAAGTTAGAATCCTGCAATCCCGGTGGCAGCATTAAAGAAAAAAATGCTGTATATCTGGTTCAACACGCAGAACGTACCGGGTTACTCGCCCCCGGCGGCACAATTATTGAATCGAGTTCTGGCAATTTCGGCATTGGTTTGGCAATGATTGGTGCGGCGCGAGGCTATCGCGTGATGATTGTCGTCGATGCTAAAACTCCACCCCCGATTCGGCGAATGCTGGCTGCCTATGGAGCAGAATTGGTAGATGTCCCCTTGAGTGCAGCAGATGCCAATGGATCGATGCAAGTGGCGAGGATGGAAAAAGCCAAAGAACTCGCCCAAACCATTCCTGGTGCGTGGTATCCTTGCCAGCACCGCAATCCGGAAAACCCGACTGCCCACGAGCAATTTACTGCCCGCGAAATTGAACAGGCTTTCCCCGTTGCACCTGATGTTATTGTCATCGGAGTTAGCACGGCGGGACAATTGGGGGGAATTAGCCGATATTTTAAACAGCGCTATCCCCAAACTCGAATTGTCGGCGTAGATGTGGCAGGTTCGGCTATTTTTGGCACGCCTTCTCACCCCTATAAAATGACAGGATTGGGGTTATCTTTTGTCCCGCCTAATTTCGATCCAATGGTACTTGATGCAGCGTATTCTGTAAGCGATCGCATTGCTTTCTCTGTTTGTCATGCCCTGGCGCGTCGAGAAGGCTTGTTGTTAGGAGCGTCCACAGGCGCTATCGTTGCCGCTGCCTTGGCTTACGGTAAGCAACATCCGAGTCCTCAACGCATGGTATTGTTGAACCCGGATCGGGGCGATCGCTATCTCGAAACTGTCTACAATCCGCAATGGCTGTCTCAACAAGGGATTGAACTATTAGAAGATTCAGCCCTCACCGCTACAATTAATGCCCTTCAAAGCGTTCCTCTTACCCTCGTGCGACAGCAACAACCTGCATAAACAATGACCTTAAATGCTTCTCAAAGTCCGTCTAAAATCGGTCTGCTAGATTTGTGGCGGCAATTTATTCCCCTCTCTCTCAGCGATGTGGCAATGGCTTTTGGCGATCCGATGATGACAACTGCCCTGGCTCATTTACCCGACGCACGGGTGAATTTGGCAGCCGTGGGGATTGCCAAAGCCCTCGCGGTCTTTTTTGAAAGTCCGATTATTATGATTCTGCACGCCTCGAATGCCCTGGCACCGAGTGGGCGATCGCGTCGTGCCTTGTGGCGATTTACGCTGTTAGCAGGGGGTGGACTAAGTGCGTTACTGTTGCTGCTGACGCTGCCGTTTATTTTCGCCACGCTGGGGGGGACGCTGTTGGGAATTCCACCCCAACTGCGGCAGACGGTGCAGATGGTGTTGATGTTAATGTTTCTCTGGCCTTTTGCGATCGCGTGGCGGCGCTATTTCCAAGGATTGCTCATCCACACAGGTCATTCCCAAGCCGTGGCTACTGCCAGTATCGCTCGTCTAGTTATCGTAGCCCTCGTTCTGATTATCGGGTTTACTGTAAGGATGTCCGGCGCACTGCTGGCGGGGACTGCTCTGATGGCTGGGGTGCTTTCAGAGGCCCTCGTTGTAACAATTGCGGCGCGGCGGCTAGGAGCCACTCGTCCGCCTCTACCAACTGATTCTGAGTTAAAGCTACCCACCAATCTCAAAAGCGTGTGGAATTTCTACTGGCCTTTAGCCTCTTCAATGCTGGTAGTCTGGGGTGGACGTGCCGTTCTGGTGGGAATTATTGCCCGCGCCATCGACGCTAATATTGCATTGGCGGCTTGGCCTGCGGCTTGGGGATTGGTTTTAGTAATTGCCAACGCGACTCGCATGGTGCAGCAGGTGATTATCAAAAATCGAGGTAGGGTGAGCGATCGCCTATTAATTGCATTTGCCCTCAGTGTAGGTGGGTTTTGTTCGCTACTTTTGCTTTTGGGTAGTACTACCTCATTCGGGTTGCAGGTTGTGCAGAGTTTTATCGGCAACGATTTAGCCCTGGTTGAAAGTATCCGTCCCGTATTGCTGTTGTGCGCGTTTGTGCCGCTCCTGGTTGCGGTGCAAAATGCTACTCAGGGTTTTTTAGTCGGGTCAGGTCAAACCAGAGGTGTCAATTATGCAACTTGGATTGGTACGATTATTTTGTTGCTGGTTGCGTTTAGTGCAGTTCAGCTTGGGGCATCTGGTGCAATTGCAGCTGCGATCGCGATGATTATTGCTTTAGCAATAGAAGTATCTTGTCTCGCATTCAATCTCCGCAAACAATTAACCAGCACCAATTTGTGATGTTAGTTTTTCAGAAATTTAGTTGCTTCTAACCTTGAAATTTTAAACCTTCAAGCTAGACGAGTTAACGACAAAAGCCACTAAGCGATCATACTAAGCACAGTCAAAGAGCGTGCTTACAGCGGATTGCAGCCGTTGATGGTACACCGAAGGTTTGTGTAGCGGCAGCAAAAATGGCAGCCGCTACACAAACGAAGCCTTAAGGCTGTACCAAGACGAGGCAAGCAATCCGCTGTAGTATAGTCGCCAACTTGACTGATAATCTTTCGATTCGGGGTTAGATTAGTTCAGAGGTTGACCGACACCGACAGCTTTTAGTTGTTCTCGGTTTGGTTTCCCAGTCAAAACAAGAGTACCGTTGATAGCGATCGCGGGTGCTGCCAATACGCCATATTGTTGCGCTTTCTCGATTCCTTCGCGCAGGTTAATAACCGATACTTCACAACTAGGGCAAGCCAATTCTTGCACCATTTGAACGGTTTCATCACAGAGGGGACAATCAGCCGTGAAAATCTCAATTTGACGCTTGTTCATAACATTCACTACAAAGCATTATTTTTAACAGTTTAAAGTCTACAGCTAATTAGAGAGTCAACCGCCCAAACCAAGATCGTTTCAATGCCAACTATAGATAAATATCGCAGTCTTTGAGCTTCTTTTCTGGAGAGGTCTATTGGATATTGCAGTTTAACTTTAGCCCCGTTGGGAGGATCTGTATACCGAGCGAACCGAAGACTATAAGCCGTGCGATCGCTCCCTTCTATTTGTGAATATGCTTGCTTGTTTTCTCGGCACTTGTATCAACGAAAACAGTAGACATACCACAATGAAATTAGGATGAAATGATTCTAACTCATTAGTCATAAATATTTATTATGCCCTAAGTCAGACGCGATCGCCTCGCTAACTTTCTAATGTGAAGCCGAGGATCGAATTAACGTTCGTTCAAATTCACCCTAAAAAATTCAACGAGGTAAAAACAATGACACAAGCTACCGTATCCCAAATTAGTCAAAATATGCAGCAATGCATTAAAAACTGCTTGGACTGCCATAGCGTCTGCTTGAATACGATTGCATACTGTTTGCAAAAAGGCGGTCATCACGCACAAGCAAGTCATATTAGTTTGCTGCAAGACTGCGCCCAAATTTGCGTAACTAGCGCTGATTTTATGTTGCGCGGGTCTGATTTGCACTCGCACACCTGTGGTGTTTGTGCCGAAATATGCGATCGCTGCGCCCAAGAGTGCGATCGCATGGGCGATGACGCTCAAATGAAAGCTTGCGCTGATATGTGCCGTCGCTGCGCCGAGTCTTGCCGTCAGATGGCAATGAGGTAAATTTTCTTTTCACTAGCTGTCAGGCGGGTAGTGCTGTATTTGTACTACCTGCAGAAGCGATCGCGAAACAAAGGCTGTGAGGAAAACTAATGTCGCACAATAACAGTACAAAATCAAATTTGACTTCAATCGCCTTGATATTGACCTTTGGTGGACTGGCAATTGCTGCCACACCAATTACAGCCGCTACACTCGCCCCAACCGAATCAGCTTCCCGCTTTGATGTCCGTTTTTTGCAGGAAACAACAGGTCATCACATGATGGCTGTAGAGATTGGAGTAGGAGACCAAGTAGGTTATCCTGACACATTCCAGGATGCGATGGGGATTTTAGAGGAAAAAATTTCTGAATTAGGTGGTCAAACCGTCGGTTATTGGCCTACAAATGGTTATGAATTTAATGAATCTAAAGCCATCCGCGATGGTAATTTTGTAGGTTTAGCGTTGGATGAAGATAATCAATCTGATTTGACGGAAGAACGAATCGAAGCCTGGGTGGCTCAACTAAAGTCAGAGTTTAGTTTGTAACGAATTCAAGAAGTAAAGCCAATGACACTACAACTTAAAGTTCCGAAAATTGCCTGTGCTGGTTGTGTTGATACCGTGGCTAAAGCGGTAAAGAGTGTAGATGCAACAGCAAAAATAGAAGCTGAACCGAAAACGAAGATGGTCACAATTGAAACACAAAAATCAGCAGCGGAAATTAAAAAAGCGATCGCAGCCGCTGGCTATCCTGCTACTTAAAAATAGACAGTACATAACCGATTAGTTATATCGAACTATGGATACTCTCACACTGAAACTCCGAGGCATGAGTTGTGCCTCTTGTGCTAACAGCATCGAAGATGCAATTCGCTCTGTTCCAGGTGTCAACGATGCTAAAGTTAACTTCGGTGCAGAACAGGCTACCATCCAGTACGACCCTAAGCGAACTAATTTAGAGAAAATCCAACAGGCTATCAATGCTGCGGGATACTCGTCTTACTCTCTCCAAGAACAAGAAATGGTGACTGGAGAAGATGATGCCGAAAAAGCTGCCCGTAAGGCAGAATCTCGCGATCTTACGCGCAAAATTGTAGTTGGAGGTATCTTCAGTACCCTAATTGTAGTAGGCGCACTATCCGCCATGACCGGGCTAAACTTGCCCTGGATTCAAATATTGTGGCTAGACAATCATTGGGTGCAGTTAGTGTTAGCAACCCCCGTGCAATTTTGGTGCGGCGCTTCCTTTTATCGGAATGCTTGGAAAGCCTTTAAACGCCACGCTGCGACGATGGACACGCTAGTTGCTTTGGGGACTAGCGCGGCTTATTTCTATTCGCTGTTTGTTACCCTTTTCCCAAGATTATTTATCGATCAGGGTTTAATGCCTGACGTGTATTATGAAGCTGCCACAGTCATCACCACTTTAATTTTGCTGGGGCGGCTGCTGGAAAATCGCGCTAGGGGTCAAACGTCTGAAGCCATTCGCAAACTTATCGGTTTGCAAGCTAGAGATGCCCGTGTAATTCGAGATGGGCAGGAGATTGATGTTCCCATTCAAGAAGTTCAAATCGGTGATGTAATTTTGGTGCGTCCCGGTGAAAAAATCCCAGTGGACGGGGAAGTGATTGAAGGTGCTTCTACCGTAGATGAATCGATGGTAACGGGCGAGAGTATGCCAATTAAAAAGCAACCACTTGATGAGGTAATTGGAGCCACAATTAATAAAACGGGTAGCTTTAAATTCCAGGCAACAAGAGTGGGGAAAGATACAGTTTTGTCCCAAATTGTCCAATTGGTACAACAAGCTCAAGGTTCAAAAGCACCGATTCAAAGATTGGCAGACCAGGTTACGGGGTGGTTTGTGCCAGCAGTACTGGCGATCGCGATCGCTACGTTTATCATTTGGTTTGATGTCATGGGTAACCTCACCTTGGCGACAATTACCACAGTCGGCGTGCTAATTATTGCCTGTCCCTGTGCCTTGGGTTTAGCAACTCCCACATCGGTGATGGTGGGAACAGGTAAAGGTGCTGAAAATGGTATCTTAATTAAGGGTGCGGAAAGTTTAGAATTAGCCCACAAAATTCAGACAATTGTCCTCGATAAAACTGGAACCATCACTCAAGGAAAGCCCACCGTTACCGATTTCGTTACGGTCAACGGTACAGCCAATCGTAATGAGTTAAAGCTTTTACAATTAGCTGCATCGGTAGAACGTAATTCCGAGCATCCTTTGGCTGAAGCGATTGTCAGATATGCCCAATCCCAGGAGGTCAGTCTAGCAGAAGCCAATAATTTTGAAGCGATCGCAGGCAGTGGTGTCCAAGGTCTTGTTTCAGACCGCTTTGTGCAAATTGGTACGCAACGCTGGATGGAAGAACTAGGTATTGATACCAGTACTCTTAGCGATCGCAAAGCTGCTTTGGAAGCGGCTGGTAAAACCGCTGTTTGGATTGCAGTGGATGGGAAAATGGAAGGGTTAATCGGCATTGCAGACGCGATCAAACCCTCCTCAGTAGAAGCAGTGAGGGCGCTACGCAAGTTAGGTTTAGAAGTAGTCATGCTGACGGGGGATAATCGCAAAACAGCCCAGGCGATCGCTCGTGAAGTCGGTATCGAGCAAGTCTTTGCAGAAGTCCGACCCGACCAAAAAGCCGCTACTGTGCAAGCAATTCAAAGGGAAGAAAAAATTGTGGCGATGGTCGGTGATGGGATCAATGATGCTCCAGCTTTAGCACAAGCGGATGTAGGAATTGCCATTGGTACGGGGACGGATGTTGCGATCGCAGCTAGCGACATCACCTTAATTTCTGGAGACTTGCAAGGTATTGTCACTGCGATTCAACTAAGCCGCGCCACCATTCGGAATATCCGTCAAAATCTTTTCTTTGCCTTCATTTACAACGTTGCAGGGATTCCAATTGCCGCTGGAATTTTATTCCCACTATTGGGGTGGTTACTCAACCCAATTATCGCTGGGGCAGCGATGGCATTTAGCTCAGTTTCTGTAGTTATTAATGCCCTCCGATTGCGAAACTTTCAACCAAAAAATGCATCATAATTAAGGGAGATTTTGATTAAATGTTCAGCAATAAAAAGCTTTTGGGTAGCCTTGTTGGTTTGGGCTTTTTGCTTGGCACGACTTCAGGCGTAGCGGTGGCACAAATGCCAGCCGAACACTCAGAACAGACAGGCGAATTTCGACGAATCGAGCAACCTTTGGGGTTAAAAGTCGGCGTCACTTTAGGCGGTTTGGCATTGCTTGGTCTGGAGTTATGGTGGTTTCTCTTCAGTAAAACGAAAGCACAGCAGGCTGACTTCCGTCAAGGAATGCAGGAGATGACTATCACGGTAGATGGTGGTTATGAACCGTCTCGTTTAGTCGTGAAAGCAGGTCAACCTGTACGGCTAAATTTCTGGCGTCGCGATCCCAGTAGTTGTCTCGAAAAAGTGTTATTACCTGATTTTCACATCTCTCAAGACTTAGCGCTCAATCGTGTCACTCCGATTGAATTTACCCCTGAAAAACCAGGGCAATATCAATTTACCTGCGGCATGAATATGTACCGAGGTGTGGTGGAAGTGCAACCATCTGGTTCATCAAAGAGTCGCTAAAAGCCAAAAAAATATTTAGAGCCTAGCAGTAGTTAGGAAGTATCTTCGTTTTGGATGTTTTTCTAAGATTATAAGTACCTCTGGCTTTAAGAGGAAACACTTAACAATTCTTGCAATGCTGACATCTGTTCTCGCAACTTAGCCACTTCCTGTCGCATCAGTGGCGGCAGTTTTTCTAAATCTCGCATTTGATATATCTGGTGCAGCAATTCAGAATTAAGCGTTTTATAGAGTTCTTTAGGGCAGGATAGCAGTAGCAATGTCAAAAATTGAGCTAAATTTTGTTCCCTCAATAACCACTGTCCTGCAACAGTAGTTTCCTGCCAATTCTGAGTAAATAGTATTTTTTGGAGTGCTGCCAATAATGGGTGAGACAAAATCTCTTGCGATAAATTGTGCCATATCTGCTGAGATTCAGTCGGTACATCGTCTACAGTGGTATTGATTAGGTATGTGAATTGTGATGGTAAATGTCGTAAAATAACATCTACCATCGATAAAAGTGAATTGGGCTGTTCTTGAGCTAACATTGTTGGCAGCACATCAGTAAAGTAGGGTGCGATCGCAGCCCATTGATATCTGTCAACAGCTACATGATAGAAAGTCTGGCTAGAAATATCACTTTTAGATAACAGAACATAACCCCGACATTTCCCAGTTGTTTCATCAATTGGACGAACAGCATCCCAAAGTAGAGATAACGATACCCAGTGAGGTGGATATTTAAAACGAGCTACGTCTAGAATTAACACCAGATCGCGTCGTGGATGATACCCTCCGATTGGGGAGAAATGTCCGTCCCCAGTTTGTCCTAGTACTTGTCGCGAGTAGGAAACTACCATATGCAACCCTTGCGGTGAGGCAGTTGTTTTTATTACAGCTTTTCGGAAGTTCTCTAAAGTGCTTTGTTCATAACGATAAGACTCTGCTTTAGCTCCATTACAACGAGCTAAACATACCAATTCGTCAAAAGTAATGCCTTGCTGTTTAATCAGTGAAAGTTGTTGGCAACAATCAAGAAATTCCTCACTGTACCATCGCCACAAACCTTTCCAAATTCGACCGGGATCAATTGCAAGTGCATTAAGGATAACAACAAGCGTGCCGAGTCCGCAAAAAGCTGGCTCTGATTGAGTGTGAAACTGCTCCGCTATGGCAAAATAACCTTCCATCCCTCCATTTGCTAATGCTTCAGCAAAGATTTGTCTGCCTTCTGGGGAAGAAAAAGAAATCAGCGAGGATGGCAAAATTCGGCGATAGAACCCATCAGCGTCCATCAATTATTCCTGTTGGTTAATTCAATCCAATTAAAAGTGTATTTTATACTATTAGCGGTTAGCCAAACGCTAACCGCTGAGACTGTAAAAAACCTTAACTACTTAAACAGATGGGTAGCCAACCACAGTAATTGCTTGTTTAATGGCTGTCTCCGATGCTTGAGTTTCTACGCTGACGAGTTTGGTTTTTGTATTTGCTTGAACTGTGGCATTAGCATCAACGGCTTGAATCGCTTTAGTAACGGTATTTACGCAAGCAGAACAAGCTAATTTGGGAATGGTGAGTTGTAGTGTCATAACATTCAATTCCTTGCTTTACGTCGCTAAACTTAGTTTAAACTCTCTACTTAACTGGAGAGTCAAGCGTTCAGTTAAAGAAAATCGATAAATTTAGCAGCAATCAGCAATTTTACTAATTTTTACATCATGTAAATTGCTGCCAACAGATATTTACCTCTGTTCAATAATTGGGCAAATGGTGTTTGATGAAGTTTCCGGTATCGTCTCTTCTGTTGACAGGAGTCCTTGTAACTCTAGCTTGAGAATGAGGAGTTGCCGAATTTGTTCGTCAATCGCTGCCATTTTATCTTGCAGCTTAGCTTTTATATGTTCGCAAGGTAAGTCACCCCCATCGTGAACATCCAAAAAATCCTTGATTTCTGACAGACTCAAACCCAGACTTTGAGCGCGTTTAATAAAGTTCAAACGAGTCAAAACATCGGAGTTAAACAATCTAAAATTTCCTTCGGTTCTAGAGGATGCTTTGAGTAAACCTAGCTCCTCATAGTAGCGAATGGTTTTAATCGGTACACCACTTTCTTTGGCGACTGAACCAATAAGTTTTGGTTTGGCTTCGACTAACATACTTACCTGCTTCTTTACTCAATCAAGTCTCTAACCCTATTTTAAACTCTCTAGTTAACTGGAGTGTCAAGCGGAAACAAGATGATTGGGCAAATTATTCAACTGTTTTAGTAGCAACTCCTTTGTATAGATGAGCTATCAAATCCGGCATATTCTGAGGTGTGAACTGCGTCAGCGTAACGGAATCAAACTGCTGTTCTACCAATGCCTGGATGTTGCGATTGAGATGACATCCATCTGCCAAGACTTTTTGAATCGGGTTCAACCGATGTTGCCAGACTTGTATGCTAGGCTTATCGCTCAGTCCGTGTTCTACAAAAAAGAACTTACCACCCGGTTTTAGTACCCGATAAACTTCTTTAAGCGCTTGCTCTACATTGGCGATACTGCATAAAGTCCAGGTACTAACCACACTATCAAATGTATTGTCTGCCATTGGCAGATTTTCGGCGTTCGTAGCGAGCTGTTCAACAGTTATGCCAGAGGTATGGATACGCTTTTTTGCCAAAGCGTTCATGCCAAGATTCACATCTACTGTGGTGATTTTGCGAATATTTGCAGGATAGTAAGCTAGATTCAATCCAGTTCCAAACCCGATTTCTAACACCTCTCCTTGTACGTCTGCTAGGAGTTCCTGGCGATACTTTGCTAAGGTTGGATCTGACAGGCTCCAGTCCAGAAGGTGCGGTACAATTACTTGCGAATAGAATCCCATGATTTTTTATTTGCCACTATTTAACTTTTTAAATCATTTTACTAGGGGAATCTTATTTGATTTGCGAACGGTGCGTTACACTGCGTTAACGCACCCTACAAATTTAAGCAACGGGAACAGAGAGTTTTTCTTGAAGTGAAACGTTAGATTCCTGCACTTCTATGATACCGCGAAACATATTCATGCCGCAGGTAAAGACATACTCTCCGGGTGCTTCGGGTGTGAATTCAATCGATGTGACTTGATTCAGTTTTAACTCCGTAGCAATGTGAAAATCAGGCAGTAATACTTTTTCAAGACAACTACTCGGATCGCGACGCAGAAAATTCAGCCGGACTGGTTGAGCTGCATTCACGATAATTCGGCTGGGTTCGTAGCCACCATCGACGGTGATATTCATCTCTTGAATGCCACTTTCTGTTTGTGCTTTTTGAGATTTGGATTTGCTCAGCAAAAACCACCACAGTTCTAATCCAATTAATGCTAAACCTCCGGCGGTAACTGCAACTTTTATGCCTAATGGTTGTTCGATTGAGCGGAATTGATTGGTTTGATTTGTTTGTGGTGGCGACATTTCATGGGGCATTTGTGCTTTGGTTTCTCCCGCAGCAACTCCTAGCATTAATCCCAAACTTGCTAAACTGCCAAGCATGATATTTTTGTTTAACATTTGCACACCTCCTATGCGATCGCTTTGGGTTGAAACTGCCGCAGTCTTAAAGCATTACTGACGACTGAAACCGAACTAAATGCCATTGCTGCACCTGCAATAATCGGGTTAAGCAACCATCCGAAAATCGGATAAAGAATGCCAGCAGCAATGGGAATTCCAGCGATGTTGTAAATAAAGGCAAAGAAGAGATTTTGGCGAATATTTCTCATCGTCGCCCGAGAAAGTTGAATCGCGGTCACAATTCCTTGTAGATCGCCAGAAATCAAAGTGATATCGCTGGCGGCGATCGCTACATCTGTTCCCGTTCCAATCGCAATTCCCACATCAGCTTGCGCGAGTGCAGGTGCATCGTTAATTCCATCCCCAACCATCGCGACAATTTTAGATTTTTTTCCTGTTTGAAGTGAGGCGATAGCGGATGCTTTTTGCTCTGGTCGCACTTCGGCAATGACTTGTTTAATGCCGACTTCTTTGGCAATTGTTTCTGCCGTTCTGCGATTATCTCCGGTTAGCATAACGACTTCTAAACCCATTTTTTGCAAGGCGCGAATTGCACTCGCTGAAGAAGGTTTTATGGCATCAGAAATGCCCATAATGGCTGCAATTTTTCCATCAACGGCAATCCAAATTACGGTTTTACCCAAATACTCCAACCTATCCCAATCTTGTCGCAGTCTACTGGTATCGATGCCCAGTTCGTTCATCCAGCGTTGCGTGCCTATTTGCACCAACCGATCCGACACGTAACCGCGCACGCCACTGCCTGCGATCGCCAGAAAATCTCTCGCTTCTACTAATTCTACTTGTTGCGAAGCCGCATACTGGACAACGGCTTCAGCAAGGGGATGTTCTGAATTGCGTTCTACCGATGCAGCAAATTGCAACAGTTTGAGTTCGTTATGATTTGCCGTGCCGTTAACGGTTATAAAATCTGTAACTGTGGGCTTTCCTTGGGTGATTGTCCCGGTTTTATCGAGGACAATTGTCTGAATTTTGTGGGCTAATTCTAGGCTTTCTGCTCCTTTAATTAGAATCCCATTTTCTGCCCCTTTTCCCGTCCCTACCATGATAGAAGTAGGAGTTGCCAACCCCAAGGCACAGGGACAGGCAATAATCAATACCTCGACCATTGTAATCAGTCCCAAAGTCGGGTTGCCCATAACGTTAAACCAGATGATGAATGTAGCGATCGCAATTCCAATCACCACAGGCACAAACCATCCCGTCACTCGATCGGCTAATTTTTGAATTGGTGCTTTGGAACCTTGCGCTTGCTGTACGAGTTTGACAACTTGAGCTAGAAATGTATCTTTTCCTACTCTCGTTGCTCGAAACTTAAAGCTGCCGGTTTTATTGATAGTTGCGCCAATTACTTCATCACCCGGGTGTTTTTTGACCGGGACGCTTTCTCCTGTCACCATTGCTTCGTCAATCGTCGAACTTCCCTCAATAATTTCTCCATCTACGGGGATTTTTTCACCCGGACGCACCACGATTGCATCGCCCACTAAAACAGAGGCAATGGGGACATCTATTTCCCTGCCATTGCGAATAATACGGGCAGTTTTTGCCTGCAACCCCATCAGTTTGCGAATAGCTTCCCCCGTTTGTCCTTTGGCGCGACTTTCTAACAGTCTGCCTAACAAAACTAGCGAGATCACAACCGCTGAGGCTTCGTAGTAAACATAAGGCGTTAAGCCAACAGCGGTAATAAATCCGGGGAAAATTGTGACGAATAGGGAATAGAAATAAGCTGCACTGGTGCCGAGTGCAATTAAAGTATCCATCGTGGCTGCATGACGCTTAAAGGCTTTCCAAGCGTTGATGTAAAAAGACTTGCCGCACCAAAATTGTACGGGGGCTGTTAAGACAGTTTGCAGCCAAAAGTCATGCAGCCACATGGGAATAAACCCAATATGCAACCCCGTCATCATTGGCAGCGAACCGATGACTAGAATCGTACTCAAAATGCTACTAACCCAGACTTTTTGGGTTAAATCTCGCAGTTCTGCTTGTCTCGATCTGCGTTCTATATCATCTTCTTCGCCGAACAAATTTTGTTCTTGTATCGGTTGGGCGGAGTATCCAGCCTCATCGACCGCATCAGTAATTTCGGCTAAATTGGTTTTTCTGGAATCGTAGGTAACGGTGGCTTGTTCGACACCAAAGTTGACGTTACATTCAGTTACACCAGGAACTGCACGAATGGTTTCTTCGATAGTGCTAGCGCAAGCAGCACAACTCATGCCTCGGAGTTTGAGCGTTGCTTTGTCCATGACTAATCTCCCTTGTGGGGCGAGTGTTACAAATTCTTCACACAAATGCTAGCGATCGCAACAGTTTTAAATTGCTGCGTTTCAACCAAAGTAAGTTTTGCCTTCCTCTATCTTGCACTCTCCAGTAGACTGGAGAATCAAGAGGTAAATAAAAAATTTTTGTTAAATGAGTAAATCTTAAATTCTAGGGTGCGTTACAGGCAGGTTTTCGACTATCCTCAACTAACGAGAAGAGGGTGGATTTAATTGAGCTAATTCCTCAGCTAGTACTTTTTGATAAATTTGGGGTATCAGGGAGGTCATCGAATTATTTTCTTTGCCGTATCCAAGGCTTGTCCAAGTGCCGGAAAGAAGCTGTAAAACCTGCTCTAACTTCCCTTGTTTAAGAAGCTCTGCAATATCAACACCCCAAGCATGGTGGTCGTTGAGCCAAGCATATACTACCTCATCTTGAGATCGTGGATCGAAACTGTAAGAAGTTACAGTTAACGGTTTAGAGTGTTTAGGGTGATATTTTTGCCTTTTTTCCAGCCAGGTAGCGGTCAGGAGTTGATAGCGACCAGCGGCTGTACTGCAATCACCCTGATGGGGGCCAGAAACAATTGTTATGCATTGGTTAGGATGAGCGTTGAAATCAGAAAAATGCTTACCACCATAAAGAAGAGTATAAGGATTAGAATCATTGGCTTCGCTTGCAGAAATAGTTCGCATCAGCGCCCGGATGTAAGGATTACCACCTGTCATTGTTAAAGCTGGAATATAATCAGCATCTTTTTTACGCGAGGATTTGTATTGCCCAAATTCCGGCAAAATAAGAATTAGCAAAGTTAGAGCAAATAATCCAATAATTTTGGCGATCAACCTAAATTTCTTAGAGTTTTTGAGCTTGAAGTTCATATCCTTTACGAGTAGCAATAAATCCCTCAATAAATCAGTAATTCAAAATATGATGGAACAATTTATTAAGCTTTATTCAACATTTGGAGCGATCGCAGCCACAACTATGGCTGTACCACCGAACCCAAGCTAAGGTCGAATTCCTGTCAGATTCGGACTGCCACTGATAGCCCGTTCCAAACTCGCTAACGCTCGGTTGTAGTCCAGAATGGCTCGCAGGCGATCGCCTTCTGCCCGCGTCAGGTCGTTTTCTGAGTTAATTACCTCGGTTTGGGTTCCCACACCCGCTTGGAAGCGCAAGCGAGCCAAACGCAAAGCTTCTGTTGCCTGTTCGAGAGCCGCAGAAGCGGTTTGAATATTTTCCAGGTTCGACTGCAAGTTGAAATAGGCTTGTTCGACTTGGAAGCGAACCCGATCGCGTTGGTTGGCAAATTGAGTTTCCGCGATCGCAATATCAGCTTCTCGCTGACGCGCTCTTGCATTTGCCGCTCCCCCATCGAATAAATTCCACCTCAACCTTGCACCTGCGGAATAGCCATCAGCAAGCCCTAAGCCATCGTTAAAGACATCTAACAGGTTGTAGTTAAAAAATACACCCACTTGAGGTTTCCGAGCCGCCAGCTCGATCCGTCGTTGATGTCTGCTAATATTCCGCTGTGCTAGTTGCTGTTGCAACTCGGCGCGGTTCTGAAAAGCCAGCACAATACTTTGTTCTAACGACTGATTCCAAAGTCCTGCGATCGCTACCGGATCGGCGGCGCTAAGATCGATAGACTGAGACAAACTCAACAGTCTTGCCAACTGTCGCCGAGCGGTTTGCCGAGCGGCTCTGGCGCTAACGAGATTTTGGTTTTCTCTGGCTAGCTGTACTTGGGCGCGCAAAACGTCAAATCGAGTACCCAACCCAGCCTCAAACAATGACTGAGCATCTTGCAAACTCCGCGTCGCATTTCTAACAGCTGACTCAGAAATTCTCACCTGCTCGTCAGCTTGTTGTAAATCGTAGTAAGCATTGCTGACATCAAGACGGGTTTGCGCTAAAAGGCGTTCAACTTCTAACTGATTAAACCGCACTTGTTCTCGCGCCGCCCGGATTTGTGAAATTCGCCGTCCACCCGTGAAAATGTCGTAATTAAATGCTACTGCCGCGTTCAAAGATGTCGAAGTTCTCTCATCCGGGATGTTTTGCCGCAGTTGGCGTGGTAAATTCCGTTGGGCTTCTCGTTGAGCCTCGATTTGTAGCTCGCTTTCAGCCGAACGACCCCCGGCGAAATCGGTTTGCAAATCCACCGTGGGAAACAAAGCTGCCTCTGCCTCTCGCAATCCTGCACGACTGCGTTCTAGCTCTAATTGTGCCACCTGTAAGTCTTGATTGTTACGCCGCGCCAGTTCAATTGCCTGTTGCAGAGTTATAGGCTGGGTTGCCTGAATTTCCACTTCAGAAGGCTTGGTGGGAAACAGCAAGGGATTTGGGCTGGGGTCGAGGGAACTGGGGGCTGAGTTTGAGATTTTGCTATTCGGGGCTGTATGCCCTAATTCGATTGCTAAAATTGGGATTAAGTCGATCGCTTTAACTGATTGTACTGTGGCATCTGGCTGTTTGAAGTAGTCTGAGAGGTTAGTTTGAGCGATCGCTCTCTGGCTTGGGCTAGTCATTGGTAGAGTTTGGGATGCACAGGAACCAGCGTTAACCAAAGCGATCGCACACCCCACACCCACAGTAATTAAATAACAAGAAGCTGACATCAGTTTTTATCGATCTATATACGGTAATAAACTTCTCAAATTCCTGGCACAAATAGATTTAGAATCAAATTCACCCTGAAAATATCTCAAACAGCTTATTTGGGTTGATCGGTAGCATTAAAGCGATAACCATTAAAATAAACAGTTTCAATCAGATGGTCGCTGCCTATTCTTGCCAATTGGCGTCTAAGCAAGCGTATTTGAGCCGCTACCACGTTACTAATAGATTCGGATCTCGCTTTCCAGAATTGATGCAAAATCTGGTCGCTGGTTAAAGTCTGATTCGGGTGCTTCATGAAATATTCCAGTAATTGAAACTTCTTATTGGTCAGTAAAGTTACTTGTTTGCCACCGTTGGAAGCGAGACGATAAACAGTTTGAGTGCCGTATTCCAGCGTGATATCACCCACCTGAAGTAACGGGGGTTGGATTTGGCGCGATCGCCGCTGCAAGGCACGCAACCGCGCTAACAACTCCGCCATGTCAAACGGCTTTACCATACAGTCATCTGCTCCTGCATCCAAGGCAGTTACCTTATCTGACAAGCTGTCTTTTTCGATCACCATTAACACGGGTAAGGAGTTATTTTGGATTCGCAGTTGCTTGCACAATTCCAGTCCTGATAATCCAGGAATTTCCCAGTCAAAGATAGCCAGCATGTAGTTTTCCTGCTGTTTTTCTAGATAATTCCAAGCTTTACTGCCATCCCTAACCCAGTCAACCACATATTTTTCTCGGTTCAGGTTTCGCTTCACTGCGACACCCAGCTTTAGATCGTCCTCAACTAGCAGTATTTTCATAAAATTACCTAGCAACTTTTTCCTTATAATCTCAAGCTTTTACTTACAAAAATTTAATTTTAATATTTTACTCAATCTCCCTCAGATTGACCTCATTAAAATAGTCATAGCAAACTCCTCAAGGTAAACTATAAAAGAAAACTAATTAGACTCATTGCTAAAAATTGGTGTGAGGAAACATCAGTTTAAAAAACTGATTGTCCGCAAAGAGTCTACTTAGCAACTAAAGTCTATTTTGACAGGGAAGTATGAAATCAGGATGAAATATCAATCCAGTTCATAAATTTATCACACCACTCGAAACAACAAGACCCTAACAGCCGATTAGGGTCTTGGATTCACTCTGGCATTACCGAACGAAGCTAGAACTTGAAGACAGTTCTCAGTACACCGATGAAGATGTCTTTGTTCGCTTCATTATGATTCGGAGCCGTGAGCCAGATTACACCAGGAGTAACTGATATATTATCCGTCAACTGATACCTGTAGAAACCCTCAAGGTGTAGAGAGGTATCTCGATCTTCTATTGGCACACCTGAACCGCTAACATCCGTCAGTTTAGGTTCCATGCCAGCGACAATGCCTAGTAGGTTTCCTTTTTTACCCAAATCGGGGAAACCGAGAGTCACTGCCCAGTTCCAAACTTTACCGTCACCCCTGCCAAGGTAACGTTGATTAGCGTATCCAGCCCAACCATTTAGTAAAAAATTAGGGCTGAATCGCAAAGTACCACTTAAGCCATAGGCATTGGTAGTAACGCTAGTGCCACCGATACCAGGACTATTTGCAGCAATACTTCCAGTCCCAGTCCCGCTAAAGTTGGGGTTATAGGCATTGATGTAAGTCAAACCCAGTTTGAAATTGTTACTAGGACTAATAATTAACTGTGCCAAAGCGCCATAGCTACCATTAAACAAACCATTGCCATCAGTGGGGTTAGCAGCCGAACCGCTACCAGCTAAGTAAGCTAAGTCAAGCTCTAGAAAATTGTTAAACCTGTGTCGCAAAGCTGCACCTGTCCCGCCAAGATAGCGATTAATGGGGGGACGAACGCCAAACCGAGAAATTGCACCGCTGCCAGTGTCTTCAAAAAAGGGGTTTAATGGGGGACTGATACCAAGAAGATTAGTATCGGTAGCATTAGCGGCAAGGTAAGCAGTAGTGTTTGAACCCAGGGGAAAGCGATATTGCAGAACATCCAGGATGATATCGTTGGCGGCATTACTGCTGACATCACCATAAGCAAAACGTCCCTCGCTCGTACCAGTTGGGAACCTAAGTACGTTCGACGACTGCAAGCGAGTTCTCAAGAGGTCTTTGCCCGTAAAGCTGGTGTCAAAATTTAAGCGAACGCGGTTGGCAAAGACAGGCACTCTATCTATCTCTTCACCATTAGCATTTTCTCCATCTACAACACTAGCAATAGAAAAGATAACTTCGCCATTTAGCTTTGTCGTGGTAGAAAACTGATTAGCTTCCAACTGAGCGGTGCGAGTTTCCAGAGCATCCACTCGGCCC
This sequence comes from uncultured bacterium, assembly GCA_964463555.1. GTDB lineage: Bacteria > Cyanobacteriota > Cyanobacteriia > Cyanobacteriales > Aerosakkonemataceae > Microseira. Next base: position 42,278 of record CAYXCW010000027.1, read on the forward strand.
CGAAGTGTGACAAGTTCAGCAGCAAATTCCTCTTGCAAACGCCGAATAGTGGCTATGTCTTCGGCACTCGGAAGGTCAGAAGTTGACGCCGCAATCAGTTCTTGAATTCGGTCTAAGCAGGCATTTAACCCAGCCGCAAATTCATAGCGAGTCATGGCTCGGTTGCCGCGATAGGTGCGGTCTGGATAACCTTCAATGCAACCATATCGCTCTACGAGAGATTGCAATGCTTTGAATGCCCAATCAGTGGGTTGAATGTCAGAAAGTTGAGAAACTGAGGTTACTTGAGCAGTCTCATTACTGTATTGATCGATTTGGCTTAAAGAAGCATCAATTGGAATAGAGTTCGCTGGAAGTACTGGAGCAGGGGGTAAATTTTGAGAGTTGGCAACATCAGCTACAAGAACAGAAGTTGCTAGATATGTTTCAGCAGTGAGAGGTGCTTCTCCCACTGCGGTAGTAGCAATCGACGTTGGCACTTCTTTGAGAATAGAGGTCTGGTTATAATTTCCGGAAGAAGTCCCACTAACACGATCCCAAAAATCAGCTATTTCCTCATTTTGTGCAACTTCATTCTGCTTTTTATTCTCAGCAGCTATCGTTGAGTCTGAAACGGCTCCAGTAGCTACTAAAACTCCAGGAATAATTAGCAGAGAATTCCACAAAAAGTTTGACATTTCCGTTGACTCCTTACACCTGCTTAAATGTTTACAGGGTTCGCACCTATAGACATATTCCCATAGCTGTATGAAATCAGGATGAAATGTTTATGTCAAAAAATCCTATTTTTTTCAGGTTGAAGAATCGCTACATCTCAGCCTCCCGTTCTAAAGCATCTTAAAGCAACATAACTCGAAAAAGTTAAGCTTCTACATTATCATAAGAAAAAACTCAATAGACTCCTTTACCACATAACTTATGAGGATTAAGAAGTTAGTAAAAAGGAGTGTATGAAAGGAGTCTATTGAGCCAATACTTTATTAGATTAACAGGTCATGATGAAATCAGGATGAAATACCAGTCCTTTTTTTAGTTGACCTGCATTCGCCTGGAAACAGATTGACAGAGCTTGATGAAATTTGGCTGATAATCCAAGACTCTAGCCTACAGTTACAGTCTTGGAATCATATAGCACCCCCTGGTCTAGATTCAACGACCGAGCAAAACTTTTATACAAAGCAACTGCGCCTCTTTATCGACCAGAGGTTTGAATCCTCACCGTTCCGAGAGGGATTTCTGAATTCAAACCAGCTATTTTACCAGAAACTTGGTACAGCCAAATACCGCTGTAACCTGGAGTATTAATGCCTTGCATCTCAATGGATAGCGTTGTTTCAGGCGGTACGGGTTGGGAGAACACAACCGTAGCTTGTCTATTATTCACAGAAACTGTCGCGGGTATTTTCTGACCCGCTTGATTTTTGATCTCAATTCCCCTACGGATGCTCACGCCTTCTGGTAAATTAATTTCAAGTTCTGAAACGGCAGGCCCCTGAACGTGAACTTGAAAGCGATGAGTACCTCCCTGGAAACGAGAGTTATTAGGAATTGCGCTACCCCCCATAATGTGAGGGGCTTTGAAATCGTGCCTGCTTCCTGCTGCCTGAACCGATGGACCCCAAGCGGTGGCTGCCAGGATAAAACCAGCTGCATAAATTAGTTTTTTCATTGCAATACTCCCTGAATCACTTACTCAATTAAGTTGTTATTTATTAGTTTGACAGCCTTGGATGAAATCCTGATGAAATGACCCACTTTAATGAGCGTTCATCGTACCTAAATTTTCTGAAAGCCTTGCTTTAGAGACAAATAACCTGTTAAGTAGGGTGCGCCTTGCACACCCTACCTTTTGAAAAAAAGTGGTTAATGAAAACTCTTTAGTCGCGGTAGGTCAGAATTCGAGTTATACCAATAGGAATTTCTCCGGTTAAACCAACTTTCTTAGCAGAAACCATGTACTGCCAAGTGTTATCATAGCCTGGAGTATTAACGCCTTGCATAGCAACTTTTAGCGTTGTTTCAGGAGGCACTGGTTGGGAGAAAACAACCCTAGCGTTTCCATCCTTGATAGAAACTGTCGCTGGGATTTCCTGACCTGATTGATTTTTTACCTCAATGCCATCATTAATATCTATATCTTCGGGTAAATTAATTGAAAGTTCTGAAAGGGGATATCCCTGAACGTGAACCTCAAACTGATGGGTAGCGCCTTGAAAAGTAGCACTGTTGGGATAGGCAGCACTATCAACAAGATGGGAGAATTTAGCATCCCCCGGTCTTCCAGTTGCTTGGGCGGCTGAGATTGAAGAGGCAATTGTCAAAATAAATGCTGCACCCGCGTAAATTAGCTTCTTCATTACAGTTCTCCTTGAACTATCAACTCAATGTTCTCCTTATTAACTAGCTTGACAGTCCTGAATGAAATCCGAATGAAATGTCCCTCTATCAAAAGTAATAATCACGTATTTATATTGCATATTCATCAATTAGCACAAATTTTAAATTATTGAGAATAAAGCAACTAGCTAATAGCCGTGCAAATTATTAGCATCACGCAAATCATGGTGAAATGGCTATTAGCTTGCCTACAGCTTGAGCCAGGTCTTTAGATTTAAAAGATGTCTTAGATTATTAACTTCATTGTCATTTCTTTTAGGTAACAACTTTGGTTGTGAATCGGGTTGTTTAGAAAAGCCTTGCTCTAGAACAACCCCAGACCTAGACGTTTTCAAATTGGATGCCAAAAAATCATTACTGTTGCCGCCAATATTAATCCAGAAAATGCGATCAAAACAGGCATAAGAGGTAAGTCTCGCTGTTTCCAGATCTGATGTAGAATAAACCAACTGGTGAGCCAGACTAGCAACCCTACTGCTTCTTCACCGGGATAGAAACTAACCCTAATAAAGTTGGGTATCCAGCTACCCAAAGTAATGATAACTTCTGACAAGGCTTTAGATTGAATGGCAGCTTGATGAGCGACTATCATTGCAAAACAGCCCACAGCCGCAGAAATCAGGGCGGCTGCGGCTGGGCTTAAAGGAACTTTTGGTGAGTTATTCGGTGTCAAATTGCCAGTCATACGAATATCCTGTAAGTCAAATCTTAGTCATCAATAAACCCGCAAATTTGCAATGCCAATCGGTATATCCGCATTGCTCCCAGGAAGCCTAACTGAAACCGGGTATAGCCAAGCGTTAGATACTCCCGTTCTTCTGATAGCGTTCAATTCAATGTTGATTTTAGTTCCCGGAGTAATTGGTTGGGTAAACATCAGTATAATTTGGCTGCCATTGACAGAAACATTGGCGTTGATTTCCCGCCCCGAATGGTCATATATGCTGATGTTATTGCTGGCAGTTAAACCTGCTGGAACTTGGATGCTCAATTGGGAAAGGGGGCTGCTATTTTGGGGAACGTGTAGCCGTAAAGTATGCCGTAAAATTCTTGCCTTAGTTGGAGGAAACTGCACTGAACTATCGATATGGGTAACCCTGCCAGAATCGTCTCTAGCACCTGCATAGTCTGGATAAATTAAAGCTGCCATTGCCAGAGTTAATGCGCCAGCATACATGAGTTTCTTCATCACTTTATCTCCCTAAATCATTAGACTTATTGCAAAAATTCTGTTTATAGTTGGGTTTGAGCGCAAAAAGTATGAAATTTAAAGGGCACGCATCTCTACTACAAACGGTCATAAATCGACGACGCAAGAGGTATTTGCTAATAAAGTGCCAAATTCCGCTTGAGCCAAACCTGATAATAACAGCTTGACAAATATTTATGAAATCAAGATGAAATAGACGAGGTGTAATAAAAATTAACTTCTTTAACGTTGGTTGAGCAGGAATCTCTTTCTGTTGCCGAACAGGATAAACAACAGAATCAATACCTGTATAGTCCAGGGAGCTACAGCTAGGTTCGCAATCAAACAGATAACAGCAATTTCAAATGTTGAAATCACTCAGAAACATTAACCCAAAAATTAGGTAGGATCTTAGTTGGGTTGGTGCGGGTCTTCATGGTCTCTCACAAGAACGCTAGAGCGAGATGGAACGGGCGGATGGGAATGGTTGAGATAAATTTCTGGTTCAAAGATAGGATCGGAAGACTGTGAATTGCTTTCTGATACTAAGCGGGGTTGGCGACGACGACCAGCCCAAATTCCAGCAGCAAATATGCCAGCAGCAACAGCACCGCCAATTGGTAAAACTAAATGCCAAGGTAACGGCAAGCTATTAGTTTGATTTGTGGCTGGATTTGCAGGCTCATCATGATGATGGTCTTCCTCAGCTTTTTTCCCACCACCCCGCAACGACTGGGCGTAAAGTTGCGGCGCACGTTGGGTGACGATTAAATCTTGCTCGAATAAGCCAGTTTTGACCTCAACTAAATCTCCTGAATTTTGACCTAAACTCACTTCCACAGACTGGAAGGAATTCCCATTTTGTACGTAGACGAGTTTCTTACCATTTGCCTCTACCACGGCTGAAGTCGGAATTGCTAAAAGGGTTGTTGCTGTTCGGTCTGTTATTACCTCTAATTCGGCGAACATTCCGGGTTTTAATTCTCCCCCAGCATTGCTTAGTTCGGCTTGCACTGGCACAACTCGCGTTTCTCCTTCTACTACCGAACCAATGCGCGTAATTCTGCCTTCAAAAGTACGGTCGGGTAAAGAAGCAATTTTTACTCTCACCCGCTGACTTATCTTCACTTTGTCTAAATCTTTTTCATAAATATTCGCTGTGGCGAAAACCTTACTGTCATTAATAATAGTCATCAACTTGCCGCCCGCATCTTGGAGCGATTGACCTAAAGTAACTTCTCGGTCTGCAATCGTGCCAGAAATGGGAGCGGTTACTGTTACTAATCCTTTGGCATTAGCCCTAGTTCCTAACTGTTGCAATCGAGTTTCATAGGTAGTATTACTAAGTTTTAGACGAGATTGAGCGACCTCTAAATCTGACTGAGCGCGCTTGAGTTGGGCTTCTGCTTCCAAAACTTCTCGACGGGTTTCTACTCTGCTAAGTTGGGCTTGTACTTCAGCTACGCGGGCTTGGGAATCTCGCAATTCTCGTAACGGCAAGTCTACTTCTGCGCGTTTGACTTCGGATTCAGCTTGGACGACTTCAGGGCGGCTTTTAGCTCTTTCTAGTTCGGCTTTAGCTCTTTCTAATTTAGCTTTCGACTCTAGCATCTGCCGTCGCGGAAAAGCTCCCGCAGCTACTAACTCGCTATCTTTGTCGTATTGTTCTTGTGCAACTGCTACTTCTGTCGTGGCTTGTGCAATTTGGGCAGTTGAAATTTGCAACTGACGCCGATAGTTTTCTTGAGCTACTTTTAAAACCGAGCGCTGATTCACTAAAGCTTGGTCGCGGTTATACTGGGCAAGAGCAGCGGCGAGTTGGGTTTTAGCTTGTGCGATTTCGGCATTCGATATTCTTTGCTGTCGCACCAAGTTTTCTTTAGCTAGGTTTAAGTCAGCTTGTGCTTTTTGTAAAGCTGCTTGTGCGTCGGCTTGTTTTTCCTGGGAGTTAACGCGCAGTTCTACTAATTCGGGACTGGATATAACTGCCAAGGGTTGACCTGCTTTAACTTTAGCTCCGGGTTGTACTAATAGTTCAACTACTTTTGCGGTCAGCGGTGCTGTTACTTCTACTTTTTGGTTGGGAAGAGTTTCGATTTGACCTGTAGTTTTAATGCCAACATCTAACTGTTGGCGGGTGACAGGTTCTACTTTAATTCCCAGTCGCTTGGCGGTTTCTGCATCAATTTGGATAGCACTAGGAGTTCCTGTTGCTTCGTTTCCACTTTTAAATTCATCTCCATGTCCACCGTGGGCTAAAACGGCTGTTGGAGAAGTTAGTAGAAGCACGCTCAAGAGCGCTCCAGAAAAATAACGGAGTGCTGGGGGTTGGGAATGGTAGGGGTTGTGCGTCATGGGGGATTGACAAACTGAGGCTTTGATGTTGGTATTTTAATGCACGTTGGCATTTTGGTAGCAAGCGAGTTAGCTATATCGCCCTGCCTTTTGTACAGAGCCTAGTAACCCTCATTCCCCAGTTTCTCAAGAAAAAATGAAATTAGGATGAAATTAAGAGGCTGCTCCAACACTATCCTATCGTTAGTATGGAGCGGGGCGAGTTTATCTAAGTTATCTGCTATTGCCGCTGTTATCTGTAAAACCAGGCTCTACAACAATCTTACCGGGTACGCGATCGCTAGCTTTCCATACCCAAGTCAAATCAGGATGAAATTTTATATAAACTAAAAATTAGCTCCAAACTCTTCTTTCCAAGTTCTTTACAATTGGTTGCTAACCTGTAACCTTGGTAATCGTCTAGAGTCAGCGATCTCTCCTCACCAAAATAAATCCGTGAAAAAGTTACTCCCTAAAAACCCATCTAGTATTTTAGAAGCTACCCCCAACTGGGTGCAACGCCTACTTAATCGCGCTCCAATTACTTACTCCCTGTTTAAATTTATATAGGCTCTAATACCACCACTTGCAATACCGCAATGCAGTGGCGTTGAGCAGTTCCAATTATTCTACATCCTCAGCCATAAATTGTCATCATGCCATTAGACAGACGCAAATGTAGTAAATACATATTAACGTGAAACGTTAAAGGTAGTCGTACCTCAAATTTAAGTAAAAACAGAAAATTGAAGATGCCATGAAAAGATGGAACAGGTTCCAAATTATATTTAATCGTTCTAATGCCATTGCTCTCACCGTTTTTTTGCTGTGCTTGCTGATTTGTTGGTGGTTGCAGCATCCTGAAATCAACCTGTTTACGCCAGATAGTTTTAGGCAGATCGTAAAAAACTTAGGACTGTTAGGGCCGTTAGTTTATATTAGCGTGCTGGCCTTATCAGTGGTTATTAGTCCAGTCCCTAGCGCCCCGTTAGCTGTAGTTGCAGGAGCGATATGGGGGTCAACGTTAGCAGGAATTTATAGTGTAATTGGTGGATTTATAGGGAGTTTAATCGCTTACTTTTTGGGACGGACGTTAGGACGTTCAGCCGTCAAATGTTTAACAGGAAAAGCTATATATTTTTCCAAGCGGCGAGGAGAAGTTTATCTTGGTTGGCTGATTTTTATCACGCGCCTGCTGCCAGTTCTTTCTTTTGACTTAATTAGCTACGGAGCCGGAATTACCGGGATTTCTTTACCTATTTATGCTACTGCCACTCTATTAGGAATGATCCCTTCAACGTTCCTGCTTACTTATATGGGTTCAGCTTTCAGTGTCCAGATGCCAGTGGCGGTTGCTTTGGCAGTTATTTTTCTCATTGTTCTGATTGCATTACCTTGGGGAATTAAACGCTACAACTGGTTAGGTATGAGGGATGTGATTCGTTTTGAGTAGAGGGACTGCCGTTACAATCATTAATCCCCAAAAAATACCAAAACGAACTTTGGTGGCACGGCGAATATCAAACCCCGCAAATTTGAGCAAGCGATGAAATTCTGCTTGGGTGTAGCACTGCTGATAAGCCGGATCTAAAACCTTCAACACAAGGTCGAGGATTTTACACAGTAAATAATCTTTGCCCCAGTCCAGAATGATGACTGTTCCATCAGGTTTTACAACCCGTTTTATTTCTGCTAATGCAGCGTTGGGGTCATCAAAGTAGTGAAATGAATTAGCAGACACGACGACATCGAAACTGTTGTCAGCAAAGGGTAACGCTGATGCAGGTGCAACGTGAAATGAAACATTAGGGTAGACGTGCAATTTTTGCCGTGCGATCGCTAACATTTTCTCGGAAATGTCTACTCCAACCATTTGTTGCATCGGACGATCGGCTAGCACTAGCCGTTCAAACTCCCCTGTGCCGCAAGCAACATCTAGCACAGTTGCGGTTGGAGAGAGATTTGCCCAGGTTTTGAGGAATGACAGCGTATTTGCAATATAGCTGCGCCAGCGTTGGTCATACACTGCTGCCATCCGATCGTACTGTTGACGAACTGTGGTTTCGCTCATACTGAATTTCCAAAACAGCCGACGCCGAACTGTTACCCGAATCTTATCGCGCGATCGCACTCTTAGGACTGACTCTTGTTAGATATTCTTCAAGGTCATGCTAGGACTGCTTTTGCTCAAATCTTTTGTGGTATTTGTATTGTCGGGGTGATGTTGGTTGTGCTGATTCTCGGTAGGTTGGTTATTACTGTTTTGCTGCATCCTGGAATTGTCCATCATGCCGCGCTCCATCATGGGATTACCCATCATGCCGCCGCGCTCCATCATGCCTTTACACTGTGTCATCATCTGACGCATATCTGCCATCATTTGGCGCATTTCGGTCATCATTTGTTGTTGCTCCTGGGATGGTGCAGTCGGGGTTGCTGTTTGAGCTTGTGCCAATGAGGGACTGACTGCAAGTACCAGGGCTGCTAAACCTGCGGTTGCAGTGCTGAGAATAGTTTGATGACGCCTATTTGCATTCATGGAAACCTCCTGATGAAAAAGCTTAATAACGTTTCCTATTTATTAAATTGACAGATGTTTATGAAATTAGGATGAAATGCGCTCGCCCGTTCCATTACCCGAGTCCAAGCGTCGCTGCCATTCCCGATCAATTTGAGCCGATTGTTCTATCTCTTGAGCAATCAAATCTGTTTCGCTGGTATAGATTAAATCCTCTTGTCTGATGACATTTTGAGCGGCAAACTGTTGAGCATAAGCAATTTTTTTTCTGTAAAGCTGCATCTGCCCGATCGAGCGCGATCGCCTGCTCTTGCCGTTTTTGATTTCGTGCTTTAATCTGGCTATTTTTCACCTGAATCCAGAAATAACGAATCAGCGGGATTGCCAAAAAACCGATGCCGTAACCTAGTAATATCCAATAAATTGATTGCACGAAGCCAACGAGTCCACCCAGTTGTGCCGCAATGCCACCCTTCAACAGAGAACCCAAAACCAAAGCACCGATAATATTCACCGCACCTAGTCCAACAGACAGCATAATTTGTCCGCTACTTGCTTGACTAAAACGCCAAAGCCTCTCCTCAAGATAAGCTGGCACTATTTGTAGATCTTGCTCTTTTGCTGTTGTCTGCAATTGTGGGAAGTGATAAACAATTTCTCCATCGGGGCTGACTTCAGGACGCCCATCAAATCGGGTTAGTACGGGGAGCATATAGTCTTCAAATTCGCGCTTGTATCCTTCCCCAATATTGTCAAGATAGGGCGCAATTTGTTCTGCGGCAACCGCACCTCGTGAATTGCGAATAACAGTACCAATTTCTTGCCAGCGATAGTCTTCTAAGTAGCGATTGGGATTGCCATCGCCAAACAGAAATGAGAAGATTGCCTCTAGGAAATTCATCTCGCTACTTTGGGAGGAATCAGAGGAAGCCCGGTGTCGCTGAGGGTGGCGCTCATAGCCATAGCCTGGGTGTAATAACCAAAAGATATCCCCAATCCAGAAGTTAGGGATAAAAATAATGCTACTTCCTGAATTTGAGCTACCGCGACGATCCGAATTACTATCGCTGCTGGAATTGAGAGTAATGAGAATAATCGCGATCGCCACGAAAATTAAGGCAATTGAAAGCAGCAGCACAATCCCAAAAGAAATCCGAATCAGATAGAACAAGACGCGCCAAACTTTTTCCCACCATTCCTGCAACTGCAACTGCAAGAACTTGTTACGGAGAATTGAACGAAAATTTTTGGGGAACACATAGGCAATTTCTCCTGACTCTGCTACTTGTAAATGTCCACTTGCGTCAGAAGCTAGAGCCAGCAGTCCTTGCTCTGCCAAATTAATATTCAATCCTACCCGAGCAGCAACGTCCCCAACAGTGACGCGGTATCCTAGTTGTTCGATGGCTTTCATAATCTTGGGATCGGCAGCCATCCCTACTTTAAGGTTATTGCGATTTTGGTTCATAATTTCAACCACCTAATTAATTTTATCCACTTTTATCTAATGCCCTATAGAGTTTAAGATTGAATTTATAACACTGCTATAAGTCGCCAAGCAATAATAGGTTCGGTTTTGCCTTTGGCTATTATTGGTTTGCAAGGCTCTACCTTTAACTGCTGATTTGTGGCTTGATATACTGCGTCTGATAAAGTAATTCTTCCGGCTGGCGTGGCACTTTCTAATCGTTTTGCCGTGTTGACGACATCCCTAATAACTGTGTAAGTGCGGACATCTTTACCGCCAAACAGTCCTTCAATTAAGCTGCCGCAATGCACCCCACAACCCGCACCAACTCCACAACAAGCAACTGCCCTTTGGGCGGCTGCTAACATGGATTGAGCGGCTACGATTCCTTGCTGGGGTGTCGCAAAAATAGCCATGACTTCATCTCCGGTAAAGCTGAGTCGCAAGGGTTGGTAAAAGGCTGCTGCTGACTCTACTTCGCAGTAATAGCGATTGAGGGTAACAACTACCTCTTCTGCTGTTGTCTGCTCGCACCAAGATGTGAAGCCCCGAATATCTATAAATAGGATAGTGCGATCGCAGCGATGAAGTGCCAACGCTTCTGGATTTGTTACGGCTGTAGCAACGGCATAACTCCCTAAACCCCATTCTGCCAAATTTCGTAACTCTTGAGCCGTTTTTCGCAGCTGTTGTTGCTGTCCGTTTATCTGTAGGGTTTGCAAGCCTAAATGCAGTCCCATTAATATCATACTCGCTAGCAAAAACTTGTGATTTTTAGTTTGGGTAAAGTCGAGTATTTGCTGGAGATACGTTGTTTGTGGAGCGGGCTTAATTCCAATGGTAACGTAAAGAGCAACCACCATAAAAGTTCGTGCCATACTCTCTAAGAGAATCATCCAGGATCTAGCACAAAAACTCCCATGATATTGCAGTCCTTGTAAAATGGCAATAACTAGGGAAAAAGCCCAAAAAATAATGTGAATGGGATTTTGGAAAAACTCCCACCTGTCTGTTGGTAAATCAATCAAGGTGTAGATAGTAACACCTATAAGGTTCCCCCAAAAACGGTGTGTGTTTGGTCGTGAAAGATACCAAGCTTGTACTAGCATTGCTGCCAACAGCAAATATTCAGTTGGTTCTGAGAAGAAGCCACTCCAACCCGTTAAGATAATATCTGCTAGAGATTTCAGCAGCCAAAAATGCCCGCTATTGGTTAATAATTCGCGAATCAAAGCACTTTGTGCCGTACCGTTTATCCGCGCTTCTAGCGAACCTTTTGATTTCAGTTGGGCTTGTTTTAACATTTTGTACGCCTAAGCGAATAACATCTTTCAATCCCGTAAAGTAGAAATACTACTGAACCAAGCATTAAGGCAGATAAAAGATCTCCTCCCCACCCATCGTGCAGCCAATCAAATAACCTGTCCTGATCTGTACCGTGAAAGAATGTCAGCAGGGTATTGCGAATGATATTCGTGCTGACGCTAATTACAACAGTTCCCAACACCAACACAATAGTTTTGGTTCGAGAAGTCCAAGCTTCAGTCCAGTAGAGCAGCATCAAGTCTACATAGAGACTGGTAAATAACATCTTCAGTCCAGCACAGTAGGGCGCAACTTCAACAATTCGACCGCTTACAAATACATAAATTCCTTGAACGTTCACATCTAAACCTAACTGCAAGAGGATAAAGCCAACGGTTCCGGCTATGAATTTTTGCAGCAGTAATGTATAGGGAGCAATCAGGTAGGGAACTGGGTTGGGTGTTGCCAGGAATACCAGTAAAAGTGGAAATGCTTGCAGTTTAAAGCCGGGAACTCCCTTCAACCACAAGCAAAGTCCTGCGAGTACTATCGACAAGGATAGATTTACAAACTCAGGTGAGCGGCTGAGATAAAAAACTCCCCCCAATCCCAGTAAAATTGCTCCCAAAGGATGAGCGGTATTTGGCAGCTTTCGCCACTGATGCCGTTTTGTCCAGCTAATATAGGCAGCAAAGGGTAAACCAATGATGCCATGACTGAAATATTCGTGTTCGATGCTGATAGTTTTGTTCAGCCAGCCATCGTACCAATAGATTAACAGATGAGCGTACAAAATTATCGGCAAAATAATGATGGCGGCTTCTAGGAGATGGGGTGCGATCGCAATCGAAATTTTCTGCCTAATTTGCATAGTTTTAGTTCGCTAGCTCTAGACTTTCCACTGCCGTAACATTTGATAGCTACCGATCAACGTCAGTAAGGTTGTTTTACCCGATCCGGATGGCCCCATCATAATGACAATTTCTCCGGTGTTTATTTCTAGGTTAATGTCAAAGAGAATTTGCTTTTTCAATTCGCCTTGACCGAAGTAGTGATTGATGTTTTTAACGGTGACAACAGTTTTTGCTCCCATAGATTTAAGAAATGCTTTGATTTTTTTTGAATAAAAACTCTAAATTTTAACAAACCACAAAGACAACCTGACACAGAGAATGTAACTAGAATATATCTGCGGGGTCGGCGGCTTGCAATTTACGAACGGCGATCGCACCGGAAATAAAACACATCAAAATGGTCAATATTAAGACCATTAATCCTCGTCCAATATCCATTGCCATCGGTAAACTGGTGGCTTTTTTAGTGAGGTCGTATAGACCGAGCGTGATGGCAAATCCGGGTATATAACCTAAAACTCCTAGAATTATAGCTTCTTGAAATACCATCTTTAACAGATAAATATCTCTGTAACCCATTGCTTTTAGCGTTGCGTATTCGGCGAGGTGATCGGTGACGTTGGTATAGAGAACTTGATAGACAATTACGCTACCAACGATGAATCCCATAATGGTTCCTAGCGTGAAAACAAAGCCAATAGCTGTATTCTTCTGCCAATAGGTTTTCTCAAATTCTACAAACTCATCGTGAGTGAGGACTTGGATATCGTTGGGTAAGTTTTTTTTGATATCTTGAGCTACGGTTTCAATATTCACACCTGGTTTGAGTTTGATTAACCCAATACTAATTTCTCCGGGTTCGCGGGATTTGAAAATTCGCAAAAAATTTACATCGCTGGTAATTAGCAATGCGTCGGAACCAAAAGAAGAACCAACTGTAAACAAGCCTACTACTTTAATTCGCCGCCCGTTAATTTCAGGTGTAATAACTCTACCTTGGGCAACTTCTGTAATAAATGGCTTAAATTCGGGGCGCGAAATTCGATCGAGGATGGCAACATCTTCAAGTTTTAGTTGAGCCAGATATTGGTTGATTTCTGGGATGTGCAGAGTGATTTTGGTGGGATCGATGCCTAAAACTAGGATAGCGCGATCGCGCGAACTTTCCGGACTCTTCCAGGTTCCCAAACCCACGTACACTGAGTTAATCGACTCTACCCCGTCAAAACTGAGAGCTTGATACAAACGCCGTCTGGAGAAATTATTCATACTAATGAGTGCGCGGGAGCGAGGATTAATCAACACTAAATCTGCGTTTAGACTTTCATGTACGCGGGTTGCACTCTTATACAATGCTGCCTGAAATCCTATTTGCATAAACATCAGAATGACTGCAAAACCAATCCCTGCTAAAGCAACCAGGAGTCTAACTCTTTCCCTAGAAAGTTGCAGCCAAGCTAGAAAAAGTTTGCGGTTCATGGTTGAATCTCCACAGTCACTTGCAGGTTGGTCAAAGCAGCAACTTGCTGGCTGGAAGCAGGATCTAGACGAATTTTGACTTCGACGACTCTCACATCAGTGGCGGCGGCTGGATCGGTGCTGAGAACGTCTTTTTTACCAACTTCCCAACCAATTTGATCGACCGTACCTTGCAATTTTCCAGTCAAGGCATCGCTGGTAACTGTGGCACGTTGTCCCAAGCGGACTTTACCAATGTCGGTTTCATACACCTCTGCTACGGCGTACATTTGGTCGGTTTGACCGAGTTTGAAAATTCCTTCTCCCTGGTTGCTTATCGCTTCTCCAGGACGGGTATGAATTTTCAAAATCCGACCGGATTTTGGCGATCGCACGTAGGCTGTTTCTAGGTCAGCTTTGGCTTTTTCTACGCTGGCTAGTGCCTTGTCTACCGCTGCTTGTGCTGCTTGTACGTCAGTCGGACGGACTTCTGCGATCCGGTTCAAATTCGCTTTAGCTTCGTTGATTTGCTGGGGAATTGTGGCTCTAGTTTTATTTAAGGTTGCTTGTGCTTCGTTAATTTGTTGTTGCAAGGTTTCTCGAGTTTGGTTTAGATTAGCTTCAGCTTCGTCGATCTGCTTTTGAAGGGTTTCTCTGGTTCGCTTTAGATTAGCTTTGGCTTCATTAACCTGGTCTTGAGCCGTGTCTACAGCCAGACGTTTACTGTCAATAATCGATGCAGAACTTGCCCCATTTTGGTATAATTTTTGATAGCGTTGATACTCTGTCTGAGCATTGCGTAACTGAGCTTCTAAACGAGCGATTGTTTCCTGTTGAGTGGCAATGTCCCCGCGTAATTGAGCTTCTAAGCGAGCGATTGTTTCCTGTTGGGTGGCAACTGCTCCGCTCAACTGAGCTTTGAAACGAGCAACTGTTGCCTGCTCAGTGGCAACTTCCCCGCGTAACTGAGCTTCTAAGCGAGCAATTGTTGATTTTTGGGCATCAATTTCCCCAGTTTTAGCGCCAGCTTTGACCTGAGCTAAATTTGCTTGGGCAACTTTAACTTGTTGCTGAGCTTCTTTTAAAGCAGCCAAACGGCGATCGCGCGTATCGAGGATGGCAAGAATTTGCCCCGCCTGGACTTTATCTCCTTCTTTGACTAAAATTTGCAGAATTTTACTGCCTTCTAAAGAGCTAGATGTGGCTGGGTGAACCGCTTCCTCTTTGGGTTCTAAACGTCCTATGGCTGTTATGGTTCTAGCGATCGCAACAGTTGGCTTACCAGTTGATGCCGGAGTCGAAGGCAGTTGACCATATCGTAAAATTGTGTAGGCGGCGGTAGAAATCGTAGCAATTCCAGCCGCCATTGCGAACAAAATTATCCATCTCTTCGTGCGTTTTACTTGCGGATTTTTTGACGGTATGTCCATAATTAAAATCTCCGATGTTAATCTTATATCTGTTAATAAATGCCCCACTTGCCCATTCCTATGCGCGGACAATTGGGGCATTTTTACTTCTTGTACTTATGAAGTAACTTTCCAATCAAACGGGATATGCTTGCTCGACTGTCCCTCGAAGGGATGAGAATAATCGAAGCCAATCGCTTGACTTTCCTTCACAACCCCCCAAGTAGCAATTTGTCCCGGACCCGTCTCTGAACCGGGTGGGTTGTACAGCTGGACTCGACGGTTTGGGTCTGCTGTCGGTCCGGTCAATGCCTCAACAGCTGCTACTACTTTTCCAGGAACTTCAGCCCGCCAATAGCTTAAATCTTTGGCAATTTCAACTGCAATCGTTGCGTATTCAATCCCCTGAATTTCGCGGAATAGTTTGCTGAACTGATTAGGCCAACCCCCAGCTTTTCCTGTAAAAATTTGTTCGAGGGCATGGCGCTGACGTTCGTCAGCCCGTTCGTCAACGTAGAACAGGAGTTTCATCGATGGGATGAGTTCTTCTACCCACTGATTTCCCACAACTTCTCCAATTGCGACAACACTTAAACCGTCGAGTTTGACATCGTTATATTGTCCCTCATGTACTTGCCATACCAGCGTAAACAAGCAGTCGCCATAAGTCGGTTCTTGGGCAAACGTGCAGGGACATGGCAGTTTGCAGCTACAAATATCAAACCATTCACCTTTCAGATGCCATTGGACATCAGTTATTACTTGTGTTGCCATATTTATAAATAACCTCCATTGATTAATTCGCTGAGTCATTGAGCAGAAACCTCTAGAAAGTTAGAGGTTGTCTCTATCGAATCTAGGGCTATCCTAAGCTCTCTTCTCGACTGGAGAGTCAAGCAACGCAATATAAAAATTAACAGTAGTCTGCCTCATCTTCTCCCACCCATTTCCCAACCCAGCATGTGACGGCGAGCTAAATAAAGCACCAACGGCGGCAAAATTATCCACTGAAGTATAGCTAGCCAACTCATGCCCAAACCAGGCACAGCAAAAACGGGAACGCCATAAGCCTTGGTGACATTCACTCGATAAGTTTCAATGACGAGAGTGATGACTAAACCTACGCCAGTAAAAAGCAATGTTAACTTCCGGGTTGGTTTAAGTACCCAGTAACGAGAACGCACCAATCCACTCACAACCCAACTACCGATCAGAGTGATGACACCATCACCAAACGTACAGTGGGTGAGATCTTTAATTTTATCTGCCAGAGAAGGCGCTCGATAAAATTCGTAATAAGGGGATTGCCAAACTTCGTAAACAAAGTTGAGGAGAAAAGCGAATAGAAATAGATTCGTTTCTGGTGCAGCCAGAATGCGAACCACCCACCTAGAGATAGACTTGCGATTCATGGTTGCTGTATTGCACCGTGACGATTTTTACTTGCCATCAAAAAGGTTGTACGTAGGGTATTCATAATCATGTTTGACTCCTTGCCTATTTGGGAAATCCCCAAAATTTGCTGATTGATAGCGATGATTTAAAATTTACATAACGGGTCATCGAACCATTTTTCTGCAAAACTCGTTATAACTAGCCCCATTTAATAGGTGTCATTAATTCAAGATATAGAAGATAAAAATGAAATCAGGATGAAATGATGAGCTGAGTACAAATTTCTTATATAACCGTTCCTGAATTAAAATTTATACTTTTTAATAAAACTTAATAAACATCCTAAAATCCCAACGTAAATTTTTATAAAAACTGGCACTAAGTTAATAGGGATTTCATCTCAATTTCATTTTTGGGCGTGAAACTACTAAACAATTGCTCGTATTTTGAGAAATACGCCTTTGCCGTTTACCGTCGTTGTATTTAAAAGAAACGGCAAAGGCAGAAACAAGATTGACAACTTGTAGTGTTTTTAGCTAGCTAGTGGAGGAATTCAAAATGAATCTGCTTACGCACAATGCTACGGTGAGTAACAACCGTGAAGATTTGATTAAAATTTACCGCAAAAGAGCCAAATACTATAACTTTTTTGCCAAAGTGTATGACATCGTATTTAACTCCTGGACATATCGAAAACAGGCTGTGAAAGAACTCAATCTGCGACGGGGAGATACAGTTGTAGATTTAGGTTGTGGTACCGGGGTAAACTTTTCATTATTGGAAAAAGCCGTAGGGTCAAAAGGGAAAATTATTGGCGTTGATTTAACTGATGCCATGCTGGCTCAGGCTCGAAAACGAGTGGAAAAAGAGGGGTGGTCAAATGTGGAGCTAGTGCAGAGCGATGCTGCCTTATTTGAATTTCCAACGGGGGTAGATGGGATCGTCTCAACCTTTGCCCTCACTTTAGTACCTGAATTCGACCAGGTTATCCAGAATGGCTGCCAAACTTTATCACCTGGAAAGCGCTGGGTAGTTTTGGATTTGAAGGTGCCTTCAAATCCTCTGGCACAGTTTGCGCCCTTGCTCGCTTTCGTCTTCGTGCGCCCATTTGGTGGAACGATGGAAATGGCAACTCGTCATCCCTGGGAATCGATTAATAAATACCTCAAAAATCCCTGCACAATCGAGCTATTTATGGGATTTGTTTATATTGCAATAGGTGAGCGATGAAATACAATTTATTTCCTTCCAAGTTTGACCTAAAACGAGAAACATCACTATGAAAGCGATCCTAAAAGACCCGGTTTGTGGAATGACGATTCAGCCCGGTATAGATCTGACAGTCTGCCACGAGAATCAAACAATTTACTTCTGCTCGGAATACTGTCGAAACAAGTTTTTTGAAAATCCGCAGCAATATATTACAACACATGTTAGCACCAGTTTCGATGAGGCGAAGGAGAATCGGCGGATTGCCTATTTTTCTCCAGAGATTGCGATCGCTTCAGATCTGCCTACTTATAGTGGTGGCTTAGGCATCCTGGCTGGCGACACCTTAAAATCCTGTGCCGATCTGCGAGTACCGATTGTAGGGGTTAGTCTTCTCTATCGAAAAGGTTACTTTGACCAAAAGCTGGATGAATGGGTCGGACAGATGGAACAGTCTGTTCAGTGTTTTCCTGAGCGTTTCTTACGCCCTTTGGCTGAAACAGTCCGGGTGGAAATCGAGCATCGGAAAGTTCAAGTTCGAGCTTGGCAATATGACATTGTCGGTTTAACTGGCTATATCGTCCCATTGATTTTGTTAGACGCCGATGTTGAGAGAAACACGACTTATGACCGCACCCTGACAGATTTCCTTGACAGCGAGGAAGAGTGGTATAGGCTACACCAAGAGATTGTACTCGGAATTGGTGGGGTGAGAATGCTTTACGCCCTGGGATACAGCAAAGTTGAGAGATTCCACATGAACGAAGGGCGTGCAAGTTTGCTGGTGTTGGAACTGTTAAAAAGACACAACAGGATACAGCCAGCCGAGTGGGATTTTAACAGCGTCAGAGAGCAATGTATTTTTACTATTCACAGACCCAGTCCAGCAGAGCCAGATCAATTTGACTACAGCCTGGTGCAGTATACTTTGGGGCAAGTTGTGCCTCTCGAAGTGCTGCAAATGTTAGCGGGTTGCGATCGCTTGAATGCGACAACACTAGGATTAAACCTCAGTCGCTATATCAACGGTGTAGCCAAGCGGCACGAAGAAGTTTCGCAAGAAATGTTTCCGGGATACCCCATCCACCACATTACGAATGGGGTGCATTCTTGGACTTGGACTTGCGATAGTTTCAGAGCTTTATATAACTACCATATTCCCGGTTGGAGCAACGACCCCTCCATGTTGAGACATGCCATCAGCATTCCCAAACAGGAGATTTGGGAAGCGCATGTGGTGGCTAAAGCGCTTCTTTTAGCCTATATTCAGGAGAGAAAGCATCTTTCGCTTTCAGCTGACATCCTAACAATTGGATTCGCGCATAGGGCGACGCCTTACAAGCGGGCAGATTTAATCTTTTCAGATATCAATTGGCTTTTAGAGATTGCCCAACAGGTAGGTTCCTTGCAGTTTGTCTTCGCGGGGAAGGCACATCCAAAAGATGAAGCTGGCAAAGATTTAATTCGCCACATTGTCGAGGTTTCGCGCCAACTGGGGGATCAAATTCCCGTGATTTTCCTGGAAAACTACGACATGGAGCTAGCCAGACTGATTATTTCTGGGGTGGATCTTTGGCTCAACACGCCGCAGCGACCTTTAGAAGCCTCTGGAACCTCTGGCATGAAGGCTGCACACAATGGGGTTCCCAGTTTCAGCATTCTCGATGGCTGGTGGATTGAGGGGCATATTGAAGGCGTAACTGGCTGGTCTATCGGTTCCCAGGAACCAGAGTGCTGCGCTTCAAAGTCAGAGTTCCCCAACGGGCAGGATGCAGAGGACTTATATCGGAAGCTACAAAACGTCATTGTTCCGATGTTTTATCGGGAGCGCGATCGCTGGATTGATGTCATGCGGCAAGCGATCGCTTTGAATGCCTCATTTTTCAACACCCATCGCATGGTACAGCAGTACGTGACCAATGCCTATCTGCTTTGAAGATCTTAACTATGACAGAGTTCGAGGCTTAATTCAGTTTTTGGATGTATTCTTGGGGATAAAGAAATAAGAAAAAAGTAGCACCAGAAAGCTGCCGCCGAAGTCATCAGGCTTTGAAGATTAAGGATTCTCTCTTTTTCAAGTGGTATAGTGACTATCGAAAGTCAACGTTACATTGGGAAACATGGCTTCTGATGCTACTAACAATTCCTCGTATCTAGGTTATCAAAAAACCCCTAAGTTTTACGCTGCCTGTGCTATCTCGCGGCAACTCTTGGCACAACGACGGCAAGCTTCAGCACAGCTTTGACAGTGAGCAGCGTGGGCGGCGTGTTTTTCGCATTCTTGAGCGCAGAGGTCACAGGCTTTCGCGCAAGCGTTGCAGGCTTCAGCATAAAGACTTGATTTTCGGATCGAGAAGCGAGCGCAAAGCGCACACAGATCGGCGCAATCACGGCATAGCCTGATACATTCAGCCATCATTGCCGCTGTCTCACCGCTCAGGCAAGCATCAGCACAGATTTCACATTCACGCAGGCAATCAAGACAATCTTGAATGCAAGTATCTATTGTTGCGGTTGTCATATACACCTCTTATGAGTTATTTCGGAGTTGATTGTGAAGAGCGAACCTAATAACTATCTTCCGAAAAGCAAATGAAATTAAGATGAAATAACCCACCTGTACAAGAATTATTTTTGGCAAATTTTATGTGTGGGTCTCTAGGTGGTTATTCAGTTCTTCCGCATTGGTATTTACCAGAATATTTTGGGCACGAGCTAATTCTTCGACGCTGCCATGAACGATTACCAAATACTTACCGTTTTTGAGCTTTTCTTTATATTTAAGTACGGACTTTTTAGACAATACCCAGTCTACAAGAGCGCCCAGCAATCCGCCTCCGGCTGCACCAGCCACAACCCCCTCAATACCACCCAATAATGCAGTGCTGGCTAGGTGTTCAAACACTAGCATTGGTCCAACACCAGGAACCCAGATCAAGGCTGCACCAGCAATCACGCCAAACACCCAACCGAAGAAAACACCAGCTAAAGCACCAACCTTAGCCCCATCACCAGCATTACCGACGTAGCGATGCACTTTCTTTTTACTCTCCAAGTTTTGGGTAATAATAGAAACCCGATCTAGTGGGAAGTTCCCCTGCTGTAGCGCGTACACAGCTTCCGCTGCTTTTGATTTACTGTCATAGACAGCGATCGCACTTTGTTCAAACATTTTTGCCTCCACAGGCGAAAACTTAAAAACTCTACCATATCTTGACAGTTGCCATTGGGATCAAAACCTGGGAAACTCCTAACTAGCTTATAGCAGCGAAATCTAAGGAGAAAGAAATCTCAAGGCTATATGACTTAGAGCCGGAGAATGACAGATTAGTAAACAAGCGATAAACATTACCACCATCCCTAGCAATGTTTTGCCCAGCTTTTGGATACTTTGGATGTATCCTTGGGTATTTGGAGTAGCTGTAGTCTCAAGAATTGGTTCATCCATAGAGCTTTGATTATCTATGAGTTATGGTTAATCGGTTTCTTCGGCCTTCGTTAAAGCCGCCTGTAGTTTTGCCTCATCTTCTTTGGATAACGAAGTTCGCAGAACTTTCGCTTCAAATTTGCTCAGATCTTCCAAAACCTTATCTGGCGTAGACTTTCTCACTAGGACAAAGATGGCAGATGTTCCTGGTTCTATTGTGTTACCAATTTCTCGGATAAAGTTATCGTCAATGCCAATATCAGTCAAGGCTCCAGAAATTGCACCAGCAGCCGCACCAAAAATAGCCAGCATTGGATGGAAGAATATTAAACCAAGAAGCAGTCCCCAAAAGCCCCCGGTCAATGCACCAGAAGTCACGAGTTCTTGGGTTTGCTTAATCTTGACTTTGCCTTGTTTATTCCTGACCACAATAGCAGCATCTTCTAGGTCAATCAGATACTCTCGTTGCAATTTCATTAGGTCAATCAGAACTTCGTCTGCTTTAAATTCATCTGAAAAGCCGATAACGATTAGATCGCTCATAATTTCCTCTTGTTTGGAATGGGTTTAAATGGTTTAACTTGGTTCAAGCAACTTTTTAAGTACCTGAGTTATTTAACTGGATGCAATCCGGTTGTAGAGTTGAACTATCAGAATCGCTTAAGTCATCTAAGCAACGATTTCGATCGCACCCATCATGCCCCGCTCTTCGTGTTCGAGAACATGGCAGTGAAAAACGGTTTTACCCGTAAAATCCTTAAAAGGAATTAAGATTTGGACTGTTTCTTTGGGTTTCACATTTACAACATCTTTCCACGCAGGTTGGGGTTCGGGCTTGCCATTACGGGCATATACTTGAAAGGGATAAGCGTTAAGATGAAACGGGTGATCCATATCTGTATTATTGATTAGCTCCCAAATTTCAACTGTTCCGAGTTTGGCACGTATATCGACTCGATTAGGGTCAAACTCTTTTCCATTGAAAGAAAATGAGAGCATCCCCATGTTTTCGGTGAAATTAATCGTTCGCCTGTGAACTGTATCTTTAGGATTTAGCGCCCAAATAGAATTAAGGCGCTCTGGGATACGCGCTGCTCGATGCGAACCTGTGAAACGTAGGGTCATTAGCGAACCTTCACCTGTTGATTTAGTTGTCATGTCCATGTTTTGCATGTTATCCATGCCTTCCATTTCTATTGGTTCGTCAATTCCTTTTCTCCCTCTGGCATAGGGCATATTCATCAGGAAAAAATCACCCGTTTGTTTGAAATTAACTAGCACTTCATAGCGTTCACCAGGAGCCAGCAGCAATGAATCCACTGGATAAGGTGTGTTCACAAAACCACCATCGGTTGCAATTACTATCATCGAATGCTTTTCAAGCATCAAGTTGTAGTAGCGTCCAGGTGATTGGTTAAGCAAGGGTAGGCGAATCAGTGCATTTTCTGTTTGTAAAGTCGGAGCGATCGCTCCATTAATCAACACTAGGCTACCTTCGCGCCCGTTCATCCAATCTCGATCGGTTGGAGGTGGAATTTTGCCAGAGTCTACCTGATTTATTAGACTAATGCACCTAAATAAAATCAGGATGAAATTAAATTCGATGATGCAATGGAGATAATTAAAACAGTCTGTAACCTTAGCCTACTTAAACTAGCGTATAAACTCACGGTCTGGGTGCGATACCGTTATAAAGTCCAGCGATCGCGGCAGCGTAAAATGCTGTTCCCCAAGACCAAAACAGCAGCCCACCAATGAAGCTTCCTAAAGTAACTACACGGGTTAAACCGCTCAATTCAGTATGCAAAACATAGCTGAATAAAGTCATTGTTGGCTGCGGTGCGATCGCGATAAACAGAACGCAAATGGTATAGACAAAAGCTGTGATTATACCTGTAGCTATGGCAAGCGATCGCACGCTTAACTTAATCGCAGAATTCCGATGAGCGTGACGATGTTCGTGATGGTGAGTACTAGGTAACATGATGAGACTCCTGTTAATTAATTTGATGATTTTTTCTCAGTGTTTCGACCCCATCGGGGGATAAAAGCTGGCGTATTTTCGGCATAGCGGACGTAAGCTTCACCAAATTCTGCTAGGGCATCCCGTTCTTCTCGGCGTGCTAGTTGGACATACATCACTACTAGGACGGGGAACATTAACAGTGTCAGAATTGTAGGCCATTGCAGCAGAAAGCCCAGCATAATTGTGATAAAAGCAACGTACTGGGGATGGCGAATCGTCGCGTAGGGACCAGATATCGCTAATGTGTGGCTGCGCTGAGCTTTGTAAAGCATTTCCCAGGCAGATCCTAATAAAATGAATCCGCCAAAAATCAGCACATTGCTGAGGATATGCAGCAGGTTGAAATGTGGGTCACCTTTTATACCCAGCAGCGTCCACCAAAGATGTCCGGCGTCGTGGGAAAGGAGATCCAATTGCGGATAGCGTTTTTGCAGCCAACCTGAGAGTAAGTAAATCGTTAAAGGGAAACCATACATCTCAGTAAATAATGCCACGATAAAAGCGGAGAAAGCGCCAAAAGATCGCCAATCACGGGTTGTGCGCGGCTTGGTAAAGCTGAAGGCAAAGATGATGAATATCAGAGAGTTGATAATCACCAACACCCAAAGTCCATAAGCAGGTATATCTTTCATTGTTGACCTCCTTGATTGCCGCCATTACCGCCACCATGTCCCCCATGCGCCCCGTGCATAAATAGGTGCATGAGTATGCACAGTCCTAAAAGTAAAAACAAAGGCGGGATGCCAAGTATATGTGCCCAGTGTTCCGTAATGAGCAAGAAGGCAATGACGGCAAGGAAGACGAATAAGGCGATTTTGGCGGCGGACGATCGCCACCAGCTTGTGCCCGATTGATGATTGTGACGATTATGTTGATGAACCATATAAACCTCTTGGTTTTAAACGAGCAAAACTCTCAGCTAGTCGATAACTTCAACGTTTTTCAAGGCAGAGTTGTAATCATTGCCACTCAACTCGTGGATAATTTCAACCCCTTTAACAGTGACGAATTAACAATCACCGACAGAGAACTCAGCGCCATTGCCGCCGCAGCAATAATCGGGTTCAAGAAACCTAAAGCAGCGATGGGAAGTCCAATGGTGTTGTAAATAAATGCCCAGAATAAGTTTTGTTTGATTTTCACCATCGTGGCGCGGGATAGACGAATAGCTGCGACTACATCGCGCACGTCGTTTTTCACCAAAATGATGCCGCCGGTTTCCTTGGCAACATCTGCACCAGAACCAATGGCAATACCGATATCTGCTGTTGCGAGTGCAGGTGCGTCGTTAACGCCATCTCCCACCATTGCAACTGCTTCACCGCGCCTTTGAATGTCTTTGACGACTTGGGCTTTATCACCGGGCAAGACTTCGGCTATGACTCGTTCAATGCCGAGTTGACGCGCGATCGCTTCCGCAGTTCTTCGGTTATCCCCTGTGAGTAAAATAACTTTGACTCTTTCTCGACGCAAGGCTGCGATCGCTTCCTGCGCTTCGGGCTTTAATGTATCTGCAACGGCAACAATTCCCACCAAAAGACCATTGCAACCAACCAGCATGGCAGTTTTACCATCAGATTCCAGCAGCGTCAGTCTGTCTTCTGTTGGTTTCTCAATCGGATAACCTTGTTCTTGAAAGAGGCGGCGGTTGCCTAATAGAATGCGATCGCCATTGACTTGTCCCCGAATGCCATGTCCGGGAATAGCCTCAAAATTATTCACTTTAGGAATATCTAGCATCTGGTGTTTCGCTGCCCGTACAATGGCTTCACCCAGGGGATGTTCCGAACCTATTTCTACAGCAGCAGCGAGGCGCAGAATTTCCTCTTCTGGACGTTCTGTTAAAGGGATAACATCGGTGACGCTGGGTTCTCCCCGCGTTAATGTCCCAGTTTTGTCGAAAATTACGGTAGAAAGTCTTTCAGCCCTTTCCAGAACCTCACCACCCCGGATTAAAATGCCATTCTCCGCACCTTTACCCACACCCACCATCAACGCAGCGGGAGTTGCCACCCCTAAAGCGCAAGGACAGGAGATAATCAGGACTGCAATAAATGCTAGTAATGCTTGGGGAAAATTACCTGCTATTAGCCAACCGATAAAAGCAAGCACTGCGATTAATACCACAGCAGGGACAAAATAACCCGTCACTTTATCAGCAAGTCGTTGCACTTGGGCGCTACTGCCTTGAGCTGCTTCTACAAACTTGATAATCTGAGCCAGTGCAGTTTCTGACCCCACGCGAGTAGCTCTAAAGCGAAAGAGTCCAGTCCTGTTTAAAGTGCCGCCAATCACCTCTGCACCCGGTGCTTTTTCCACGGGGATAGACTCCCCAGTTAGCATCGATTCATCTACAGAAGAAGACCCTTCTAAAACAACGCCATCGGTGGGAATTTTTTCCCCCGGACGCACCACAACGGTTTCACCAACCATCACATACTCTGCTGGTATTTCTATCTCTCTGTCATCTCGAACTACCTTTGCCGTAGCAGGTTTTAGATCCAGGAGTTTGCGGACAGCAGCCGATGAGTTCTTCTTAATGATTTCCTCCATATACTTGCCCAACAAAACAAAGGCAATAATGATGGCAGAAACCTCAAAATAAACTTCCCGCTCAGCCACTCGAACAGGCAGAATATTGGGGAAGAAAACCACAACCACACTGTAGAGATAAGCGACGGTGGTTCCCAACGCAATCAGGAAATCCATGTTAATGCTGCGGGTGCGGATGGCATTCCAAGATCCCACATAAAACGACCAGCCGCCGATAAATTGCACGGGTGTAGTTAGAATAAATAGCCACACACCCCAGGTGAACCAAGGTAGGGCTGGAATCGGAACCCAAGTCACTAAAGTGACGCCTGCTGCCAGTCCGATAAAAGCAGCGGCACGCATAATTGCTAGCAGCAGCACCCCCGCTAACGCAATACCAACGCGGCTACGCATCGATTTGAGTTCCCGTTCGGGGTCTAAAAACGTGTTGAGGCACGTTTGACTGCAAAAATAGTAGGTGCGTCCACCCCGTTCTGTCTTTAGTGCGGTGGCTTTTGGAATTACCATACCGCAGATGGGGTCTTTCGCCATTTCTCCTGGATTTGGCACTACTGCAAGTCCGTGTCTGTGTCCGTGATGGGAGTGGTTTCCAGCCATTGTTTCAACTCCTTGAGTGAATTTTGAGAAATGAGGAATGAGTTTTGAGTTGAAAATTGAAGATTAAATTCGCGCACTTTAATAGGTTTGAAGCCGCTGAATTAATTCGGGGAAAAAAAGAATTGTCAGCAAGAATGGCTGTGACTGTTTTAGGCAAATCTTCGTTGTTAAATTTCCCTCATTTAAAGCGGGAAATTTAACTCAAAACTCATAACTTTTAACCAGCCTGTTGCGACTCAAAGGTGTGCTGACAGTTCTCGCTGCAAAAATAGTAAGTCTGTCCGCCTAGTTCCGATTTCAGCGCCGTGGCTTTTTCCACCCTCATGCCGCAGATAGGGTCTTTCGCCATTTTGTCCTGCGAGCCTTTGTTTTCGCGTCCGCGTCTAAAAATTTTGCTTAACATATTTTCCACCCTGTTAGTTGATTTGGTAAAAAATGTGAGGGAGAAAGCTTGTAATTTTACATGGCTATTTGTTGGGTAGAGTGAAATTCATTTTTTAGCGCATTCTAGCCTTGCAAGCTTTCATTTTATGCTTTTGGATTCAAGCGACTTGAATTAAGTGTATAGTTTTCCTCCCGTTCGTGCTGCTATTTTTATATTTCTTTAATACCAATATTCTAAGTAAAGTTTAGCTCAAACTAATCTTTATACAGTGATAATTTTATTTTTGTCCAATACCTTTTTTGAATCTGATTGATACCCAAAAAGTATTAATAAATTTTTGTTGCAGATTGAGATGGAGCTAAAAACTATTCTGTAGTTAAATAATTGTTTTGATCGGAAATTTGATGGGCAAATTCCCTAACAATTTCGAGAAAGGCTGGCAGCATAAGGGATGGGTTCTCTCGTCGCCAAGCGATCGCCAACTCAAGTTCCACCGTGGGCTGTTGCAACGGAAGATAAATGACTCCCGCTCTTTGCAAGTACCTAACAGAAGCAGGTAATAACGCAATGCCCAGCCCTGCTGCAACAAAGCCCAGGATATTCTGAATCTCGTTGGTTTCTTGAGTTAGCTTTGGGCTAAACCCAGCCTGATGGCAAACTGAAATCATGCGGTCATATAGCCCGCACTGGTGATGTCGCGGACAGATAATAAAGGTTTCGTCCTTGAGGTTTGCCACACTCACCTCTGGCTGGTCAGACAGGGTATGGGTCTGCGGTAGAGCCACGACCAGTGGTTCCCGTAAGATGGTTTCAACCATGAGATTGCGAGTGTCAGACAGTGGCGGTACGACAAAGCCGACCCCGATGCGATCGCACTGTAGTGCCTTCACCTGATCCCCTGTGGCCATCTCGCAAACAGTCAAGTTAACTCTGGGAAACCGCTCTCTGAAAGCTTTCACCGACAGCGGCACAATGTCGTAGGCAGAAGACCCCTCAAATCCCACCACCAGCCGACCCACCTCACCCCGACTGGCAAGCCGCGCCATAACTATACCTTCTTGAATTTGCGCCAGAACTCGACGGGCTTCCCCCAGATAAACCTGACCCGCTTGTGTTAACTCCATCCGGCGCGTTGTGCGATGAAACAGTTCCACACCCAACTCTTCCTCCAGACGGCGAATTTGTCGAGTTAGCGGCGGCTGAGCAATGTGCAGTCGTTCGGCTGCCCGCCCAAAGTTTAGCTCTTCCGCCACAGCTATAAAGTAGTGCAGGTGTCGCAGCTCGATGTTGGTCATCTTGCCTACCGATACCAAGCTTGTTCCCATTGCTGCATCTGCCGAATTTCAGCATTTTGAGTCCTGATAATCGACTGAGCTAGGTTGCGAATTTCCGGACGCCTAGCTCTGTTGAGAACCATCTGCGCCATCCTCACAGCCTCTTGATGATGGGGAATCATCTGCCGAATAAACTCCCGGTCAAAGTCAGAGGCATTCCTCAAAGCTGTTAAATCCATCTCCATGCTTCCCATGTTTGAGTGCATCGAGTCCATGTCCCCTCCCGTACCTTGACCCATGCGATGATGGGCAGGTACTTCGGTGCGATACCACTGCCTGTACCAGGTTCGCATCTGTTGAATTTCTCGGTTTTGGTCTGTTTTAATCGCTTGAGCCAGTCTTTTGATTTCGGGACGTTTGGCGCGGCTTAAAGCCAGATCTGCCATTTCTACGGCATCTTGATGGTGGGGAATCATCATTTCGATGAAATGCCTCTCCGACTGCTGGCTGGTCCCTCTTTGGGCAGGGGTGCGTTGACTTTCTATGTGATGGGGCTGGTGTCTCGACCGGGAAGACTGAGCTTGCGTGCTGGTGGCGATCGCTTCTGTAGCGATCGCGCTGCTCGTGAATAGACCTACGAAACCGTAAATTAGTGTTTTCTTGTTCATGGTTCCACCTCATTTTAAAAATGACTGAGTTATCGCTTGATGGGAATTCGGTTCAAAGTTTGACAAGTGAGACAATCAGGAACTCTCCGAAATCGCTGGTTGGGCGACTCAATGCAACCGAGAGCTATATTCGTCTCTGTTTGGTAGAGTCTTGCGGCTGAAGTAGTTGTAAAGTGGGACAAACAAGACTCCCGTATAAACTCCGTAGAAGATAGACCAAAACAATCCATTTAAGAAGCCTCCGAAGCTAAACCATTTGAATCCAGGTAACAACATCTCTAATACCTGTCTAAACTGATGCCCTAGAGCCGGTAAAATCAATCCGAGAAAGATGCACAAAAAATACGTAATTGTTAAAAAACTACTTAGCGAACAAGCAACTGGCAGAAAATAAAGGCGTGGCATCATATTTCTTTCTCCTCTCCGTTCAAAGATGGCTGAAATGTTAAAATAGTTAACGATCAAATATCCAGTCAGTCAAGGGTTGCTCATTGCCCTTTAAAGTCAATTCAGAAATAGGTTCTTATTCTTTAGCTTTTCACGAAAAAATGAAATTAGGATGAAATCGTCAGTCAGTCATATTTTATTAAAATTTCTTAACAAATTCACAGTCAGCCAAGTCTTTTCCTAACTGAGTGTTGAGATACAAACCAAAAGTCAGTGCTTAGGGAGTAACCAATTTTGCCAACTTTTAAACCTGAAATTTCATCTGAATTTCATAACGCTCTGCCAGCCCACCCATAGAACTGAACCCTGGGAGCGTCAATTCAATTCCTTCCAAGTCTTGCCAGCATCTTGGGATTGGAAAATGGCGTTTTCTTCGTTGGCTGCATAGATAATGCTGGGCTTGCTGCCAGGGATGGCTAGTTTTACAATCGTTCCCCTAGTATTAGTGCCTAGTGCTTCCCACGTCTTGCCGCCATCGGCGCTGCGATAGATACCTGGTGCTGATTTCAGGGGTCGATACCCATACATCACAACGCTATTGGCTGACTCTTCAAGTAAAGTCAGCGCGATGATGGGAGTATCGCGGGTATTAGGTACCAGCGTCCAGTTATTGCCACCGTCGCGACTTTCGTACAGCCCTGCACGGGTTGTTGCATAAACCCGGTTAGGTTGTCGCGGGTAACGCTACCAGCTCAAAAGGAGCATCCTTTAACCCCACCGCACGAGGTTGCGTCCAGGTTTTTCCACCATCCTTGGAGGTATACAGCTCATTCTTCCCAGAAACTGCCCAACCGTAGAAGGCTCCTTTTCCGTGTGGATGGTCAGCAGAAGCTTTGGTTAAGGTGTGAAAATCTACCCCTGGCATGGCAATTTGTTGCCAATCTTGCCCGTGATTTTCGCTCATCTGGAATCCGAGGTTGCCTCCTGTGGAGGGGTGTCCGCTGGCATAGAAGCGCTGGTTATCATCAGGGTCAATGGTAAAGCCCATGTAATCAGCGCGTTTTTTTCCCATCCAAAACCACTTGCCTTCTGGGTTGCGCTGGAGTAACCCTTTATGGGTCGCTACGTATATGATGGCAGGATGGTCGGGATTCACTGCAAGTCCGTGAATGTGGTTATTCTACCGCCAGTTCTCTGAGGCTGGGGTGAGGGTGACTGGTGTTTCTGAGATGCTAGAACTGTTTTCCCTGCTTTCTTTAGTTATTGCTCCCAGTTCCGAGGAACTTTCTGGATTAGTTGGTGAACACCCCACGAGAACTATACCTGTCATTGCACCGATTAAGCTGAAAACGATTGGGCTGAAAGACTTGAAACGTCTCATAGAGATAACCTTCCTAGCGTTCAAATCGCTCGGCGATTAGCTGTTATTAGTCCTTAGAAAAACGCCCGCGATGGTATCAGTTTTATCTAAAATTAGGCTATTAATTTAACCACTTTGCCATCTAAAAATGAAATTAGGATGAAATTTCACTTAACTGTTACAATACTTAAGTATTACCTCGGTCTTTTCGCGGTAAATAATTTAATGATATTAAATGCTTTTGTATAAATCGCATTGGCTTGGTTAAGTATTAACCAAGCCCAATTCTAGCTTCGAGATGCCACAAAAAGGGTGCTATAACAATGGATACCAGAAAATATATCGCAGCTAAATTTTTGCGCTCGCCCCATCAAACTCTCTTTTGATGCAGAGCGCTATTCCTAACAGGAATGCTGGGATCAAACGAGACTTGTACATGCTTTGTACTTACCTTGAAAATCCGCCTTGGAAGGCGCATTTTTCTTAAAACACCTCTTCCGGATAGCTGCCGAACTTGTAGGGAGCGATCGCCCTCATCAAACACAATATCAATAAAACCCTGGTAGATGATGCGCTG
>CAYXCW010000028.1:0-70183 GCA_964463555.1 uncultured bacterium
GACAGTGGACAGTGGACAGTGGACAGTGGACAGTGGACAGTTGACAGTTGACAGTGGACAGTTGACAGTTGACAGTTGACAGTGGACAGTGGACAGTGGACAGTTGACAGTGGGCAGTGGACAGTGGACAGTTGACAGTGGGCAGTGGACAGTTGACAGGTATTATGGATGGCTAATGGCTAATGGCTAATGGCTAATGGCTAATGGCTAATTGCCTTGGAGCTGCTATTAGAGATTAGCTATTAGCAGTTTTTAATAGATTTTGTAGGGGCACGGCGTAGCATAACTTTTGATTTCTACCAACAAGTTATACAATGCCGTGCCCCTACAGCGTGAAATCTATGACAAGACTATTGGGACTAGATCTAAGTAATGGGTAAAAAACAGTTACCAATTACCCATTACCCATTACCGAATTGGTTACTCGCTTTTTTTGCGGCTGCTTTCGCCACCTTTGCGACCAATTTCGGACATGTGTTCGCGGTTTTGGCTTACTGCTTCGCCACCCTTGCGTCCGGCTTCTCTAGCTTCTTCAGGGGTGAACTCGTGGGCGGTACCTTTTTCATGGGCAGCTTTACCACCCTTGCTGGCGATTTCCCGTTGCTTTTCTTGATCCATTGACGCAAAGCCGCGCTTGCTTTTCTCGGGCTTGCTGTTCTCTGACATAACTCAACTCCCATGCTCAAAGTATTTGATTTATTAATCACATGCTAAAAAGCTTGGGGTAACAATCTCGTCATTCTACGGACGCATATATTTGGTTGTTTTATATACCGTGTGGTAGATACTAGAATAGTTGGGCGGTAGGGGAATGGGTGGGAAGCGATCGC
This sequence comes from uncultured bacterium, assembly GCA_964463555.1. GTDB lineage: Bacteria > Cyanobacteriota > Cyanobacteriia > Cyanobacteriales > Aerosakkonemataceae > Microseira. The sequence goes on from CAYXCW010000028.1 coordinate 831, forward strand.
ATAATTTATTTCTTGCATCAGCAGCGTCTGGAATTGGAGGCGCTTTTTTTGTAGCAATCGAATAGAGGATTATACCAAAAATTTTCCATTAGTTCCAAGTTTGGGACGGGGAAATTTTCTGCGCCGATGCATCAGCGACGGTATACCAAACCTGAAGCTTAACCTTTCCCTAACGCCAAAGGTTGCATCAAGGCGGAAAGTTACTGTTAAGGTTAAATTTTTTGTTCGGTTTATCAACCGCTAGTTCCTTAAAAACTTGAGGCTATCAACGATGTCTGCAAAAAAATCAAATCTGCTAGTTCCTATTGGTATTGGTGCTACTTTTCTGATTGCCGGAGGTGCGGCGGGCTACCTTTACTTGAGAGGTGCTTTTAGCGATGCTACTACTCCCCTAGCGAGCGCTAAAGTGGTTCCAGATGAAGCATTGATGACGGGTTATATCTCCACAGATCCGCAGACTTGGTCAAAATTGCAGCAGTTTGGTACGCCTGAAGCTCAGAATGCGATCGCCAAAAGTCTTGCCAGCTTCAACCAACAAGCCTTTACCGACTCCAAAATTGATTTTACCAAAGATGTACAGCCGTGGCTCGGTAGTATCATGTTTGCTGTTTTGCCACCCAGTACCGCTGAAGCGCCTTCACAACCCAATTACCTGGTTGTGGTCGGAATTAAAGACAAAATTAGCGCCTTTAACTTTGCTAACAAGCTGAAATCTCAATCTGGCGACAAAATCAAAGAAACCGACTACAAAGGCGTCAAAATTCAGGAAGATACGAGCAATACTGAAAAAACCTACACGGCTATTTTAAATGACCATTTAGTAATATCACCGCAACGAAAATCTGTAGAACTCGCCATTGATACTTTTAAAGGCGAACCTTCGCTTGCCAATAAAACCGAAGCGAAAGCAATGCTTTCTAAGGGCGTGGATCTGCCCAACTCAATTGCTCAAATTTATATACCAGATTACGGTAATTTAGTCAAGCAATACATGGCAACCAATCCCGAATTTTCCCAATTGCCTCCCGAATCTATCAACCAATTAAAGTCTTTTGCTATGGGGGTAGGGATTGATAATGCAGGCGTAAGGATGAAAGCAATTGGGACATTAAACCCATCGGCAACTTTAATCGAATACAAACCCAGTCCCGGCAAGGTAGTCGCTCAATTTCCTCTAGAAACGATTGCTTTAATCAGCGGACATGGGATTAGCAAAGTTTGGTCAACCGTAGCAGAACAGTCTAGCAAGAATCCTCAACTTCAGCAACAACTAGATCAAATGCGGCTGCAAGTAAAAACTGCTACCGAACTCGATCTAGATCGAGATATTTTTGGCTGGATGGATGGCGAATTTGCAGTGGGAGCGATCGCATCCAACGAAGGAATTTTAGCACCGATTGGTACAGGGGGAGCGGTAGTGTTGCAAACAAGCGATCGCCCAACCGCAGAAGCAACCTTAAATAAACTCAATGCTCTCGCCACTCAGGGTAATTCTGTCACCATCAATCAAAGAAACGTTGGCGGTAAAACCGTAACCGAATGGACAATCCCGCAACAAGGAGCTTGGTTGAGTTATGGTTGGCTAGATGATAATTCGCTATTAATCGCAATTGGTAGCCCAATTTTTGATGCGATCGCCAGCAATTCCAACAGTTTGGAAAGTAGCGAATCGTTTAAAGCGATCGCCGGTACTTTACCCAAACCAAACGCAGGCTACTTTTACCTAGATGTAGAGAAAGCCATGTCTGCGATTAATCGTACCTTACCGCCGGAACAAAAGAATACCGTACCGCCAGAAGCAAACGCTATTCTCAACTCAATTCGGGGTATTGGTGTTACTGCTATGCAACCAGATGCATCTACCAGCGAGATGCAAATGTTATTAGCGCTTAAACCTAAAAGCGGGAAATAGTTATTTGGTAATGGGTAATGGGAAAGAAAACACTTTACCCATTACTAATGACGTATTATCCATGATACGTCTATACAAACTTGTGTCCGTCCGAGTTGGGAGCGATCGCATTCCTTATTTTCCTTTTTCTTCTTCCCCAGCAGGCAGGTTAGGGTTAGCAGCAGGTTCAGTATATTCGCAATAGATATTAAGTCCGATTTTGACGATGTATAGGACTATGATTGTGGCGATCGCCGGATCGAGAGGCAACCCATGCGCCCCAGCGATGCCTACCAGAGAGACAATCAAACCAGTCAACAAAGGCGCACTACCTGGGTTATTGGTGTAATCCTTCATTTTGCCGCGAAAGCCCTCATCGCCGCAGAGTTCTTTGCGTAGTTCCCCAAGCGTAACTTGCCAGAGAGATTTTCGCTCACCAAATATCTGTACCCCGTTTTTATACTCCCACATTTTATCAAAACTGGTATCGAATCTGCCGTTATTTTGTTCTAGGATAGATATTGCCTCTTGAGCATAATCGTACTCTTGCAATAGCTGTTTCTTTTCGAGAATTTCAGTTTTAGTTAATTGAGTTTCCATTTTTTTATGAAATCCTTTTTAATCACTTATATAACTTACGGATTTCTAGATAACGCGATCGCAACCTGTTACCCCATCATCTTCATCTGTGTCTCGTTCCAAAGCAGCAATAATCGTTCCTTGTAAATGATGCTGTTTCTGATTTTTCACATAAGCCACAGCCTCATCCAATTGCTTGCGTCCCAGAGAAAATACACCGTACCCACGTTGCCAACCAAATTTTGTTTCCGAACTGGGTAAAAGCTGATTCATCTCATGGGAACTGCTACCTTTGATGTTTTTAACAAAATCTACAATCGAAAGAGTGGGTGGAATAGAAACTACTAAATGAATGTGGTCTTCTATACCACCGATGGCATGGACAATACAACGATGTGAATCAGCTTTCCCAATGATATAATTATAAAGGTCTGGCTCTGTTTTTGGGTTGATTAGCGGTTGACGTTCTTTTGTTGCCCAAACGATATGATAATAAAGCCGCCAAAGAGCCATAAAAATCTCTTTTTTGCATTGGCATAATTATACAATATTTTGGCAATCTTGGGTTGGGTTTGCCAAAAATTTCTGCTTAATCAGCTACACCCGCCTTGAAATCAATTTCAAGGCTAATAGCTCAAGTCCGTTTAAACGGACTCAATATTGTTTTCCAGTCCTCTTGAGAGGACTTCTGCTATTAGCCTGCGATTTGAATCGCAGGCGGGCAAAAACCGCAGGCGGGATGATTCGCAGAGGGGATGAATCCCAGAGGAATTGATTTGCAGACAAATTAATTCGCAGGCACAGATAATCGGTCATCCTAATAGCCCGCCTTGAAATCAATTTCAAGGCTAATAGCAAAAGTCCGTTAAAACCGACTGAATTTTCCAGATTATTTAGTCCTCTTGAGAGGACTTCTGCTATTAGCCTGCGATTTGAATCGCAGGCGGGCTGTTTCGCAGGCGGGATGATTCGCAGGCGGGGATTGATTCGCAGGCGATGATGAATCCCACACGGGGATTGATTCGCAGACTGTCTGTTTCCCAAACAAGATAATTAATTCGCCCCTTGAATTTGTCATCTTACACCATATTTCCCCTATCATTCTGTTTCTAGATTATCCCGCGCTGACCAAATTGCTACACGCACATCTCCTGCACACTCTGAACCCGTTACCTCGCGCCAAATTGCCTCAAATTCGCTTTCGCCTAACAGCTTGAGCATTCGCCCTAAAGCCTCGATATCCTCGCCAATCCACAGTTTATTGTGGTTGTGCTGGATATCAATTATAAAGGCGTCAATGTATCTTCTCATAGCGTTTATCCAGTCTTGTTGAGTTTCTAGAGTTTTGCCCCATTCTATGAGCGTTGCTGCTACTTTGTGCCAATCTTTTACTGCCGATCTTATTTTAAAAGCTTTTTCAAAATAAGCTATTGCATTATCAAAACTTCCTTGAACTTTTGCTACTTCACCCAAGCATTGATATTCATCTGAAGCATTGTAAAAATCTTGCCGATCTTCATAAATTTGAAGTGATGTATAATAATAATTAGTTGCCAAATCCAAATTTCCTTGTTCTTTAGCTAGCTGTCCCAATTCGTGATAAGCACCAGCAGCCAAGTAACGATCTCCAATTGCTTCGATGATTTCGACACTTTTTTCAAAATTAAAAGTGGCATTTTTAAAATCATGCTGGAGTCGTGCTATTGCACCTAGCTGATGATAGATACCAGCAATTCTATATATATCTTTAGCCTCTTGGTAAGTTTTAAGAGCTTTTTGGAAATAATGAGTTGCTAAGGCAAAATTACCTTGGCCTTGTGCTGCGAGACCCATCTCGTGATAAATAGCAGCGGCTCTCTCAGAATCAACCTCATCTTCTTCATAAATTTTTAAGGCATTTTGATAATAATTAAAAGCAGTTTCAAAATCCCTTTTCTCCCGTGCCGCCATACCCAAGTTGGTATAGGCAACTGCGATTTCATTATTCATGGATGGGTCGTTTAAGGCAATGAGTTCATCCAAAATTTCTTGATTAATAGCTCTTGCTTTTTCTGGATTACCTTGTCGAACTGCTTCAAAAGCATCCATTCCCTGTAGATAGCTCCAAAAATTAAATGCTCCTAGACCCTTGGTTTTAGCTTCCTTAAGATTTTTCCCTACTTGGCTGAATGCGGATTGTCGTAGCGACCTAAATTCTGCCCAACAGCCCCGAAGATCGTACACTTGACCTAAAGCTCTTAGAATCTTTAGCGCTACATACCATTCTTGCTGCTGTTGAGCTAATCGCAGGTTTTGCAGTAAATTTGGCTCTTCAATTAACAAAACCATGATTGCCCAGTCAGCATTAGCATTTTCATCAGGGTCATTTGCACTAGCTAAAAACATATAGAAAATGAGCAACTTTTTTTCTAGTTCGCTCACGTCCTCAGCAGCATGTTGTTTAGACAACCGTTGGCGCAGATACCAAGGCAGAGCAGGATGAATTTTGTAGATATCTCGATCGAGATGTTCTAAAATGCCTGCTTGAACTGCCTCATTGAGAATTATCAACCAATCGTCTTTTTGGAGACTTTGCTGAAAAACATTCTGATATGCTTGTCTATAACCCAAGGAGTCGTCAACATCAACACCTTGGCAGAAAGTATGAAGCCAGTGAGCATTAACTCGCTCACAAAACAAACCCAAAAACGGCAAATGCCGCCGACACCTCTCCGACAACCTCGCAAACGAATAATCCAACGACACAATCAGAGACTTATCTCTCCCTTCCTCCTCCGCTCCCTTAAACCTATCGCCTCCCTGCCGCAAATCTTCAATCAACTGCACGGGACTCTGGGTTTTCAAATGCGGCAAAACCACCCGCAACGATAGCGGATGTCCGCCCAGCAATTTCAACAATTCCAAATATTCTTTTGGCAATTTCGCCCTATCTACTCCAACGGTTTGCAACACCTTGGCTGCAAACTCTTCAGCATCCTTTTCATCGAATCCCTTAAGATTTAATAACGTATAACCGCAATCCAGCCAACGTTCCTCCCGCCGACTGGTAATCAGCACCCAGGATTTTCCACCGCGCAACTCTTTAAGAAACCGCTGCAAATTATCTCGCTCATCCGCAGGTAAAAGCGGCTCATTTCCATTCGGAAACCCCGCCACAGGCTCAAAATTATCCCAAATCAGCAAACAAGGCTGAGTTTTCAGATATTGCAGTACGGCGGCGCGTTGTTTCTCCGTGGGATACTGGGAGAACTTATCGCCCCAAACTGCCCGTCCCACTTGATTCACCACCGCACCTTCTCCCGCACCCCGTTCAAAGGAAGTAAAGAAAATCAGTCCGGCGCGTCCCTGCGTCTCCTCTAGCCACCGCGCAAAGCCACATACTAACTCAGTTTTACCCACCCCAGCCATGCCTTGCAACAGCACTACCTGGTTTTGGCGAAACGCCCGTTCTAACCGCAAAATATCGTAATCTCGCCCAACAAAACCGTAAGCTCCCTCCTCTGGTATTTCTATCAACTTGGTGGTAGGCTCTAACAAATCGTCAATGTCGGGAACTGTATCTGAATTGGAGACAGTAAACGGCTGATAAGATTGCTGTTGATATAACACGGGAACCAGCCAATCTTGCAACGGCAAATCGCCTTTGGGACTGGGGCGCAAGCGTTGATTCAACATTTCCAAACGTCCCGCCGCTACCGCCTCGGCTAAACTCTTTCCCCGCACCAATTGTTCGTACAAGCGCCCGATAAAATGCTTCGCACCGACAGCGTAAACGGAATAAGCCATCGCCACCACGCCTTTCGCACCTTCCGCCACCAAGCGCGTCGCCACGGATGAAAAAGGTTCGCTTCCCTCTTGGGCAGATTTGCAAGCATTCAACACGAAAATCGGCACGCCGCAATCTGTTAAACTCTGGGCAATTTGGGCAGCAGTAATATATTGTGGCGAACCATCGGGATTTTCAAATACAAGTAAACTCTGTCCCGCACCCCCAAAAGAGTGCTGAAATCCTAAACTGTTGGGGTCAAATTGCCCGTGTCCGTCAAAATGAACTATGTGATAAAAACTTTTATTATTATTCAGTTCCCGTTCAAATTCCTGAAAGCTGGGAGGACGCAATACTTTAAGATTAACTTGCTGCTGAATTGGTTTGAGTGCTTCCAACATCGGACGAGCAATGGTTTGAAAACCTATCTTATCTCCAACAGGACGCGCAATTACCAGCAAAATATTCAACTTTTCCTGACGCATTTCCCCCATTTCTCCTCGCACCTTATAATCGCTGAGACTGCGATACATTTGGGCAAGGGAGGGCGCGAGAAATTTTCGGTCATCTGGCGAATACAGCAACTCCCAAGGCAAATTCAGCACCGCCGGATCGTCGGAAGTTATGCTAAGTTGGCACTGATTCAGCCCGTCATAAGTCGCCGCCTGAAAAAATTGCCGCGTTTTCTCGCTGCTGCGAAACACCAGGTTAAATAGCTGTTCTCCCCATTGCTGTAACTTTGGTTCAATTATTTTTTCTGCCTTATCCGGGAAAATGCCATAGGGAAATCTGAGATATTCTTCCAGATACCAGCGTAAGTCGGTTAGTGCCTCTTCATCAAAGGGATGCTGGAAGGGGACAGCATCGGCAAAGCGGGGGTTTTCCTGTCCCCGTTGCCAAGATAGCCGAATCGTATTATTTTCATGGGTAATTACTAACCGATTTTTCGCCATCACAGTTTCCCTTGGCGCTACTGGGATGTGTCTGTTCTAGCACAGCGAACCACGTCTACAATGACATTGGTATCTAGCAAGACTTTCACAGATTATGTTCCTCCTTTAAGGCTTCCCAGCGAGCTTGATTTCGGTCAAAATTAGGTGGGGCAGGCTGGGTTTTCTCAAACCAATCTTGGAAAGCCTTGATTTTGGTGCGAGGTTGTCTTTTAGGTGTGGCATCTTCTGCGTCACTTTTCGCTGCTGTATCGTTATCAACTGTCTCAGCTACCTGCAAAATGATGATTTCTACTTCGCCTGGTGGCATTTTAACGGGAGAGGCGATCGCTAAGTTACCCGCTTCATCAACTATGCCTTTGAGTTTGTAAGCTTGCATCATATTTCTCAATTCTCTCTGCTTCTAGATTATGCCGTGCTAGCAAAAAATTTGTTGGCTGTCACCCCTCATCAAGATGCGTCCCAGGGGGATTAAGATAGCATGGGGTTATGCGATCGCACACCTACCATCAGTCGCCGTCACCCTCAAGGGTGCGGCTATACAAACAAAGTCCGCCTGCGCGGACTATAAAATCAACGGTTTTAAAGCCTGCGTAGGCAGGCTTTGTTTGTGTAGTCCTACCCTTCGAGGGTAGGTGATTCATCCCACTCCATCATCGTTACCATGCCCACCTACACCGGAATCGCCAGCAACGCCTTTCGTCACCCTCTAGATTTGGAAGCAGAACAAAGCTTACGCAACTTACCCGGTTTCGATCTCGTGGCGCGAAAATTTGTCGAATTTCTCTACGAACGTCCCCAATTTGTCTTTCATATGGGCAACAGCATTCAAGTGGGGCCGCGTCAATATTCTACCCTTTATCAAATGTTTCGCGAATGCGTGCGCGATTTAGATATCTACCCGGAACCATCTTTATTTGTCAGTCAAGATCCCATCTCCAACGCTTATGCTTTAGGTCAAGAACAACCTTCGATCGTTCTCAATTCCGGCCTATTAGACTTAATGGATGAAACCGAAATACGTTCGGTAATTGCCCACGAATTAGGTCATATCAAATGCGGTCACACTACCTTAACTCAAATGGCAATTTGGGCGATCAGTACCGCTTCTTTAATCGGTGAAATGACTCTGGGATTGGGAAATGTCATCGGCAGCGGTTTAGTTTTTGCCTTTTATGAGTGGAAGCGCAAAGCCGAATTATCTGCCGATCGGGCGGCTTTATTAGTTGTGGATGATATCAATCCCGTTATGCGTGGGATGATGAAATTGGCGGGCGGTAGCAGTAAATATGCTAACGAATGCAGTTTAGAAGAATTTATCCGCCAATCGGAAAGGTATCAAGAACTCGACCGCGAAGAACTCAATCAAGTTTATAAGTTTCTGCTTTATAATAACTTAGCTCAAGATGTATTTCTCAGTCATCCTTTCTTAGTTGAACGCATCGGACACCTGCGCCAGTGGTCAACTTCAGAAGAATATCGCCAAATTCGCAACGGTAATTATCAACGATCCGCCGCCGAGGGTGCAGTTGACGTTGAAGCTAAAGCCCCTAACAATCAAGTTAACGATTTGAAACGACAAATTGAAGAATTGCAACAAGAAATTGACAGAATTAAAAAGTCTAAATCCAATTAACGCACTATCCTGTGACATGAGAGGGAAAAAATTACTAAGGAACCTATCACCTTTGTAACTTGGCAGCGATCTAGAGACGTTACATGTAACATCTCTACATCAAAACGATTTTTCATAGAAACAAAGGTGGATTTGCGTAAGTATTAAATTAGTAACTGCGATCGCATGAACCCAAAAACCTCTTTTCCAGCCAGTCAGTCCATAGCCGCTCCCATCGCAGAAGTAACAGTTTATACAAATCAAGCCTTGGTAACTCGGCGCGGTATGGTGTCGCTGGTGGGTTCTGAGCGCGAATTGATCGTTTCTGGATTGCCGTTAACTCTCCAGACAGACTCAGTACGGGCAAAAGTTAGCGGTAACGTTCCAATTAAATTACTGGGCGTGCGAACGGAAAAAGTTTTTGCTTCTGAAACCTTTGCCAAGCGTGTCGTCCAGATTAGCCAGCAAGTTCGGCAGTTAGAAGAACAACAGCGCCACCTGCGGGATTTACTGACATCATTTGGATTGCAACGGGATTTTGTCGAAGGTTTGGGCGAAAAATCGGTCGAACGTTATTCGGGATTAAATAGCCCAGAAAAAATTAGTTTGGATGAGATTAAGGAGTTCCTCGACTTTTTGGGAAAGCAGCACGGCGAATATGCTAAAACAATTGCCCAACGGGAAAAAGAACAGCAAGAAATTGACAAACAATTAGAAGCATTGCGTCAGCAGCGACAGCAAATGGTGCAACCTGCTTATAAGGATACGTTGAGCAGTTACAGGATTGTAGTTATTGTAGAGCCTGCCAATGCTGTTGATTTTGAGCTAGAAGTATCTTACCTGGTGAGTCGAGCGATTTGGACTCCCGTATACGATTTGCGGACTAGCAGCGGCAGTAAGCGCGTAAATTTAAGCTATTTAGCCGAAATTAGACAAAAAACAGGGGAAGATTGGATGGGTGTGGCTGTGAAACTTTCTACCGCCAAGCCAGCGCTAACTACCCTACCTCCCAAGCTGAAACCCTGGTATATTGACACCCTGGATGCGGCTCCAGTACCGGCGCCCGATTTGAGAGATGATACAGATTTCGCCGAGTTAGAAGCGCTGTTGGCAGATGAAACCGATGCGGTGAAGAAACAAAATGTACTAGAAACGCAGAAAGTGGTGAGTTCATTGGGTAGCGTCGTCACATTCTGCGTTGATGGGGAGTGCAATATTCCCGCCGATGCGGCGGCGCATCAAGTGGTTATTTTTAGCCAAGATTATCCTTGTCGCACCGAGTACGTCGCGGTGCCGAGATTATTTAGCTTTGCCTATCTGGAAGCTACGGTAAAGAATAACTTGCTGGGGGCGACGCTGCTACCGGGTAAGGCGAATATTTTCCGCGATCGCACGCTGGTAGGTACGACCCAGCTCGAGAAAGTGGCACCGGGAGAAGAGTTTAAACTGAACTTAGGCATTGATGAGGGTTTGAAAGTTGAACGGGAATTAGCTGAACGCGAGGTAGAACTGATGGGGAATTATCGCCGCACCACCTATGGTTATCGATTGGTAGTTACCAATTTACGCGATCGCGCGACTACCATAAGACTAATAGAACAATTGCCCGTGAGCCGCAACGAGCAAATTAAAGTCCACCTTAAATCCACCAATCCCCCAATTGGGCTGGGCAAGATGGGTCAGTTAGAATGGTTGTTGGCGCTGCCACGTCAATCCAGAGGCAAGCATAAACGGCAATTATACTATCAATTTACCGTTGAGCATCCGGCGGATTTAACTGTCGTAAGTTTGGATATTTAGGCGTTGTTTGTAAAGATAACATAAAAACATTAGTCCCTTGGCGTCCAACCTCCGATCCTGCTGTATTATGTGAGTAAAATTACTACTATAGAACAATCCAAAGCCGCCCAAGTAGTTGATCAAAAAAAGCAATGGTAGAAGATGGATACTAGAAACACGACAATCTTAGTAGTAGATGATGAACCCAATAACCTCCGGGTTCTATCCACAATCTTGAATAAGCGGGGTTACAAAGTTCAAAAAGCCATCTGCGGCAACCTGGCTTTAAAGGCAGCGATCGCAGCTCCACCCGATCTGATTTTGCTCGATATCATCATGCCAAAGATTAATGGTTATGAAGTTTGTAAGAAATTAAAATCTATAGAGAATACTAAGGAAATCCCCGTAGTTTTTCTGAGTGCTTTAGACCAAACAACCGATAAAGTAAAAGCATTTGAAATCGGCGGAGTTGATTATATTACTAAACCATTTCAAGTTGAAGAAGTATTAGCCAGAATTGAAAATCAACTAACGATTAAGAAACTGCAAAATAAACTCCAGCAACAAAACGATCGCTTGCAAAAGGAAATAGAAGCCCGCAAGCTGGCAGAGGCAAAGAAAGATGAACTGATTTCGATTGTCAGCCACGAATTACGCACGCCTTTGGCTTGTATCAGGACGGCGTTAGAATTATTGAGTACGGGACATTATGGCGTTTTAGAACCGAAGGGACATCAATTTATCGATATTGCCCTGACCAATAGCGATCGCTTGTTACGCCTGCTCAACGACCTTCTGGACTTGGAACGTATCGAAGCAGGGATAGACTTAACCTCTAGAGAAAACTGCAATATTGCCGATTTGATGGAGCAGGCGGTAGATAGTTTGCAAGCAATGTCTGAACAATCTGAGGTAACATTATCGGTTTCTACCATCCCTGTAAAGCGATACGTTAACCCAGACCATATCATCCAAGTTCTAACCAATCTAATCAGCAATGCGATTAAATTTTCCACCCCAGGTAGCACGGTGTGGCTAACAGCTGAATTGCCAGAAGCTGATAATGAGGAAGTTGGATCTAATTCCGAGATACAAAACTTAGTAATCAAAGTCAAAGATCGAGGACGAGGCATTCCATCAGATAAACTCGAAACAATTTTTGGTCGCTTCGAGCAAGTTTATCCTTCCGACTCACACCAAAAAGGCGGTTCTGGACTTGGTTTAACCATCTGCCGCAGTATCGTCGAACAGTATGGCGGCAGAATTTGGGTTGAAAGTAGTTTGGGTGGAGGCAGTACTTTCTACTTTACATTGCCAGATTCGCCAGCAAGTTATCCTGAATTTTCTCCAGAATCTGAGCGAGAGATAGATTTGGCGGCAAGGTAACAGTTGATAGTTGATAGTTGATAGTTGATAGTTGATAGTTGACAGTTGATAGTTGATAGTTGACAGTTGACAGTGGATAGTTGACAGTTGACAGTTAACTCTCCCTTAAGTTTGTAGGATTTTGGGCGAGGTTAACAACCGATTTTTTCTGGTAATAACTTTTAGCTGGCACTTGTTGGGGAAATTGGTTCGGTATATTCGCAAAAAATGCCGAGTCCGACTTTGAGAATATATAAAATGATAATAGTAGCGATCGCAGGATTTATCGGCAAGGTTGTAATCTGAGATAAAGTTACGACCAAGGTAGTCAATAAAGCCGCATTTCCTGGATTTTTGAGATATTCGTTGAGAATCGTCCGAAAACCTTCGTGTCCGCACAGTTCATCCCGCAGCACTTTCAGCGTCACTTGCCAGATAGATTTTTCAGCTTCTAGTGCTTCGGTGCCGTTGGCATCAGTCCACAACTGCTCGAAAGTAGTGTCGAGTCTGCCGTTGTGTTTTTTGAGTAGTTCCATTGCTTCATCAGCGGGGGGATAATCGTGCAAGATTGCTTGCATTTGATCGATTTCGGTGAAATTTAATAATATTGGGTTCATAAGTTTTTTGGGATGAGGATGCAAGCGATCGCTGCTTTATTCCATCCTAATAAAAAGCTGAATAAATGCGCCATAAACCGGGTTTTTGAGAAAAACCCGGTTTCTTTCCGTCAATTTTTGCCAAAGCCTTTATAATAGAAATTTGCTATCAGCCGATGCTGAAATTAACTTTAGCATCAGGGCGCAAAGCGATCGCTTATAAAAAATATCACCATGTCCTCCGATCAGTCCCCCAGAGAACACGACTCAACCCTAGAAGAAATCCGCGCTACCCGACTAGAGAAAGTCGAACAGATTAAGCAACTCGGTTTCAATCCCTACGCCTACCGTTGGGAGTGTACCCACCAGGCAGCGGAACTTCAGCAGAAATTCGCCGAGTTACCCAGCGGTGAAGAAGTTGACCTAGAAGTTGCGATCGCAGGACGGATCTTAGCACGTCGCGTCTTCGGGAAACTCGCCTTCTTTAGCTTGCAAGACGAAACAGACACGATACAGCTATATCTGGATAAGAAAAGAATCTCCGAAAACATGGCAGATATCGATGGAGAAGCTTTTAATCACCTCAAGCAACTCACCGATGTCGGCGATATTATCGGCGTTAAAGGGACGATTAAACGCACTGAAAAAGGCGAATTATCGGTTTATGTGAAGCAATACGCGATTTTAACTAAATCCTTATTACCTTTACCCGATAAGTGGCACGGACTCACCGATGTTGCTAAACGCTACCGTCAGCGCTACGTTGATTTAATTGTAAATCCCCAAGTGCGCGAAACCTTCCGCCGTCGCGCTCAAATTACCGCCGGAATTCGCCGCTATTTAGATGAAAGGGGTTTCTTAGAAATAGAAACGCCGGTACTGCAATCAGAAGCAGGCGGTGCAGATGCGCGTCCTTTTATCACTTATCACAATACTCTGGACATGCAATTGTACCTGCGAATTGCGACAGAATTGCACCTGAAGCGATTAATTGTAGGTGGGTTGGAAAAAGTGTACGAATTGGGGCGAATCTTCCGCAACGAAGGCATCTCCACGCGACACAATCCCGAATTCACCTCGATTGAAGTTTACCAAGCTTACGCCGACTACAACGACATGATGGCGCTGACGGAAAATTTAATTGCTACCGTCGCCCAAGAAGTGTTAGGTAAGCTGAAAATTACTTATCAAGGGCAAGAAATCGATTTAACACCGCCTTGGCGTCGCGCTACGATGCACGAGTTAGTACAAGAAAAAACCGGCTTAGATTTGACTCGTTTCCAAACAGTTCACGAAGCTAGAAAAGCTGCCCACGAGTTTGGTGTTGAAGGTTTGGAAGACTGCGAAACGATGGGACATTTGCTAAATGAAATGTTTGAGCAAACTGTAGAATCCCATCTAATTCAACCTACCTTTGTGATTGATTATCCGGTGGAAATTTCTCCTCTGGCGAAACCTCACCGCTCAAAACCAGGTTTGGTAGAAAGATTTGAGCTATTTATAGTAGGGCGAGAAACTGCCAATAGCTTTTCTGAATTAACCGATCCCATCGATCAGCGGCAGCGACTGGAAGCGCAAGCGGAAAGGAAGGCGGCGGGAGACTTGGAAGCGCAAGGCGTGGATGAAGATTTCCTCACCGCGTTGGAATACGGAATGCCGCCGACGGGAGGATTGGGAATTGGTATCGATCGCTTGGTGATGTTGCTGACTGATTGTGCCAGCATTCGGGATGCGATCGCTTTCCCCCTCCTCAAAGCAGAAAAGTCTGAAAATTAAACCCAATCAAAAACCGGGTTTTTCTAACAATACCCTTGCCAATTTTCTTAAACGCCCCCAGCCCCCAGGTTAAAACCTGGGGCTACACAAACAAAGCCCGCCTACGCGGGCTAAAATTCTTACAGGCTGCGTAGGCAGCCTTTGTTTGTATACTCAGATCTTGCACCACTATCAACAAGCCTTCAAACCCTTGTTTCTTGACGAAAAATCTAGGCTTCCAAGCTGAGCTATTTGCAAGAAACCCGGTTTTTAGGCTGCGTAGGCAGCCTTTGTTTGTATAGCGATACCCTTTAGGGTATCGGCTTATTTTGAAAGCGCTCATCTATGAATTATCTCGCTCATTTACTATTAGCAGAAAACCATCCTGAATCCCGCATTGGAAACATAATGGGCGATTTCGCTCTCCTGCTGGAATTACGGCAATTTTAGCACCGTAGGGGCATTTTGAGCGATCGCACCACAATTGCGAAGACACCCCGCCAAAGTAGGAGTCCTTCCAGTTTGCAAGTACCCATTATTTCCGGTCAAAAATCATCTTTACAAGTTTGGCTAATTTTTTTACGTAAACAAGCCAGGTTTATCTTAAAAATATTTTACTTTGGACTAGAGATTGCCGCAAAAAACCCGGTTCTTACGCCTAAATTTGGGCTAATTTTGGATGCGATCGCACAAATTATTAGTCGCGCGATCGCTCTGTTTAAATTTTACATTATTCTGCAAATAATCTCGTACCCAAGGCTAGTATAGGTACGACTTAAATTTG
This sequence comes from uncultured bacterium, assembly GCA_964463555.1. GTDB lineage: Bacteria > Cyanobacteriota > Cyanobacteriia > Cyanobacteriales > Aerosakkonemataceae > Microseira. The sequence continues at coordinate 15,911 of CAYXCW010000028.1, forward strand.
GCAGTTGCTAGCTATTAAAGCTCAAGTTGATAGAGCCAAATCGTTTCTTCAATTCCCTCAAGTTCCTGTTCTCCCAAATCAAGCAAGTCCAGGGGAAGATAAGGTTTGACTGCTTCGTAGACTGCATGGGAAATACAAATTCCTCCAGAGGGAGCTTTCCCTTGCAAGCACTCGGCAATCTTGCTCCCAGAGCCGCTAATATCGGTGTAATTGAAAATCACCTCTCCCAGATGAATACCAATGCGATGAGTTAACACGGGTTCTGTTGCGAGTTCCGCTGCCTGATTAAATGCCCGTTGAATTTCTCGAGCGCATTTTACTGCATTGGTTGCATTCGGAAAGTAGATCGATAACCCAGTGCCAATCGATTTAAGTACCTGACCTTCAAACTGCATAGATAGCTCGTTAATCAGCTCTAAATCTTGGTAAAGTTGAGTTTGGATTCGTTCTGAATCCGTTTTTACCAGCGTCGCAAAATTGACCGCATCGGTGACAACAATTGTGACGAGACGACTTTCTTCTATGATATTCAACTGCGATCTGCTGAAGCATTCTCGGAAATACTGACGATATAAATCGCAACTAGGTACGAATCCTTGGTTTTGTTCCCGCACCAATCCCATACTTTGCAATTTAAATGCCTGCACCGGCTCCAATTTGAGCGGATTGGGTGACAGCACCACTCGCGTCAGCGCCTGCATCAATTCTGGATACTGTTTAAGATTCCATAAAAGTTGTCGCAGATAATTGCTGTAAATGCCGGTTTCTGTAACTGAGGTTTTTAATAGCTCTTCTAGGGTAATTTTTTGAGAGCTAATCCGATACATTGCTATGTGCAATAAATAAGGGTTCCCGCCAATCAAACCCATTAACTGTTCTACTTCCTCGCGCTGCCAATCCAGTTGGTAAAGACTGGCTAACTCTAATACCTGTTCGCTGGTAAACTCTGGCAGATCGATCGATAATCCCACATTAAAAGGCGATTGATTGAAATTGAGCGGGATATAAATCTCGGTAGAATGTACCACTATTAACCGCAGTTTTTGCCAAACATAGCTGCCCTCATCCCCATACTTACTTTTTTCATACCAAGCTCGCAGCAACCCGAAAAAATCGTTAGCAATTTCCGGATAATTAAATACTACGTCCACTTCGTCTAATGCTAAAACCAGTCCATTGTCAACGTTTGCTAACAAATAATTCTCGAAGTAATCCGTACAGTTGTAATTAGCGCCAAAAATTTCATCCCAATAGTCGGAAATTTGATTGGGCATTCCCAAACTGCGAGTCACAATCGCACAAAACCATTGGAGAAAGCGATTTAAATCGGTAAAAACCGTAGTATCCGCGAGCTGCAAGCTTAAACCCACTGTTTTTAGCTTGTTCGCTCTCGCTTGGTGCAGAATCGTCGCCATCAGAGAGGTTTTACCCATCCGTTTGGGCGCTTTGATCCGAATTAATGCTCCAGGCTGTAAAATAGTTTCATAACATAGCGATTCAATAGGGGGACGCTCTACGTAACAAGGGGAATTGAGTGATTGTTGATTTTTTAACCAGGTTTTTGGGGGATTTTCTAGACTTTGATGCAAAAGTCTCGTAAAATCCATATCATTCAAAATTAAATTAAACGCACTAAAATAATATTCTAGACTTTGCCGATCTACGGCAGCTTTACGGTTTTGTATTCTAGTGATGGTATTGGTACTCAAGCGAGTGCGATCGCTCAATTCTTCCAAAGTGTAAGGTTTGCCAGAATTTTCTGCAATTTCTGACTGCCGCTTTGCTGCTTGCAAGCGCTGCCAACCTTCAATAGTTAGGATCGCACCTCGCTTCCGCTTTGGTGGTTGATGTGTTGGGGACACTAAAATAAACCCTCTCAAGTGCTGTATTATTGCCTTTGTTAATTGTTAGCCCTACAAGGCAAGCATGTTGGTTTAAACTTTTTCACCAACAATTTTATTGCTTATATCATAACAGTTTACTCTTGGGATCTGTCCCAGGATAGAAAAAATGGGGAACTGACCTGCCGAGCGATCGAGGTAGCAGGGATGGGACTCCTCTTTTGAAAATAACCTTCTGCCTGCTGCAATTGATTGAATCTAAAGAAATATAAATTTTTGTGCGGTAGCACTTAATTTGCACAAATTTTGCACAAATTTTGCTTAAACATCCGAGAACCTTTAGGGTATATCTGAGAGTGCAAGTATTGCAACTCAAGCAAGTGCGATCGCATCACCGGATAGAAAGAAATAGTCTTAACTTGCGTGCTTAACTTGCGATCTTGAGTTGCACAACTATTCCATTGGATACAGACTATTGATACGGCCTATCAGAAAAGGATCTACGCATTGTCCAGGGCAATCCCAGTAAATTTAGATACAATTGCTGGAAAAAATCCCGTCCATCCATATAGTTTGTCCAATGAGGTCAGTAGCAAATTTAACTAATACTTGCTCAAACATGAATGAAAATTTAGTCAGTGCAACTGGAAGCACCCTGTTAATTATTGATGACCGTCCACATAACCTGTTATTGTTATCCACATTACTGATAAAACAAGGGTATCAAGTTCGCAAGGCATTAAGTGGAGCAGCGGCAATCAGAACCGTGGCAGCGCAGATGCCAGATTTAATTTTGCTCAATATGCATCTGCGAGATATGAGCGGTTATCAAGTCTGTGGCGCGCTGAAAACCAATCCAGAGGCTTGCTCAATTCCGATCATTTTTATGGATGTTCCTAATCAGTTCCATGAGGTGGTTAAAGTTTTTTCTATCGGCGGAGCCGACTATATCACTAAACCCCTTAAGGTTGAAGAGATTTTAGTTAGGATTTATCATCAACTGACGATTAAAAAGTTGCAAACTCAGCTCGAAGAAAAAGATGCCAAATTGAAACAAGAAATACTCGCCCGAAAACGTGCAGAATATTCTCTTAAAAAATTAAATAGATATTGCTCTGGGTCGGAAGTAATATTAAAACGCGGTCAAGTATAGCAATATATCTGTCTGGTGCTGCGATCGTACTTATGGGGTGCGACCCGCTTTTAATCTAAAAAGTCTTAATTTTTGCAAAGTAGCAATTCATTTGCACAAATTTTGCACAAATACTTGCTTAAGTAGCAAAGAAGCTGGAATGGTCTAGGGGGAAGTATGGGAAAGTAAAGCAGCGCGATCGCTCGCCTACTAAAGAAAAAATAATTTTAAGTTGATCGACTAACTTGCGAGCTTGAATTGTCCGCTTTTGGTAATTCAGAAAAGCTCAAATATAGAATTGCCAGGGTGATTTGAAAAAGATTTGTAGAGGTATTTTATGTTGGTAACTGAGGAACTAGATCGGGCGCTGCATTCTCAAATTGAACTGCACGAACATATTTATTCTGCCTTAGACCTAGAACTGACCAAAATGTGCCAGCAGATGTTTCTCCGTTATTCGCCGCACTTTCCTACCTCCATCTTAGATATTCGATGCGGTTTAGGCCGGGAACTCAATGCTTTGTCCCGCATCTGTTCAAACTGTGTAGGGATTGACGATAGGCTGCAAGTTGTTCGCTATGCTCGGTTTAGATATCCAAACTTGAAATTTAAAGTAGGCGATACAAGTTCGTTCCGCTTGCAGCAGGGGTTTGATGCGATTTTATCCTTAAGATGGGTAATTAATTATCAGCTAACCGAGAGGGATCTCGATAAGACTTTACAAACCTATGCCAGCCATGCAACGCCGGGAACCTTGCTGATACTAGAAGCTTTGAATCCAGAGGGTTATAAGGCTGAAAACAGGTTGAGTAAAAAGCCATTAAAGAGCGTTGCAGAAAAATTTTATGGGCAAGCGATCGCCAAGTCTATTTTCCGACAGCGCAAACATTTCCTGGATCGCCAGCGAATTTGGAACCTTCCAGGGCAAGCAGCGATAGAAGATTACTGTAGATATCGTTTTTTTTCGTCTAAGGAACTAGAAATTATTTTAAGTAAAAATGGTTTCCAGATAGCCGGAATGTTTGATAATCGGGATTTGGACTACAGCGATCTTTCCGGTACTGAGCTATACGTTGCCGCGATTTTTCACGGCTAACCATCTATGGCGTGAATATGTAAAAATAACTTATGACTGAATGCCGCAATTTTAAACCCGTTCAACAGTCTTGAGTTGCTCGAGAAGGAATGATGATTTTCACAAAAATGCGTCCTCAATAATTTTGCACCTGGAGAAATCATGAAAAAGGTTAATATACTCAACGTATCTATAGACAACATCTCCAAACAAGAGTTGCTAGAAAAACTGGATCAACAGGGTGGAATTTTAATGACATCTAACGTAGACCATTTGATCAAACTCCAAAAAGATCGAATCTTTTACTATATTTACCAACTATGTAATTATTGTGTTTGTGATAGCCAGATTATATTTTTTGCTTCAAAGTTTCTGGGTTGTCCTATAAAAGAAAAAATTTCTGGCTCTGATTTCTTTTCGGAGTTTTATTACTATAATAAAACCAATCAAGCTACTAGAATTTTTTTGTTGGGAGCCGCTGAAGGTGTGGCAAAAAAGGCGCAGGAAAAAATCAATCAAAAGGTAGGCCGGGAAATAGTTGTTGGCGCTTATTCTCCATCTTTTGGCTTTGAAACAAATAAAATTGAATGTCAAAAAATAGTTGATATGATCGAGAAATCGGGAGCCACAGTACTGGCAATAGGTGTAGGATCTCCTAAACAAGAGAAGTGGATTTTTAAATACAAAGACCAGTTAAAAAATATCAAAATATTTTTACCAATTGGTGCAACCATTGATTTTGAAGCTGGTACTAAACCAAGATCGCCTAAATGGGTGAGTAAGCTAGGATTAGAGTGGTTTTATCGACTTCTGTCTGAACCAAGGCGTTTGTGGAAAAGATATTTAGTAGACGATATCCCCTTCTTCTGGTTGCTGATTCAGCAAAAGTTAAACTTATACCGAGATCCTTTTGCGCTCAGAGCCGTTGACGTAAAACCTTTGAAGGAGTTGAATAAGATCGGCGAAATTAATCGTTCAGGTTTTAAATAAGTAGAGATTGGTAATAGCTAATTGCTAATTGCTAATTGCTAATTGCTGATTGAGTAGCTGTAGGAGGCAAATTTTATGAGTAATATCATATCCGGTAGCATCGGTAGCGTAAGCAAAGGAAGGGTTTAAAAAATTCCTCGCTGGCAGAAACCGGGTTTCTTAGTATATCTATAGTTTCCAAGTCGAAAATTAATCGATAGAAACCCGGTTTCTTTAGGTAAAACCCGCCCCTACTCCCGTCAAAAATTATACACAACCTAAGCTAGCGGACATCATATAAAACCTGCTCCTACAACTGTAACCGGGCATGATATAGGTAAAGCCTACCCCTACTCACCCTAATCAAATGCTCAGGCGCTGATACACCTGATCTAAATGTTTCAAATGATGCTGGGGATCGAAGCAAGCTTCTATTTCTTCTGGCGATAATACCTGAGTAACTCGAGGATCTTTGGCAATCAAATCGTGGAAATTACCATCGGGTTGATTCCAAGCTTGATGCGCGCAAGATTGTACAATTGCATAAGCTTCTTCGCGATTTATTCCCTTTGCTACCAAGGTTAATAAAACCCGCTGACTGAATACAACGCCGCCGTAAACGTTCATATTCCGTTTCATGTTTTCCGGATAAACTAATAGGTGTTTCACCAAATCGGTAAAATCCACTAACATGAAGTGCGTTAAGATACAGGCGTCTGGTAAGATTACCCGTTCGACCGAACTGTGAGAAATATCTCTTTCGTGCCAAAGCGCGACATTTTCGATCGCAGCCACTGCGTGTCCGCGGATAATTCTTGCCATCCCCGTCAGTCGTTCCGAACGAATCGGGTTGCGTTTGTGCGGCATCGCCGAGGAGCCTTTTTGTCCTTTCGAGAAGAATTCTTCGACTTCTAAAACATCTGTGCGTTGCAAGTTGCGAATTTCCACCGCAAAGCGTTCGATGGAAGCTGCGACTAAGGCTAAAGTTTGGACAAAATCGGCGTGGCGATCGCGCGATACTACTTGAGTAGATGCGGTATCGGGTTGCAGTCCGAGTTTTTGGCAAGTGAGTGCTTCCACACGCGGTTCGATATTGGCATAAGTTCCCACCGCACCGGATATTTTACCAACGGCGATATCGTGGCGCAGACGTACCAAGCGATCGCGGTGACGCAACACTTCTGCCAGCCACCCTGCTAGTTTAAACCCAAACGTAATCGGTTCGGCGTGAATGCCATGCGATCGCCCGATCGTTACCGTATTCCGATGCTGTTGTGCTTGGTAGCGAATCGCTTGGATTAAATCTTCCAACCGTTCCAACAATACATTGACACTCGCTACCAATTGCAGCGCCAGCGCCGTATCCAGCACATCCGAACTCGTCAATCCCAAATGGATATAACGTCCCGCGTCCCCCACATATTCATTAACATTTGTTAAGAACGCAATCATATCGTGGCGGACTTCCGCTTCAATTTCCAGCACCCGTTGGGGGTCAAAATTCGCCTTCGCCTTAATTTCCTCTACCGCCTCAGCGGGGATATAACCCAGTTCCGCTTGCGCCTCGCAAACGGCTATTTCTACCTGGAGCCAAGTCTTCAGTTTATAGGTTTCCGTCCACAGGTTGCCCATTTCGGGCAACGTATATCGCTCAATCACAGTCCGCCACAGAGTGCAACCGTCTTATTTTACAACTTAAGGCTGGACGACCTATTTATTGCAGTTGACTTTCGCCGCGATCGCCCAAACTTTTTCGGATATTTCGTTTGTTGCGAATATTGCATTTATTCTAAACGAGTGTTATGCTCTAGATACAGGAAGCTGCCTGCTCGAGCAAGGTTCGCCAAAGCTGTATAGGAGCCTAAAATTGTCGAATTGCTAGGCTTTCATGAGTCAGTGGTATAAACATTCCACTGTCTTGATTCAGCTTGTGCAGTTTTTTGTCGCGCTAGAAGGTTTTCTATAGAAAACCTTCTAGCGCGTAGATGATCCCACCATCATCCTGGCATTATGTTGAAGCAAAAATTACCATTAGAATCAATTATTCAGCCACAAGAAATAGACTTGATTGCCCAATTGAACCGGGTAATGAGTCTGGAAGCTTCTCATGGGAAAATTGTAGGCAGTAATGGAGAAGAGGTTTTAATTCCTGAGTCTATTTACACAGTACTGCTTCAAGTCGTTAGTGCAATGGCATCAGGTCAAGCTATTACCTTAGTGCCTCATAATCGCGAACTGACAACCCAGGAAGCAGCTGATATTCTGAACGTGTCAAGACCTTTTCTGATCAAGTTACTAGATCAGGAAGAGATTCCTTACGTAAAAGTAGGAAAACATCGGCGCATTCGTTTCCAAGATTTAATGGCATACAAGGAAAAGCGAGATAATAAGCGCAGTAAATTGTTGGATAGTTTAATCCAGATGAGCCAGGAAGCAGGATTCTACGAGTAGGAGCGATTCAACTTATAAAATGGCTGAGTTTCCTGTTCTGTTAGACTCCTGTGTTATGTTTTCCCTGTACCTGCGCTGAAGTTCCTGTTGACTTAGCGGAAAAGATGACAAATCATCCTGACGAGCGTCATGTTGCCGATTTACTCGATCTGTTGAGCAAAGAAGTCCCAAAGTTCGCCGATATAGTTCGGTTATATCAATAGTGTAATAATCAAGCAAATATGAATACTCAAGAACTATTCCAGCAGGTAAAGTTTATTGTAGACGCCGAGGGAAAGCGAACGGGTGTCCTACTCAGTATGGAAGTTTGGGATCAACTACTCACTATTGTCAAAAATGCAGACAAAGATGAAAGAACCCATCAACCTCCAAAAGAAGAGATTGTCCCTTGGGAACAATTTCAAATTGAATTGGCAGCAAGAGGTTTACCTAGAACCTATAATTCACCCGAAGATTTTATTAGCGCAATTAAATCTGATTTTGAGCGCGGTGGTTTACATATAGCACGTCAACTAGCTTTTCGAGCCGTTGAACTTTATCCCGAACACGAACAAATCCAGTATTACGCTCATGTTCTCGCACCTCCCAAAGTTACTGTTGTTCCGAGTAACCCTGAGCGCCGTAAAATGGTTGCAGCTAATCAAGATTGGTTAAGAGAAAATAGACTTAAGTATCTGAATCGTTGGGTAGCAGTTCGCAACGGTAACCTGTTAGCCGATGCAGCTTCTCTTGACGAAGTAGTGGCTCAGATAGATGATACAAAGGATACTTTAATTACTGTACTTTATTAATGGTTCTGTTTTTTGACAATGGCAATCCTTTTGCTACAGGTGCTACTCGTTATCAGTATCGTCCAGCTACCCAAGGTGAAAGCACTAATCGCATTTTTCTCCAAGTAGATATAGCTGGAAATATTATAGAAGCTGTCGTTGATACAGGCGCGCCTTATGTAATATTAGCGCCTTGGATTGCTCAACTTGCAGGACTTAATCCGGCTTTTGCTCTTGCTAGAGATAGAATGCTAATTAGAGGAATGTGGCTGGATGGAAATATTTATCGATTGAATTTAAAGCTGGTCGCAGAGTTAGGTGATGACTTGGAGGTACAAGCGACTATTTTTGTACCCGATAGAGAAGAATTATGGGGTAATTTTCCTTCTTTCATCGGCTTGGGTGGTTTTTTAGAGAGAATCCGCTTCGCTTTCGATCCAGCAACCGATACTTTTTATTTTGGTTCTCTGACGTAGCGATCGCATTTACTTTGCTGCTGCTAATTACCAAGTGCCTGTATTTGATTAATTAACCAAGCGTATAGCTGACTTCTACCAGTTTCACGACTCCGTTGTAAAGCTTCTTGGAGTAAACTAAAGGGTAAATTCGGTAAAACTTGAGATTGTGTTATTTGCCTACTCCCACCATCAGCAATAGCAAAAGCAATCAACAAGCAGCGGCGCACGTTTACTACCCAATATTCACCTACTCCTAATCGTTCGTAGAGCATTCGCTTGCTACCGATATCATCTGAAAGCGAAGTTTTGGCAATTTCTATCACCAGATCGGGAGGCGGGTAAACATTTAAATCAACCACAGATGTATCGGGTGGAATAATTTCAGCCTTGTCGCCAATATAGAAAGCTAAATCTGGTTGAGCTTCCGCTTCATTAGCTTTCCGAAAAGTACAGTTAGTCAAAGCACTCATAGGAATTGCTCTGAAGCCGCCGAGCAATTGTACAGCAAATCCAATCGTGGAGTTATCGTAGGAGTGGTCGTAGCCTTGAGGAGTCATTTCAATTCGCAAGTGTCCGTTATAATAATAACATTTGGCGTTTTCTAATTGCGGCTCGCCAGTAACTTGTATGTACTCATCCCAAGTCGCGGTTACCCATTCGTCGGTTGCTAATTCGGTTGCTAATTTTGTTTGTGTGTAACTCATCAGTTACCACCATTAATTGACAATTTTATTCTCATTGTAGCTGAAATCTTAGTTAAACTCCAGCCTACCCGATCTCATATCGGCAACTTTCGCACGCGGATAGCTGTTTCGCTCGCAGTAATAATAGCTCCTAATTCTAATTCGTTGGCAAACTGTGACAGCACTTCTGCTAATATTTGATTCACCATTTCTGGTCTTTCATCGTTTAGCCGTAATAAAATTATACTGGGCGATAGTTCGCCGCTCATGACGATGAGCGAATCAATGCCAAAATCTCTGGTTAAGATAATCCGCTCTTCTTGGCGGGCTTTGATGACAATTTCTTCATCGGTTAAAAACTGCCAACCTTTTTCTACCAAACGAATGGCATCGTGTCCTTGCGATCGCAACCACTTAACGGTGCGGGGAGAAATCCCCATATTGGCTAAAAATCTCATTAAATTTCCTCACCCTCTCGGATAAACTTGTTCTTTAGCTAACCAAGCCGCATATTCGAGGCATTGTTGAATATCTGCCGGTTCAAGTTCGGGATAATCTGCGATAATATCGTCAATTGATTTGCCATGTGCTAGCAAATTTAAAACCAAAGAAACGGTAATTCTCATTCCCCGAATGCAGGCTTGTCCAGCCATGATATTGCGGTCAAAAGTAATGCGATCAAATCCTAACATTTGTCCATCTCCTAATTTACCTAAATTAACTCAAGTTGCTGGCTAGTGGCTAATGGGTAATGGAAAGATATTAGTGTGAAGCTATCTCTCTTTCCCAATTAGCAATTAGCAATTAGCAAATCCCGTTAAATTACTGCATTCGATCGATAGTGCGATATTGAATTGCCTCGGCTACGTGGTGGGGTTTAATCGGCTCTTCGCCAGCGAGATCGGCAATTGTGCGGGAGACTTTTAAGACGCGATCGCTCGCCCTAGCCGAAAGTCCCAATTTCCTAATTGCTGCTTCTAATAAATTGCGAGAAGCATCATCCAACTGACACCATTTTTGTAAGTGATGGCTTTGCATTTGGGCATTACAGCGCACACTTGGTTCATCTTTAAATCGCAATCTGGCGCGATTTCTGGCTGCTTGTACCCGATCTCGCACGGGTGCAGATGGTTCGCCTTGTGGTTGTTGAGTAATTTCCTCAGCTTTTAACCGATTGACAGCAACTTGCAAATCTATTCTATCCATCAAAGGGCCAGAAAGTTTCGCCCAATATTGCTCGCGTTTATTAGCAGTACAAGTACAAGGTTGAATCAAATCGCCAAAATAACCGCAAGGACAGGGATTAGTACTTGCTACTAAGGTAAACTGAGCCGGGAAGCTAACAGATTGTTTGGTGCGAGAAATAGTGACGATACCATCTTCTAATGGCTGACGTAAAAATTCTAAAACATCGCGTTTAAATTCAGCTAGCTCGTCCATAAAAAGAATACCTTGATGGGCTAAAGAAATTTCACCTGGACGGGGGAAACTACCACCACCGACGAGAGAAGGACCAGAGGCAGAATGGTGAGGACTGCGGAACGGGCGATCGCTTACCAAAGTTCCTCTATTTTTAAGTAAACCAGCAACCGAATAAATTTGCGTTACTTCCAAAGCTTCTTCAAACGTCAGCGGCGGTAAAATTCCCGGTAAGCGTCTCGCTAACATTGTTTTACCGCTACCGGGAGGCCCAACAAAGATTAAATTATGTCCGCCAGCAGCGGCAATTTCTAACGCACGTCGGGCGTGCGTCTGACCTTTCACATCTTTTAAATCTGGCCCAGCAAAAGCCATCTTCGCTAATTCTTTGATGCCATCGAATTGCACTGGCTGGTAACGTTCTGGCTGGTTTAAAAAATTAGCTACATCTTCTAAATGTTTAAATCCGTAAACTGCTAATCCCTTAACTACAGCAGCTTCTTGTGCATTGTCGGCGGGAACAACTAATCCCGCAATTCCCATGCGTTTGGCAGCAGCAGCAATAGGCAAAACGCCAGCAACAGAACGCAGGCTGCCGTCGAGCGAAACCTCGCCCAAGAATAAATAATCCCCCAATAATTGAGCGCTCACTTGTTCCGATGCTGCCAGAATGCCTACGCTGATAGGTAAATCAAAACTTGGCCCTTCTTTGCGTAAATCCGCAGGAGTTAAATTAACAACAATTTTACGCAAGGGAAAGGCATATCCAGAATTTTTCAGCATTGCCCTTACCCGTTCTCGAGACTCTTGAATTGCTACATCCGGGAGTCCTAAAACCACAATTCCTGGCAGTCCTCCCGCCGATACATCAACTTCCACCCCTACTTTAACCGCATCAATACCGACGATGGTTGCACTCCAAACTCTGGCTAGCATGGTAGTTTCGATAACTTGGTTTGTTTTTAGGGTTCCCACGAAGCCTCTCCCCCAAACACAGGACACGCAAAGAAACCGGGTTTCTCTGAAAAATCTTTGATTTGAAAACTAGAGATCTATGAAGAAACCGGGTTTCTGTGAAAAATCGTTGATTGGGAAACTACAGATCTACGAAGAAACCCGGTTTCTGACCTCGTCGTGCCTAAGTTCTGAAACAGCCTAGCAGGTAGAATGCTGCTAGCCGAATTCATCATCCAGCATGACTCAAGCCAAAGAAACAATTTTCAGCAAAATCATCCGCCGGGAAGTTCCCGCCGACATTGTCTATGAGGACGACCTCGCCCTTGCCTTCAAAGACGTTAATCCCCAAGCCCCCGTTCACATCCTCGTTATACCCAAGCAGCCGATTGCCCAAATATCCGATGCCGAATCTCAAGACCACGCCCTGATGGGACATCTATTATTGACGGCTAAGCGCGTCGCCCAGCAAGTCGGACTTGATAACGGCTATCGCATCGTCATTAATAATGGCTCAGATGGCGGACAAACCGTATACCACCTGCACCTGCACATTCTCGGCGGACGGCAGATGAAATGGCCTCCCGGTTAGGGGAGCTGGGGGAGCTGAGGAAGCTGGGGGAGCTGAGGAAGCTGGGGGAGCTGAGGAGAAATTGTTGTTGATTCCCCCTTGTCCCCCTTGTCCCCCTTGTCCTCCTTGTCTCCCTTGTCCTCCTTGTCCCCCTTGTCCTCCTTGTCCCCCTTGTCTCCTCTGCTCCATCCCCAAGAAAATGATAAGTTTTGCTAATATAAAGTATCAACAGCAACAATCAAAAATAAACGCAACAGATATTTACAAAAAATAACAAGTAGTTTAATCTAGAAACATCGGTAGAGATTCCACTACCGAGAACCTTGAAAAATCAATCATTCCAGCAATCATACACTCATGACCACCACCCTACAGAGTCGCCAAAGCGCGAACGCTTGGGATCGGTTCTGCGAGTGGATCACCAGCACCGACAACCGCCTATATGTAGGCTGGTTCGGCGTACTGATGATTCCTACCCTGCTAACCGCAACCATCTGCTACATCATCGGCTTCGTAGCAGCTCCCCCAGTAGACATCGACGGCATCCGCGAACCCGTAGCTGGTTCGTTGCTGTACGGAAACAACATCATCTCTGGTGCTGTTGTACCTTCTTCCAACGCCATCGGTCTTCACTTCTACCCAATTTGGGAAGCAGCTTCTCTCGATGAGTGGCTGTACAACGGTGGCCCATACCAACTGGTAATTTTCCACTTCTTGATCGGTGTATTCTGCTACATGGGTCGTCAGTGGGAATTGTCCTACCGCTTAGGTATGCGTCCTTGGATCTGCGTAGCATACAGCGCGCCAGTATCCGCAGCTACAGCTGTATTTTTGATCTATCCTCTGGGCCAAGGCAGCTTCTCTGATGGTATGCCCTTGGGTATCAGCGGTACCTTCAACTTCATGATCGTGTTCCAAGCTGAGCACAACATCCTGATGCACCCCTTCCACATGTTAGGTGTGGCTGGTGTATTCGGCGGTTCTTTGTTCTCCGCAATGCACGGTTCTCTCGTAACCAGCTCGCTGGTACGTGAAACCACCGAAGTTGAATCGCAAAACTACGGTTACAAATTCGGTCAAGAAGAAGAAACCTACAACATCGTTGCAGCTCACGGCTACTTCGGTCGTTTGATCTTCCAATACGCTTCTTTTAACAACAGCCGTTCGTTGCACTTCTTCTTGGGTGCATGGCCGGTAATCGGTATCTGGTTCACCGCTTTAGGTGTGTCCACGATGGCGTTTAACCTCAACGGTTTCAACTTTAACAACTCGGTGATCGACTCTCAAGGTCGCGTCATCAACACCTGGGCTGACATCATCAACCGCGCTAACCTGGGTATGGAAGTAATGCACGAGCGTAACGCTCACAACTTCCCCCTCGACTTAGCCGCTGGTGAATCTGCTCCCGTTGCTTTAACTGCTCCAGTTATCAATGGCTAAGGTCTAGGTTGCTAGAATTTGCAAAAAGCGCTCTCCTTTGGGAGGGCGCTTTTTGTTTTTGGGGGTATTAACTACCGTAAATTTGTTTGAGGATACCTTTCTTAGTTTTTCCACCAATCATCATCAGCCATAAAGTTTTAAATTGCCATAAATACAAAATCGGTTCGTGGTGAGCGGCACGATTGCGAAGGTCGCTGATTTGGTCGATTAAGGATGCGGCAGTTTCTCCTTGAGCTAACCACTTCGATAAAGGATGCTGCCATTTTTGCAGGAATTGTTTTACCAGCTGGCGATCGCGATCGCTTACCTCAGTCCCCCAATACATTCTCTGGTACAGTAGAGGAGACTGGGGGCAATTTTCCATATCTAATGCATCTCTTCTGTAAGTTTCCCACTGCTCCGACAGTAAACAAGGTAAACTGCCTAACGTATACTTGCCGCGCTGTTTAAACACCACTCCACCAACCTCGAATTTTCTTTCACTTATTTGATTACTAGCATTCTGATTGTGAAGCAGAAATTGATAAAAACTTTTACAAAAAGGATTCATGATTTCTCGTTCCGCTACAAGACTAAGTCCCATAGCCGCTAAGGAATAATCAGTGATTTCTGCCGTAAAGCTTTCTGCATTTACTAGCTTATATTGTCGGTAGGAATCGCAGAGTTCCTTTCGGCTTGCATGTGCTAAACAGTGCCAAACTGAGTTACCAATCTTATCAATAATTTCTCGTTTAACTTGTTCTATATCTAGCTGATCGGACTGTTCTAGCTTGGATTTGAGCTGCTGGCTGCGTTCTCTTTCTTCTTGAATTTTATCTTCCAGCTTTTGGTTTTCTATTTTAAGTTTTTTGAGTTGTTGCTGCTGTTCGTTTGATAAATGACCGAGTTTGGTGTTGAGTAAATTTATCTGTTGATTGAGATTTTCGATCTGCCGATCTTTTTGGGCGCTGATTTTTTCTATTTCTGCAATCATCTCATTTTTGTCGAAAATTAACTGACTTTTCTTTTCTAACTCCAAAGCATTAAGCGCTGCTTTAATCAGATTGTAATAACGAGGCTGAGATACATCCACTTGTTTAGCATCTTCACGTTTTTTTCCCAAAAGTCCAGTTTTCTGACCTTGCTTAACAGCTAAAACTAAGCCTTCAATATTCTTAATTCTTAACTCCTGCACCGATTCTACTTGATACAGGCCGCAAGTATATCTACGCTTGTCGAAGTAAAATTCTGTTTTCATCAACTCACTCACTGGGTATAATGGCACGCAAGGATAAGTGAGGATATCGCCTCGATAGTATTATTCCCAGGTCGAGTTTAAAATTTACAGCGATCGCATTTCAAAACGGCAAGTCATCCAGATCGTCTTTCCTCTCTATTTTTGGCTGATGTTCCTCCGGTAATTCCACCACCCCCGCGATTAATTTCCAGCAAGGATCGCCTTCTCCTCTCCAATCATCTGGACGCCAAGGCATACTTAAACTAACCGTTACCAAACAATCATTTTTAGGCCGATATCCTAAATCTAATTTTCGGACAAATACCGGATCGGTAATAGTTGTTGTCAATCTTTTACCGCTTTCAGTTACAATTGTACCTTCCCATTTTTGGCTGCCTTCGTATTTCGTTCCCAGGGGTTTAACCGATAGTTTTATTGCTTTGATTAATTCCAAAGTCCGTCTTTGAGGGACTGGCAATGATTGCAAATAGGGAACTTCTACGTATCTCAAATCGTTGTGCAAAATGAATTCTTCTTTGCTACAAAATTTGAGTAAGTGTGCGGGTGAAACTTGTCCGACTCGCTCCCATTTTCCTGGCAAAATTGAGATGTTTTCGCTTTCAAAACCGTAATCTGGCCCGGTTTTAGCTAAAGGAATGGCTAAAATATCTAATAACGCTGGTTCTGTGCCGCCAATTTGTCGCATTTCTTTGGTAATTCGACCATCGGGTAAATCGGAAACTACGCGAATCCATTGGCTTTTAATAGTAGTAATTCCAGCAATGCACCTGTCGCCGTGTTTCCACGAATTGGCTAGACAAATTAACCGGGTTAAAGATGGCATATCTTGACATTTCCCCACTTTTCGTTTAGGTATTCTGCAACTAAACGGCGATGGCAGTGATGGGGTTTGGCTTCGCTACAGAGGAGACATCCACCCTGTAGAATGTCTGGTGAAATGCGTTCCTCGATTTGGCGATCGCGCATCAGTTGCAGAAACTTCTTTTCATAGGTTTCCCAATCTCCACCGTCTTTTTTATAGGCGTCCAAAATATCTTTTGTCGGGGCTAACTCCAGCAAGTGAATGTATTCAATATTTCCAATCTTTCCGAGAAAATACTTAAGATCCTCCCGTTTGGCAAATCCAGCTAACTGGGATACATTATTCAGTCTGGTATCGACAACTCGTTTAACTCCCGCTTTTACCAGAGTATCGAAGAATTGTTGGGCGCTTTTTTTCGTAAAGCCAATCGTGTATAAATCAAGCGTCTGTTTCATTGGTTTTTTCCTGGTAGGCAATCTTGTCGCCTTGTAAATGATATGCTTCTTTGAGCCTGTCTTCTTTAGGGCGAATTGAGGTATTTGTTGATTCTACCGCATCAAAAAGGGAAAGTTGTTTGGGTTTATTTTGTTGCGCGTCGCTTAACCCATGCAAATTTAACATCCTTTCTTCAAGTTGATTGTGAGATTCTAAATTCCCATCGTTGAGAATATGATTTATTTCTAGTTGAAATTCGCGTAAATTTTGACAAACTAAAATAGCGCGATGACAGGTAATCGGATCTTTTTCGGCGCACATGAGGGAGATTTTATAAGTTTCTGCGCCTTTGAGTAAGCGTTGAATTCCTTCTGCAAATAATTCAGTGGCAGCAATTCTTTCGTAAAGTGCTTTGCCATCGACATAACAGTCGGGATTATTTGGTCTTGCACCTAACTCTTTTCCCAGGAAAACATAGCGAATTCCGGCATTTAAAAGTGCCGTTTTTAAAAGGGATTGACTGAAGTGGGGTAAATAGCGACTGTAGGGATGCGATCGCACATCCGCCAGCGCCGTTATTCCATGTTGTTGGAGTAACCCAATAAACGCTTCAATACTCAGATTAGAATGACCGATTGTGTATAGTTTTTTACTCTCGTTCATGCCGATAAGCTCCGATGAGTTTGATTATACTGACAAGATAAAAAAAGAAAGCGATCGCGCTGCTTTAATAAAAGTTGAAGAATTGTTGCGCGAATCTGGATTGCCGTTCCCGATCAAGATTAGTACTACAGATTCTAAGAGGAAATTTGACATGGCGATCATCGAAGGCACTAGCTATAACGACAACAATACCTTTCAACTGCTGCCAACTCCACCTGGAACGCCACTTAGAATACAGTTTTTTCCCCAAATCGACGGGACGGCTTTGTCAGACAATATCTATGCATATAGTGGTGACGACATTGCTAATGGTGGCGGTGGTGATGACTATATTGATGGAGGTCAGGGAAACGATACTCTTTCTGGCGACGCTGACAATGACTTTATCGAAGGGTATTTTGGTAATGACCAACTTAATGGCGGTACTGGTAACGATACGCTCAAGGGTGGTCGCGATAATGATATTTTAAGGGGTGGCAGTGGAAATGATGTTTTAATTGGTGCTGGATCTGAGTCATATAACACTGGGTTTGAAGATCCTCCTCCCGGTCGAGGTGAAATCGATACCCTGACTGGGGGAACAAGACGAGATACCTTTGTTCTTGGGGATGCTGACAATATTTACTATGACGATGGTAACAACCCCTGGTTCTTGCTCGATCCTGAACGAGGAAATAGCGATTTCGCCCTAATTACCGATTTTACCAATGGTCTGGATACAATCCAACTTAAAGGCGGTGAGACATACATATTAGAGCCTATTACTGTTGGCTCAATTTCCGGTATCGGCATCTTTGTTAATAAAGGTGTTCTCCCTGGTGACCTTTTCTCTAGTGGCAGTTTTTCATTCCCAATAAACCCACGACGACCAATTGCGGACGAACTAATTGGAATCGTCCAAGGAGTTAGCATATCCGCTCTCGAAATCAACAGCGGTTCCAGCATCACCACCATCACCTAAAAAATTGTCAGATGATATTACCAATCAACAATAATTGCCCAGAGGCTGACTGCTAAAACGACTGCTGCCAAATGTTGGGGTAGAAGCGATCGCACAGACTGACGGGCAATTTTTTGGGTCAATATCATTGTTAAAAACGCTGAAAAAATTAGCGTCGTTCCTTGCAAAAAGGCAATCACTGCGGGATGGGCAACTAATATCGGTAACGCTTCACCATTCATGCCGAAGGTTGCAAAAGTAACTGGAATAATTCGCCCTGCTTCCCCTAACCCCAAACGCAAATAATGCGCCAAACTTCCCCCCCATACTAAGGGTAAATATCCATAAGCTAACTCGACAAACGAACGCGATTTTAGGCTGCCATGAAACAGTTTTATTAATCCATAAGCTAAGAAAGGAACAGTTGCTGGAACAATCAAAGCTGCCAGGGAAACCCCCAAATGAGGCCAAAATTGAGTTAAATTCAAGTTCAACCCTAAAATTGATTGGATTTCCGGCAATCGATGCAGAAATATCCCTCCCAAAAGTAACATTAATAGCGCTACTTCATAACTACGAGGTACGTGAGTTGTCCACAATTCTATCCCTGGGGGACGCAAGTTTAACTCAACCGAACGGTGAGGACAAGCTTTGAGACAAGTCATGCATAAAACGCAGTCTCGGTTATCTTCCAACTGTGCGGGATGAGAATATAAAGGACAGCCATCTGTTTCCATGCCTTCCCCTTTTTGCGGGCCACCTTTATAACATTGATAGGTGGTGCATTCGGCGGAACAAGTACCCTGTTGCGCCCTTAATTCGGTCATCGATAATTTAGCAAATAGTCCGTTCATGCCGCCAATTGGGCATAAATATCGACACCAAAAGCGACGTTCAAAAATAGCGGAAAAAATCATCGCTCCTGCTGTGATTAATAGAAGCAGGCAGGAAGAAAGATAGGCGGTGTTTTCTAAATTCCAGAGTTCTTCCCATAAGAATATAAGGGTAAATAAGCCAAATAAAAACCATCCGCCCCATTTTTCTGCGCTTTCTCTAGGCCATCTTTTTAATTGTCGAGGCCATAACCAGAGGGAAAGTTTTTGTGTGACTTCGCCGTAAATCATGAACGGACAAACGGCACACCACAAGCGACCTACAAAAGGAAATCCTAACAATACTAAAGGCCACCACCAAGCCCAGAAAGCGTTCAAAGCAAAATTTTGATTGCGGTTCTGGGGGGCTACAAATAAAATAATTACAACTAGGGCGAAAAACCACAAGGTAAAGCCATAATTAATTCTGTCGGGCCACCAAGGACTGCGTAAAAATCGCCGCAACCAAGGATTGGCGTTTAAAAGATTGACGCGAAATTGTTTTTTCTTGGGTTGTGCCGACCAGAAAATTTCTTCGGTTAGTTCTTTGGCGTTGACGCTTTGAACTAACGCGCGTTCTACTAAACTTTCTAATTCCCTCAGATTATTGGGGAAATCATAAGCTTGTAATCGCCGCAATGCTTCGGGTGTTAAATGCGGTTTGGCGATGCCTTTGGCGCGACATAAAAGGGTAATGTAATATTCAACGTGGGCGCTAATATCTGCTTTGCGTACTCGCAGCGGGGGGACTTTGATTAAATGACCGACTTGGCGTTCAATTGTGGGTAGGTGTTTTTCTGCGATCGCAACCACCCGCGCCACACAAGAAATAGGCTGTGCTGCCTTTTCTTCTTGCCGACTCACAGGCGTATAACTGCCAGTTTCTAACAATTGCGCTACCTTGGGCGTCAATTCCTTGGGCAGTTCGTGAATGTTGTTTAAAATTATCGTACCCGTGCCGATCCATTCGAGCAATCCGGCTTTACCGTTGGCGCGTCCAAATAGTTCTGAACCGCTAACTTGCAACGTACTACAATCTACTTTAATAATCGCTTCCCTTCGCTGTGCTGAATTGAAGTGAATTAAAGCCGCCAGGTTATCTTTTTCTAACCCCGGTTCGCCGAAAATTAAAACTGGTTTGCGTCCGTTAGATGCTTCTTTAATTTGTTGTCGCAGGCGCACCGCGTAGCGACTTTTTCCAATCACTCCCCGTTTGGCTTTAGTAACTAAATAAGGTCGTAAAACCGTTTGCCGTTCTTGTTCGTAGCTTAACTGGGAAGAAAGCTGCGCTAGTTCCATCGCCAGTTGTTGCGAGAAAGCTGGCGCAATCTCAGGATATTTCTCTAATAATTCGCGAAACTTTTCCGCCGGAATAAACCATAACTGAGATTCGCTCAGCGCTACAATCGTTCTTTGAGCCAGTTGTCCAAATAACAATTCTTGTAAGTGAATAATTGTTCCGGGGAGGAAACTAAGCGCCCAAATCGAGCCAGTTTGGGTAATGCGATCGCCTTCTAACCTACCGTGTTTTAAAATGTATACGCCCTCGGGCTGTGTATCTTCTAACACCAGGCGCTGGTTGGGCAAAAGCACTTGCTCTTGCATGTTCTGCGCCAAGTCTTCTAATACTTCTGCCGAAAGAATACTGAATCCCGTTCGCTCTTGCAGCCATATCACTATATCTTTTGATGTCATAGCTGGCTTTCCGATAATATATTCTGTATTCTACTATTTATTGTCCAATACAAAAATGATTAATTTCATCGACCTCTGGGTTCCCTTGGTACTATTAGGTTTGATTGTTATGGCGGCGATATTCTTTAGCCGTGCCAGTCGTTGATATGTTAAACTGATTTAACAATTTTTTATGAACAGGTTATTTTTCGTATTAATTATAGTTTTCTCTTTGCTAGCCAGGATTAAATTTTCTCATTTACCTTTAGGTGGCGTTCATTATTTAGGTTTAAGTTCATTGGGATTATTAGTTATTTTCTTGCATCCTGCCCAAGTTAAAATCCTGTGGGACAAACGGCGAAGTTTATTGATATCTCTGGGACTTTTTTATTTATGGATGTGGGTCAGTGCCTGGTTTAGCGATTTCTCAAGTACGGCGCTAAAGTCCGGCCTGAAATACTCGGTTTATCCTTTAGTATTTTTAGCTTTTTTAGTGATTACATTTGAAAGCAAAGATGGTTTGTTAAACCGGCTGGTATTTTGGTTGCTGATTCTAATTGCTGGGATTGGAATTCTAGAATCTATTTTTCCCCATAGCGACATTTTAAATTTGATTAGATATCCAGACGCTTATCCTCGGATTAGTTCAATTATGCAGGGGCCTAATCAGTTTGGCGTCTTAATGTCGATTGGAGCAATGCTGGCAGTGACGTTCTATAGAAATGGATCGATAACAAAGTTAGAATTATGCCTCAGTTTACCGCTTTTTATCTGGTTAACAGCTCAGTCGGCAAGTAGAAATGCCTGGTTTGTTTTTAGTATCGGCATCTTGCTGTTGTGGTTAATGAGAATTGTCCACTGGCGCGCTAGCCTTCTACTCGCGAGTTGTTTGGCAATCTGCATTATTTTTTTACCCGTATCGTATCACCGATTAAATTTAACATTATTGCCAGCTTCTGCAACTGTTAATTCCCAACCAACACCAGAAATCGTTCAACCTAAGAAACTGGGAACTGAAGCGCCTTCATCATATAAAGCAAGGCTAGTTTTGTGGCAGGCTGCGATCGCTGAATTTACCAAAAAGCCCGTAACTGGAATCGGTATAGGAGTATTCGCAGAACATGTGGGGATTCGCTTCACGGGGCGGACAGGGTTTCACGTCCATAATATATTTTTGCAAGTGTTAGTAGAATTAGGCATTATCGGTTGTTTGCTGTTTATGCTTTTTTTGGCTAGTTCGATCAAACAGATTAATCTGGATGATGCGAGTAGTATAATTACAATTAGCCTGCTTTTATTGTCTCAACTGGTGGATTGTTTTATTAATGATTATGGATTTACTGCGATCGCATTATATTTTCTGGCAGCAGCAGTGAATTCAACCAGGGAACGAGAAAAACTAGGAACGAGAATTTTCTTGAGCAGCAGCAGCCGCTAACAGGGATAATGCATTAGAGGGTTTTTGGGTAACAATGACTATTGCTACTTTTGTGAAATCTTGGCGGCGTCTGGTTGCCAAATGCCTGTTGATACTGACAATTGGACTGGGTTGTCTGCTGGTAGCCGATGCTCAACCTGCATTAGCAAAGTTCGACAACGATACCTTTGATGGCAATATCTTTGTGCTTTATGCGGGGAACGGTTCCCTAGTACCCCCAAAAGTGACGCTGGCGCAGTCTTTGAAGGGAGATAAGCCAACGCTGTTGGTGTTTTACACTGATGACAGCAGCGATTGCAAGCAATACGCGCCTGTGGTGTCCCGGCTGCAATCATCCTATGGTCGGGCGACAGATTTCCTCCCCATCAGCGTGGATGCAATTGCGCCTAAATCTTCCTATACGCCCGATGAACCAGGTTATTACTACTCTGGCTTTGTGCCGCAAGTGGTTCTATTCGACCAATCGGGTAAAATTGTCCTCAACGACAAGGGACAAGTGCCGTTTGAGCGGGTAGATGATGCTTTCCGGGACGTGTTTAACTTGCTACCCCGCGAGGAATCGGTAGAGTTGAAACAGCGACCAATCAACGAGTTTAATACCGAATTGGTCAAATAGGTGATGGGTAATTGGTAATTGGTAATTGGTAATTGGTGAGATGCCGATGACCGATTACCGATTACCAAATTCAAACAGGACTTAGGCAAAGAAACCGGGTTTCTATGAAAAATCGTCGGTTTGGGAAGGAAAGATATACGCAGAAACCCGGTTTCTGGGATCGTCCCGCGTAAGTCTTATCAAAAAATTTTTTTGGCAGATAGTGCCCAAAATAGACTTATGTAGTTATCATCTCTGTCAAGGCTTATTGCCTTTAAACGCGATCGCTCTCTTGTAGGTGTGCTGATGTCTAAAGTCTACAGCACAGACGAACTACTCCAGATCTTGGCCTCCGAGCGCCAAGCTTGTTTGACGGGAAAACGCCTGAAACTGACGACAAAGGTTTCCGGTAACCCGGTGATCGATATGTTTCTCAAAGCCGAAGGGTTGCAAAAATTCACGGCATATCAAGATTTTAAAGCCGCCGTTCACAACTACCAGCGGGAACATCAGGTTTCTGGTATTGTCTGGCGACAGATGACGGTGAAGGGCAAAACCCTCAACTATCCCGCCGTGGATGACCAGCTAATTGCCATCCCCAGCGATATTGAAACCCTCAAAGCTGCCAAAACTTCCATGCTGGCATTCTGGCAAGAAGTGACGGCGGGTATGGATTTATACCTGAGTATGAATAATGGCAGAGATTTCCGCCAGATTATGCCCCCTGATGTGGAGAGAATTTCGGATCGCACCGAATGGGTAAATTTGTGCAAGTGGGAAAATGCCAAAAATTTCCTCGAAATTGTGATGCAGCTGGGATGGGGAAATCCAGAAGAAGCATCTTACAAACGAGGATGGCCTAATTCTGGCAGCGAATACGTTCACGCGGTTAATCCTGGAAATCAACCGATTTGTTAAGGGGATTGAAAAACGCGGCACTTCGCCAAAATCCGACACCCTTAAGGGTGTGGCTACACAAACAAAGCCCGCCTACGCGGGCTGCAATTTTTATAGCCTGCGGAGGCAGGCTCGTTTGTGAGCAAGATGCTTTAGACACCCTCAAGGGTGTGGTTATACAAACAAAGCCGTAGCTTAGCAGCCTCAAATCCTTACAGCCCGCGTAGGCGGGCTTCGTTTGTGAGCAAGATGCTTTAGCGTGGGGGCTTTAGCGTGGGGGCGTTGCAGAAAATTGGCGAAGGTACGATTATAGAAACCCGGTTTCTCGGTAAGGAAAGCGATCGCGCTCCGCAGTTTGAAGCTATATTACTAACGAGCTGTATAATTTACCCGATGAAATACTGGCGCGAAACCCTGGCTGTAGCCCAGCGAATCTTGATTGAACTGTTGCGGCGGCGGCGCAGCTTGATTTTTTGGTTGATTTTTCCCCTTGCTGTCCTGGCGATTAACAGTTTAGTTTGGGCAGAACAGGCACAAATGTCAATCGCTCAAGCTTTTGAATTTATCGCGCCTTCAGCTTTAGTCGGGAGTGCGTTATTTTTTAGCTGTCTTGGCGGTACGGTAGCAACTGTTGTGTCAGAAAGAGAACAGCAAACCCTCAAGCGTTTGTTTCTTTCTCCTCTCAGCGGCACTTCCTACTTTTTTGGCATTTTTATCGCCCACAGTTGGATCGGAATGGGTCAAGTTTTAATAGTTTATAGCGTGGCAGCATTTTGGGGCGCGCGGTTTCAAGGTTCGCTCCTCCTGGGTGCAGCGCTGATCTTATTAAGTATCGTTTCTTACGTTGGATTAGGCTTTATTCTGGGTACGCAATTGGGGCGTCGCACGGAAGATGTTAACGCCTTAGTCGCGACGTTTGGCGTACCTTTATTAATTTTAGGTGGGGCGTTTTTTCCTTCTTCTCTGTTTCCCGATAAACTGCTACAAATTGCCCGGATAAATCCGATCTATCACATGAACGAAGCTTTAGTGGCAGTGGCTGCAAATGGAGAAAATTTGAGCAAAATTGAATCTCATTTTTGGTTTTTATGCGGCTTTTCTGCTTTCGTAATCCTGGGGGGATGGCTGTCTTACTGGCAGATGTTAGAGTCGGAACGCAGCTTGTAACAGAAGCATTATGATTATTAAAGAAATGTCTTGCGATCGCTGGATTTTTCGGGTAAATTTAATTCCTAAGACAGCTCGGCTTGAATGCTCAACAAACTTCTGATGGATATATTTCGCCAGATTGACCACTATTACCCAAAAACCCGGTTTTTTTCCAAAAACCGGGTTTCTTCTGTTGCTTGTCATGTCGCTAAAAACAATGCCGCACTGGGGAACTCATGCTTAGTATAAAAAACTTGGTTAAGTTTTACGGCAATCGATTAGTTCTCCAAAATTTGACGCTGCACATTCGCCCAGGGGAAGTTTACGGTTTGCTAGGGCCAAATGGCGCGGGAAAAACGACTACAATCAATATTCTATGCAATCTGCTCAGCCCAGATAGCGGCGAGATTACTATCAATAACCAACCAATTTCTCAAGCTACAAAAAAGCTGCTAGGCGTTGCCACCCAAGAAAATTTATTGTATAAAAGTCTGAGTTGCGAAGAAAACCTCAATTTCTTTGCCCGCATTTATGGATTATCGCGGGAAGAAAGGCGAGAACAAGTGCGGGCAGCTCTCAAAGCTGTAAAATTAGCAGATCGGGCAAAATGTCCCGTGGAAACTCTCAGCGGCGGAATGCAGCGGCGGTTAAACATTGCAGCCGCTTTGGTGCATTATCCCAAGTTATTGATATTAGATGAACCGACAACGGGTTTAGATATTGAAGCGCGTTACGAAATTTGGGAATTGATTCGCAGATTGAAAAGTCAAGGCATGACAATTTTGCTGACGACGCACTTATTAGAGGAAGCAGAGCGGCTTTGTCAGCGCATTGGTATTCTGAAAAATGGTAAAATTATCGCCGAAGGCAGTTTAGAACAACTGCGAAAGCGCATTCCGGCGGAAGATATTATTATTGTACAAACTGCGGAAGAAGATGATGCGATCGCTCGCGCTTCAAAATATGGCTTCACCTACCGACGCTACGGCAACGATATCGCTTTTTGGTTACCGAAACATCTAGAATTAAAAGAAATTATTGCCTGTTTCGATGGCATTCCTATCGAATCAATTTCCCGCCAACCCGTGCGATTAGAACATATTTACGTTGAGGTAACCAAATAATTGCAGATTTTAGATTTCAGATTGCAGATTTGATTTAAATTTACTCGTTTTTGGGCGGAATCATGAGTTTGATTGAACCGCCAAGACGCGAAGGACGCGAAGGAAGAAGGAAGATGTATAAATTTTATACGCGGAAAGGTATAAAAGGTGCAATCTTTAATTTGAAATCTAAAATTAATCGAAATACTATAAGTTTTATCTAGGCTAAGCATCAGTATATTTCAATACTGCGGAGGCGGCAGCCACCAGGGTAATAATGTACATTTAACCGTAAATTAACCCGGTTTTGTGGTTGAGGAGTGCTTGTGAATAGATATTTTCTGCCATTTCTTGGTAGAGTAGGTTTGTCGATTTCGATTGTTGGTTGTGCATCATTGGGGATTGTGCCTAGTGCGATCGCTTTTGATGCTTTACCTGCTGAAAACTCTGACCCAATGGGACAGGTTACTTCAGTATCGCAGCTAACCGACGTAGACCCCACCCACTGGGCGTTTCAAGCTTTACAATCTCTGGTCGAACGCTACGGTTGTATTGAAGGATACCCAGACCGCACTTATCGCGGCAACCGTGCTTTAACTCGCTACGAATTCGCCGCCGGATTAAATGCTTGTTTAGACCGGATTCAAGAATTAATTGCCGCAGCAGTTTCTGACTTACCCAGTAAAGAAGATATTGCCACAATTCGGCGATTGCAACAAGAATTTGCCGCCGAATTGGTCACACTGCGGGGACGAGTAGATGCATTAGAAGCGCGCACCGCCCGCTTAGAAGCACAGCAATTTTCTACTACTACTAAACTTCAAGGTCAAGCAATTTTCGCCATTAACCAAGGTTTTGGCGGCGCACCGAATGGAGATGATACCCAAACAATTTTTGTTGACCGAGTGCGGTTAAATTTAATTACCAGTTTTTCCGGTAAAGACTTGTTAATCACAGGTTTGCAAGCGCATAATTTCAGGGGTAACGCCTTCGGAGAAGGCAGCGTTCAAGACACTTTATTTCCCGGTTCTACCCTGACTTCGGGGATGTCTAAATTAAGTTTTGAGCCGCAATTCCCCGAATTCAATCCCAAAGATTTAAGCCAATCGGGTTTTGGTAACAACGACATTGCGCTGTACAAACTGCTCTATCTTTTCCCAGCTACTGATAGGCTGTCTTTATTTGTTGCCCCTGCGGTTGAAGTTTCCGATGCCTTTCCTGCGATTACTCCCTTTGCCGATGAAGGACAAGAAGCACTTTCTAGATTTGCCGGATATAACCCTGTAGTTCGCGTTTCTGGCGGTACTTCGGGTTCTGGTTTGGCTTCGGCTGCTGGTTTTATTTGGAATATCGCTCCCCAAGTGGATTTAAGGGCTTTGTACGGTAATGTTACCGCCAATTTAACTTCAAGCGGGCCGGATGTATTACCAAGCGTTTCTGTTAATCCTCTGGGAGCGGGATTTTTTAGCGGCAGTTATGTTGCAGCGGCACAATTGACGCTCAAACCCGTCAAAAGCTTGGATATTGCTTTAAACTACGCCCACAGCTATCACGAAATTAATATTCTGGGCACGGGTTTATCTCAAGCTTCAGAAAATGCTTTGGGAGGTTTGCCCCTGGGTATTCCTGTCCACGTTAATTCTGTGGGCGGTACTTTAACTTGGCGCATTACGCCTAAAGTGGCTTTAAGTGGTTATGGGGCTGCTTTTTTTGTCGATGATTCTTCTGGGCGGGTGGAGGCTTCTTCCACGCTTACCAGTTGGATGGCGGGTTTGCATTTCAAAGATGTTTTCATCGGCGGGAATAGTGCGGGGTTGATTTTTGGACAGCCGCTATTTCGCGTCGCCGCAGATGGGGCTGCGAGTCTGAAAGCAAATCCCGATGTTGATAGGGCAACTCCCTATCATTTAGAAGCTTACTATCGGATTCAGGTAAGCGATAATATCAGCGTGACACCGGGAGCTTTTGTGTTGTTCAATCCGGAAGGAGATAAACGCAATGACACGACGACTATTGGCGTAATTCGCACGACTTTTAGTTTTTAATGCCAGTTGCTAATTGCTAATTGCTAATTGCTAATAGAGGATTTTTACTCCCATTAGCCATTAGCTATTAGCTATTAGCTGCTATCACGCCTTGACTAGAACCTGGGTTTTTTAGAAAAATCCGGTTTCTTGAATTATGGTCATTGAAGAGAAAGCCGGTTTTTTAGGAAAATTGGATTGCTGAAAAACTTGACAAATTTTGGTAAATTCTCCTAGTGCAAAAGTTCTACTAATAGGACGGCGTTGTTTGAGATTATTTTGAAGATAAATATAGTCACAAAGCGATCGCTCAAATTCGGTGTCGCTGTTGATCTTCCAATCTTCTATACAAATTCCGGTTAATATTGCCTGATTAAATTTCGCGTTCAGTGCTTGGGTGCGGCTTAAATCGGCGGCAAATAAGTCGGCTTTGCTGAAATCGGCGGCAAATAAGTCGGATCTGGTCAGATCTGCGCCTCTAAGATCTGCTAGTTGCAGCTTGGCTTCGCTTAAGTCTGTTAGGTAAAGGTT
This sequence comes from uncultured bacterium, assembly GCA_964463555.1. Lineage (GTDB taxonomy): Bacteria > Cyanobacteriota > Cyanobacteriia > Cyanobacteriales > Aerosakkonemataceae > Microseira. The sequence goes on from CAYXCW010000028.1 coordinate 44,034, forward strand.
GGCTTCGCTTAAGTCTGCCATTGTCAGGTTAGCCCGGTTCAAATTTGCCCCCCTCAAATCTGCCATACTTAGATGTGCGTCGCTGAGGTTGGTTTCGCTAAGGTTGGCACTTCTGAGGTTTGCACCTCTGAGATATGCTTTTGTGAGGTTGGCGCCTTTAAGGTACGCTTGGCTGAGGTTGGTTTGGCTGAGGTTGGTTTGGCTGAGGTTGACTCCTCTGAGATATAACCCGCGCAGGTCTGCTATCCTGAGATCCGGCTTGATTTCAGGATGGGTTTCTCGCCACTGGTTCCAAGTGTCTACTCCTCGTTCGAGTAGAATTAGGTGATCCTGGTTTGCCATGAGCAGTAGCCTGTAATTTTTAATACTTGTTTACATTTACTACGCGGTTTGACCCGGATCGGGAAACCTCTCCCCCTAGCCCCCTCTCCTGCGAGGAGAGGGGGAAATAGCGGAAATAGCGGTAAACTGTTTTAGCTGACTAATTTAAGCTGCGGTGTATGACTAATTTTTTATTGGAACTTGGTACAGAAGAACTACCGGCGAATTTTGTCCCTAGCGCGATCGCACAGTGGCAATCTATCATCCCCCAAACTCTGGCGGAACAGTTCTTAACGACGGAAAAAATAGAAGTTTACGGTACTCCTCGCCGCCTCGCCGTCCTGATTCAAGGTTTACCCGCACAGCAAACAGATCGAGTCGAAGAAATTAAAGGCCCCCCCGCGGCGGCAGCGTTTAAAGATGGTCAACCTACCCAGGCGGCGGCGGGTTTTGCCAAAAAACAAGGGGTAGAATTAGCGGCGCTGGAAGTTCGTCCTACGGATAAGGGCGATTTTGTGTTTGTGCGGAAAACGATTCCCGGACGCGCGACGGCGGATATTTTAACCGAATTAATTCCCCAGTGGATTGGCAAATTAGAAGGGAAGCGGTTTATGCGCTGGGGGGATGGGGACTTGCGATTTGCACGTCCGATTGTGTGGTTGGTGACGTTGTTGGATGATACCGTGCTGCCGATTAAGTTGGAAAATGGTAGCGATGTGGTTGTAAGCGATCGCATTAGTCGCGGTCATCGCGTTTTGCACCCGGAACCGATTTCAATTCCTTCGCCGACAGATTACATTAGTTGCCTACAATCTGCCTACATCGCTGCTAACCAAACCCAGCGTCAGCAAAACATCAAACGGCAAATTCAAAGCGTGTCTCAACACCACAATGGGTACGCAGAAATTTACCCAGATTTATTAGAAGAAGTTACCTATTTAGTCGAATGGCCTACCGCGGTTGTCGGTAAATTTGAACCGGAATTTTTGAGCTTACCAGTGGAAGCGATCGCCACAGTTATGGTAACTCAGCAGCGATATTTTCCCATATTTACCGCAGCAGACGCCCAAGAATTATTACCCTTTTTCATCACCATTTCCAACGGCGATCCAGCTAGTTCTGATACCATCGCTGCCGGAAACGAACGGGTGATTAGAGCCAGGTTATCGGATGGACAATATTTTTATCGCGCCGATTTGGCTAAGCCGTTAGAAAGTTACCTGCCCCAATTAGAAAAAGTCACGTTTCAAGAAGAACTGGGTTCGGTACGCGCTAAAGTTACCCGGATTCAGAATATTGCCGCCAAAATTTCCTCACAACTGCAATTAAGCGAGTCAGACAGCAACAACATCCAACGCGCTGCCTTGTTATGCAAAGCCGATCTCGTTACCCAAATGGTGGGAGAATTTCCAGAATTGCAAGGAGTAATGGGACAAAAATACGCTTCAGCCAGCGGCGAACCGGAAGCAGTCGCCACGGCAATTTTTGAGCATTATTTACCGCGCGGCGCGGGGGATAAGTTACCCGCAACTTTGACAGGGCAAGTGGTTGGATTAGCAGATAAATTCGATACCTTGGTCAGCATCTTCGGGTTGGGAATGCTACCAACTGGTTCTACCGATCCTTTTGCCTTGCGTCGCGCTGCCAATGCGGCGATTAATATTACCTGGGCAGCCGAGTTACCGCTCAACTTGCAACAGTTATTAGAGGAAATCGTAGCCGATTTCGTCGCAGCTTATCCTCATAAAGCCAAACGCGAGGAACTGTTGCCACAATTGCAGGAATTCTTTATCCAACGCATCCGCACCCTGCTGCAAGAAGATCGCCAAATTGACTACGATTTAGTCAATGCGGTGTTAGGAGAAAACGACCCAGAATATACAGAAAGGGCGTTAAAAGATTTATTGGACGTGCGAAATCGGGCGATATTCCTGCAAGAAATTCGGCATAACGGCAAGCTGGCGGAAATTTACGAAACCGTCAACCGTTCTACCCGTCTCGCCGCCCAAGGAGATTTAGATAAGCAACAATTGGAACCGCAATCAATAGTGCGTCCGGAATTGTTTCAAAAATCATCCGAACCAGCTTTTTATGATGCTTTGGTGCAGTTAGTACCGCAAACCATAGCATCAAGAGAACAGCGAAATTATCAACAATTAGTGGATGCGATCGCTCAAATTACCAGCAAAGTCAGCACCTTTTTTGATGGCGCAGAAAGCGTGTTAGTCATGGATGAAAATTTAGACATCCGACGCAACCGTTTAAATCTGTTAGGATTGTTGCGAAATCATGCGCGAGTTATAGCAGATTTTGGGGCAATAGTCAAGAGTTAAATTTGGTAATTGGTAATTGCTAATTGCTCATGCTCCCTTCTTCCCCTAACACCTAACACCTAACCCCTAACCCCTAACCCCTAACCCCCTTGAAATTTTGATGCATCTGGGAAATATTGTTCGATTAAATTAACAATTTTTTCAGTTTCAAAATCTTGGCTAAGTTCGATTATTCGGTTAGCAAAGGTGCTAGCTTCAGGATAGGATTGTTGGATGCGGATCGCTTCCTGCTCAACTAAATCGGTATGACCAACATAAGCCGATCTATACAGGGTTATCAGTTGATCAAATGGGGGCATTACCAGTTCTATTTCTGTCGGCAATTCTTCAAGGACAGGGGGTTGAGTTGCTTCCTGGTTTTCCACCATCCAGGATAAGTTTAAATAATCACCGATTTTGTCTAGTAATTCTTCTGCTTGAATTGGTTTGGGAATAAAATCGTTGCAGCCAGCTTCTAGACTTTTTTGCCGGTCGATTTCAAAAACATTAGCAGAAGCAGCAATGATAACAATATGTTTAAATTCGGGGAGTTGCCGAAGCTTTTGGGTCATTTCTAAGCCATCCATCACTGGCATTAATAGGTCGGTGATAATTAAATTTGGTTTAAATTCAATCGCTATTTCTAAACCTTGTTTTCCATCAGCCGCTTCGCAAATTTCAAATCCGATTGGTTCTAACATATTGACGAGGACGGCGCAATTTTCCCAACGATCGTCAATTAATAAAATTTTGCGTTTTTCGCCTTGATAGCCGATGATATTATGGGTTAAAGCTGGAATTGCATCTATCGAGTTTGAGCCTTGTTCTAAATCGAGATCGAACCAAAATGTGCTGCCAGCGCCGAGGTTACTCTTAACAAAAATATGGCTTCCCATTAAAGCAACAATTTTCTGACTAATGGCTAGTCCTAATCCAGTTCCTTGGGCGCGACGGGAAATATCTCCTACTTGCTCGAAGGGTAAAAATATTTTTTCTAATTGTTCTGGATTGATGCCGATGCCGGTATCTTCTATTTGGAAGCGGATTTTGATAATTGGTAATTGGGAATTGGTAATTGGGAATTGGTCTTGCTTCCCATTACCCACTACCAACGAGCCATTACCAATTACGCCTACTTGGAAAGTGACGCCGCCGGTGTCGGTGAATTTGATGGCGTTACTGAGCAAGTTAATTAAGACTTGGCGCAGGCGTTTTTCATCGGCAATAATGAATTGGGGAAATTGGCTGAGGGGCTGGTAGGTAAAGTTAATTTCTTTTTCTCTGGCTCGAATTTGGAATATTTCTGTTAATCCGGAGAGGAAGGTAGGAAAATTAAATTCTTCGGGGTGGAGGTCTAGTTTTTGAGCTTCGATTTTAGACAAATCTAAAATATCGTTAATTAAGGTGAGTAGGTGAGTGCCGCACTGGTGAATTATTTCTAAACCCCGTTTTTGATTGGGGTTGCATTCTTTTGATTGTTGCAGAATTTGCGCGTATCCTAAAATGCCGTTGAGGGGAGTACGAAGTTCGTGGCTCATGTTAGCGAGAAAGGCGCTTTTTGCGGTGTTGGCGACTTCTGCGGCTTCTTTGGCGGCTTGGAGGGCAATTTCTGCGGCTTTGCGATCGCTTATATTGCGAATCAGAAAGATGACTCTATCCTCGTGGAAGCGAACAAGACGTGCATCAAATGTTTGCTCTCCTTTTGGCATGGGCAAGGAATATTCCATACTAATGACGGAGTCGCTTTCTAGTGCTTGTTTAACTCCTCCATAGATTTGTTGATTAACTGGATCGGGCATAACTTCCTGTAGCAGCTTACCTAGAAAAGCTTCTGGGGGGACGTATAAATCTGAGTATTGGCTGGTACGATAGTCCAAAATTGTGCCGTCGGCGGCTACGAGGAAAAATAGATCGGGAAATGCGGCAAAAATTGCTCTGAAACGCTCTTCACTGGCACGCAAAGCATCTTCTGTACGCTTGCGATCGCTGATATCTTGAATTTGTGAAATAAAATGAACCGGCTGTTGCTTTTCATCTCGCACCAGTGACACGCTCACCAAAGTCCAAATAACTTGTCCATTTTTATGCAAATAACGTTTTTCCAGGTGGTAATAAGAAATTTCTTCAGACAAAATTCTCCTACGATATTCTTGACTAAGCTCCAAGTCTTCTGGATAAGTAAGTTCCTGCCAAGTTAGAGACAGCAACTCAGATGCTGAATAACCAAAAATCTGACAGATGGCAGAATTAACATTTAAAAATTTTCCATCTAAAGAAACAATACACATACCAATCGCCGCCGTTTCAAAGAATTTTCTAAACTGCTGTTCGCTTTTCTTAAATGCCTTTGTCCGCGCGATTATTTGAGTTTCTAAAATTTCGTTATAGTCTGATAAGGCTTTTTCTTTTTCCGATAACACATCATTTAAATATTGCAGGTCTTCAAACGAACGTCGCAATTGCAATGCCATAATATTAAAAGAATTTGCCAGTTCGCCCAATTGATCGGCGCGGTCAATTTCTACTGGTGTATCCCAGTTGCCTCGAGCGATATTATTGGCGGCATTTTTTAATCTTAAAATTGGTTTGATTACCCAACCAGCGGTGATAATGCCAATTGCTGTAGACGCAATTAAAGCAGCAAAACAAAGCAAAACAGTGGTGCGGTTGTTGGCGTTAATTTGCTCCAAAAAGTCGCTTTCTGGAACCACTACCACAATCAGCCAATCTAGACCAAATTCATCTTTACAGGGCGCGATCTTGATAAATTGCCGTTTGCCTTCTATTTCAAAATCAAGTTGTTGCGCGGTATTAATCTTGGTCAAGTTGCCAAAGCGCGAGGTCAAATAATGCGCTGTTAAGCGAATTATCTGTTCCCGACTTTCTGTAGCTTGCAGCCGTTTTCTCTCTTGACCATCGGCAGTTTTTAAGAAAGGGGGTTCCGTGGTTGAAGAAGCTACTATTAACCCCGATCTCTCGATGATAAAAGCCTGTCCGCGAATCCCAATTTTTAAACTTTGTAGAAATTCACTAATCGCTAAAAGCGATAGATCGCTACTGAAAACACCTTGCAGCTTGCCGGTTTGATCGTAAAGGGGGTAGCTAGCAGAAATGCCTAAATTCCTAGAAGAAGGTATGTGAACGTAAATGGGACTCCATGTAGGTTGGCGTTGTTGCACTGCAATCTGGTAAAAAGGTCGCTTTGTGGCATCATACTTTGACAGATTTACTAACATTTTTTGTCGTTTGCCTTGGCTATCTACGCCATAAGCTCGAATCGTACCCTTTTGGTAATTTTCTGTGAATGTAACTGTCAAACCTCTTTCATCGTTTCCAGCTGCAATCAAACCGCCCTGGGGGTTGCTGAAAGCAATTCTAGTCACTGAATCGAATGCTTGAATTTGTTTTAAAAAGTGACGTTCTAAGCTGGTGGCATTTTTTATATCCACCTGATCTAGATGTACGGCATTGACATTATTTAAATTAATTTGATGCGGTATTCTTAGGTAATTCATGATCCGATCGCTCGTGCGATCGCTAATTTCTCTCCGTAGCTGGTAAGCAACATCATTCAGTGCTTGCTGTCCGTTTTTAAATGAAAGAAACCCCACTAAAGCCACCGCACCAGTAATTTGTACTACAAACGGAACTATGAGGACAATTCGCAAGGTTGCTTTACGAGAAACGTTAGTAATAATGTCGCCGATCGGTTGTAAAATCATTGAGATAATTGATAAATGCCTGCCGAAATAATTTATGTTTACATGCCATCGGGATTAAATTCGATCCCAAAATTGGCGTTACAGTAAAGATTAGAATTAATTACTTACTACGATCCTTTAACAAAAGTGGTGCAAGGTTAGATGTAGTAAATTTTACTAAAAAAAAAAGATTATGGCATCATCGTATAGGTTTTTTCAAGATTTTTATACTTAAAAATTTCTAGATAAAATTTGACAAAATACCTGAAAAATGGTAAAAATAGCCCCCTCTAGCTCGGTGTCCGGGAGGGATTGCTACTGGCAACAGACAACTGACAAGGGTAGGATAAAGATTGCGTCGATCGGGGAAAAATAAAACACAGTCTATGCCTAACGCTCATATCATTGGTTTGGGGAGATCGGGAATTGCTGCGGCAAAACTGCTAAAACGGGAAGGATACTCAGTGACATTGAGCGATCTGAAAAACTCCCCCGCGTTTCAACAACAGCAGCAGCAACTTATCGATGATGGAATTACGGTCAAGTTAGGCTATGCTTTTGAACCGGATACTTCTGATAACCTGATTGTAGTTAGTCCCGGCGTTCCTTGGGATATTCCGGCTTTAATTCGTGCCAGAGAATTGGGAATAGAAACAATCGGCGAAATGGAATTAGCGTGGCGATATTTAAATGATATTCCTTGGGTTGGCATTACCGGGACCAACGGAAAAACGACTACCACGGCTTTAATTGCTGCTATTTTTGCCGCCGCTGGATTTTATGCCCCCGCTTGCGGTAACATCGGTTATGCTGCTTGCGAACTAGCCTTAGCAGATAAAAAACCAGATTGGGTAATAGCGGAAATTAGCAGCTATCAAATCGAATCTTCAGCAGCAGTGGAGCCGCGGATTGCTGTTTGGACAACCTTCACGCCGGATCACTTGAGCCGCCACAAAACTTTAGAGAATTATTACAACATCAAAGCGCATTTATTAACGCAAGCCGAACTACAAATTTTCAACGGCGATGACCCATATTTGCACAAAAATGCGCCTGCAAGTTTTAGCAATGCTTACTGGACAAGCGTCAAAGGAAAAGCGGATTTAATTAATTCAAAAGGCGCTTATATTGAGAATGGTTGGGTAGTATTTGAAGGCGCAGAAATTGTGCCCGCGAACTCCTTGCGGATGGTGGGAGAACACAACCAACAAAACTTGTTAATGGCAGTAGCGGCAGCTTGCTTAGCGGGGATCGGGAAGGATGCGATCGCATCTGCCATTACCAATTTCCCCGGCGTTTCCCACCGCCTCGAACACATCTGCACTTGGCAAGGAATAGACTTTATTAACGACAGCAAAGCCACCAACTACGACGCCGCCGAAGTCGGATTAAATGCTGTTTCTGCACCCGCAATTTTAATCGCCGGTGGCGAAGCAAAAGCCGGTGATGATACAGGATGGCTAGAAAAAATCAAAGCCAAAGCCGCCGCCGTTTTACTCATCGGCGATGCCGCAGCAGCCTTTGCCAAAAGATTGGCAGAAGTTGGTTATTCCAATTACGAAATAGTCGAAACAATGGAACGCGCCGTACCCAGAGGAGCAGAATTAGCCAAACAATATCAAGCCAAAGTAGTATTGCTATCTCCCGCTTGTGCCAGTTTCGATCAATATCAAAGCTTTGAACATCGCGGCGACAATTTTCGGGAAATTTGCCAAAAATTAGCTAATGGGTAATAGGTAATAGGTAATAGGTAATAGGTAATAGGTAATAGGTAATAGGTAATGGGTAATTGGTAATAGAAAAACAATTACTTACTACCTATTACCTATTACCTGTTCACTGTCCACTGTCCACTGTCCACTGTCCACTGTCCACTATCAACTATCAACTATCAACTATCAACTATCAACTATTCCCGCCGTTCCTGATAATCATCAGCAGAAGCGGGATCTAATTCCCACCTGCGATCGTCGCGAGTTTCGTACTTATCAAAACCGTAATAGTCTTCTTTATCGTGCATTTCTGTACCAACAGCTTTACCCAGATCGTCAACAATATCTTGATCCGGAGTCGCAACTGTTCCACCTACCGCCTCGTCACCTACTGCCTCTGCTTGTTCCCAAGCTGCATCGATATCGCCGCCAGTTAACTCAGGGCTAGTTGAGGTATATTGTTGCATTTCATCCCGCAATCTGCGCGTGCCAATATTATAACCAGGCTCGTCTTTAACCCCGGTGCCATAAGATTCGGTAACTACCTGCGGTAAATCGCTAATTTGTTCTTCCTCTTCCGTATCCTCTGTATCTGGAGGCATGATATTTAAACCGATATTAGATTCCAGTTCATCGGACAAACCACCAGTTGTAGAAGATTTTGCTTTTTTTGCCATAAAAGTTACTCCTGAACCCCTTTTTTAGCTTAGTTTTTATCGAGCTTACCTACCTATCTCTTTAGAGCTAAACCAAATCTATCACTTTAGAGCGAAGAAGATTTTCTCATTACTGCCTACGCTTAGAAGCGTATCGGGGACAACTTAAAGATTATGAAACGCGACGAGTTTCTCAAACACGTTCAAAGCGTCGCTCAGCTTGATTCGCGTGAAGAAGCTGAGCGCGTTACCCGCGCTACTTTTGAAGTACTTGCCGAACGCATTGTAGGCGATGAAGCCAAAGATTTAGCCTCCCAACTGCCGCAGGAGCTAGGACAGTATTTGCGCGGTAGAGAAGGTGAAAACGGTCAAGCTTTCTCGCTGAAAGAATTCTATCAGCGCGTAGCGGATAAAGAAGGCGTAGAACCAAACATTGCTGTAACCCATGTCAGGGCAGTATTTACAGTTTTACAGCAAGCGGTTAGCCCCGGTGAATTTGCCGATGTCCGCGCCAATTTTTCAGATGATTACGAAGATTTGTTTGCCGTCCCGAACATATCTTAAGTGAATTGGTAATGGGTAATTGGTAATTGGTAATTGTTGCTTTTATATTATCCATTACCCATTACCCATTACCCATTACCCATTACCGAGGAAAGAATATGATATCAAACAATCAAGGCTCTCAAAAGCGGGTTGCCATTCTGTTAGAACACGGGGTGGAAGATGCCGAGTTTCAAATTCCTTATAAAGCCATCAAAATGGCGGGAATCGATGTAGTTGTCCTCGGTTCGCGCACGAATGAGGATTATAAGGGCAAGCAGGGCAAAGTTTCGATGAAAGCCGATGCAACGACAACCGAAGCCAGTCCTGAAGAATTCGACGCGGTAATTATTCCTGGGGGAATGGCACCGGATCGGATGCGGGTTAATCCCAATACGGTGCAATTTGTCCGGGAAGCGATGCAGCAAGGAAAACTAATTGCTGCTGTTTGTCACGGGCCGCAAGTTTTGATTGATGCCGATGTACTTCAAGGTAAAAATGCTACCGGATTTAGGGCAATTCGCAAGGATATGCAAAATGCTGGGGCGCATTATATCAACGAGCCTTTGGTAGTAGATGGAAATTTAATTACTTCCAGACAACCGAGCGATTTAGCCATGTTTACCACGGCGATTTTAAGTCGTTTGGGTTACGGCGGTAAAGAAGCTGCACTGCCTCATGAAAATGATACCAATGCGGAATGGTGGAAACTCGCAGATGCTTGGGGCGGATCGACTAAAGGGGAAATTGTTACCGCAATTAATACTGCTTTAGGTGGCGAGCGTTATTCCCACGAAGCATTTCAACATTATGCGGAAAAAACCTCGGATGTCGAAGTGCGTCGCCTGCTGCAAGAGATGGTTCAAAATAAACAGCATCACATTCAAATGCTGGAATCTCGCCTCAATGAATTGGGCGAAAAACCCTCTTTACCGGCTAAAGCTGCCGATACTTTGGCGAAGTTGCAAACCGCGCTTCAAGGTAGCGACGATATGGCAATGATGCGTCGCGCATTGGGCGATATTCAAACGGGTGTGGTTGATGTTTATAATCTGATGATTATGTTGACCGACCCGGTGACGGTGAGATTGTTAACTCAAATTGAAGCAGATTTATCTGAGTACGAGCGGCGTTTTGCCGAACTTTACCGTCAGCGGTTCGCCGGGGGGATGACCAAGTCACCTAAGCCCTCTACTGGCGCGGTGGTAACGGCTTCCTAAAGAATTGCTTAAAAATTGCAGATGAAAAATTTAAGCTTGCGGTATAAAAATTGAAGAAGTTATTATCTCTGCAAGCTTAAATTTAAAATTGAACTGTTTTTTTCATCTGTAATTAATAATGCAATTTAAAGATCGAACCGCAGCGGGGCAAATGTTGGCAAACCAGTTATCTGCTTACGCCAATCGTCGGGATGTTTTGGTGCTGGCATTACCTCGTGGTGGAGTTCCAGTCGCCTATGAAGTCGCAAAAGCGCTGAATGCGCCCTTGGATGTGTTTCTGGTGCAAAAGTTGGGGGTTCCTGGTTGCGAGGATTTGGCAATGGGTGCGATCGCTAGCGGCGGTTTCCGGGTGATCAACTCGGAAGTCGTCGCCGCCCATCGCATCAGATGCGGCATTTTTGAGCGCGTGGCGTACAGAGAACAGTGGGAACTGCAACGCCGCGAGATGCTGTACCGGGGCAATCGGATCTCGCTCGACGTTTACGACAGTACAGTCATTCTCGTCGATGACGGCATCGCCACCGGGGCGACCATGCGCGCCGCGATTTTAGCCCTGCGACAGCAGCAAGCCAAGAACATCGTCATCGCCGTTCCCGTCGCCCCCGTGAAAACTTACGCTCAATTGCGACCCCAAGTAGAGGAAATATTTTGCCTCTTGACACCACAACGATTGTATGCATTGAGGGTTTGGTACGATAACTTCCCAGCGATCGCAGACCAACAAGTGCAACAAATGCTGGAGTTAGCTAACCAAAGTCAACTGGCGGCGTGAATAACCAAATATAAAAAAGGAAAACAAAAAATGAAAGCAGTTTGCTGGCATGGTGCGAACGACGTGCGAGTCGAGACGGTTCCCGACCCGAAAATATTAAACCCTCGCGATGCAATTATTAAAATTACCTCAACTGCGATTTGCGGCTCGGATTTGCATATTTACGATGGGTTTATCCCCACAATGGAGAAAGGGGATATTTTGGGTCACGAATTTATGGGAGAGGTGGTCGAACTTGGGGAGCGAGTGCAGAATTTAAAAATCGGCGATCGCGTCGTCGTTCCCTTCACCATTTCCTGCGGCAATTGCTTTTTCTGCAACCGCGATTTGTGGTCGCTTTGCGATAACAGCAACCCCAACGCTTGGATGGTAGAAAAACAAATGGGTCATTCCCCAGCCGGATTATTTGGTTACTCCCATTTATTCGGCGGTTATGCAGGCGGACAAGCCGAATATGCCAGAGTTCCCTTTGCCGATGTTGGCTGCCTCAAAATCCCCGATGGGTTAACCGACGAGCAAGTATTATTCCTCACCGATATCTTTCCCACCGGCTACATGGCAGCAGAAAATTGCAACATTAAACCAGGGTATATCGTAGCCGTTTGGGGATGCGGCCCGGTAGGACAATTTGCGATTAAAAGTGCCTATATGTTAGGGGCAGAAAGAGTAATAGCAATCGACCGCATTCCCGAACGCCTGCAAATGGCAAAAGAACAATGTAAAGCCGAAGTAATTAATTACGAAGAAATCGATCCCGGTGAAGCTTTAAAAGAAATGACCGGCGGTAGAGGTCCCGACGCTTGCATCGACGCTGTAGGTATGGAAGCCCACGGTACAAATATCGATTACCTTTACGATCGAGTCAAACAAGCGGTACGTTTAGAAACCGATCGACCTACCGCTTTGCGTCAAGTAATGCTCAGCTGTCGTAAAGGTGGAAATCTATCGATAGCAGGCGTTTACGGCGGCTTTTTAGATAAAATTCCAATGGGCGCAGCCTTCAACAAAGGGTTAACTTTCAAAATGGGACAAACCCACGTCCACAGATATTTAAAACCTTTGTTAGAACGGATTCAAAACGGCGAAATTGATCCATCTTTTGTGATTACCCATCGCCTGAAATTAGACGAAGCGCCCCACGGCTACGAAATTTTCAAACACAAAAAAGATAACTGCATCAAAGTTGTGTTGAAACCATAATTGGTAATTGGTAATTGCTAATTGCTAATTGCTCAGTAATCCATTACCAATTACCAATTACCAATTACCGATTACCGATTACCGATTACCCAGGAGATTTTATGCTACTCAAAAACAAAGAATCTGGCAATTTAGTCGAAGTCCTTGACGTTCAAACGCTGATCAACCCCTCTAAAGAGAAAGTCCCTGGACAAACTCAAGAAGGACAAGAAGAACAAGATCCAGAGGGTTATTCCAAGCATAATTTGATTTTTCCTTCCGGTGAAGAACTCCCCCGCTGCTGGGTAGATGCCAATTACAACAATGCAGCTTAGGTAATAGGTAATTGGTAATAGTGCAAAACGAGCGTTGACTATTACCAATTACCCATTACCCATTACCAATTACCCATTACCAAGGAGAAACTTATGCCCGATACCAGCGTTAAAAAAGTTGATTCTGCCTATTCTCCGAAAGGGGAAATGGGGCAAAAATATCTTGCATCGGGAAAAAGCTTGTCGATGCGTCTTTGGGAAGATGAACAACCCGGTGAAGGCAAACCACCGACTCAGCGCGATTATGAAACCGTTGGTTATGTTATCAAAGGTCGCGCCGAATTGCATATTGAAAATCAAATGGTTTTGCTTGAACCCGGTTCATCTTGGGTTGTGCCGAAAGGGGCATCCCATACTTACAAAATTCTCGAATCATTTACCGCCGTTGAAGCAACTTCTCCCCCCGCCCAAATTCACGGGCGCGATGATTAATATAGTTTTGCAGCGATGAGTAATACAGTTTTGAAACAAACGCCCCCGCCCCCAGGCTAAAGCCTGGGGCTACACAAACAAAGCCCGCCTTCGCGGGCTGAAATTTTTACAGGCTGCTCTGGCAGCCTTTGAATGCAATCGCGACACGCTTGGTGGGTGTCGCATTTTGGCTTAGGCAAAGAAACCGGGTTTCTACGAAAAGAAATCCGGTTTCTTGGTGGTTATAAAGACCAGGTTTGTTAATATCTGCCTCATCCTTAAGTCGTATATTTAAATAAAAAATTTAGTAAAAATAATTACAAAATGGCTACTAAAGAAAGATACAGGAAGCACCGATTAAAGTTTATTGTAAATAAGTGTGAAGGCAGCTAAATAACATTAGTTGGGCGCCAAAGGAAGATTAAATGCAAAGCAACGTAGTTCAGATGCCGCTGACTAGCTGGAAGGAACAACTGCAAGCGGTTGATTATGATAAAGCTGAGCAGCAATTTGTAACGCTGCTGGAGTTGGAAGATTTAGATAAAAAACTGGAATTTCACCCAGAAATAGCAGAAAATTTTGAGAGAATACTCGACGGTGCGATTGAAGTTGCTTATCAAGAAGCACCTGGAGATAGCGAAGCAGCACATCGTTTTTTGCAGCGCGTTCTTTATCGGATTAACCGACTAAAACTGTTTTGGTATGACGATCTGCGAAAATATACTAACGAACGGTCTGGTTACTTGCGGATTGTACGCGATCGCATCGAGTCAGTTTGGCAGCAATGGGAACTGGCACAATTTGATTTAGAAGCACTAAAGCAGCTCGATGTCAAGCAAGCATTGAGCGATCGCGCGGTATACGATCTCGAGCCGCCGTTGGATGAAAATAGCCGATATATCCGCGAAGAAATGAGCGAAGCGGGGTATAAACATTTGCTAGCGATCGCATCCTTCGACGGGTTAGTAGAAGCAAGTCGTCTTTCCCGCATTTTGGGCGGCGCTGCCAACGAAGTACAATGTACTTTAGTGCGCGTATTATTAGAAGAGTACGGCAGCGGTAAATTAACTCGCAAACACTCTACTTTTTTTGCCAAAATGCTTGCCGAATTAGGGTTAAATACCGAACCAGAGGGATATTTTGACATCGTACCCTGGGAAGTATTAGCAAGCATTAACCACAACTTTTTATTAACCGAATGCAAGCGTTATTTCCTGCGTTACAACGGCGGACTGGCGTATTTTGAAGTAGTTGGACCCGCCATCTATAAAAATTATCTCGCCGCCGCGCAACGCTTGGGATTATCAGAAGCAGCGATGGGATATTGGGAACTGCACATCAGAGAAGATGAACGCCACGGACGTTGGATGATCGATGATGTAGCACTACCTTTGGTAGATATGTATCCTCACGACGCATGGCAAATTGTGCTGGGATACGACCAAGAGAAATTTATGGGCGATCGCGCCGGTGCCGCCGTCGTCAGATCGATCCGCCAAGCAGAACGTCGTTAATAGCAACTTGGTCATTAGTAATTAGTTTCTTACTCATGACCAATTACCCATTACCAATTACCAATTACCATCAATATGTTCGACCAATCTATCTTCACAACACAATCCAATTCACTGTACGCAATTCCCAAAACTGCACCATCTCCCAGTAAAATTGCCAAGCGCAGTCCTTCTGGAAAAGAGATATTTATCTGCCCCGAAGAATCTAATTTTTACTCGCAATGTTTAGATACATTCGTTCTGCAAAACTGTTTGGAAGATGAAGCCGTAATAGAATTTGGTTCCGGCGATGGACTTCCGGTGATTCATGCCTTACTGAGAACGGAATTTTTAGGATGCATTCACGGATACGAACTCAATAGCTCAGCTTGTAAAATTGCCAATAGCAAAATAGCAGAATATGGGTTAGGGGAGCGCTACCTAGTTCACAACACCTGTTTCTTCACATCATCCAAACCTGCCGCCAGATATCTTGTCTCAAACCCGCCCTATTTACCAGCAGTAGATGACGATATTTACCTACCATTATTACGCGGCGGTTCAGACGGTTCTACAATTACCAGAAAACTGCTTTCGTTAGGTTACGATAACGTCATGTCGCTGGTTTCTAGTTACTCCAATCCAGTCGATACAATAGATTATGCCATCGAACAAGGTTACTCTGTTGCCAAATTTTTAGTCACCCCTCTAGAATTTGGTTATTACAGTTCCGAACCCAAAGTTAAAAACACCATCGACAAACTACGCGACCAAAAGAAAGCTTTTTATTCCGGCAACATCTACCTTTTAGCAGGTGTGCTATTTCAAAAGCGATCGTTAGCGGCTGCCAATCTATCCGATGAGCTAATTCAAATCATGACCAGCTTGTAAAAATTAGCAAGCCGAATTCAGAAACCCGGTTTCTTAAAGAAACCGGGTTTCTTGACCATAAAAATTTTGTTTAGCAATAGTACCTCATATTTATATTCCTAAAGGTTGATGAATCGAATTAATTTAATTAGTTTCCTGTTAGGTAAGAACAAACAACAAAGATTCGCAGTTCGTAGTAGACAGAGATGATACTAAATCCACAGCCATCAACCGCTTTTTCCATCAGCCTGCGTAGGCAGGCTTAGTTTGTATAGCCGCGACTTTAGTCGTAAGGAAAAAAGCGATCGCTCGGCATTTAGTATCAACCACGCATACAGAATTTCTCAGAGGAGTGTTTCGGAAAGTCACCCGTTATCTAAACGCAAAAATTACTCAAAGAGGCTGTCATGTTTTATCACACCAAAAAACTGCAATATTTCAAACCACCAGAAAAACCCGATGCAGTTTATGCCAAGAAAATTCAGGAACTGATCGGCGGTACATTTGGTGAAATGACCGTAATGATGCAGTATTTATTTCAAGGTTGGAACTGTCGCGGCCCTGCTAAGTATCGCGATATGCTGCTAGATATCGGGACTGAAGAAATCGGTCACATCGAAATGTTAGCAACGATGATCGCCCATTTATTAGATAAAGCCCCGATCAACTTGCAAGAAGATGGCGCCAAAGATCCCGTCGTCGGTGCAGTAATGGGCGGTACAAGTCCACGGGATGTAATTATGGCTGCGGCGATGAACCCGCAACATGCGATCGTTTCTGGTTTGGGCGCAACGGCTGCCGATAGCGTTGGTTACCCTTGGAACGGTCGTTTTATCGTTGCTAGCGGTAATTTAATGGCTGATTTCCGCTCAAATTTGCACGCCGAAACTCAAGGACGCTTGCAGGCAGTGCGAATGTATGAAATGAGTGACGATCCGGGCGTAAAAGATACGCTCAGTTTCATGATTGCCCGCGATACAATGCATCAAAATCAGTGGTTAGCCGCACTGGAAGATTTGAAAGATTCTGGGCTAGAAGATACCCCAGTTCCTAGTTCCTTCCCCTTGGAATTAGAGAAGCGGGAATTTGCCTATCAGTTCTGGAATCATTCTGAAGGAACTGACAGCGCCGAAGGTCGTTGGGCAAAAGGCGAATCGATGGACGGTAAAGGTCAATTTGAATATATCGAAAATCCTCAACCGCTAGGCCCCGAACCCACACCACCACAAGTCGATCCGCGTTTGCACGGTACTCCAGCAGTCAGAAACAGCAGCAACACCAATGTGTCCAATGATAAAGATAACAATCCATTGGTAGCAATTAAGAACCTCGTTACCGGCAGTTAGAAACTTGCAGAAACCGGGTTTTTTACAAAAACCCGGTTTCTCATGATGCCGATGGTAAAACCTATCATTTTCCACCATCGCAACTGTTATCCAAGTGCCACATAATTGCCGTAGAAAGCCCTGCCCATACAGGGGTATTAATATCAGCTTTTCTCAAAGCTTCTGCCGTCCACGAGTTACAATTTCTCAAAATTGAGTAAGTGCCTTTAGCTTCGTAATAGCTAACTTTTTCCTTTTGTCCATAGGGCAATCTAACTTTTTCGCCTTGTTGGTTTAAGTGAAAAGTATTTTTAATGAATTTATTTAAGTTTAAATAACCCGATTTACTCACTCCAAAACATTCAACTTCAAAATTTTGGGGCAGGTTTTTTAAAGCTTCTACTCGGATAACCGAGGGATTGGGAAGAAATAATGCTTTCATACCCGCAGCAATTTTTGCATCAAGTTCCCTGGGCGGGTTTGTATAAAATTCTCTTTCTCCCCAGCCAAAAGCTAAGTAATTATAATCGGCTTTTTTACCCATACCTAAATGTTTTCTCCAGTCAAAAATTTGATTCTGAACGGGAACGATAATTTCTGAATGAATGCCAAAGTTAATAACGCAGATTTTGACATCGCAACTGGTTGGCGATCGCTTAGCTCTTTGAGGCATCAAAGCCCCCATCAACAGCGCCAAAAAAAATAACGCCGGAACGCTAAAAAAATAATAAAATTTGATTTTTTTCACTATTTTAATCTCCCAACCAGTTTGCAAGGTGATGATATATACCAAAGATTTTACATAAATATCATCCTATTGTTAGAGGAACCGATAAAAAGATGCCTGTACCTTGATATTACTTTAAACCAAAACCGGATCGAGGAAAATGACATTTTCAGCAGCTATTTTAGACGTAGATGGAACGCTGGTTATCAGTAACGATGCACACGCGCAAGCATGGGTAGAAGCGTTTGCTAGTTATGGCTATGACGTACCCTTCGAGAAAGTGCGATCGCTGATCGGGATGGGCGGCGATCAAGTGATACCAAAAATGGTACCCGAACTTGATAGCGAAGAAGGGGACGGAAAAGCTATTTCCGAAAAGCGCAAAGAACTGATTATCAAAAAGTTCGCTCCCACGCTTCCTCCGGCACCGGGGGCACGAGATTTGATCTTGAAGATGCAGCAATCTGGTTTGCAACTGATTATTGCTACTTCGGCGACGAGTGAAGAACTTTCGCTGTTATTAAAAGCGGCAAAAGTTGACGATTTGCTCGAAGAAGCAACAACATCGAGCGATGCGGAACATTCTAAGCCAGAACCCGATATTGTCGAAGCCGCATTGAAAAAGTTGCATTTGGAACCAGATCAAGCGGTGATGCTTGCCGATACTCCCTACGATATTGAAGCGGCGAGTAAATGCGGCGTAGAAACGATCGCATTTCGCTGTGGTGGCTTTGATGATAGCCAGTTACAGGGAGCGATCGCTATCTACGACCACCCCGCCGATCTGCTAGCACACTACAACGAATCACCATTAGCCAATATAGAGCTAGCGGTTAGGAGCTAGAGTTTTGTAACTGCAAGCTTGCTAATCGCTAATGGCAGATGTGGAAGGGGAAAAAGGGGAAAAGGGGAAAAGGGGAAAAGGGGAAAAGGGGAAGAGGGGAAAGAGGAAAACGATGAACCAGCCTTTCCCCCTTTCCCTTTTCCTCTTTATAACTCTGTTTTCCAGCTTTAAGTTGGTAGCCGCAATTAGCAATTAGCCAAAAAAAAGCAGTAACGTTATCCGCTACTGCTTTGGCAGTTATATCACGCTAGACACTCAACATTTAGCCCTTAATCGCCTACACGCACTCCTCGAATCGAAACTTTGTCTTCTCACATCTTGCACCTACCCGGTAAACAGCCCCAAATTTATTTTGAGGCTGAAAGCTTAAGTTAGCTTTAGCTAACTTAAGTCAACTTTTTAACCCGTTTCAACGGGTTTTAGCTTTCAGCCAGAAATTTATTTGTGTTGGCTCAGTGCAAGATCTGACCCTTAATACCTGTTGCGGTTGTAGTAGTCGTCATCAGCGGGGTCGCCGTAAGGATCGTCGCTGGCTGGACTGATATAGCCGTATTGATCCTCGTCAGCGGGGTCGCCGTAGGGGTCTTCACTCGCCGGACGCACATCCCCAAATGGCCCATAGCCGTAGTCGGCGGGGTCGCCATAGGGATCTTCACTTGCCGGACGCACATCGCCAAATTGCCCATAGTAGCTATCAGCGGGGTCGCCGTAGGGGTCTTGGCTTGCCGGACGCACATCGCCAAATTGCCCGTAGTAACTATCAGCGGGGTCGCCGTAGGGGTCTTGGCTTGCGGGACGCACATCGCCGTAATAGCCATCAGCGGGGTCGCCGTAGGGATCTTCGCTGGCTGGACGGACTTGACGATCGTAGTCTCTGTCGCGATCGCTTTCCTCATCCCTTTTACCGAGAAAAGCATCTTGGATATCTCGCAAAAATCTGTCAACCATAACGATCTCCTGATTTGGTAATTGGTCGTGGGCGATAGGTCATTTACACTCCCTCACCCGTTCACCTGCTAACCTGCTACTGTGCAGGCACTAAATCGGTTAAATCGCGCCCGTCTGTCCTTCCGTTATAACCTTGAAAGTCGCGATATCGTTGTGCCTCTTCCACTGGAACTCGAATGCCTTCTCGCGGCGGCGTTACCCAGTGCGCCCGTCCTTGAGCATCTCGATAGTAGACGCGCCCATTCCTCGAAAGGTAATATTTGCCTTGAGCGCCCTCACCTTGTCTATTCCGATGCTGGTTGTAGAGGTAGTAAAGTGCCGCAGCCCCTGCCAAAATAGCCACTGTTTGACCCGTTGATAATCCCCTTCTCGCTTGAGGTGGTTGATTTGGTCGCGGTGGGACTACTCTTCCACCACGGGTATCATCAATCGGCGGCGGTGGTGCATACTCCTGTCTCGGACTTGAGCAAGCCGCAAAGAAAGGAACCGATAGCAATGTGGAAAGCAGCCAAGCTTTAGTACGTAAAAATCTTTTCTGCTCAGGTTGAATTGCGTTCATTGCCTCTTTTTTACCTGGGTCTAATGGACAATTTTGGCGAGTTTAACGCTTACGCATCTCGAGGCCAGAAACCGGGTTTCTTCGTAGATCTCCAGTTTCCAAGAAACCCTGATGAGTGCGCGTAAGCCCTGGGTTTATTAAAATCAGCGCTGTTGCATGAGGGTTAACTAAAAGTGCTGAGTGCCGAAATGCCGTCAACTGCTTGCCGCAGTCAGTGCCGCTGGTGCGGATTGATCCGAGACTTGGCACTCAGGACTTTTAGCTGAACTATCCTCTGGCTGCCAGGGGAGAAGCTTTTACAGCGAACTACAACAGCGGAATAATTTGATTTTCAATAATTCAATCGTGCCGAAATTCGCCCTTCGTTCCATCCAGCCTGAGATAGAAAGTTTTTTCAGCCACTTCACACCATAGGAATATACAATTAGTCGAAAATTTTAGTTAAATTAAGTCAAGTCTATGCTAATTGCTAATTGCTAATTGCTAATTGCCAACTGTCCACTGTCCACTATCCACTGTCCACTGTCCACTGTCCACTATCCACTGTCCACTGTCCACTATCCACTGTCCACTGTCCACTGTTTTAATTTATGACTCCAGACTCCGGAATTGCTCAATTCTTTGGCAAACTACCTGGCACAAATCAAGCTTGGTCAACCATCGCCGCCGTAGAATCTATTGAATCGGATGAACGGGGCGTTTGGTGCAACTGCGGCGAGACACGCCTTGGCATTAAAGTATTAGCACCTAATTTAATTCACGTGCAAATGTCGCCCACTGGGGAGTTTATCCCCCGTCGTTCTTGGGCTGTCACCAAGGACGATTCAGAATGGCCTGTCGTACCTTTCCAAGTGAAAAAAAACGATGAAAAGGTAGAAATTGAAACCGAACAATTACGAGTTTGTATCGATCGCAACCCTTGTCGCATTGCCTGTTTTGATCGACAAGGGCGTCCATTTGCACAAGATGTAGAGATGGGAATGGCTTGGCGCACGGGAGCGATCGCAGCTTGGAAACGCATCGAAGCGAACGAACATTTCTATGGTTTTGGCGAACGCACGGGGTTACTCGATAAATTATCTGAAGTTAAAACAAATTGGACAACCGATGCTTTAAATTACGGTTCCCTAACTGATGCCATGTATCAGGCGATTCCATTTTTTATCGCCTTACGCCCGCAATTAGCTTACGGTATTTTTTTCAATACAACTTTTTGGAGCCAGTTTGATATCGGTGCGGCAAAACCGGGCGTTTGGCGGATGGAAACGCGAGGAAACGAATTAGATTATTACATTATTTACGGCCCAGAACCAAAACAAATTCTTAGTACTTATACCGAGCTAACGGGTAGAATGCCTTTACCGCCAAAATGGGCGCTGGGCTATCATCAATGCCGCTGGAGTTATGAATCTGAAGCAGTGGTGCGGGAATTGGCGCAGGAATTTCGCACTCGGCGCATTCCTTGCGATGTTATCCATTTAGATATTGATTACATGCGAGGATATCGCGTGTTTACTTGGAGTCCAAAACGCTTTGAAAATCCGGCTAAATTAATCGGCGATTTAAAGCAAGATGGTTTTAGGGTAGTGACAATTATTGACCCTGGGGTGAAGTACGAACCCGAAGGCGATTATTACGTTTTTGACCAAGGGTTAAAAGGCGATTATTTTGTGCGAAAATCCGATGGGCGAATATTCCACGGTTATGTTTGGCCTGATAAATCTGTATTTCCCGATTTTATGCGCCCTGAAGTGCGACAGTGGTGGGGCGACTTGCACGCCAGTTTAACCGATGTCGGTGTCGCCGGAATTTGGAACGATATGAACGAACCGGCGGTAAGCGATCGCCCTTTCGGCGATACTAATGAAGGTGCGACAAAATACTTCCCCCTCGATGCACCCCAAGGGGAGGGAAGCGACTCCACCATCCACGCCGAAGTTCATAACCTTTATGGCTTAATGATGGCGAAAGCATCTTATGAAGGAATGTTAAGACAGCGTCCTGGCGAGCGATCTTTTATCTTAACTCGCTCTGGTTTTGCGGGGGTACAGCGATATTCATCTGTTTGGATGGGCGACAATCAATCCTTGTGGGATCACTTGGAAATGTCCCTACCAATGTTGTGCAATATGGGGCTATCAGGCGTCGCATTTGTTGGTTGTGATGTGGGCGGTTTTGCCGGTAATGCTACTGCTGAAATGTTCGCCCGTTGGATGCAACAAGCAATACTTTATCCCCTGATGCGCGGACACTCGGCGATGACAACTGCCCGTCACGAACCTTGGGTTTTTGGCGAACAAGTGGAAAATATTTGCCGGGAATACATTAATTTACGCTATCAGCTATTGCCTTACATTTACACTTTGTTTTGGCAAGCAGCAACCACTGGCGCACCAATTTTACGTCCGTTAGTTTATGAGTATCCTAACGATTCCGCTACCTATACTTTGTCGGATCAAGTATTGTTGGGTTCCTCGATCTTGGCAGCACCGATTCTGCGTCCTGGTATTGAATATCGGGCTGTTTATCTGCCTGAAGGAACTTGGTACGATTGGTGGAGTGGCGAGCGTTACGAAGGGCCAACGCATATTTTAGCTCACGCACCTTTGGAAAAAATGCCGCTTTACGTGCGGGAAGGTGCGATTATTCCAATGGGGCCGATTTTGCAATCTGTTGATGAGCGATCCCCCCAACCCCCCTTGCCAAGGGGGGCGCAAGATTTACCCCCCTTGGCAAGGGGGGCTAGGGGGGATCTAACGCTACGGATTTGGCCTGGGACTGGTGAATTTACCCTTTATGAAGATGATGGTAATAGTTTTGATTATAGAACGGGTGCTTGGGCAACTACAACTTACCGCGTGCGTGCTGAAGAGTCACAATTTATTGTAGAAATTGCGGCGCGTTCAGGACAATTTTCCCCTCCTCCGCGGGAAGCGATCGTGGAATTAGTCGGGGTGGGGGAACGGCGTTTTACAGATGACGGCACGGCGCAAAATTTGGTGTTTGGTTAGTCACCAGAAACCCGGTTTTTTTGCCAAACCGGGTTTCTTAAAAAAGATCAGCCTTAAGGGAGGTGTCAGCAAACCATCTCTTCAATAAAGTAGGAAGATTAACAAGCCGTAGTAAATCTGCTCATAATTGATAAATTGATGGTGAAACTGACACGCTCCCAGGTAAGATGCTATGGTTTTGCCGTGTTGATCGTGGCGATCGCACTCACGCTGCTGGTATTTCTAAACCGCGCCATCGATGTGACGGCTGGTTTTTTTGTACTATTTTTTGTTCCGGCAATCCTGAGTGCTTGGTATGGCGGATTCAAACCGGGTTTATTAGCAACTGGTTTAACAGCTTTAGGCATACGGTATTTTTTTCAACCTGGCAATGATACTACAGCGATTGATTTAGAAGCAGGTTTAAGCATCGGCTTATTTATACTAGGGGGAGTGTGGGTAAGTCGGTTAATATCAGAATTAAAAACGGCTAAAAGATCCTCTGAACAATTAAGAATTCAGGAAAGCGATTTAATTATCAATATACTCGAAAGTATTACCGATGCCTTTATCCACTTAGATCGCGACTGGCGCATTACCTACGTCAATCAAGAAGCAGCTAAACTCAACCAACAAAAGCGAGAAGAAATTATCGGCAAAACTCACTGGGAACAGTGGCCTTGGTCAGTTGGTACTATAGTAGAAAAGCAATATCGCCGCGCCATGACGGAACAAGTACCTGTCTATTTTGAGGTGCTATACGAACCGTTAAATATGTGGTTGGATATACGTGCTTATCCTTGCCGAGACGGTTTAAGTATTTATTATCGGGATATTAGCGATCGCAAGCAATCCGAATCGTTGCTAGCAAAAAGCGAAGCGCGGTATCGTTCCCTGGTACTTGCGACTGCACAAGCAGTTTGGACAACAGATCCAGAAGGATTCATTATAGAAGAATTGCCATCTTGGGGTGCATTCACCGGACAAACAAAAGCAGAAATGTTGGGATGGGGATGGATAAATACTATTCATCCAGAAGATAGAGAAAAAACTGCGATCGCTTGGAAAAAAGCGGTGGAAACAAAAACAGTTTATCAAAACGAATATCGCATCAAAACCGCAGATGAAACTTATCGATATTGTTTAGCGCGGGGCGTTCCCGTTTTGGATGAAAACAATCAAATTATCGAATGGGTGGGGACGCTTCAGGATATCAGCGATCGCAAAAACTACGAAGAAGCATTAGAAGAGAAAACCGCAGCAATTTGGCAGCAACAACAATGGCTAGAAGCAGCCCTAAATTTGATGCCAATTCCCTTACTATTTATCGAACCGGCAACCGCGAAGGTAACCTTTGCTAATCAAGCAGCAGATGAACTCGCAGGCGGCGAATTTCCTAAAGATAAAACAGCCGCAGAATATCACACAGTTTATTACTGCACCGACGATAAAGGCAATCGCATTCCAGATGAAAAAATGCCCGGAGTTAGAGTAGCGCGGGGGGAACGTTTGTCAGGTTTCGAGATGAATTGGCACACGCCCGAAGGCATCCGTTCCTTACTCATTTATGCCGATACTTTACCGGAAATGTACGGTCATCCCGCGACAGGGGTTGTGGTGTTTCAGGATATTGCTAAACTCAAGCAAGCAGAACAAGCAATGCGACAAAGCGAAGCCCGGTTTAGGCGCTTAGTTGAGTCGAATATTATCGGGGTTGTAATCGGTAGTTTCTCCGGCGATATTATAGAAGCAAACGATGCTTTTTTAGATTTAATAGGATATACAAGGGAAGAAATGCAAGCAGGAAAATTGCGCTGGCTGGATATTACCCCCCCAGAATACGTGCCTCTGGATCGCCAGGGGGCTGAAGAGATGGTAAAAACAGGGGCTTCTACAGCGTTTGAAAAAGAGTATATTCGCAAAGATGGCAGCCGCGTCCCCATTTTAATCGGTGCAGCTTTATTGGAAGGCTATCAAGATCGAGCCGTAGCTTTTGTAGTAGATCTAACCGAACGCAAGCAAATGGAAAATGCCTTGCGACAACAAGCGGAAGAATTAGCTAAAACTAACCGTGCCAAAGATGCATTTTTGCGAGTCGTTTCCCACGAGTTAAGAACGCCATTAAACTCGATTTTAGGTTGGGCGCAAATGCTGCGATCGCGCAATCTTTCCCCTGAAATTCAAGCCAAAGCTCTCGAAACGATCGAACGCAACTCTAGAAATCAAAAACAGCTAATTGAAGACTTGCTAGATGTGTCGCGAATTATTACCGGAAAATTGCGATTGAACATGCGATCGCTAGAACTTTCCCCCATCATTGAAGCAGCAATTGCTTCCCTTCGTCCAGCTGCTGAAAACAAAGAAATTGTCATCATAACTAACCTAGAATCCGATTTGAGCGGCTTACCCAATGAAACCTCAAATTTCTTATCAACTCCGCCTTTGCGCGTTCTAGGCGACCCAGAACGCTTAAAGCAAGTATTTTGGAACCTCATATCCAATGCAATCAAATTTACACCCAACGGCGGGCGCGTCGAAATCACCCTGAAAAAATGGCAGATTTCAGATTGCAGATTGCAGATTGAAACAGGATCGCAAATTGAAAATGAAAATAAATCTCAAATCCCCAATCTAAAATCTGATATTCCTTATGCTCAAATTACCGTTAGCGACACGGGAATCGGCATTAAACCTGACTTTCTGCCCTATGTTTTCGATCGCTTCAGCAAAGCTGATAGTACCACCACCCAACCTTACGGCGGACTGGGATTGGGGTTAGCGATTGTCCGCCATTTGGTAGAACTCCACGGCGGCACTGTGTTTGTAGAAAGTCCGGGTGAAGGACTAGGCACAACTTTTACTGTCAAACTACCGCTTGTTTCCAAGACAATTGCTAATTGCTAATTGCTAATTGCTAGTTTGGCAGTTTGTTAAAAATTATTTACTAACGGAAGTTGCTAGTTGCATCCAAGCAGACTGGTAACAGGTAATGGGTAATTGCCCAGATTAGACCCTTGATGAACCCAATTACCAATTACCAATTACCAATTACCCATTACCCATTACCAATTAGCCACTTAGGTTACTATTACCATAAAAAATAAGTTGTTAGGCTCTGCCTTTTAGGGCAAAAGTAAAAATTAATTCCCGTCGTTCGCCATCCTATAACTTTGAGGGACAGGTAACTATCAACTATCAACTATCAACTATCAACTATCAACTATCAACTATC
>CAYXCW010000029.1:0-24363 GCA_964463555.1 uncultured bacterium
AAAGTCCCCCTTCAAAAGGGGGGAGCCGGATTCAAAGTCCCCCTTCAAAAGGGGGAGCCGGATTCAAAGTCCCCCTTCAAAAGGGGGGAACCGGATTCAAAGTCCCCCGCTGTTTTGGGGGATTTAGGGGGATCTAAAATGCTTGACCTCATAACTAGCAACTTGAGCTATTAGCTATTAGCCTCTATGCATAAATGTATGGAAGCCGTTTTTCCCCTAGTCCCTAGTCCCTAGCATCAATCATAATCGTGGACTTTGCCATCGGGCATAACAGTACCGCGCATCAGCGCCCCCGCCAAATTTGCACTACTCAATTCTGCCCTAATAAAAATAGCATTGGTTAAATTTGCATCGGTTAAATCTGTTCTAGCTAGGTAAGAATCAACCAAGTCAGCATCAGTCAAATTCGCCTCGCGCAAATTCGCCCGACTTAAATCAGTTCTAGGCAACCTAGCACCAATCAGGTTGCCGCGGCTCATTTCCGCCTTACTCAAGTTAGCATCAGATAATAATGCACCGCTTAAATTGACTTCGGTCATTTCAGACTCAGCCAAGTTTGTGCGTTCCAATTTGGCATTTGTCAGGTTAGCACCGCGTAAATTAACTGTGGCTAAATTAGCTTCTGTTAAATAAACATTAGTTAAATTGGCATAAGCTAGGTTAGCACCGCTTAAATCTACCTCGCGCAGGGTGGCATCGCTCAAGTTAGCACCGCTTAAGTCTACCCTCGCTAAATCGGCACCCGCCAAGTTTACACCCCGCATATCGGCTTTATGCAGGTTAGCACCGCGCAATTTAGCGCAGTAAATTCTTTTTTCTTCCCGCAAGTTAGCACCCCGCAAACAAGCACCTGTCAGGTTAGCACCGCTGAGATTAGCATTCCGCAGGTCAGCCTCGATTAAATTTGCATCTAGTAAGTTTGCTAAAGTTAGATTGGCACTGCGGATATCTGCCCGCTGGAGGCAGGCACCGTGCAAATCGGCATCGCGTAGATTAGCACCCATTAAAGCTGCTTGATTTAAGTTGGCACCGCTCAACCTTGAACCAATTAAATTCGCTCTTACCAGGTTGGCTCGATTGAGAAATGCCAAAATTAGATTAGCATTTTGTAAGTTTGCTTCTCTTAAATTTATCCCTATTAAGTCGGCTCCAAATAAATTAATTCGACCGAGGTTAGCAGCGGTAAAGTTGGTTTCTCCAGCTGCGTATCGACTCAAAAGTTCATTTGCATCCATTTTGATTCTTCTACCCTGATAATTGAAGGTTGATTGTTAACTGGCTTTTAAAGCAGGATAAAAAGGCTTCATCGCTCGAATAATTACACTGGCTGCTTGCTTGAATTGAGAAGTATCCTCAAGGCATTTTGCCGTGCTATTTAGTTGAAATTCTAGCTCGGTAATTGTTTCACAAGCCCGAAACAATCTCAAGAGCAAGTCATCAAGTTCTTGGGTTTTCATTGCTACCCAATCTTGTGGATTGCCAAACTCAAACAGCTTGCGATCTACTGTAGAAAATACAAGTATTTTAGCTAAAAGTGGGTTGGTATACTTCATTATTTCCAGACGCAGATCAAACGGATCGTAATGACGTTTGGGTTCGCTTAGCTGCAATTCTGGTGGCATTGCGGTAGGCTGTTGGGGAACAGAATATGCCGTTGAAACGGTACTATGAAGTCGGTTAGACTTGACTAATGTTGACTCATCGGTATCCGGATATAGTTTTGCCAATTCGCTGATGATTCCGTTAGCCACCAAGGAATATTCTGCTTGTTTATTGAGTTGTTTGACAACGCTGTTGAGCGCGACGGTTAGGTGTTCTATCGTTGGGCTTAAATCGATTAATTCTTTGAGTAAATCTTTTAATCTCAACTGTTCCAGGATCTCTGTGTCATTTTCCCAAGCTTTTTTACAAGCGCAATAAATTAGCTTTTTCATGCGCGTTAAATTTTCATGCTGTTCTAAGTTTTGAACAACTTCATCGAGAATAGAATTAGCTTCCATTGTTGCCTCTTCAGGGAATTGAAGCCGAAAATATCAAAGGTTCTGAGTTGTGGTTAACCAAGCTCATCCTGAGAAATTTGCACGGTGTCTGGGGAGCCTATCGCTCCAAGGCCGCACTTTTTTCGCTCCAGAGAAAGTATGAACATATTCTAAGACGAGATCGAGACTCAAGCTAGGGGCAGATGCACCTACCCTTGCGCTTTGCTAAAGCGCCCCCGCAGTAATTATACAAATAAATAAATATTTAGCATCTATCTGAAGATATATTTTGCTCTACCTTTAGGTATACTTGGCAGAAAGGCGATCGCATTGACCCTTGAGAGTCGCGCTAGGAGAAGCCCAGGATGACCGCTATGGAACTAGAACAACAAGTAACGAAAGTAGCAATGGCAATGATGACCCGCAATAGGTACATCGCGGGAGATATGATTGCTAATTTGAAAAGCCAGATGGCACTAGAAGAGGTAGCCGGTATAGTACTGATTTCCATAGAACGGTTACTCTGGTTTGAGACAGAGCTAGTCTGGTGTATAGAAAATCTGATTCCCCTCGATGTGCGGCAAGAAATCAAAAGAATCATCTCATTCGCGACATATAAGCATTGTATAGACAAAGGCTTAGTACCGGGTAAAGATTTTAGTATCGATGCTAGTGGGAAACTGCTACGCAACGGCATCATGTAGAAATATCATATGGGACGCTAGGATTGACACAAGTGAGTGCCATATCCTATGAAACAGCGGGCGTTGCTGTTGATTAATCCTAATGCCAGAAAGGGAAAAGAAGCTCAAATGCAAGCATTTCAACAATTGCAAGCATTAGGCTTTGAATTGCTCCCACAATCTGTCGAAAATCCCCAATATTTACCCGAAATCATTCGCCAGTATCGACACATGGTCGATCTCGTTATCATTAGCAGCGGTGATGGTACGGTGAATGCAGCGATTGAAGGCTTGTTAGATACCCAGTTACCTTTAGGAATTTTGCCATCTGGAACGGCTAACAATCTGGCACGCAGTTTGAAAATTCCGCGAAGTTTACCAGAATCTTGTAAGATCGTGGCGGCTGGAAAAATCCGATTGATTGACTTAGGCTGGGTCAATGGCAAATACTTCTTCAATGTAGCTGGATTGGGATTAAGCGCCCAAATCAATCGCCGAGTGCCAAAAGCTTGGAAACGGCGCTGGGGGGTGCTAGCCTATGCAGCAGTGGCGCTGCAAGTCCTTTGGCAATCTCGACCTTTTGAAGCAGAAATTCGCTGGCATAACCAGTTAATTAAAGTTAAAACCTTTCAAATTACTGTATGTAACGGTCGTTATTACGGTAGCGGCTTAGTAGTAGCTGAAGACGCTGCAATTGATGACCAAAGACTAGATTTGTATAGCGTAAAAACCCAGCAATGGTGGCAATTAATCGCCCTGATACCGGCAATTGTGCAAGGGAAAAAAGCCCCCGGCGTTCTGACACTTCAAGGTAAAGAGATCAACATCTATACTAAAGAACCCAATTGGATTGATACCGATGGCGAATTAACCACCACTACCCCAGCTCAATTTCGAGTTATTCCCCAAGCTTTACCCGTTTTTGTGCCGGTAGATCGATAGGATAAAGTAGGTTGGGTTTTGTAACCTCAACCCAACCTACGCCATCAAAATTCAATCTACAATCTGCAATCCTTCAATCTAAAATTCTCACCTGCCCCACTGAAAAATTGCTGCACCCCAAGTAAGTCCGGCACCAAAACCTGAAGTGACAATTGTATCGCCTGGTTTAATTTTTCCCTGTCTTACTTGTTCATCTAAAGCGAGGGGAATCGAGGCGGCAGAAGTATTACCGTAGTTAGCAAGATTGCTGATAACTTTTTCAGTGGGTATCTTCAGACGATTGGCGATCGCATCCAATATCCGTTGATTGGCTTGATGCAGCAACAACCAGTCTACCCCGTCTGCGGTTAAATTTGCCCGATATAAAGCTTTTTCTATCACTTCGGGGACTTTCTGCACTGCAAAGCGATAGACTTCCTGACCATTCATGGTCAAAGGTTGATAGGTTCCCTGGCTAATTGTTGCGCCTGCAAATAGTTCTTTTGCCTGTCCTTGGTAAGCGACATTCAGGCTATTATTTTGCGTTCCATCGCTGCGGAGTTCAAAACCCAGCAAGCGATCTTCCTGATTTGCCTGAAGCACTACAGCACCCGCTGCATCGCCGAACAATACGCAGGTGCTACGATCTGACCAATCTACCCAACGGGAGAGCATATCCGCGCCAATCAGCAATATATTTTGATAGACGCCGGTTCTAATATATTGTGCTGCGGTCACCAAACCAAAAACAAATCCCGAACAAGCCGCGGTGAGGTCAAAAGCAACGGCGCGATTTGCACCTAATTGTGCTTGAACTTGACAAGCGCTGCCAAATAAATCATCGGCGCTGGAAGTTGCCAGAATAATTAAATCGATATCGAGTGGGGTAATGCCTGCCATTGCGATCGCATTTTGTGCGGCAATCGTGGCGATCGCGCTTAAACTGGTTTGAGGATCTGCCAATCGTCGCTGACGAATCCCCGTGCGCGAAGCAATCCATTCATCTGAAGTTTCTACCAGCTGCGAGAGCATATGATTATCTACAGCCAGCGCTGGCGTAGCCGAACCACTTCCTGTAATGGCAATTCCTGTCATTGGTTGTTGCAACATTATTTTTCCTTTTAAATTACTCAGTTTCTTGACTTATTCACCCTGGTTTATTATTCAATTTATTCAAACTTCTATAAATCCTTTCTGGAATCCTCCCTGAATCTGCAACCGGGTTTCTTAACCAATTACCCATTATCCATTACCTATTACCTAACCAATCTTTACTGATATTCAGAAGCATCAAAGCTCCAGAGATCGCCCTTATGGGGATAGGGAGTTTGCACCCAGCGACCTATAAGTTTCTCCCACCAAAGAGACGGATGAGGTAAACTGGCTACCTGAATGCACAAGTGTCCCGAAATCCAAGCTCCTAATACATCTGTATGGAAGCTATCGCCAATCACCACAATTTGTTTAGATTTTAGCTGCATATAAGCCTTGGCTTTACGAAAGGCAAATGGAAAGGGCTTGCGAGCTGGGTTAATGGCTGCAATATTGAGACGATTGGACCAATATTTTACCCGATATCGGCGCTTACCATTGGATAAGATGACAAATTTAAAGCCTTTTAATTGGGCAAGTTTGATCCAATCTTCCCCGCCGGGAGACAAGTAGCAGTCGTCTTCAGAGACAAGCGTATTATCTAAATCGAGGATTATTCCTTGAATGCCGATGGCTGTGAGTAAATCTAAATCTATGGAGGCAAGACGAAGCAACCGCTTTGGTAGTTTATATTTCCCCTGCTGGTTCAAGGGATTATTTAAACGCTTTGGCAATTTATTTATCCTCCTTTTTTACTTGGGGTACAAATCGGTGAAAAATTTATTTAATTATATTTTGCTCTTTGAGCGCTAAAATCGTAAATACTGTCAAAAGCCAACATAAAACTGTGAGCAAAATAGGCTTATCTTTGAGCAAAACTTCTTCTGGTCGTTCCGTGACTCCTCCAGCTTCATGCTCGCTATTGCTGCGACGTTCTATTTCCTGGGGATCGCTGAGTAACTGGTAGCGGAAAACGCCATACAATACAAAGGGTAGGGTAACGAG
The DNA here is from genome assembly GCA_964463555.1 of uncultured bacterium. Taxonomy (GTDB): domain Bacteria; phylum Cyanobacteriota; class Cyanobacteriia; order Cyanobacteriales; family Aerosakkonemataceae; genus Microseira. The sequence continues at coordinate 5,681 of CAYXCW010000029.1, forward strand.
CATCCAAGAAGTGCTAGCTCCAGAAACCGCAGGGCCAGAACTCCAAAGCGCATAAGTCATGATAGTTCCCGTCGTAATTACGCTTTCCATTCGCGCTAGCAGGGGTAGAGAATAGCGTTTGAGGACAGTACGGGTTTTACCGCCTTTGATGGCGATCAAGCGTAGTTCGGCTTTGCGCTTTTCCACTGCCAAAAATAAAGCCAGCATCGCCGTACAAAGCAAAAACCAGGGTGACAGATAGATGCTGGTAGCGGCAGCCCCTGCGGCGGCGCGCAGCACAAATCCAGATGCGATCGCAATCACGTCTAAAATCGGAGTACGCTTGAGCCGTAGGTTATAGGCAACTTGTAGTAGCGCGTAAGCCAGGATGGTTGCTCCCAACCAAAGCGATCGCAAGAAGCCGATGATGAGCGAACCACTCAATAAGATAGCTGCTATTGCGATCGCGGCTGGAATACTCACCTTCCCCGCTGCAATTGGGCGGTTACACTTTACAGGATGGCGGCGATCGGCTTCAACGTCTGCAATGTCATTGATCAGATAAAAACTACTTGAAGCAGCGGCAAATAATGAAAATGCCAGCAGACTACCTAACAATGAATTTAAGTTGATACTGAAAGCAAACAAAGGCGCCGCGAACACAACTAAATTTTTTGTCCACTGGCGAGGTCTGAGAGCTTCTAAGTAAGCAAATCGCATAGTTATAGCTATTGTCATAATTTCAGCTTCACGCGCGAATTTAACTTCCTACACCACCATACCAGTTGCTTAGCCTTGCATTGATTTAAAACTAGGTTATGCTTATTTTGCCTGTTCAATTCTGCAAGTTTTTGAGCTATTTACGCCGGTTTTTGCTCCAATTTATTGCGACTAATATTATAAGCCTTTTCGGTAATTCTGCCTTAATTTTCAATATGGTTTATTAACCAATTACCAATTACCAATTACCGATTCTCCATTTACAGAATTTTGCCAAAACTGATGGCACAAATGCCGCTAATCACCAAACCGACACCCATCCACTGTTGTACCGTCACTTGCTCCTTTAAAATATTGGCTCCTGCCAAAGTTGTGGCAATAATTGTTAACCCAAAAACCAAAGGATACGCCACCGATACGTTTAGTCTTTTTAAAATAAAAATATACGACACCGTACTGATAGCATAAGCTACAAGCCCCAAAAACACATTGAGACTTACTATTCCTTGGCCCGAACCGGATTTGAGTAAAATCTGACCCATTGTATTGAGGACAACCGAGAATGGAATTAGAGCCAGCAGAATTAATAAGTTATTCATCTCAACCTCTGACATTAATTAACTCAATTTCATCAACTCTGGTGCTTGACCCGATGACCAAAAAACGAACCAGAGAGTGGCAGCGATCGCTCCGACTAAAACCAATCCCCAAACTACATACAAAATCCTGGTAAAATTAACTAAATCTGGATTGCCCGCCGCTTTATGACTGAAATTAAACGGCAGAAAATAGACGTGATTCCACTCTTTGACAAACTCCTTTTTATCAGGGTTTCTTTCAACGCAACCCCTAGAAAAAGAACTGTTGACCAAGCAAACCATATTGGTCAAACGTTGAGCTAACCGGAAGTCCAAGCGACTCCCCGGCATCCCCACCTGCGTTTGAAAGATCTCCAGATTCATGGGCATGGTCACCGAGGCAATCTGCACCATAATGGCTATCGTTACAATACCACGCATCAGCCAAGCCCTTAACCCCCGCTCCGATAAAAGTTGATGCACGAACAATCCCAGCAGCGGAATCAGTATCGTCTGAACCGAGGTGACGTGATACCTAGCACCCCAAGCCGAATCACCGTGCCAGAAAAAGAATCGACTATAAGCAGCTAGGTGTAAACCCAGGTTAAAAATCCCGGTAATCAGATACCACTGGATATAAGGGGAAAGTCTTTTCCAGAAAATAATTCCCAATACTATACAAGGTATCAGTAAAGGATCGTAGATAAAAATGCTTTTTGCCGGTGCGATCAGCGGCCCTAGAATGCCAACATGAGGGTCATTGATCAAGGGATAATTTGCCGGTAAATCTGGCAAACCTGTCCACATTGGATCGGTGGCTAATTGCTGCTTTTCTACACTTTTTCCCGTGGCAAAAAAGCTGCCGTAGCGGATGAAGTCGAAAATTCTGCCTACCAAAGCAAAAGGAATAAAACCAGCAATCCAAAGTCCAGCAGCCTTGATAGTTTTATCCTTGTCGCGGGTTTTATAACCCATACAGCCGACGAGAAAAAGTAGTATGGTCAAGGCATGGATCGTGCTGGTAATTCTCAGCAAAACCGTACCACCCAAAGCCAAACCGCTAATAGCAGCCATGCGTAAATTTCCGCGCAGGGTGCAAGCTAAAGCAGATGCATAACCGATAGTGAGGAACAGCAGGACTTGATTGTTATGCTGATGTACTTGGGCGTAGTGCAAAAACGTCGTTCCCAGTAGAAATAGAATGCTAGTTAAACCAGCGACTCTCTCGCTAAAATTAAACAGCGTCAGCAACCAAAAACAAGCGACTACAGCAGCGACATTTAACGGGATAAAAATTAAGAAATTAACGACTAAATCCCGCATATCTTTTTCTGGAACTGCGGGAAACAATCTATGCATTTGAGTTCCCAACCAATCTCCAGGCAGCATCAGAACTGACTGTCCTTGTTCGTAAGCGATGTAACGCTTACCGTCAACTCCCATAATTCCGGGAACAATATCTCCCCGCACCTTGATTTTATATCCAGGGGGAATTCTTACTTCTTCAGTTCCCGTCCACCAGGCGTTAGCCATCTGCAATCTCAGGTCGGTATCTAAAGTTCCCAGACTACCTGAGTTGATGACGGTTAGCCATAATAAGGCAATTAAGGCGATTTTTGTAACTGTCTTCATCCTGCCTCGATCTGGTTTAAATAAGGTGCGTCAGAGATGATTATGTTGTTAATTGAGGGGATGATTTTCATCAGTTCCACTTTCATAAATTCCTGCTTCGGGTGCAGGATAGGAAAGATAAACCATGCGTTTGGCTTCTCGCCGCCCGCGCGCAACCGAATCTAGAATCATCCCGCAGGTGAGGCTGAGAAAGGCAAGCAACATTGTGGATGCTGCTAAAATTGCCGTGGGAAATCGCGGCACTAATCCAGTTTTGAGAAAATCTTCGACTACTGGAATACCTAAAACCAGAGCCAATGCTGCCAGCAACAAAAAGATAATGCCAAAAAATAGAAAAGGTCGCGCTTCTTTAAATAACAAAATTGCCGTACCTAAAACTCGCCACCCGTCTTGAAATGTTCTGAGTTTGCTAGTCGAACCTGGAGGACGAGAACCATATAACGTCGGTTCTTCAATAAACGGCATTTTCAGTTCTAGGGCGTGTACTGTAAACTCGGTTTCGATCTCAAACCCATTCGATAGTGCAGGAAAAGATTTGACGTATCGACGGGAGAATACGCGATATCCAGAAAGCATATCCACTAGCCGCGCTCCAAATAGCCATTGAACGCAGGTTTTGAGAAATATGTTACCAAAGCGGTGACCGGGACGGTAGGCTTCGCTATCTTTGGCTGTTTCGCGCCTCGCGCCTACTACCATGTCGAGTTGTTGGGCTAACAAAAACTGGATCAATCTGCGAACTGCTGGTGCTTCGTAGGTGTTGTCCCCGTCTGCCATGACGTAAATATCCGCTTCGATATCGGCAAACATGCGTCGGACGACGTTTCCTTTACCTGGAATGCGTTCGTACCGCACGATCGCACCCGCTGCCGCTGCCTGTTCTGCTGTATTATCGGTGGAGCGGTTATCGTACACGTAGATTTTCGCCTCTGGCAGCGCCGCTTGAAAACCCGCCACAACTTGAGCGATGGTTAAACCCTCGTTGCGACAAGGTAGTAAAACGGCTATGCGCTGGTTTTTGAGCGAGGGTGTTTTGATGGCAGTTAAATTATCTAGCATGTTTTATTTTCCTCCTTTTTACACTTTTTTAATTGATACTCTTTACTAGCTTCCATATAAAATGATTTGAGGCTTTAAGCGAGTAATTTCCACAGCTTTGTACATTCGCTCTTGACTGAATTGATATATGTCCAGAGAGATTTGAGTTCATTGCTAGTTGCCTCGATCGAATTTACGTTTGATATCTTGTACTAACTTTGCTTCTTTCTGGTTATTTTTTGCCCAAGCTTCCCGGTTAGCGTTAATTTTGGCTAGGTGGGATTCTATATTTTCTGGAGTAATCAGGACGCCGAAATCTTTGGGAACTTTATTCGATTGGTAATTTAGCACCCGATTCAGAATTAAATTGCCGATATTTTCCCGATAGTGGGAACTGTCGGCGTAATTTTTCATGCCTTCTTTAATCGGTTCGGAAGTAATGCTGTTGTAGCCAGAAAAATCCCAAACCGGAACTATTTTTACAATCTCGCGTTTCCACTTTTCTTGGGTTGCCCAATGTCCGGTTGCTCGAATAGCCTCGTTATCGGTGGCATGTCCTGGAGAGATATATACTTTTAAGGTTATGCCGTGTTTCTTGCAGGTTTCGACAAATGATTTAAAATCAGCTATATATTTCTCTGATAGCTGATACTTGGCATGATTTTTGAAATAAACTTGATAAGAATTAACAAACCTCCAATCAGTTACTTTTTTGCCTAAATCGATGTTTTTATAAGGCATGAATCCCTTCAGGCTATCCCCTTCTTGATTTTGGGGATTTCTACTGGAATTGAGCGTTTCTAAACTGGAAGATAGGGCATCGATGGAAAAGACAACATTGATGGTATCTTGTAAACTAATGCTTTGCTTTTCCAACCTGTCTTCGGTAAAACCCGGTTGATTTTCGTTGTAGGCATTGAACATAAAGAAATCAATGCCGATGATGACGGTTTTCAGGTTTTTGTTGTTGGCGATCGCATGTTCCAAATACCGCAGTTGTTCGTAAGGATTCGCCCCATTCAGTCCCAAGTTATACGCTGGCTGTTTATCCTTTAAAGCCGCATAAGTTGGATCTAACCCTTGTCTGGTTCTAGACGAACCAAACAACAGCGTTGCCGGTTTAATCCGGATAATATCGGTAGCTTTGAATAGCCGATCGTTGTTTCCCTTTCTAGGTTTTGATTGATTGATTCCCGCGACAGTTGTAGTATCAAAAACTCCGTAGGGATCGAGGGCAACGTTGAATAAACCAACCGCCGCCATCGGAGTGAATGCAGCTAATAATACCAGTAAGTTAAACTTACGGTATTTACTCCCCCGCACCTTACGTTTTTCCCCTTTTGAGGAAGTTAGAAAGCCTAAATTGAATCGACGCTCTGTAGTCATATGGGTATAAATTAAAACTGGAAGTAAAGGAATTCAGACACCCTGTTAAGTGAAAGTAAAGACAGACTGGCTAAAGCACCGATCCAGATTGCCCATCCCCAGTTTGGCTTTAATTTTTTCAGCATTTCCTCGCTATTTGGTAACTTAGTAGCGCAGATAGTTACCAAGGCTAAAACAACTAAAGTCAAGGCTTTGTTCCCGTTGACTTCCGGGATGTAAGCCATGTCTTTCCAACTCTGAAGTTGGATGCCAAATTGAGTTAAAATTGCTAATTTACCTTGCGCTTCTCCGGGGAATACTATTCCCTTCATTCCCGCCATTGCCTGCAAAATTTCCATTGCATCGGGCAAGTTTTTGGCTCTAAATAATACCCAAGCAGCGATGACGGCTAAAAATGTAATTGTCCATGCTAAGAATTTAGGCAATGGTTTATTTAACTGTCGCCATGCATGGTTGATGCAAAGATACATTCCGTGAAGTCCGCCCCAGATCACAAAAGTCCAACCCGCACCGTGCCACAGTCCACCTAATAACATGGTGATCAGAAGATTGCCGTAGCGGCGGATTTCTCCTCGGCGACTTCCACCCAGGGGAATGTATAAATAGTCGCGGAGAAAGTTGGATAAAGTGATGTGCCAGCGTCGCCAAAAGTCGCTGATCGAAGTGGCTTTGTAAGGCGAATTAAAATTCATCGATAGGCGGACGTTGAACATTAAACCCAAACCGATCGCCATATCGGAGTAACCGGAAAAATCAAAATAAAGCTGATAGGTGTAGCTCAATGCACCTACCCATGCTTCGATAAAATTCAGCTCGCTAGCATGGTTGAAAGCGGGGGCTACCCAGGGAGATAAATTATCTGCAATTAAGACTTTTTTGGATAATCCTAAGGTAAACATGGCGATACCCAAGGCCAGGTTTTTGTGAGATAATAGGAAGGTTCGCGCTTTGCGAAACTGGGGAATAACTTCTTTGTGATGGACGATTGGCCCTGCAATTAACTGGGGAAAAAAGGTGACGAATAAGCAGTAATCGACAAAGTTATATTCTTTGGTTTCGCCGCGATAGGCGTCTACTAGATAGGCAATTTGTTGGAAGGTGAAGAAAGAAATTGCTAGGGGGAGAACGATACTTTTGGTGTTGAGTTGCGCTTCGATGAAATTAGCGATCGCCGGAAATGGCAGATTGGATACAAAAAAGTTGGCGTACTTGTAATATCCCAGCAAGGCTAAATTAAAAAACAGCCCTAACCACAATAAGGTTTTGGCTTTTTTACTCATCGCTTTGGCATTGCTAATCCGCACCCCCAAGAAGTAATTAACCGCCATCGAAATCAGGATAATCGGCAGGTAGGCGGGATTCCAATACCCATAAAAAATCACCGAACAGAGGGTTATCCATCCAACTGCTAGGTGAATTAGGCGAAATCTGGAGAAGGTAAAAAACCCTAGCAGAGTAATGGGTAGAAAGACAAAAATAAATATGTAAGAGTTGAAAAGCATGGGGCAAAAGGGAGGTATATTCCAAATTTAGGGGGATAGGTTACGCAAAGAAACCGGGTTTCTGTGAAAAATCTTTTTGATGTAGAGACGTTACATGTAACATCTCTACATCACAGCAAGAAACAAAGGTGGTAGGTTCCAAATTTAGGGGGATAGGTTAGGCGCATATTCCGGGTTTCTGCGAAACATTGTTGCTATAGAACTAGAGATATAGGTAGAAACCCGGTTTCTAACATTAGTTTTCCCAAATTTTTGGTAGCGATCGCTATCCAATTTGAATGAATTCCCTGTTAAAGTTGATCGCAAGATTGCGACCCTTTCGATTTGGGCCACTTGCGCTCTTTTTTAACAGTCTGGGGTTGTCCCGGTGGGACGGTTTCTTCATCCATTAAGTAAATTTCAAAACTATCGAGTTGTTTGTCACCCTGATGCCTCGCGTTCCAATCGCGACAGATATATTTTGCGTAGTACGGGAAAAGTTTCTTACCAATCGCCCGATTGAGGTTGATAAAATAACCGCGCCATTGCATATTGCGATAAAGTGCATCTCTAGCGCTAATGCTTGGCTTTTCCCAGTTGACTTGATCGCCATTTTGGAGAACATCGACCTCGCTACCATCCTTAAGTTTGCCCGGTATTACATACCAGCCATCATCGACGGGTGGCGCGGGTGCGAAAATACTCCAAGATTGGTCTATGCGTAAAACGCGACTAATCCAATCTATTGAGTTGAAAGTCCTTGATTTGAGAACTCGCTGGGTAGAGAGTATAGCCTTAGATTTTAGAGTACCTCGTTGCGAGGTTAATTCGACAAAATTTCTAAAATTCCATACCGTGACGTAAGCTAGCAATAGCAAGGTGACGATATTGAGAATTTGCGAATTATTCACCTCCAGAGGACGCCATTTCAAAGGTTTGGTAAAGTTACCGGCAAAGCGACGATTCGTTGCAATCGTTTCGTAGAATTTATTCCCCACTGCCATCAATGGCGACAATCTGAGGACAGGTGCGAGGAACCATAATATGGGGGAAAGACTGACTACATAAGCGATCGCTTCCCATTTATAGTGCCGATTTTCCTGCCAATCTACTACCACCCAGGAATTTTTCTCCTGCATGTCGGCATAAATTGATTCGTCCTCTTGCGCCATCAGCAAGGGTGTCTTGGGTAAAATCAGGAACGTGCGAATTAGGTGGACAACTTTCTTACAAAAACCACAATCGGCATCGTAATAAATTCTCAATCCTGCCCGTTGGGGATTATAAATTCGAGCTTGAATTCCATCCCAAACTTCGCTGGGGATAAACACCAACCAGGTAAAGATTCCCAACGCGGGAAACAAACCAATTTGCAGCGTTAATCCAAATCCAACGTGTAAAAGGATAAACGTAATTATCGTCGCAGTACGGAAGAATACTGTGCGGAAGGGAACCAAAATAAACAGCGGCCCAATCCACTCCAGAATCAACGTAAACAACGTAGAAACTGTTAGTAACGGCGGGAAGTTGAGCAAGAATTTACCCAACGGGGCGGCGTATTGATCGAAACTCAGCGCATAATAAACGGCAGTTAAATCGGGCCACCAAACCGTGCTAGTTGTTTTATAAGCAGCCGAGAAAATGTAGACGTAGAAAACTTGTAACGTTAGTGCGATTGTCGCCCCGGTAAGGATGCGCTTGGGTAATGGTTTGGTGGATGTATTGAGGGCGCTATCGATGGAATACGCCGCACCTAGAGGCAAAAACATCGCCCAAAACATTAAGGCGCGCAGCATATCATCGCCAGCAAATAGCAAGAAAGGATTGCGATTTTGCAGCGAGATTAACAGCGCCCACGATGCGATCGCTGCCAATCTGGTATTGTATCCAACCAGAAACGCTAAGGCGATTAATATCGCTACAATAAACAAAATTGCTTGAACTACGGGCGAACCGCTAAGGGCATGTATCGACCAATACAAAGGATTGACGATTTCGCTGCGCGCGGCGAGAGGTAAAACGCCAAAGTCGCTATAAAGCGTGCGAATATCTGCAAACCGGATAATTAAATCGGCGATAATAATCAGCGCTAAACCGATGCGAAATGCGGCAAGCGATCGCAAGTCTAATCCAAATAATTGCTCCAGTTTTTCACCGAGAGCTAGTTTACCTTTTTGTTGACTAGGAGCCATAAACCATAAAACAGTTGATAGTTGACAGTTGACAGTTGACAGTTACCTTGATCTAAAGCTTATAGGATTGCGAGTTGGGGTAATTAATTTTCCCTTTCTTTTAAAAGGGGGAGCCTTTAAACCTATTTTTTTTGGTAAAAATCTACTTTTGGGATAGTTTCTTTACTCCCTGCGAGTATTTTGTACTCCTTTTACCCTGACTAGAAAACCTATTTGAGAATAACTGGAATAGATGCTGGCACCCGCTGACAATCCAATGCCACAAGACTTGCAGGCGATGGCGCATTGTTGGCAGACGTTGGAGGTAAACCATTTGTCTGGTAATGCTTGCCAAACGCCCTTCTATATTGATGCCAAAACTCGATACTACGGCGGCATTAACGCCCAAGGTTAGCATATCTCCCAGATGTAAATAGTGGAAGTTTTTTAATCGGCGACGCTTGATTAATGCTTTGAGATTGTGGGCGGCACATGCTGCTTGTTGATAAGCTACCTGTGCCGTTGCTGGTATGCGTTTCCCGTTGGGATATTGGATTTCTGCCATATCTCCCAAGGCTAAAACTTCTGGATAATCGACTAACTGTAGTGTAGGTAAAGTTAGTAACTGTCCTTGGTTATTTTGCTGACAATCTAGTTGGGATACCCAATCAATTGATTTAGTTCCCGCCGTCCAAAGCACGAGATCTACCGTCAAAGGAGTGATGCGATTGTCGCGTACTAGGGTAATTTGATTGGGTGCGATCGCTTCTACACCCGTTCTTAATTCTACCTGCACTCCGCGCGCTTGCAGGGCACGGTACGCCCCGCGGCGCAGCCCACTGGAAAAGGGTTTGAGAATTTGATCGCCTCGTTCGACGAGCAAGATGTGTCCCCGTTTACCCAAACGATCCGCGACTTTACAAGCTAACTCTACCCCAGAAGGGCCACCGCCGATCGTGACAACGCGAATTTGGGGTAAGTCTGTGGCTTCAAGCGATCGCAGTCTTTCATCCAAATACCGCGCCTCTGCTAAACTGCGGAAGGGCAGCGCGTATTCGGCAGCCCCCGGTGTACCATCGGTGCGCGTCTTTCCCCCCACAGATAAAACTAGGTAGTCGTAGGAAAGTCGTTCTCCGCCTAATAGTTTTACAGAGCGCGCTTTTAAATCGACTCCCTCAATTGTTGCCTGACAAAATTGGATATTTTTATTAGCGAGCAACTTCTTAAAAGCAGGTGCAATTTCCCAAGCTTTAAGTTCATCTGTGACCAATTCATACAGCAACGGTAGAAACAGAAACCGATCTTTTTGATCGACTAAAGTAATTTGGCAATCTGGTGATTTCGCCCAGGGAAACCGCCGCAGGTACAAAGCTGTATAAAGTCCGCCGAAGCCACCACCAAGGATGCAAATTTTAGTCATTGGTCATTGCTAATTGCTAATTGGTCATCGGTCATTGGTAATTGGTAATTGGTAATTGCTCACCTTTCCGGGGCGGGTTTAACGAAATCAGAAACCGGGTTTCTTCGTAGATCTTTTTCATGGCTCAAGAATTTTTCACAGAAACCCGGTTTCTTGCCGCAGATTGGTTGGTAAAACCCGCCCGTACATTTCCCACCTGGTCACTTGTTCACCTGCTTTGGGGCTGGTTTGGTTTCTTTTTGTGGTGATGCCAGTATTGGTTTTAGCTGGGGAACTGCCTTTAGTTCTGCAACTATTTGTTTTGACCTAATTATTCTGGCTTCTGGTTTGAGGTGGTAGTGGGTATCGGCAAATAAATTCGCGTCATTCTTCATGTTCAACGTATCTTTGTTGTAGATCGTTGGCGCAATTTTGGCTAACTCTTCTGCCGTCTTTTTAACGTTATTAACTGACTTTTCATCCCTGCGGGCATAAACCCAAGGCAAGGATAAAATCAGCGTTCCGCCTCTAGCTTCTACCTCTTGCTTGAATTGAGCAATGCGGTTGATGGCATGTTTGGAAGCGGGTTTGTTAATCGGCAGTTCCCACCATTTAGCTGAGGTACGATATTTTGTTACTGTAGGGTCGCCCCTTTCGTCCACTGGATCTGAGTAATAGCCAGTGAATTTTCCTTTTTCAACTAAGTCTATAGTTGACTTGGTAACGGCTCTGAGGGTAGGGTTACCCAACATCAACATGTCTTGGGCGAAGCGCTTGGGCGGCACGTTTCCCAAACCGGGGCGTCCGATGGCGGTGCCGAATTGTCCGGAGCGATCGCCTAATCCATCATCTGCCCACAATATCAGGTATTCCGGCACTAACAGCACCACATCGCCTTTGCGAACTTGCGACAGAATGCTAGGCAATATGACATCTAAACCCACCGGACCATCTAGTCCTAAATTGATAACGGGAATCCCCAATCCTTGCTCGATTACTTTGGAATTAATGGTATAATGCGCTCCCGAACCGCCGGTAATCAGGAGGCGGTGAGGTGCTTCAGTTTTTTCGGATGCGATCGCAATTTTACTCTCGTACATGATTCGCAGCCAGCTTAACTCGCCGCCGTAGCGAGCATTGTAAAGATAACCCGCTCCCCAAGCTAAGCCTGCGATCGCTAACCAACTACCTAACTGTAATACTTTCTTCATCAGAACTCGAAGTAAATAAACTTAGACGGTTCGTTTGCCGCCAGCAAGACGGTTAAAGCCAGTAATATGCGAGACACCCAAGGCGATAGCAACAAGTCATATTCAGACTTGCGTTTTTGCCAAATTGCCATGTGTTCTAGCAGCAGTAACCCACAAGAAAGAAACAGGGTAAAACCTAAAGTCCAAAGCTGGTTGACGCTGAAATCTGGGTTGCTGAATGCACCCGTCAAATTAGATAGAGAATATGCCCAAGGCGTCACCAAAGTGACTATTTTTTGCCCCAAGCGCGCGATATCTGTCTCCATAAAGAACAAACATCCCAAGGTTACCGAGGCAAATGTCAGCGCCCAAGATAGCAATGCTGGCATTTTAGCCACATACTTTCCGATTGGCGTTTGTCTTTGTCTGGTTAAATAGCGCAGCAGCAATAATAAAGCCCCGTGGTAAGCGCCCCAGAGGATAAAATTCCAAGCCGCGCCGTGCCAAAAACCCGATAGGGTAAACGTGAGAAACAGAAAAAATTCTGCCAACCGCTTGTTTGCCCCCATCATCGGCAAAAACACATAATCGCGGAACCAAGTACTTAAAGTAACGTGCCACCGACGCCAAAATTCTTGGATACTTTGGGAAGTGTAGGGTGCGAGGAAGTTTAGCGTTAATTTCACGCCCATAATTCTGGCAAGTCCCACCGCCATGAAGCTGTATCCGCCAAAGTCAAAATAAATTCGCAGCGTGAATAAGAAAGCGTGGAACCAAACTAACCAAGCATTCGTTGCTTCTTTTAAGTCGATAAACGGTGACAGGTTATCAGCTAGAACAAATTTCATGAACAGTCCCAATGACAGCCATTGAAACCCTGTCTCGAAGTTTTCCCAACTGAATTTAAATCGAAACGATTCAATTTGCGGGAACAGATCTGACCGCCGTTCGATTGGCCCTGCCACAACTTGCGGGAAAAATGAGACGAAATTGATATAATTTATCGGGCCAATTGGTTGCTTTTTCTTGCTAGTAAATGAATCGACTACAAACGCAACCATCTGGAAAGTGTAGAAAGAAATCCCTGGTGGAATAGCCCCCGAACCTGGAATTCCTTTCCAACTTTCGGCTATTCCTGGAAGTACCAATCCGACAACGCTTTCGACAAAGAAGTTGACGTATTTAAAATAGGCGAGAATTGCAATATCAATTACAACTACAGTGGTAGCGATCGCTTTCGCTTGCCACCCCTGACGGCGTAACATAAAGTACACCATCACGTAGTTGAAGATAATTTCAAAACAAAAAACAGCAAAGCTGGTGCGGCTAGCATTCACAAACAGCGTCAGCGACAGTACCATCAAGCCGATACTGTCAAAAGCATTTCGCCACAGATTAAAAGACTTGGCGATATACCGTATCGTGAAAAAGGGGATGCCCACGAGCAGCAGCACCCACCAGAAGGAAAAATCCGAGAAGTTCAATTAACTTCCTCCCTTATCCAAGCGAAAATAATCGAGGCAGAGCCTCTAATATCTCGTTCCCAGGCTCCAGCCTGGGAACGAGGTGTGGGAGGCTCTGCCTCCCTTAACCGAATCAAAGGTTTTAACGACCACCTTTGAAGAATCCGCCCCAACCTTTTTTCGCGGGTTCTTCGGTTTTGGTACTAGCATTTGCTTCAACTTTTTCTGCTGAACTACCCACGTTTAAAGCGGAAATATCGCACTCGTTAACCAAGTATTCAGCCGCTTTTTCAATCGTCGAATGATCCCAGAACAAGGTATCGGGAAGTTCGGCAGAAAGCCAGTCTTCCAAGTCGCCAACGAGGGTGACGGCATCGATCGAATCTAATCCGTAGCGGGTTAAAGGTTCGCTGACATTAATCGATTTGGGATCTAGGGAAAGATTTTGAGCGATTTTATCAACGAGCCAAGTTTGAATTGCTTCTACAGGAGAGGTTACCATATCGCTAGGCTTGGAGCTGGAGTTCTGAAGCTGCATTCGTTTGATCCTTTTGTGTTTCGGTTTTTGCTAGTTGGAAAGGAACGATCGAGAACATTTTGTCCTCATTGTAAAGCTTGACCAATTCTTGGGCTACGTTTTCAACATAAACCGGGGAAATTGTCAAGTTTTGCCAGGGGCGGAATGAGCGCAAGAGTCTGGCGAGACTCAGTACCAACCATTCACCTTTGGCGAAAAATTCGCCTAAGTTTTTCCGGTTGTAAATCCACATGTGCAAGCAAGTTGCGATCGCGTGCAATGCACAATACTTCTTAGCTAGCTCAAATAATTCCGGGGATTGGTCGTGACCGAATTCAAACGCGGATGTGGCTAGATATTCATCCTGGGCGTTGAGTTCTTCTAAAGCGGAGGAAGCAAAAGTGATGATTTGATCTAGCACTTCTGGATTCACATCGCTTTGATCTTTGAGATCGTGGAGTTGCGCGATCGCAATTTCCAACCCTTGCAATGAGTCGTCTGCACCGCGACTGAACAGATCCATTTTTTCCGGCGCATAACGCGGTACTGGTTTGTCCAACGAGAAGTTGACTTCGAGACGAGATTGCAACGCCTCCATCATCTTGTCATTGCGTTTGGCGCGGTGTTTGGCGAGACTTCGCATTTGCAAAATCAGCGCGTGCAAGTTGACGATGCTGCTACCGTCGAACATGCTGATAATTGCATTATCCCGCATCTGTTTTTGGAAGATGCCGAAATCGTGTTCTTCTCGCATGTAAAAACGCGATCCAAGTACGACTGAAACGTCTTGAATCATCTTTTCCAGCGTCACGGTTGAGAAATATTTCACCACCGCACCCCAGACGCTAAATTGTTCTGGAACGACGTGGAATCCCCTCGCCACCCCAATCGTTTCGCAATCGCAGATCAGGAGATCCAAGAAAGCATCAACCAGAGTTCTCTTAGGTTGAGGAATGTCAAAAACCGTTTTGCCGTAAAGTTCGCGACCCATAGCAAATTTTAGCGTTGTTCTCAGGGCGGTATCGGCTGCGCCGTGAGAAAATGCCGCACACAATGGGCGCGTAACTTGGAAACCTTTCAGCGCTAATTCTAATCCGGCTCCCTCTTTTCCTAACAGCATGTCATCGGGGACAAAGCAATCTTTAAACCCAATGCCGCTGATATCGGAACCGCGAATGCCGTGGGTAAGTGTTTTGGGCAGATTGTAATAAGTTGCTGCGTCGAGTCGAGCTTTCTCTACCATGAATAAAGATAAGCCCCGACTGCCTGCCGATGCATCGGTTTTGGCGATGACAAAGGTAACTCCCGAAATCGTAGCGCGGTTAATCGGCCATTTTTCCCCATTGAGCAAATAGCCGCCGGGAACTTTGGTCGCAGTAACATCACCGGCAATCAAATCGCTACCGTGCGCCCTTTCAGAATAGGCAAGGCACATCGTACCGTTTTGATCTTTAATAAAGCTTGCCAGTTTCTGTTTTTGTTCTTCCGTACCTGCCATCCAGCAGAGGAAAGACCAAAACATAGTAGTAAAAGCAATGCCTGCGGTTTGATCGCGGCGACACAAAACTCGCACAATCGATACGAATTCCTCAAACGAAGTAAATTCGCCGCCTACCCATTCGGGGACATAATAATGGCTAAGTTTCCAGTTATAAAGCCATTCAATAATTTCGTGAGGGAATGCTTCGCGCTCATCCAGATCTACTACCTGTTTCCAGGACATCATATTGTCCGGATTGCCAGGATCTCCTAAATCTCGTTCGAGTGCTTCGGCGACCCAGTACTGTTTTAATTGCTGCATTGGATTCTCCAGTAAGGGGTAATTGGTAATTGGTGATTGGTAATTGGTAATAGGTAATTGCTAATTGCTAATTGCTAATTGCTAATTGCTAATATTTTTTTATTACCCATTACCCATTACCTATTACCTATTTGGTAGTTTGCACTTGTTTGAGAAGCGAATTAACTTCTGCCTGTAAATTTCTGTACTTGGCGGTGAGGGTGGGATTTTCGCTCCAATCTGCCAAGACTTCTAATTCTCCAGATAGCCAACTCGATTTGCAAGCGCGGCGCTGGATTTTGCCGGAAGAAGTTTTGAGGATATTGCCTGGTTTGGCGAGGACGACGCCGTATACTTGCAATTCGTGCTGTTCGGCGATCGCTTGCCGGATCGATGCTATTACCTCATCGCAGTCCAGGTTTTGTTGCTGCTGACGCTCAACTTCCTGCACTACCACCAATCTTTCTTCGCCGTTGAGTTCGACTGAAAATGCTGCCCCGTAGTCCGGACGCAGTGCTGGATGCACCTGTTGTACCGTCCATTCTATGTCTTGGGGGTAATGATTGGTGCCGCGGATAATGATTAAATCTTTAATACGACCACCAATATAAAGTTGACCGTCGTGGATGAACCCTAAATCCCCCGTCCGCAGAAATGGCCCTTCTCCCGTATCTTTTAAGTAGGCACGGAAGGTGTTTTCGCTTTCTTCGGTACGGTTCCAGTATCCTCCGGCGACGCTGGGATCGGATACCCAAATTTCGCCGACTTGATCGGGGGCGCATTCGGTCATGGTTTCGGGGTTAGCGATCGCTACTTTTGTCTCGCATACCAAACGTCCGCATCCCGGTAGCGTCCGCACCATCTCGTCGTCTTTGGTTGTCGGCAGGACGCGATTTTGTTCGAGTGCTGCTGCGTCTACTTTTAAGAATACCGGCTCTTCGCCTTTGGGCGTAGTCGAAACTAATAGAGTTGCTTCTGCTAATCCGTAGGCGGGGGCGAAGCTACTCCACTTGAAACCTGCGGGGGCAAATTTTTCGCAGAATGCTTCCATTACTTTTGGGTTAATCGGTTCGGCGGCGTTTCCTGCTGCTTGCCAACTGCTTAAATCTAGTTGCGCTAACTGATCTGGAGTCACGCGGCGCACGCACTGATCGTAAGCGAAGTTGGGGGCTTGGCTGTGAGTGCCTTTGTAGCGCGAAATTGCGTTTAGCCAATGGAAAGGACGTTTAATAAAGGCAAACGGCGACATCACGTAACAAGGATGACCGTTGTAGAGGGGAACCGTCAATCCTTCTACCAGTCCGTAATCGTGGAAGTAAGGCATCCAGGTAACGGTGACGCTGTCGGAGTCGTAGCCGCAGGCTTTTTTCAGGTTGCCGCAGTGGAACAATATATTATAGTGACTGATCGTTACGCCTTTGGGCGTCGAGGTGGAACCGGATGTGTATTGAAGATAAGCCAGCGCATCCCCGGTGACTTCGGGATCTTTCCATGTTTCTGCCAGTTCCAGGTTGACCTGTTCGGTGTCTATCCAGCGCATCGCGCCAAATTCCGGGATTTCTTCGCGGAATTCGTCTAATAGGGCAAGAATGCTGCCGGTAGTGAGTACAAACGAAGCTGCTGCATCTTTAGCGATCGCTACCAATCGGGGCAAGTTGCGCTTCAAGCGATTTGCTTCCGGAGGCGGTACGGGAATCGCGATCGTCCCGGCGTACAAACAACCGAGAAATGCCGCCATCACCTCTAACCCTTGAGGATACAGCAGCAGAGCGCGTTCGCCTTTGGCGCCGTGCTGTTGCAGCAACGCTGCGATCGCTCTGGCTTGAAGATCGAGTTCGGCGTAGGTCAGCTTTGGCCCTTCCACCTTACCATCAATTAGAAAGGTATAGGCCAGCTTGTCCGGCTCCTGTAATGCTCTTTGGCGTAAAAGATCGACCAGCGTAGCAGGTTCACTGCTTAAAATAGTTTGCTGGGGAAGGCATTGAGTCATTTTTGTAACTTGAGAAGGGTAAATTTCAGTTTGATGCGTCCCTGAATGGCGCTACACAGGATTTTAAGTTGTTCTGCTCTAAGGAGAAGGTCTAGAGTATTCCTAATCGTTTGTTTTCTAGACCATCTTGACATAGGTTGTCTGGAACTGGAAAGAGTTCAATATAGGTTTTCACCAAAACTATAAATAATTCTGCTTAGCTTGGTGTTAAATCCAAGGCTCAGGTCGGCGAAAATCCTGATAATAAGCAAGTTCTATATGATTTTACACCTAAGCGATTTCACCGAATTTCTTTATACTAACTTTAAACTTTTATGAATTTGTAACTGAAATCACAATCATCACATAAATAAGTTTTATTTTGCGTAATTATACTGATGTACAACAGTTTATGCTTGATTACCGGATCAAGGTTTTGCCGTTCTAGATCTGGAACTGCCAAAAACTGAGCTGGGATTGTCCTTCTACTGCCGCAGCAGCAGCATAGTTGGGGTCGGGCGTCAAGGGTTCGAGAAACCAGGGATTTTGCTGAGGAGAGGAGTTTTCACCAATTATATGCAACTCTGGCGTACCGCCTGGAGTGAGGGATATTTCTACCTGTCCTAAACCTGCTAAACCCTCACCAGTGGCTTTAAGATAAGCTTCCTTACAAGTCCAAAGCTGGAAAAATGCCTTTTGCTTTTGGTCTGGTGGAAGTGCTTGAATAAATGCATATTCGCTTTGAGAAAAGAAACGTTGGGCAAGTTTTAAGGCATCGTCGAGGGGGCGGATATATTCTAAGTCGATGCCGATGGGGCGGAGAGCGATCGCATATAATGCCAAAGATTGGGAATGAGATAAGTTAAAGCAAACTGAACTATTAGACTGAGTTAGGGAGGGTTTGCCGCGATCGCTATAACAAAACTCTAACTCGCCTGGTTCTTTCCCCAAATAGCGCCCCAGAATATTTCTCAGTATCCCCCGTCCAGCAATAAAGCGCTGGCGATGCACGTCAAAGTGAAACCGTTGCGCTCTCGCTTGCTCATCTTGAGAAAGTGTTGCAGCCAATTGCGTTTGACACGATTCTGGTTGATCTAGATCGGCACGCCAGATATGAACGTCATCGGTTGATAAAACCAAGTTTTCAGAAGTTGGTAACCACATTCATTCTATTGAAGCAGTGTAGGGGCGGGTTATACCAATAATTTTTAACAAAAACCGACAATTGAACCAGGACTTAGGCGCACCCATCCGGGTTTCTATGAAAAATCGTCGGTTTGAAACCGAAAGATCGGCACAGAAACCCGGTTTCTCGATTCTAGAAACCGGGTTTCTATGAAAAATCGTCGGTTTGAAACCGAAAGATCGGCACAGAAACCC
>CAYXCW010000029.1:24463-70135 GCA_964463555.1 uncultured bacterium
CCGGGTTTCTATGAAAAATCGTCGGTTTGAAACCGAAAGATCGGCACAGAAACCCGGTTTCTAGGAGCGACGTGCGTCAGTCCTAGAAACACAACCCGCCCCGCCAAGGTTTGCTTCACCAGTGTTGCCCGTAGGTAAAAGCCGACTCAACTTTGGGAGAACCAATCAGCAGGTGTTTGAGGGGCTGTATAGGAGGTACACCTTTGTTTGTATAGCGGCAGCATTAATGCTGCCGCTATACAAACAAAGCCAAAAGGCTGTTCTTCACTCATAGTGCGATCGCAATCCCCGCCTACAATTTCAACGCTTCAATTGTGCCAAAATATAACTGTAAAAACTTTCTGTATCTACCTTATCCATTGCCATAATTTTGCGTCCACCAGGCTGAATTTTAGTGCGTCCTTGGCTTTTACCTTCTGTGACGATAGCGGTTTCCCATTCTCGCAATTGATAGAATTCCGGGTGGGCTAAATAAGCGGTTGCTAGAATATCCCAAAAATAATAATCTTGGGGAATTACTAACGCATAACATTGCCCAGCTAAATCAGATAATGGATAGCGACGCTGCTTGCCAATTCGTTGTACAAACTCGGATGTGACGGGGACGTTGTTGGTAATATCTAACGGACACAAAATGATGGGAATGTTAGTTTCCCATACTTTGCGAGCAGAAACAGCATCCCAATATACATTCCATTCTGCCGAACCATCTTGCCCCGCTTCAATAGATTTTTCCACATTACCGGGAACGTTCAATGCGCCTCCCATCCAAACAATCTGTTTAATTTTTGCTTCAATTTCTGGCGCTATATCTAGTGCAGTTGCTAATGTTGTCATCGGGCCAGTAACAAGCAGGGTAACTGGTTCAATTGCTTGCTGTAAAACTCGCACCATGAAATTTTGACCGGGTTCTTTAACTAATGGTGTTGAAATTGTTTCCCGCTCGTTCAGAATCGGTAAATGATCGACAATAAAAGAATCTCGTCGGTAAAGTCGCGGAAAGGGATTAATCCCGCGCACGGTACTTTCTGCTACTGGAATTGAAGAACAACCCATCAGATCCAGAATTTTGCGCGTAGCACTAACAGCAGGTTGGATATAGCAGTCGGCAGGGGTGACGATGACGCCAAGCGGTTCGATATGTTCCATCGTCATCAGTAGGATGGTGGAGAGATAATCATCGATGCCGCCGTCGCAATCCATTAAGACAAGTTGTTTTGACATTTTTCTAACTCAGCCCCGAATATCATTGTATCTATAATTTATGTGTTAAATATATGCAACATTCAGTAGTTTTACTGAACTAAAAATTGATATTTTAAAGTATAAAGTAGATCGTAACATAAAGTCAAATTAAATTAATTTAAACAAATGCCTCAAATTGCTGTAATGGGGAATATGGAAGACGTTCTGCAACAGCTTGAAGCAAGTAACAAATTGTTAAAAGCTCTCACTGAGCTGCAATCGCAGTTTATTGTTGATGCTAACCAGCAAAATTTATTTAATGGTTTACTTGAAAGTATTTTGGAACTGACTCAGAGCGAATACGGCTTTATTGGAGAGATTGATTATACAAATAAGAGCGAGATTCAAATAGAAATTTTTCTAAAAGACTCGGGAAAACTTTATTTTAAAAATGAGGCAATTGCCAACTTTAATATTCACAGCTTAAAATGCAATTCATTTGCAAAAAATCTGCCAGAAGGGACAGATTTTTATAATTTAAAAAAATTATTCAATGCTCTAGCTGTCACGGGTGAACCCGTAATAGTAAATAATCTGGCAACGGATAGGCGATGGGAAGAATTACCAGAGCTTCATACTCCAATAAATTCCTTTTTAGGATTGCCTTTATTTGACAGAGATAAACAACTGGTTGGCATGGTAGGAATTGCCAATCGGCCTGAGGGCTACGATGAGTTAATGATAACTTATCTCGAACCGTTTCTTGTAAGTTGTAGTTATGCGATCGCCGGTCATCGCAACGATAGACGAAGGCAGGAAGCAGAGAAGAAACTGCAAGAAAGTGAAGAGTTATTTCGCGCTACTTTTGAGCAAGCGGCTGTGGGAATTGCCCGCGTAGCACCGGATGGCACATTTTTAGAACTCAACCAAAAGTTTGGCGACATTGTGGGCTACACTCGCAATGAAATGCTGTCGCTGACTTTCCAAGATATTACCCACCCTGAAGATCTAAATGCTGACTTAGATTACTTGCATCAAGTTTTAGCCGGTGAGATTTCTACTTACTCGATGGAGAAGCGTTATATCCGTAAAGATAAATCGCTGCAATGGGTGAATTTGACGGTATCGCTAGTGCGCGAAGTATCTGGAGAACCGAAGTATTTTATCAGCGTTGTAGAAGACATTAACGCGCGCAAACAAGCGGAAGCGGCGCAACAGCAAAGCAATAACATTTTGCGCTCGGTGATTGAAAGTACGCCCGATGTAGTTTTTGTCAAGGATATTTGGGGCCGGTATGTAATAATTAACTCGACGGGATGCGGCTGGCTGGACAAACCAATAGAGGAGATTATTGGTAAGGATGATTCAGAATTATTCCCACCTGAAATAGCCGTTAAACTAATGGAAGCGGATCGGAAAATAACGATTGCGGGGGAAACTTTGACTTATGAGGAAGATGTACCGCAAAACGGAGTAATGCGGACGTTGCTGACAACTAAATGCCCTTGGCGGGATGCAGAAGGAACTATTATCGGTGTGGTTGGTATAGCGCGGGATATAAGCGATCGCAAACAAACCGAACTAGCTTTGCAGGAGCGCGAACAGTTTTTAGCCAATATTTACGATGGCGTTGAACACCCGATTTTTGTAATTGATGTACTCGAAGATGGCGACTTCCGCTTTGCAGGGATGAACCCAGCGGGATTGCGCGTCAGCAGCACATCCATCGAGCAACTGTGCGGCAAGACTCCAGAACAAATATATCCAGAAGCAATTGCTGCATCAATTCGACAACACTACACAGATTGTTTAACAGCAGGCGCTTCGATTTCCTATGAAGAAAGAATGGTTTTTTTTGGTATAGAAACTTGGTGGAATACAACTTTAACCCCCTTATGCGATCGCGAGGGAAGAATCCATCGAATTATCGGCATGACCCTTAATATTACACCTCGCAAACAAGCCGAAGAAGCGCTGCGGGAAAGCCAGCATTTTATTCAACAAATTGCCGAAGCAAGTCCCAATCTTTTATATCTCTATGACACGATCGAGCAGCGGAATGTGTATGCCAATGGCGAAGTTACTGGGACTCTTGGCTACACGACTGATGAGGTGCAAAAAATGGGAACGCAGCTTTTGCCAAATCTGATCCATCCAGATGATTTCGCCCGACTTGGCGCATACTGGAAACAATTTGAGATGGCAAAAGATGGGGAGATTCTTGAGATTGAGTACCGCATGAAGCACAAAGACGGTTCTTGGCGGTGGTTAGTCAGTCGGGAAAGTGTATTTAGCAGAACTGTTGATGGGAAACCGAAGCAGCGCATCGGTACGGCGACTGATATTACCGCTCGTAAATTGACAGAAGAGGCGCTACAAAGATCGGAAGCGCAATTCCGACAATTAGCCGAGAGGGAAGCATTGCTGAATCGCTTAGCAAACCAAATTCGCAATTCGCTTGATATCAACACAATATTAGAAACTACAGTGCAAGAGATTCGCTCTCTGTTGCAACTAGATAGCTGTTTGTTTATTTGGTATCTTGCGAAGGGCAAAGATGCTCATTCTAAACTACCCGCTTGGCATGTGGTGCATGAAGCGAAGAATTATGACTTACCAACGCTTTTAGGTTACTACTTGACCGATGCAACTAAAAGGAGCTTTCTCGCGATCGCTAATTTAGAAATTATCCGCATTGATGATATAGAAGCCATCACCAATCCAGCTGAACGGCAATTCTTTTTAACTTTGGGCTACAAATCTTTGCTGAATGTACCCCTGCAAACCTCTAGGGGTGAAATTGGTATGATTGCCTGTGGTTCTTGTATAGACTGGCGCGAGTGGAAAGATGATGAAGTAGAATTGCTGCAAGCGATCGCACTACAGCTTGCGATCGCGATCTCTCAAGCCGAACTTTACGCCCAAACACAAAATTCTGCCCGGATTGCTCAAGAAAAAGCGAAACAACTCGAACTTACCTTACACGAATTGCAACAAACCCAAGCGCAGCTAATTCAAAGCGAAAAAATGTCATCTTTAGGACAAATGGTGGCAGGAATAGCTCACGAAATCAACAATCCTACGAGCTTTATTTACAGTAATATTGAACCCGCTAGCGAATATATTAACCACTTGTTTAGCCTGCTGGAACTTTATCAAAAACATTATCCCTATCCAGCGGTAGAAATCCGCGATCGCATAGAAGCCATTGAATTAGATTTTTTAGTAAAAGATTTACCTAAACTGCTAAATTCAATGCAAGTGGGAGCGACTCGCATCCGAGACATCGTGCGTAGCTTGCGAACTTTTTCTCGCCTCGATGAATCCGATATGAAACAGGTAGATATTCATGAAGGCATCGATAGCACTTTGATGATTTTAGAACATCGATTGAAAAAAGTCGGCAGCTTTTCAGGTATTCAAATCATCAAAGAGTATGAAAAGTTACCCTTAATCGAGTGTTATGCCGGACAACTCAATCAGGTGTTTATGAATATCCTGGTTAATGCAATTGATGCTTTAGAAGAGGTAATAGGTAACACTTCATCGGTCAGCGGTAAAGATGAACAAAATACCAATTACCAATTAGCAATTAGCAATTACCAATTACCAACAATTCGGCTTCGGACTTCTGTGGTACAGGGCAATCAAGTTTTAATTCAAATTGCTGACAATGGCCCAGGGATGACAGAAGCAGTGCAGCGGCGATTATTCGATCCGTTTTTTACTACTAAACCAGTCGGTGCGGGTACGGGATTGGGAATGTCTATCAGTTATCAAATTATCGAGAAGCATGGCGGTCAATTGAAATGTATTTCTTCGCCGGGTAAAGGTGCAGAGTTTTTAATTTATTTGCCGATTAAAAGCAGTTAAAAACCGCATACTATTCAGAGAGCGCATATTTATTAATCGTTTTTGCCAACTATCTTAACCTTAAAGCAAGCTAGGCAAAAATACTGAGGGGAGCAACTTAATCATAAAAAGCTGAGTTTGGATTGAGCGGGCGGGGATATGTTGGAGGCATATCGCCACTATATTGCTACAAATAATAATTGACAAAATAGCCGATTATTTATTAATATTTAATTGGTTAGTAGATCGTAAATAAATCGATGGCATCGCTTAAAATTGGATCGGATTTAGCTGCTAACGAGCGGGGATTAAGTGAAGTATATACAAGTAAATATGGAATCTTATACAAGGGAGATTGCCTTAATTTTTTGCGCCTTCTTCCTGATGCATATGCGGATATTGTGTTCGCCGATCCACCTTTTAACCTTGGTAAAGATTACGGCAAATCTGTAACTGACAAAATGAAATCAGAGGATTATCTTATCTGGTCAAAGCAGTGGTTAGACGAAAGTATTAGAGCGCTGAAACCGGGTGGAAGTTTATTTGTGTTTAACTTACCTAAATGGTGTATCGAGTATGGAGCTTTTTTAAATCAGCGGGGGATGGAGTTTCGCCACTGGATTGCTTGCAGAATGCCAAAAGCCTTTCCGCGCGGTAAAAGAATGTCTCCGGCTCACTATGGATTGCTTTATTACACGAAAGGAGAACCAGCAGTTTTCAATAAAGTTTATACACCGATTCAAGTTTGCCGACATTGTGGCGGCGAAATCAGAGATTATGGCGGACATCGCAAGAAGTTAAATCCCAAAGGAATTAACTTAATGGATGTTTGGGATGCTCCTGAAGATGTGTGGGAAGATGCTACCGATATTGATGAGTCAGATTTCTGGACTGAAATGGAGGAAATGTGGACGGATATTCCGCCAGTTCGACATCATCAGCACAAAAAAAGAGGCGCGAACGAATTAGCGCCGATCATGCTTGAGCGCATTATTGCAATGGCATCGAATCCAGGACAAATTGTAATCGATCCATTTGGAGGATCTGGAACGACATTTTATGCGGCAGAAAAGTTGCATCGATATTGGTTAGGTACGGAAATTGGCGATACAGATCCAGCAGTGAAGCGGCTAACTGCTCTAGCTAATGGAGAGATTGAAGAGTGGGAATCGGCAAGAGGTAAGAAAAAAGTTAAGTCACGAAAAAAACAGTCTATTGAATCAGAATCTTCTAACTATACGCAACTTTCCCTTAACCTTTAAATTAAAGCGCGACCATCTGTTCCTTTGGTAATTCTAGGGACGTTGCTATCTATGGCATCGTGTTCTACTACAAAGATTGCTAAAAAACCTTCCGGGAGCGCTACAGCACGCCAAACATCAAAATAAGGTTCTAGTTCTTCAAAATTTCCAATCCTATCTGTAAGATAAGGATAGATTTTTCGGCTGGGCAGCACTAAAGCTGAACCTAAAATAACCCTTCTTAACATGCCAAGAACTAATTTATTAACGGCTCGATGACTGGATGAAATATTTCCGGTTTCCCATTCTAGGGCAAATAAATGATTATCTAACACTTTTGTGGCATCGATTCTTCCAGGCGATCGCGTTGCATAAGTAACTTTAGTTTCCAGTCGCCAGCCAAAATTTTCTTTAAGCGTAGTCATACAAGTATTTTTAATTGGTTTGACACCGTTACCGTGCCCGGTTGGATTGATTGTAAAATTTGATGCACCGGGAGGCCAAACTATTAATTCAATTGCATGGCGAATCTCGTTTTGAATAATTACCCAATCTTGGGATTCCTCAAAGCTACCTTTACTAATTAGCAATACCTCTTGGGCAATTTTCACGGTGAACGCTAAAATTTATCTGCTGAAACTGGCAGTTAGTATAATTTTATTGTATTTCCGAGCAAAAATTTGGGCGATGACGAAAAAAATGGAAGCTGAGAGCGTGCGATCGCATATATCCAAGATTTACTTTTTTGGCTTTAGAATTCCTCCATCTCCGCACTAGGTTCGCCTGGATAAAAGCTATCATCTAGAATTTGATCTACGGTATAAGGACAATCTTGGGGAAAGGTTTTGTAGGGTAAATTAGTTTCTGTCACCGCTAGATCTTTACCATTTTTATAAGCTTTCTGAAGCACTTCTAGCAAATATGGTTTCAGACTTGGATTTTCCTGGAGAAGTTCTTGAGTTTCGCGCCGCTGTATGCGAATAGTTGCCAACCAGCTACGACTACGCCGTTGCTGTTGATAATGCCACTTTAGTAAATGTCCAATCAAAATACTTAGGCGATTTCTGAGTTCTTGGCGTTGCTGTTTTCCCAAAGATTCAATCTCCTCGATTAAATTTGGCAAGTCAAGTTTGCTCCACTGATGGTGACGCAGCAACTCGGCTTGTTCTTGTGTCCAGGCATAGAAATCTGCCTCGTATAGACTACGCATTGTTTTGATTGCCAGGTTACATTCTGCAACTACTTTATCAAATATTTTCCCAGATATCTAATACCGAGCTATCAAGATTTATGTTCGCTCTACGGTAGTGGACGCTGACGCACTCGATCGCGATCCAAAACTGTAAATCTTCCCTGGAAAGATATAGTTTCTACAGTCAACAAGTATAGTAACTGTTCAGCAGGCTCCTCTGGAGTTAGCGGCTGATATCGAAAGTAGAGGATACCAGGAGGAGAAGGCATTCCCAGTCGATAAATTAACTCACCATAATCTCTGTCAAAGGTTAGTAAAAATCGCTCTTCGCTGACAGCACGCGCCAGTACATCCAAATCTTCGGCTCCAGGTGAGTCTATCCGTACATAGGCGACGTCATAACCTGCCTCCCGCAAACGCCTTACACTGGAAAGAGGGAAGTTTTCATTTGCCAAAAACCTCATGACTTGACTTTATTTACAACTGAGACAGCATACCAAACTTCTTCGCTTATGCACTCAGTAGCAAAGGCAAATACTGCTCTTAATGCTTCAGATGTTAGTCCAGGATAATTCTCTAGGACTTGTTGCTCTGTCCATCCTGCTGTAAAAAGCCCAAGCAGGAACTCTACGGATAGCCGCGTTCCTTTTACTACTGGTTTGCCTAACAGGATTTTGGGATCGCAATGAATATATTCTCGCCAGTCCATTTTTTCTACACCTTATATTACGTACCTCGATCGTAGGCGAAATGATGCAGGTTGACTCAAATCTAAAATCTGCTTTTCTTTAATATGCAATCCTCAATAAGAACATCCCCTGGTAGCCATACCAGGGGAAGAATGCGTCACAGTTTAGCCAACCAATTGAGGCAGAAACTCTCTTTGTTTTGCCGTAATTTTGACTTCGCCATTATCGTCAACATCTATAATGGCTGTGTCTCTGTTTTGGATGCGACCTGATAGCATGGCTTCGGCTAAGCTATCTTCTAAGCGTCGCATAATTACTCGCCGCAATTCCCTGGCACCGTAGCTGGGATTGTAGCCTTCTTTGACTACTAATTCTTTGAACGGTTGGGTGAATTCGAGAGTGATTTCTTGTTCGGTTAAGCGATGAGAAACTTCGCGCAACATCAAATCGGCAATTTTCACGATCTCTTCTTTTATCAACTGACGGAAGACGATAATTTCGTCAACTCGGTTGAGAAATTCGGGTCGGAAGTATTGCTTGAGGTCGTCGTTTACTCGGTCGCGAATGCGGTTATAAGTTGCTTCGGTTTTGTCGTCGGAGAAGTCAAAGCCTAAACCGCCGCCGCCTTTTTCAATCGCTTTAGAACCGATGTTCGAGGTCATGATTAACAAGGTATTCTTGAAGTCTACTACTCGACCTTTGGCGTCGGTTAAACGACCGTCATCTAACAGTTGCAACAGGGTGTTGAAGACATCGGGGTGAGCTTTTTCGACTTCGTCGAACAGGATGACCGAGTAGGGTTTGCGCCGCACGGCTTCTGTTAGTTGTCCGCCTTCGTCGTAACCAACGTATCCGGGAGGCGAACCGATTAATTTAGAAACTGTGTGCGATTCCATAAATTCGGACATATCTAACCGAATCATGGCTTCTTCTGCACCGAAGAAATGAGCAGCGAGTGCTTTGGCTAATTCGGTCTTGCCAACGCCGGTAGGGCCTGAGAAAATAAAGCTGGCGATCGGTCGGTTGGGATTTTTTAACCCAACTCTGGCGCGACGAATGGCACGAGAAACTGCTTTGACTGCTTCATCTTGTCCGATGACGCGCTGGTGCAAGGTATCTTCTAAATGCAACAGCACTTCGGATTCGGTTTCGGTTAGTTTGTTGACTGGTACTCCTGTCCAAGATGCGACGATGTGAGCGATGTCTTCTTCGCTGACTTCAGGGGTAATAGATGGGCGTTGAGAGTTGTTTTGGATCGCTTTGATTTCCCCTTCTAGTTCTAACTCGCGATCGCGCAATTTTCCGGCGCTATCAAAGTCCTGCGCTTTGACTGCTTCTTCTTTCTCTTTGGTAACTTTTTGCAGTTCTTGCTTGAGTTCTTTGGTAGCAGAAGCTGGCGTATTTTTCAAGCGCACTCTGGAACCGGCTTCATCAATCAGGTCAATTGCTTTATCGGGTAAGAAGCGATCGCTTATATATCGATCTGATAGAGTAGCCGCCGCATGTAAAGCCGCATCGGATATTTTAACTTTATGGTGCTGCTCGTAGCGATCGCGCAATCCAAACAATATCTCAATTGTTTCTTCGACGCTGGGTTCGCCTACCATTATCGGTTGGAAGCGGCGCTCTAAAGCTGCATCGCGTTCGATGTGCTTGCGGTATTCATCGAGGGTGGTCATCCCCATACACTGCAATTCGCCGCGTGCTAATGCAGGTTTGAGCATGTTAGCAGCATCCATGCCGCCTTCTGCTGCGCCGGTACCAATTAAGGTATGAATTTCGTCGATGACTAGGATGATGTTTCCAGCTTTACGGATTTCATCGACAATCCCTTTCAGGCGTTCTTCAAATTCACCTCGGAAGCGCGTGCCCGCGATTAACAATCCCATATCCAAGCTATAAACTTGCTTGTCTTCTAACATAAATGGGACGTTTTTATCGGCAATGCGCTGAGCCAATCCTTCGGCGATCGCAGTTTTACCTACACCAGGTTCGCCAATCAAAACTGGGTTATTCTTGGTGCGGCGTCCTAATATTTGAATGGCGCGTTCGATTTCTTTTTCTCGCCCTACAACTGGATCGAGTTTGCCTTCTAGTGCTTGTTGGGTGAGATTGGTACCAAACTCGTCTAACTTTGCGGTTTTGTTTTTGCTTGCTTGCGACGCCCTCGCACCGCCCGCAGGTACCGCCGCGACTTCTCCTAACATCCCCATCACCTGCATCCGGAGGTTAGATAAGTCAACGCCCAAATTTTCTAACACTCTGACAGCGACACCTTCCCCAGTCCGGATTATTCCTAACAACAGGTGTTCTGTGCTGATGTAATTATGTCCTAATTGACGCGCTTCATCATACGATAGCTCGAATACGCGCTTCACTTTCGGGGTAAACGGAATATCCATTGGCACATAGCCCGTCCCCCGACCGATAATTTTTTGTACCTCTTTGCGCGCGGCTTCCAGCGTTACGCCGGAGTTAGACAGCGCTTGAGCAGCAATACCCGTCCCTTCGGCAATCAACCCCAAGAGAATTTGCTCGGTTCCCACGAGATTGTGTCCCAGGCGGCGCGTTTCTTCCTGGGCTAGCATCACCGCTTTAACTGCTTTATCTGTAAAGTATTCAAACATGGTGGGTTTACCTCGCCGAGCGGTTCTTTGAAACGGGTGAAGGTCTTTCAACCGCTCTATGAACTTTTGTTTACTTTCTGCTAATTTATCGTTCTCAGACGAGTCTTGCGGTGAGGAAAGCCGTAAGCCTTAAGGGGTAGTTGCCGCACTTTTTCCTAAGTATTTATACGGCATAGAGCTGGAGCAAGAGCAATGTTGGGGACGGTTTTCACCGATTATCTATGGCGATACTAATCCACATCAACCAGCCACTAATAAGGCAAAGAAACGAGCAAAATTAGCGTGGGTTTTTCAGATAAATTGTTAGCGAAACTCAGCTTCTTTTTTTTTTTTTTCGAGATCTTAAATTGTTCTTAAACTTTTCTTAAATTTAAAGCGGCTTTTCAGGTATACACTTTGGTCTTGGATTTAGGGAATGATAAGAAGTACCTACTTCTCCCTCCTGCGATAGAGAAGCCGTGACTAATTTTTCCGATGATAACTGGCAACAAATTAAATTTCTGGCAGCAAGACTTCAAGCAATTAAAAATATGCTTGAAGTCTTCAACGAGCAAATTGAAAATCGACCTTCCGGTCAAGAATTTAATGGTATCAAAGAACAATTAGAAGCTGATTTTGAACAAACTTTGTCAGCTTTATTAGAGCTAATTGAAGACGAGGATGATTAAATTAGCTTAGTGAAAGTGCAGCGACTTCTTTATATAAATTGCTGCCAATTGAGGTGGAAATATTACCAAAGCGCGACTTGGATAGCACGCCGCGATCGCTGTTGGCGATATGTTCCGAAACCACAGGCATTTCTTGCCAACATCTGGGGCAAAACCAGTATACACCGCTTCGTCGAGCGTGCCGCAGTAGTTGATTAGAGCAACAAGGACAAGTATTCATGGCAACCTCTCGTGGAATCGAAGAGTCTGAAACTTGATTGTGAGAATACGATAAAAATATGAAGAAGACGTGAGGTTAAAATTAACTTATTGTGAACAATCGTAGTAAAACTTAAAGATACATTGAGTCAATTTTGATACATAATTTTGAATTAAATTCTGGGCGGTAAATACTCGCAAGGACGGTAAAATGTGGGTGGTTTGCTGAAAAATGTATGGGTGCAAGTGTCGTAAGTTACGGCAGTTTGGTTGGGGAGGGAAAGTAAATTGTAACAACAAAAACAATTCGGATGAGGGATAAGGCGAGATTAACCCGGAAAAAATCGCAGTAAAGATAAGTATAGGCGGGTTTAGGCTGAATAGGAGTAGAGGTTTGATGTTGGAATTCAATCGTTTTATTTCAGAGGAATTGGCATTTGCGCCAGAACATCCCTTAGAGCAA
Organism: uncultured bacterium; assembly: GCA_964463555.1. GTDB lineage: Bacteria > Cyanobacteriota > Cyanobacteriia > Cyanobacteriales > Aerosakkonemataceae > Microseira. The sequence goes on from CAYXCW010000029.1 coordinate 36,579, forward strand.
AACTTGGAGCGTCCCATACCAGATATTAGAGTAGCATCGCCGGAAGAAATAAGGGCGATACAGCAGCGCGATCGCATACCTGGTATCGTCAGGCGGTTGATTCCGCTCAATGCTACTACGGTTTGGGAGTACTGGTGGTGCGTACCGGGACGGATGCTGCTACCGGAAGATGAGGAAATAATACGATGCGATCGCCAACGAGTCGAAACGATCCTCACCAAACTAATTTGGTTGTTGGGGGGACACTGTTTTGGAGATAATTCTTGTTTGTCCGGGGATGCAGAGTCTGTATATGATTGGCAGCAGGTGTTGGAATTTGCCCGCAATACGGGGATAAGTCCTGACGTGATGGATATTGATTTTATGCCGAGTGCGATCGCGCAGGTAAACTTATCTCACCCCTACGACAAATTATCTGCCGTACCTACAGCAGAAGCACAAACCCCCAACTACGTAGCAGTTGAACCGGGACATTGGCACGTTGAGTTTTTCCCATTACAACCCATAGAGGGAGGGTTTGAACTGGTGGAACAAAAACCGATGTGCAGTTGCCAAATTTGGACGGGAAAACCGTTTATCAAACATCTGGAAACGGGAGAAACTACCACCCGTTACGACTTAGGACTTGGTACCCCGTTTGATATTACCAGTCATCCTTGGTTAAGTTTTGGGCAGGAAGATGTTGATAGTAGGTTACCAATTGCGGTAGGTGAATAAATCCCAATTAACCCGCTTTTTTCGATCGTAGCTGCGTCCAAATTCGACACCCTGCAAGGGTGTCGCTACACAAACAAAGGCTGCCTACGCAGCCTGTTGAATTTGAGCCTGCTCTGGCAGGCTTTGTATGTCTAGCCCCAGGTTTTAACCTGGGGGAATTTGGTGGAATTTGAGCCTGCTCTGGCAGGCTTTGTTTGTCTAGCCCCAGGTTTTAACCTGGGGGGAATTTGGTTAAATTTGAGCCTGCTCTGGCAGGCTTTGTATGTCTAGCCCCAGGTTTTAACTTAGGGGCGGGCATTTCGGGCAATTGGCTATGACAGAAGGGAACTTTTCTGACTCAATATACGCCAGATCTTTTATCCAACTTTGGCAGAAAAAAGTTTACAGTTGAGCAATGAACCACCAATTATTTAATCCCAGGGGCATCGTACTTGCAGCTATTATCAGTTTAGCGGCGCTTGGCTCGATTGCAGGGTTATCGATGACAAAACCGATGCCAGCAGGTGCTGATGTTACCAATACCAGTTCGGTTAAGCAGGCAAGTACCATGAATGAAAAGCTAGTGGCAGCGAATACTAAGTTTGGCTTTAAATTGTTTTCGGAAATTTTAAAGAAAGAAAGCAACCAGAACATTTTTGTTTCGCCTACGAGTGTTGCGATCGCTCTCAGTATGACCTACAACGGCGCCAACGGTTCTACCCAGCAAGCAATAGCTCAAACTTTAGAATTACAAGGCATGAGTTTGGATGAAGTTAATCAAGCGCAGCTAGCTTTAAGCCAAATTTTAACCAATCCCGACCCCAAAGTTCAGCTAAATATTGCCAATTCCCTCTGGGCGAGACAAGGAATTAACTTTAAGCCAGATTTCCTGCAAAGAAACAAAGATTTTTACCAAGCACAAATTACCAATCTAAATTTCAACAGTCCCAATGCCACAGCGACAATCAACAATTGGGTGAGCCAGAATACCAAGGGCAAAATTCCTACCATTATTGACCGCATTAGTCCGGATGCTGTTCTTTATCTAATCAACGCGATTTACTTTAAAGGCAGTTGGACTGAAGAATTCCCCAAAAATGCTACTCAAGAACGTCCTTTTACCCTGATTGACGGCACGCGCAAACAGCACCCGTTAATGTCCCAGTTTGGCAGATTTCGTTATTACGAGAATGACTCTGTGCAAGCAATTAGTTTGCCCTACGGTTCTGGGCGGATGAGCATGTATGTTTTTCTCCCCAAACCTAACACAACGCTGCAATCTTTTTACAGTACCCTGACTCCGGAAAACTGGGAACAATGGATTAAACAATTTAGGACTAGAGAAGGGTCAATTTCTTTACCCCGCTTCAAATTAGAGTATGACATTACTCTGAATCAAACTTTGCAAGCGTTGGGGATGGGGATTGCGTTTCAAGACCGAGCTAATTTTACCGGCATGACCTCGACTCCTGTCAGTATTGATGAGGTCAAACACAAAACATTTGTCGAGGTAAATGAAGAAGGCACCGAAGCCGCAGCGGTGACTTCAGTAGGAGTTAGGGCAACTTCTGCCATGCCGGTAGACGAGCCATTTAACATGGTTGTAGATCGTCCCTTCTTTGTGGCAATTCGAGATAATCAAACCGGGACTTTGTTATTTATGGGTTCGATTGTGGAACCGAAATAATCAATAATTATAAACCGGGTTTCTGGCTGCACTTTCTCGCAACTAAATCAAATATTTTTCACACAAACCCGGTTTTTTTGCGTAATATTATCTCCTGTCGATTACCCATAATTAGAAGCCGGGACACGGTACGATTAACGTTATCTGTTTGTCCGAGATATTTCTGATGTTCCCTACGCAACGACGAGGTGCGGTTTTTTATTATGGGCAATTCAACTGACATCATATAAGTCCTGATAATAAATAACCGAATCAGAAACCCGGTTTTTTAGAAAAACCGGGTTTCTTAAATCTGCTACTTTTTCCAAGGTAATTTTGTTCCCATTTCGGTCATGGCAGAAAAGATTAGATACAAAATTAGTAAACCTACACCCGCGATAAATGCTAGTAAATCGTTATCCATTTTGAGCGATTAACACTATTCAAGCTATCGTTTAATTTTAAATAAAAATAGGGCGGACTTTCCGGCCCACCCTACAATAATTTCAGTTAGTTGTTTCGATTAAATGCCATTCGGTGCATCTCTGGGATGAACTTGAAACCATTCAACCGATGATAAACGATTAACAATCTTGGCGATACATTGCCTCAACCTCGAGTAAAATTTTGCTACGGCTGGAGCTAATATCGATGGTTCTTCTTCCGTTAGTTCGTTTGAAGTTGTGCTTTCGTCGTCTGATGACTCGGTAGGCGGTTCGATTTCGGCTGCTGTGCTTCCCGTATTATCGCTGTCATCATCTGTACTTTCTGATACTTCCGGTTCTGAGGGTGAGTCAGCGATCGCACTCGCTCCCTCGCTCGTATCTTCTGCCAGCAAATCTTCAGTAACTTCTGGAGTTTCTGATACAGCTTCTTCCCCAGCATCATCCGCAATCGTGGAGGAAGAGTCGATCTCTTCTTCCTTGGTTGGCGGTGGAGGCGTTGGTATAAATGGTGACATTACACTTGGCATGGCGATCGCACCAGCGGCGTGAATTAATTTTGCCACGCGCGCAACTGCACCCTGAGTATCTTTGGCAGCACCTGGGGCGTAGGTAAAGGTGACAGAAGCCGCTTTGCGGTTGATTCTCACACTTGTCACCCAAGCATCTTCCTGTGCTAAAAGTTCGAGGCGACGCGCATACTCAGAATCGGTAGCAACTCGATCGATGTGGAAGCGCAACCTGCCGGGGATGGCGTGGGCGAGGTTGTAAGCGATCGCATTTCCCAAATGTCCATCATTATCGGATTGTAGCGGTTCGGATGCTGCAATTATCTCTGGCTTGATTGGGGGAGAGTCCCCATTTTGGCTAGCTTTAGTTTCAGATCGGGAAACTTTTACATTTGATTCCCCAACAGTTTCCGCAACTGCCAAAGGTACGATTAAATCTCTTTCCAACTGCTGCATCAGCTTGCGGGTGAAACTTGCCGCTATCACATAAACAGGAATTGTCCACAAACCCTGTAATTTCAGCGCCCGAACTACCAGCAATCCTGCCACAATCGGGATAATTGTAGTCACTTGCTCTTGCCAAAAATCGCCCGATTGTAAAAAGGAAAAATCTTGTTTTGGTTGCTTTGAAGGTAACGCAGCACTTGCCAAAACGCCCCATTGTTGCAGTCGTTCCAACAAACGGGATAAAGACAGCATCGCCGGATCGAAATTAACCGTCAGACTGCCAGTTTTTGCATTAGCGCTGACATTACCGATACCTGCTTCCTGCTGCAATCGTTGCGCGATCGCATCCAATTGGTCAGACAATAAATATGTATCCGTCTTATCGCCACCTGTAACGCCAAGACGCACCCGTCCAGGCATGGCATGTAATACTTTTAGTCCAGTTTTTCGAGCCATTTTACTAATTCTCCTTGCGCGGTTGCGGCTCGCTGGTATAGTGCAATTTGATAAAGCTATCAAAAGAATACCATGCTAAAACGTACCAAGGAATAATCTCTAATTGCAAACCTCTAACCAGTAACTGTCGAATCGACAGCGCCCCCAGCGCCAGAGGCATTAATATTCGCAGATCCACCGTATTATTTGTTCCTTTTCTCACCCTGCGGTTGAGGTCATAAACAGCAGAGGTAATATTAGATGCTACCTCAGATCTGCCGCCAGCGATATCGGCGAAAATAACGCCTAAATCTCGCAACATAGCATAAACATCTTCACCGCTCAGATGCTCTGTAGCGTGCATAATAGTAATGCTGCCCGTGTGAGGATTTGTCCTCACATCATAAACCCCCAGTTTAGACTTTAACGCTTGAGTAATCGGTTCCAGCGCTTTGGCATTGCGATGTTGATGCCCCACTTTCAAACGCATCCGCCCTGGAGTATAACTCACGATGCGGCTTTCAATTGGTGTGGCTCTCTTTGCTAGTACTGTTGTCTTCATTGCTGTTGCTTATTTCTGCCTACTATCCAATTTTTAGATTGAACTAATTTTAAATTTTAACTCTTCAATCAAATAAACTCTTTCTTACTTCCTTCCCTTCTCTCTGCCTTCTCTTCTCTGCGTTCTCTGCGCCTGGAGCGGTTCGTTAAAAAACCTGTTAGATATAGGGGCAAGGCATGTATTATTTTTCTCTGCCCTGCCCCTACTGACCTTACGTATTAGGCGCTTCAGGATGAGAATTTGTTTCCAGTGCCTTTTGTTCGTCCAGCGCCAATTCAGACTTAGCTTCGGCTACGATATCGCCGAAAACTTCGCCAGCTTCAGCAAAAGCACCTTTGCTTTTTTCATAGGCAACAATTCCACCTTTAATAATAGTTTTGGCGATTGGTTTGCCAATTTTAGCCACTGCGGGAATCAGTAAAGGGGCTAAAAAGATCGCACCAACACCGGCAACGATACCGGGCGTCCCCATATCTTCGACTAATTCAACTGGTTTAAATGCCATTGTGTTTCTCCTTACAGTTACAAATCAATCTGTCAGATTGCAGATTTCAGATTTTAGATTTCAAATTGAACAAATTCTTTAAATCTGCAATCTGCAATCTGCAATCTAAAATTCACAAGACTTTGGCTCTTTTTTCCCGTTCATCAGCGGGCGCAAACCGTTCACCCCAGCGACGACGCTGGTGCCATTATTAACGATAGTTGCTGCTAACGGGCTGATACCAACCGCAGCAGCAGCGATTAAGGCGGCTAAGTTGGGTGCAATTACGATGCTAGTATTTTGATGGATTAATCGCATCGCTTGTTTAGCGATCGCAACAGCTTCCACCAAACCCCGCAAATCGTTACTCATCAACACCACATCGGCGGTTTCCCGCGCTACATCCGATCCATCAGCAAACGAAACCGAAGCATCGGCATAAGCTAAGGCGGCGGAGTCGTTAATTCCATCGCCAACAAAGGCAACTGTTCTGCCTGCTGCGTGCAACTGTTTAATTACAGCTGCTTTATCTTCTGGAAATGCTTCGGCGTGTGTTTGCGTTGGTGGGATACCTAATTGGGCGGCTACGACGTTGGCGCGTTGGCGGCTATCCCCGGTAAGCATGTGTATTTCCATACCTGCTGCGGTTGCTAGTGCCCGAATGACTTCGGGGGTTTCTTTCCGCAGGGGATCGGTGTATTCCACAATTCCCAGGCATTCGCCGTTGCAAGCGACGAAGATCGACGATATGCCGTTGGTTTTGATTTCTGGATGCTCTTGATACAGAGGTTCCGTACTCACATCGGAAAGGCGCAGGAAGCGATCGCTACCTACTAACACGATCTGCCCATCTATTTCCGCTCTGACGCCCAGACCCACTTGATACTCCCACTCGCCGCGAGTCAGGTTTTTAACGCCTTTATCTTCAGCATAGCGCACAATTGCCGATGCAACTGGATGAGTTAAACGTTTTTCAGCCGCGGCGGCAAGTTCCAACAACCGCATTTCTGGATCTGCCCAATCTTTTAGCGTTGAAGAAACAGTTCTCACCCCAATAACTGCCACATCTCCTTGAGTCAAAGTGCCAGTTTTATCGAACACAACCGCATCGACTTTAGCTAATTGTTCTAAAGCCCGTCCGCTGCGGATTAAAATCCCCCGCCGCGCGGCATAACTCAGCGCTGCTAAAACAGTTGTCGGAACTGAAACCCTGATTCCCGTAGCAAAGTCGAGGGTAAGAACTGAAGCTGCCCGCGCTAAGTTGCGAGTGCCAGCAAACACAATCCCGCCTAATAATAAGGTAGGAATTACCGCTTGGTTGGCAACTTTCGCCGCGTAATTTTCAATTTTGGTATCGTGGACGGGTGCTTCTTGCATTAACCGAATGCTTTGTCCGGCTCTAGTATCGGCGCCGACTCGTTCTGCCAGAATATAAATTTGGCCTTCCCGCACCAAAGTCGAAGCATAAACTTCTTCTCCAGTTTCTCGCATCACCGGCATCGATTCGCCGGTGAGCTTTTGCTGGTCAATTAATGCTTTTCCTTGCATAATGTGACCATCAACGGGAATTTGTTCGCCGGGGTAAACAATCACCGTATCGCCCCGCACGACATCTTTGATCGAAATTTCTTGTTTTTTCCCGTCCCTTTCTACCCAGACAAATTGTCCCAAAGAGTCGAGTAAATCGAGGGTTTGTTTCTTAGAAGCGCGCGCCGTGCGTTCTCGAATTGCTTCGCCAAATTCGACTAAACTCAGCATCAGCGCCGGGGTAATAAAGTGACCTTGGCAAGTGGTAATAACAATTGCCGATAAGTCTAAAAAGTCAATATTTAATCGTCGTTCTTGGGTGATGCTTTCCCAAGCGCGCTTTGCTACTGGCAAGGCAGTAATTGCAATTGTCCCCGCGATAATTGCCGCCGGAATTGGTATGCCCAATGGCCCGCCCAGGAGTGCTAAACTTGATGCGATCGCTGGTAATTTCATCCCCGCCCAGCAGCTGCTTTCTTCTGACGGTTCTGCTTTTACTATTTGAACTGGTGTATGTTCCGATACAATTGCTGTCGTTGCTAACTCGATCAACCTTTGTAATTGACTTCGCATTTCTCCATCCGAAACTCCTGTGGTTTCGTAGGTGAATGCTACCGAAGCCGCCGCGCGGTTGATTCGGATCGTTTTTATCCGCGTATCTAATGCGACTAAACTTTCCAACCGTTGGGCATAATCTGCATCGTAACCGAGTCGAGGGACTCGAAACCGCACCCGTCCTTTGACTGCATGGATAACGCTACAGGCTATTTCTTGCTTAGCCAGGGCATAAGTTTTTCCTTTGCTGTGTCCATTTTTGTGCCCGTTAGCTTTGCCATTTCCGTTTGCCGAATGTCCGGCAACGGGTGGCGGATGCAGTGTCATAACCTGTGAAGTTTCTTCCATTTTTCCCTCAAATTAAAACGTGAAGTTTGCGAAGTTTAACAATCCGGGAAGCTTTCGCGCCGCCATAAAGCGGTTTTCCAGCTTTACTTTTGAGCAAACAGCAACTTGATGGAATTTCCGCTTTTCGCACCTCCAACGAACAAGCCAGAATAATCAACTTAGCAATCGGCTCAAGTAAATTTTGTTTTGAGCTTGGCGCATCATCAGATATTACCAAACCAGGCAATATTTCCGCGTGATTCTTGTCACAGTAGCTTTGGGATGAGCCAGCGAAAATCTGCCCATCTCGCCATTGCACAATTTCACCTTGACGCCTTTGAGTCAGCCAATCTTGACCACTAGATTCAAAAGCAGATTGAATCAAACCGACTAGATCGGATATTTCCAATGGCGGGGATTGATAATTAAAGGCTACCGATGCCGCGTTGCGGTTAATCCGCACGTCGGTAATGTTGCTGTGAGATTCAGCAACCATTTGCAAGCGATGGGCATATTCTGCATCGCTAAGAAGCCTTGATACCCGAAACCGAACTCGTCCGGGAATTGCATGGACAACGCTGTAAGCTACTTGCTCATGCCCTGCAACCGGGCGTTTATTCCCCGCCTCTTTTGTCAGTGTCTTGCTCCAAGCTCGCCACAACCATAAAAGCGATCGCCAAAGCAAATCCAGAATTGGTTGTGTCTGTTTTGTGGATATAACCTTCGATTCTAGCATAGCTTGGCCTCCCATGCAAGACGCTGACTCAAGTTGTCAGTAAAGGTGCGCCATGAAGTTCAAAATTAAATTGAGCGCTGGCGGCTTAAACCCAGTTAAATAGCTGATTTTCGCAGGCTGATTGGATGGTTGAGATTTGGCGCTGACGCGGGGCTGAAGGGTTTGGCTATTGGTGCTTTCTACCACAGCAGGTGTTGCAGTATAAGCACTCGGCTTAAATGCTTCTCCCGCACGCTGAATTAGCTCAACCAAACGAGAAAGTATTTCAGTTTCCGAAACCGCTTTGGCATCGTAGGTGAAAGTAACCGAAGCCGCCGCCCGATTCGCGCGCACGCTGGTAATCTTGCTCTCAGCTGTGGCAATTTTTTCCAGTCGGCTAGCATAAATGCCGTCTTGAAATAGCCTCGGCACGTTAAAGCGTATCCGTCCTCGCACTGCATGAACAACGGTGCAAGCAATCTTTTGAGAGGATTGGCTAGTAAGATAATTCTCCTCTGCCCCTCTACTAGACTCCTCTTCGTCAAACTGTTCGATTAGCTGACGAGTTGTGCCAGCAGCCAGCAGGTAAACTGGAATCGCTGGTAAGCCTTGAATTCCCAAACCGCCAGTAATCAGCGCCCCGGCAATTAAAGGGATAACCGACTCTAGCTGGGTAGTATCTAACCAGAACCCATTTGTGCTATCTTCTTCATCTGGAAATTCTGTCGCTGCTGCAACGCCGCATTTTTTCAGCACTGCAAACATCTGCGAATAAGACAGCGTATTTTGATCGAACGTAACCACCAAGCTGCCCGTTTGCATATTCGCGTTGACGTTGCAGACGCCCTCTTCTTGCCGCAGTCGTTGTGCAAAGTTTTCGAGTCGATTTTCCCAATCATCTGCCAAGTGCAAACTGCTACCAGATGCACGCAGTCTCACTCTACCAGGCATAGCATGTACAACTTCTAGCCCACTCTCAGCGGACTGTAAAGTGACACCAGTCATTTTTTGTTTTTCTCCTAATTCTTCAGTTCTCTTATCGTTGGTGGATGGTTTCTTAACGGCACTTTTGCCGCTGTTCTCAACATCTCAAACCAACGACCTCGCTTCTAATGCGGATGAAGCGGTAGTGCCAGAACTGTGTCTTAGAAGTTTTGGTGAATGGCACCAGCACAGCGGTATTTGACATTAGCGTTGCCCCCCCTTGGTTCCCAACCAGTACTACAAGTTGAAAGCAGCGTCCCATGCTTGGTTGCCGTCTCTATGAGCAATCTCTAACTTATGGTGTAGAAGACATCCTCTGATGACAGCGTTTTTCCCCTCTAATGGCTGTTCGTTCCGAGTGCATGTCTTGCAACTTGCCCTCGTACAGCCGGAGGTTAACAGCAGGTTAAGCTCCTCTTTACGTAAGCTTCACTATAACACCAATTTTCTTGATGCGTATATCTAGTTGGGAAGATTTATTTTAATTTGCAATTGTATACTGGCACACAGCAGAGCCTGAAACAATTGTGGCTGTATGCGATCGCATCCCAGCACAGTGCTGTTTTGCTTGTAACAACGGGTGTAATGGTTGGGATAATTCAAAAAAACTTAATATAAAGAGGAGTGGAAGAGCGATCGCCAGAATTTCTCCGCATATCGCATCATAATTATTGATAGAACCAATCATCCATCCCCTATTTTGATTAACAGTTGGGTAAGTGGCGAGGTAGATCAAAGCGAGCAAAAATTTCTTCGTCCTGGAGAAATAGAAGCCGGATACACTATTACCTGCGTAGCTTACGCTTTATCCGATTGCACCCTATACACCCATCAAGAACAAATTCTGTATCAATCATCACTGTGTGTCCAAAAATAGGATTGTCATTCCGCCCAAATCTCAAATCTGAAATCTCAAATCTGAAATCCAAAATGAACGACGATAAACCCACAGTATTAGAAGCGAATAAAGCTTTTTATCGAGCGTTTGAACGCAAAGATATCGAAGCGATGAGCAGCGTTTGGTCGCAAGGAGTGGCGACGATTTGCGTTCATCCTGGGTGGCAAGCGCTCAAAGGTTGGAAAGACATTCGCTATTCTTGGGAGCAGATATTTAAGAATACAAATTACATCGAAATTGAACCAGAAATAGTCGTCGCCGAAGTCAGGGGAGATATTGCTTACGTTTTCTTGGTTGAAAATGTTTTTCAAGTGATTAATGGCAGAAGAGTGCAAGCACAGTCTTTAGCAACAAATGTGTTTGAACGCATGGCACAGAAGTGGTATTTAATCAATCACCACGCGAGTCCCGTGATGCGATCTTGAGCGAGCAGAGATTAAGCTTAAAAACCGCTCTATATCGGCGAATAAACCGGCGTATGTAATTACGGGATCGTCATAGCCTTCTAGATAAAGGGTATATGGTTGAAAAATAGATTCAAAGTTGTTTAACATCGCTAAATATTTGTACGTGGGTTCGCCTAAAGCTAAATCGCGCCCAATCTTTTGAGTAGCAGAACCAAGCAGAAAAGCGGTATTCAAGGTAGATTCTAAAGATAAATAGAAAAGCCGCTCGTCGAGCCTGATGTTATCAACAATGCCATAGCCTGTATTAACGCCGACCCCGATTTGTAATGGCAAAGGTAAAGACTCTCGATTTAATTTTATTGTTCGCTTGTTGATGGCGCTGATAGCTTGAAAAACTGGGATAATATCTTCCTTATTCACTCCCTGATAGCGATGGAACCAGATCGCTTTGATAACTCCAACTTCGTTGCCAACATTTTTTTCTACTAAACCACCCAAGGAGATAATAATATGCTTAATTTCTCGATACCAGTTAGCAAGAGAGATGGCAAGGAGTTGTTTGTCTAATTGGTGAGTTAATAAGGTTAAATTGCGAATCTCGATTGCCATGACCGAAGCTAGACGCCAAACTAACCGCGTCGCTGTTGGCAAATTGCTAGTAACCTGGGTCGATGTTTCATCTAGCACTAGGTTTGTACTGAGACAGCAGAAAGCTAGATTAGTATTGCCCAATTTTATGCGATCGCCATGCCGTAACCGTACCGGAACGATCGCCCTGTACCCATTGACAAACGAACCATTTGTGCTTATTAAATCGAGCAGATAAAATCCGCCTTCCTCGTTACCCTGTAATACTGCATGATGGCGGGAAATTAATCGATCTGGTAACACCAAATGGTTATCCCCACTGCGTCCAATTGACCAGCTAGTGCTGCCTACTAACGGTAGACAGCAATAACCGTTTGAGATTTGGATTACCAAAAATGGTTGGTTGAATAGTTCTGGAGGTAGCACGCTGTAACGGGCAGTTTGGTTTTGGTAAAGATATCTCTAATTTAGGAGAGTTTTAGCGGTTTGTTGGCGTGAAGATGCACTGATTGGGTAAAGGGAAACTTAGGGAGCGATCGCTACTTTAACCACCAATCCCTAATTTGCCCAGATCATAGCTTAGGCTGTCAAGTCATTATCCGGCACGGCTTTAATGATTTGTTAAACTATATAAACGTGAGAAAAGTCAATCAACCCAAGAGCAAGGACGCCCGCCGATGACGCTCTCTACCTATTCGAGTACACTCCTTCTGTCTCAGCAACTGCCGACGCTGCAATATAGCCCTACACCCGCGCGCTTCGATGAAACTTGGGAAGCTCCCTTAGCTACCCTGCTGGGATTGGGGCGTGCCGCCGGTGCAGACTTGATCGAATTTTTCCTAGAGCGCGTCAACTATATCAGCTGCCTCGCAGAAGACGACGCCATTACCAGCATCTCCCCCCGCCTGACTACAGGCGCCGGGGTGCGCGTGTTTCGCGGACAAGCAGATTGCTACGTCAGCACCAACGATTTATCATTTTCTGGATTAAAATCAGCCTTAGAAAAAGGTCTTTCGATTCTAGGATTGCAACTCCCCGCCCCCAAAGCCTACATCCCAGAAATTAACCTGGAACTGTTGCGCGACTACGCCACCAAAAAAGGAAAAGATACTTGGCTAGCCTCATGCAGTTCGATGCGAGAAATGGGAGAAATTCTCCTCGCCGCCAATGACAAACTGAAGCAAACAGCCTCCCACGTGCAATCCCGACGCGCCACCTATTTTAGAGATTGGCAAGAAGTGTTAGTCGCCACCAGCGATGGCACTTTCGCCCGCGATATCCGCCTAACTCAATCGGTAGGATTTAACTTGCTGTGCGCCGATGGAGCAAATCGTTCTTCCATCGCCGAACGTGCTGGTACTACTAGCGATGCCAATTTCTTGAGAAATTGGAATTACGAAACCGCTGCGGAAAACGTATCAGAATCAGCCGGAAAAATGCTCTACGCCGACTACGTCGAATCGGGAACTTACCCGATTATCATGGCGAATCACTTTGGCGGAGTAATTTTCCACGAAGCTTGCGGACACTTGTTAGAAACAACTCAAATTGAACGCAAGACGACTCCCTTTGCCGATAAAAAAGGCGAAAAGATTGCCCACGAAAGTTTAACCGCTTGGGACGAAGGCCGCTCGGAAAACGCTTTCGGCACCGTCGATATGGACGATGAAGGAATGCCAACTCAACGCACTTTATTGATTGAAAAAGGCGTGCTGAAAAACTTCCTAGCAGATCGGGCAGGCTCCTTGCGTACCGGACATCCCAGAACCGGCAGCGGACGCCGTCAAAATTATACCTTTGCAGCCGCATCGCGGATGCGGAATACTTACATCGCTCCCGGAGACTATACCCTGGAAGAAATATTTGCCTCCGTCGATAAAGGAATTTACTGCAAAAAGATGGGCGGCGGTAGCGTAGGCGCTACAGGGCAATTTAACTTCGGAGTCGATGAAGCTTATCTGATTGAAAATGGCAAGATTACCAAACCGTTAAAAGGAGCCATTCTCATCGGCGAAGCCACCGAAATCATGAATAAGATTTCGATGTGTTCTCAAGATTTATCCCTCGCCCCCGGTTTCTGCGGTTCTGTCAGCGGCAGTATTTACACAACTGTTGGACAGCCCCACATCAAGGTTGATTCAATCACCGTAGGTGGCAGGTAATAGGTAATAGGTAATAGGTAATAGGTAATAGGTAATGGGTATTTTCTTCTCTATTACCAATTACCCATTAGCAATTAGCAATTAGCAATTAGCAAAATTTATGTCGAGTATCAACGAAATAGCATCTTACGCCAAGGAAAAAGCCGCGCAACTCGGTATCAAGAAGTTCGATATTTATGGATCGAGTGTAGATGAAACTAGCGTGCAAGTAGATCGAGGGGAACCCAAGCAAGTTAAGGCTTCCCAGCGCTCTGGGGTGACGGTTCGTGTTTGGAACGAACATAATACTGTAGGCATCACCAGCACCACAGATGTCGATGCTAATGGACTGGAATTAGCTTTAAAAACTGCCTACGAAGCCAGCTTTTTTGGTGCTAAGGAACACGTACCCGATTTTAGTCCAGAAGCTTTTGCTCCGGTTGCCGATATCCCCAATGAGAAAGCAACTCAAGCGCCAGTTTCTAACTTAATCTCCAGTTTAATTGAAGTTGAAAAACAACTACTGGAAGCGCATCCGGCGATTAAAGGCGTACCTTATAACGGCATGGCGCAGCGGGATATTGACAAGTTTTATCTCAACAGCGAAGGCGCGCTGCGAAACGAATCTCGCTCCTATGCTTCGATCTATCTTTACAGCAAAACTGAGGAGGAAGGCAGAAAACCTCGCAGTGCTGGTGCTATGAGAATTAACCGCAGCGTCGATATGTTAGATATTGATGGCTGTCTCAAGGAAGCGGCGGAGAAAACAATCTCGCACTTGAATTATGAAAAAGTCAAGTCGGGTAAGTATTGCGTGGTGTTCTCGCCAGAAGCGTTTTTAGATTTGTTGGGCGCTTTTTCTAATTTGTTCAACGCCCAAAGTATTCTGGATAAGCAAAGCCTTTCGACTCCAGAATCTTTAGGAAATGAAATTGCTTCGCCGCTCCTTTCTTTGTACGATGATGCTTTGCATTCTGGGAATATTGCGGCGGAAACTTTTGATGGGGAAGGCACGCCTACTCGCCGAGTTTCTTTGGTTGAAAATGGGATTTTAACGGGTTTTCTCCATAGTTCGGGGACGGCAAAACGGTTGAATGCTCAGCCCACCGGACATGCAAATATGGGATCGAAAGTGACGGTTGGATCGCACTTTTATCACGTGTTTCCTGGCGTTGGGGCGGAACGGGAGTACAGTCTTGATACGGCTGAAAATATTATTTACATCGATGATTTGCAAGCACTCCATGCCGGGGTGAAAGCTTTGCAAGGTTCGTTCTCTTTACCCTTTGATGGGTGGATGGTAAGTAACGGTAAGTGGACGAGTATTGATTCGGCGACGGTGGCGGGTGACTTTTTAACCGTTCTGAAGTCGATTGTGTATGTGGAGAAGGAGGAAAAGGTGACTCCAGGGGGCGTGTGTCCGCGAATTTGGGTTGATGGATTGTCGATTACTGGGGATTGATCCTTAAAATCAGAAACCGGGTTTCTACGAAAAATAGTTGGTTTACTCAGATCTTGCACCACTATCAACAAGCCTTCAAAAACCGGGTTTCTTGACGAAAAATCTAGGCTTCCAAGCTGAGCTATTTGCCAGAAACTAAGGTTTAGCCAAGGTGCAAGATGTGAGTTTAGCAACCAGAGATTTACCAAGAAACCCGGTTTCTCTTGATCGATCCTTAAAATCAGAAACCGGGTTTGTTATTTATCTAAACAAACCCGGTTTCATCGAGGGTGAGTTGTGCAGTTAACCATCTTATGCTGTTTCTAACCAATCAAATATCCGGTCTAGCTGGGACAAGGTAATCAGTCCGTACTGCCACAGAATTATCGGTAAGGTGCTGGTAGAATTTTCCCTTTGTCGCATCGCTAGGGATATAGATGTATTGGGTACAGCTAAGTCTTCTTGTAAAAAGCTGATTAATCGGTTCATTTTAATCGTTTCCATATTTTTATTGGGTCGTTAGTTGGCCCCTCCACAATCGTTATTATCGAGTTTGATCTAAAATGGTGGCTTTGGTGGCGATCGCATCATGTTTTGGTGGTGATCTCGATCGCTAGTTTTAGCGATCCCATCCTTTTAGGGATATTGGGATCAAATAATCTCACCTCTTTGGGGATCGCACATCCGGGTGATTACCGATCTTTGGGATCGCTTATACGATAGAAATCGGGGAAAATCCGGACAAAAATCAACCAGCGGTCACAGGGGGTGTCGCCCCTCGCCGATAGATCTCGCGGGCATAGTCAGTCCAAACGCCTTGTCCCCAGTAACGAAAGCAACTGGTTTGCAGCAACAGATTGTAAAGCAGTGCTTCGCGAGACTGATTATTCCTGTTTTCGTGGAATAAAGCGCTGAGTTGATTGATGGGAGTTAAAACATTTTCATATCCTTTTACCCAACTCAAGTGATTTGTCCAAGACGCTCCATCCATGTGAAAATGGGGATCGGTTTGTTTTAATTGCGCGATCGCATTCTCTACCGCATCGGGGGTACAGTTTTCTGTTCCAACTCGCTGCCAAATTAAGTGTTGCTGAATTGCTTGACAAGCAGGATAATCATCTCTGTTACAACCTGCCGCTTCGATTAGTTCTAAATATTCGGTTCCCGTCATTCCCACAACGTCTGGTGTCATTTGGTGCCAAGCTTGTTTAAAGGCGTTGGGAAATTCATTCATCATCACCCCACCATTTTCCCCATCGCCGATTTGAGTAACGAGTGGCGGCACTAATACGTTACCCAATTGTTTGGGAGAATAGTTTTTCGCTTCGTAATAAGGTTGCATTTGCCCGACTAATTTTGTATCGGAACCTTGGGTTTTAATTAATGCGGTAATACTCTCGGTTTCGCCGTGGGAGTTGCGGGCAATTAAACGATGGGGTAAATATTTTTCAGCTAGGGGTAAGCCTTCGATGGTTTCGACTGAGTGTTCTTGCACCATTACCCAGCGATAACCGCATTCTTTCAGTGCTTTAACAAAGGCATATAAGGTATCGGGATGGTTGGGAAGGTGCATTTCTGGGGGTGAAAATCCTTTGACTCGCGCTAATGCTTCCCAACCAAATATGGCAGCAAAATGATGTTGCCATGCTTGAATGTGCAGTTTAATATCGGGGATGGGAGTGGAAGGAACTACCGAGTGACTCCACATTGTCCCTAGCCATTCTACATAGGGTTGGTAGGTAGGGTCGCAGGTAATGCGTTTGAGGTTTTCTAGGATATCCCCGCGCCCCATTTGTCTAAGTCCCCACAAAAGATTGCCGGAATAATCTAGCATGATGCGGGGGTTGCATCCTTGCGCTACTAATTCGGGGATAAAGTCTGCCATGCGACTGTAACACCAAGCAAATGCGCCTGCGTTATGGTTGTCTCCTTCCTGGGGATGTTCAAACATGTATTGCAGGTTGCTAATTAGTTCGCCGTTCTTTCCGGCGGGGATGGTAGGCTGGTGCATGTGCAGTGCGATCGCAAATGCTGCCCTGATTTCGTTTAATCTCAGATTTGTTTTCGGTAAATATACTGGATGGTTTTGTTGCACGACGGATTGCACTTGTGTTTCCCATCCGGAAATGTTGGGCAGTCCATCAATTATTTCTGGTAATACTGGTAGCATTGGTTGTCTGAATAAATGTGATTTTTTTTTGAACCGCTCCAGACGCAGAGGGCGCAGAGAGGAGTAGATAGGTTATTTTAGCGCGGGGTGAGAGGGTATGGTAAGGATTTTGCAATTTGTGCGGCGAATCTGCCATTTATAAATGTTTAATCTGCAATTCCCAGTTACCTATTACCTATTAGCAATTGCTATGGTGATTTACTAATATCAGAGTAGATCAAGGTTATGCGATCGCCCATCGCCCAGTTGATTCATCCGATCGGTCGATCCCAGGGTTTGTTAATGTCTATTCGTATTTTACAGCCGCTTCTAACATTTTAATTGTACCGGCTGTGGCATCAATTTCAACTTGGGCACCAATTGGCAAGGTAAATTTATCTGGGATATGACCGATCATAGAACCATACCAGGCTGGGATTCCTAATGGGGAGATGCGATCTTGCAATACTTGCATTAAGGTGAGGGATTTATCCGGTTCTTCTGGATCGCATTGTCGGCAATTTCCAAACACAAAACCGGATATTTGGGGCAATATTCCTGCTAGTTGTAACTGTGTTAGCATTCGGTCTACCCGGTACACTTCTTCTCTAATATCTTCTAAAAATAAGATGTTATGCTGCCATTTTGGCAGGTAAGAAGATCCGGCCATTGCGGCTAAGACGGATAAATTACCCCCGATTAATTTTCCCCTGGCTTTTCCGCCTCTAATTGTTTCCACGCGCAAATCGGTGTTGGTAGGATTTTGCATTGTGACTGCTTCGCCGTTGAATAAAATACGCCGCAGATAATCTACGGAAAATTCATTCCAACTCGAAGTTCCGGTGAGGCTGTGAAAAGTAATGAGATTGGTTTTGGCGTAAATTGCTAATAGTAAAGCGGTGATATCGCTCAAACCCATGATAATTTTCGGATGGTGGCGGATGAGCGTGTAATCTAATAATGGTAATATGCGATTGCATCCCCAACCGCCTCGCATTGCTAGGATTGCTTGCACGGATTTATCGGCAAACATGGCGTTGATATCGGCGGCGCGATCGCGATCTTTTCCTGCTAAATAACCATACCGATCTAGCAGGTGGTTTCCTAATTTTACTTTTAATTCTAAAGTTGCCAATTTTTGCGTTATTGGTTCGATGCTTTCTGGTTCTACAATACCCGCAGGGGCGATTATTCCTATCGTATCTCCGGGTTTTAGCCGCGGTGGTTTTATGCTGCTGCGAGATGCAAGTGCAGCCGATATCGGTAATTGGGATGCAATTGCTGCTACTCCCAAGGTTTTGATCAATTTACGGCGTTTAATCGTCAACGGTTTTAGCTTTTAGTGGTTATTGTACGCCTTGAGATGCGTCTTGAAATGAGTTTTGAAATCAGCCTTGAAATCAGCCTTGAAATAAATTTCAAGCTCAAAGCTAAAACCCGTTAAAACGGGTTGTAATATTTAAGGTCTAAGCCAAAAAAGCTCTGCTTGCTATTTTAGTCAGTTTTAACTGACTTTAGCTTTTAGCCTGAAATTTATTTCAGGGCTATTTCAGGGCTATTTCAGGGCTATTTCAACGCTAATAAACTAAGCAACAACTAACTTAGATTGAGCTACATCAACATCGGGAAGATCTGTTGGTGCGCCTTCTTGTACCATTGAGGGGATTTTTCCACCTTTTTGGAACAAATTACTCGCCATCGCTATCAAAGCGTTAACTTTGCGCTGTCGCCATTCTTCGACTACCGCCGCCGCCGCACTATCGGAAAGACGCCGCTGAAGTGCTTCGTAAAGATAAGCAGCGTGACGGGTTTCATCGTTAGCGATACTCAAAATGCCTTGTTTGAGGTTTTTGCTGTTGGGATCGTCTTCTGGTAACACCTTTGCCATGCGGGCAAAATCTTTGCTGGCATCGAGTTCTAAAATGTAGGTGCTACCTAAAAAGACTACCCAGTCCATGTTTTGGGGTTTTAAGCTTTCGGGGGGGTAGCCGTCAAAGTACGCTGCAAAGAAGGGACTGCGATCGCGTTCCTTTGGTTTCGCTTCCGTGGTATTTTCTGATACCTGTTTGAAATCTATAACGCGCTTGTTCAATCGCTTGAGTCCGTGGGCGAAAATTAACCCATGACGCTTTTCATCAGATGCGTGAATCGTTAGTTTATCCGCAAGCCAGGTATCGCCTTCGTTTGCGGCTCGATCTCTGAGCGTTTCCAGGAACGGAACCGAACCCGATTCGGCGAGTTGGAAACCCGCTAATATGTTAGGCCGGGTTAGAGGGTCGCGTAATTGCCGAGCCAGGATGTATGCATTAGCACCAGAGCCAAGGAGATGGAGAGAATATGTGAGCAAGTTCATGAGCGATCGCTTTCACTTGGTTAGCTCCTTGCCATTGTAGATCGATAATTTTGGTAATGGGGAATGGGTAATAGGTAATAGGAAAATAATTACCAATTACCCATTACCTATTACCAATTACCTATTTCCCTTTTAGAGATTGACAAAACCACCAAAAAAGCATTAAAGGAATGGTAGAAAATATCTGAGCATTATCGGAATGCCAGTATTCAAAAGCTGGATAATTGTAAGCGGCTAAAAGTGCCATAATCGCGATCCTTATGCTATTAACACCAAATACAATTAGAATGGCAACTATGGGAACTAATACTTTTTTTACCCAGTTGGTGGGGTAGATGGTTAAAAAAAGAATTCCCAATTGCAGCATCCAAAGCATCGTTAAAACACCAGAACAATTTGGCCCTACCCAAGTTGCTCTTTCTGGTAAAATAATTAAATCTGCTTGACGAGTAACTTGAAATCCTACGTACCAGAGGATGAAAGTTGAAATCTTAGCCAGGATTTTGGTAATATGAAAAATCTGATTAACCGGATCGATTAGCAATTCTAGAGGAACTGCTAAAACCAAAAGCAATATCAGTTCCTGCCAATATTGCTTTAATCCTTTAATTCCGGATGCTATTAGCGCCAAACCTAAGCCTGAAATAAAAGGTAAAAGCCGAATTAAAAAGTCGTAATTGGGTAAGAATGCCTGATTGAGGAAGACAAGAGCAACTAGCGTGGCACCAATAATTTTAGAAAACAAATTGCTTTCTAAGTTTAAAGTGCTGTATTTGTGCTTTAATTTGAATGCGATCGCACCAATAAACAAAACGCTGGTGACGATTAAGTTAGCAAGTTTCGCTTCCCAACTGGAATGAAGGTGGAGGGCAATTAACCCTCCTGCTAGAACCAACAACCAAAATTTTGCGCCTTGGAAATTTTGAACGGGTGCAAAAAAGCTTCTCATTTCTGTTTAGTTTTTAAATGACGAAATGCAGTCCATGCACCCAGGATTACTAAACCAAATGTCGGATTGAAATCAAAAGGAACCGCAGCATTAGCGGTATTAGTAGTGACAGAAACAGCACCCAGAGTAAAAGTGCCAGATTCTTGTCCGGTATTATCGCCAAAAAATAGAAAATTTCCGACTCTATAGGGATTAAAATTTCCTAAAGGTGGATTGCTAGCTTGGGGATCGAAGCTGTAAGTACGCAGCGCACCGCTAATGATTTGAGAGCCACTGGAAAGCGTGTAATTACTGCCTTGAACCGCCAGTGTATAGGTGCTAGGCGCGCTGGTATTAAAACTTGCAGTTTCTCCGGGGGTAAAATCAGCATTCCGACCAATTATAGAACCTGGCTCGAAACCGATTTCAATTCCCGATAAACCGTCGCTGCTGGTGACGGTGACGCTGAAAGCAGACCGATTCGCAGTAGTATTAGTTGAAGAGTTGAGCGCGACATTAAAAGAGATACTATAGCCAAGGTTCCGGTCGAGTGTGGGAAATGAGGCGTTAAAGAAATTGCCCGATAATGGGTTGTAATTGCTATAGCCTGAATACTCAGTCTGTGGATTAGCAGGGTTGGTATTCACTATAACCCCACCTGCAACAGGTGCGCGATTAGGTGCAACTATCGCTCCTGATGAATTAAGTGCGCCTGGAACAAGCCAGATAGGACTTTGAGTTTCAGGCAAGCCAGTACCATTGTAAAGGGTGACGGTTGCTGCCTCGCTGGGGCTGACTGCTGCAAGCAAGCTTAAGCTAACGGTAATAGCGGTTAAAGCTGTTTTCACGGTGTTTTGATCTCTGTTTCTCGGTTTTAAGGCAAGGTTGGTGTTTAGTGTTCTGGGAAGTAATGCACGATGTTGCCTACGAGACATCCTCCCAAAGACATAAGATAACAGCCATATTGGCACAACTCTAGCAGGATGACACCCTTTAAGTCATAAAAAATACCAGGCTCCAGTCTAACCACAAAGAAAACAGGGTTTCAAGGGAAAAACTACTGAATTTAAAACCTACTCAGTAGTTGGAATAAAAGGGCTTTCTGGTAACGTTTTTGCATAACAGGACTTATATTACGTCCAGTCGATTACCCATAATCATCAGCCGGGACACGGCACGATCAAAGTTATCTGTTTGTGCGAGATATCTCTGATGCCGTTTCCCTACGCAACAACAGAGTGATGTTTTTTTATTATGGGCAACTCAACGGACATGATACTATACCAAATCCGGGTTCTAAACCCCCTTTATTTTATAGCCCGCGATCGCGCAGCGTGCCCTTGGCATAGGCGGGCTTTATTTTATAGCCCGCAAAGGCGTTGCTCTGTTTGTGTAGCCGCGAATGCGAGTCGTTCGGCATAAAAGGGGCGATCAAAGCGGATTTGGTATTACCCAAAGAAACCGAATTTCTATGAAAAATTTTGGTTTGGCAATCGAAGATCGTAGCAAGAAACCCGGTTTCTTAGAGAAACCGGGTTTCTAGTGGTAGCAAGAAACCCGGTTTCTTTAAGAAACCGGGTTTCTAGTGTTTGGTTTAAAACCAGACTTAGAAATTCATTTCGGCAGCCTGGACTTTTTCGACTTGTTTCTTCTTCAGTACTAACAGCACTTGGGCTAACATAATCGCTGCAATAAATGCCATCAGCCATTGAATCCGAGTAGCGCTTTGCAGAACAATTTCGCCATCATCTTGACCAAAACCACCCACGTTGGGGTTGTTGGTCAAAAGTTCGCCAGCAGTTACTGATTGTCCTTCAGAAACGATCAATTCTGGACCTGCGGGAATGGTTTCAACCACTTCGCCGCTATCGGTTTTGATCGTTACTTGGTAGCCGCCATCTTCACCTTTGGTAATTCCAGTAACGGTACCAGCAGCAGAGGCGTTGAAAGGGTTATTGTTGGTTTTCTCGCCGGTGGGATAAACTTGACCGCGACCGCGGTTTGCACCCAAGTGAACGGGATACTTACCGAAGTGGATATTTTTATCAGTTGCGGGGTTGGGAGAAAGAACGGGGAAGACAATTTCTTGATATTGTTCGCCCGGTAAGGGACCAACAATAATCACGTTATCTTGTCCTTCCTTGTAGGTTTGGTAATAGAGTCCCTCAGTCTTTTCTTTCATTTCCTCCGGAATGCGATCTTCCGGGGCAATTTTGAAACCTTCGGGCAACATTAAAACCGCACCGACGTTTAAGCCGCCTTTAGAACCATCGCCCAATACTTGTTGCGCGTTGGTGTCGTAGGGAATTTTTACTACCGCTTCAAATACCGTATCGGGGAGAACCGCTTGAGGAAGTTCAACATCGGCGGGTTTGGCAGCCAGGTGACAGTTGGCACAAACGATGCGTCCCGTGGGTTCGCGGGGGGTTTCAGGGGCAGTTTGCTGCGCCCAGAAAGGATAGGCAGCAGCGGGTTGGGAGAGGGATAAACCGCTGACGAAGAAGATTCCGACTGTGGCGATCGCAAGCAGCAAAGTTCTAGAAATTACCCGCTTGCTACTCTGTAATATCGCCGATAAACAAGCTTTTTTCATCTGCAAATAACAACAATTCCAGTGAACACCGTCAAATCAATAGCTATTGGTAATTGGTGATTGGTAATTGGTAATTGGTTATCTGTTGCCTATTACCTATTACCTATTACCCATTAGCAATTTTACGCCCACCAGGGTTCTTCTCCGGTACGGAAGTCGGTTTCTGTCCAAGGTGTAAAGACAACCTTGTCGTCTTCCACATTGGCGTGAACCAGTGCCAAGGATAACGGTGCAGGACCGCGTACCACCTTGCCGGTGCTATCATACTGCGAACCGTGACAAGGACACTTAAACTTGTTTTCGGCAATATTCCAAGGTACGACGCAGCCTAAGTGGGTGCAGACTGCGTTGATACCGTAGTCGGAAATGGTTTTATCTTCACCTACGACAACGTAGGTGGGGTCGCCTTTTAGACCTTGGGCAAGGGCGCGATCGCCTGTATTGCGGTTAGCCACAAACTCGCTGGCTATGACATCGTTGCCCAAAGCGTCTTTGGCGGTTACCCCACCCCCAGCACCGCCACTTGCTGGAGGAATAAAGTACTTAACAACTGGATAAAGCCCACCCAGAGCTGTTCCTGTAATCGTACCAAACGTCAAAAGGTTCATAAACTGGCGACGCCCCATATCGGGTACATCCGCCGATCCTGAAAGTTGAGCCATAACCTGCGCTTAAATGTGTATTTTTGTCAACTACTCTGGGGTGAGTCCCAGAATTCCTTTAACCTGCCGAAGTCAACCTAAAATATGCCCTAGCAGGCCAGTTGCAACAATCTCTTGAACGAACTGTTACAGCTTTCTGCTCTACAGAACTTGGCTAAACTTAGTTAAAGTTTACCATTCAACTAGAAATAATTTCTAGAGGGTCTGCTTCCTGCTTCAACCAAGGGAGTCGGCTCCTTCTTGTCCACAGGCGTTAAGTTTCGGTCAAGCCAACCGTACTACTAGCTCCAGCGTATTATTACATTTTTTGACACCCCGCTCATAAATTACAGGGATATCGCATCAAATAAGATCTACAGCGGTTTGCAAGGAGCAGATGCGGAAGATGATGAAGATGGGGAAGATGGGGAAGAAGTTACTTCTACTTGAATAGGACTATGACCGGATCTGATTTACACCAGTTGTTGCTTTCCAAATGGGGACGCTCTTATGATATGCAGCTGCGGCGTACTCAGGGCAAGATATTTGTCCAGGTAATGTGGAAATATCTCGAACAAGCGTCTTTTCCGCTGAGCGAGGCAGAATATATGGCGCATCTCGATACGATCGCTAGTTATCTTGTGGCGTTGGGAGCGACAGCTCAAGTGCAAAAATATATTGAACAGACGCGCGATCGCCCGCGCTTGGGCAAGGCGGTTAGCTTTCCCATCGATTTGGGCGATCGCGCTTCCGAGTGGATACTGGAAGACATTTGACCTCAAAACCCCCATCTATGCAAATTGAATGGCAAGTCGCCAAAACCTACGAAGATATCCTTTACCACAAAACGGACGGCATCGCCAAAATTACGATTAACCGTCCTCACAAACGCAATGCTTTTCGCCCCAAAACTGTCTTTGAACTCTACGATGCTTTTGCCAATGCCCGCGAAGATAACAGGATTGGTGTAGTACTTTTTACAGGTGCTGGCCCGCATACAGATGGGAAATATGCCTTCTGTGCAGGCGGGGATCAAAGCGTGCGCGGAAACGCAGGTTATGTGGGCGATGATGGCGTCCCCCGCCTCAACGTGTTAGATTTACAACGCCTGATTCGCTCGATGCCCAAAGTTGTAATTGCTTTGGTAGCTGGGTATGCCATCGGCGGCGGACACGTGTTGCACATCCTCTGCGATTTAACCATCGCGGCTGATAATGCTATTTTCGGTCAAACTGGCCCGAAAGTTGGCAGCTTTGATGGCGGATTTGGTGCTAGTTATTTAGCCAGAATAGTCGGTCAAAAAAAAGCGCGAGAAATCTGGTATTTGTGCCGTCAATATAATGCCCAACAAGCCCTAGATATGGGATTGGTTAATTGCATCGTTCCCGTAGAAAAGTTAGAAGCAGAAGGGATTCAATGGGCAAGGGAAATATTAGAAAAAAGCCCGATTGCCATTCGCTGTTTAAAAGCCGCTTTTAACGCCGATTGCGACGGACAAGCAGGTTTGCAAGAATTAGCTGGAAATGCGACTTTGCTGTATTACATGACCGAAGAAGGCGCAGAGGGAAAACAGGCATTTTTGGAAAAACGAAAGCCCGATTTTCGCCAGTATCCTTGGTTACCATAGGGACGGAGTGGGAAAGCGATCGCTTTATGGGAAACTATGCGAGCAAGAGCGATCGCATCTCAAATATTTTGTCAGAATTGTTAGATTTTTTTACAATATAGCCGAGGAAAAATTAGCAGCGATCGCAAGTTGAAAAAAAATTTGCCCCACAAATACAGCAGATACACAAATCGGTGATAATGAGTCACTAAGATGACGCCAGCAAGGCTGAAGAAGTGGTTTCCATATATCAGCTTTAGCTAAAAAACAGTTGAATTCTTCAATTTTTTTAAGGAGCGTGGATAGTGATTGCTAAACTGTTTAAGCCAAGTGCTTTAACCCGTGGACTGGTTGCAGCTATTTCCGCAACTGGGTTAGTTATGGGTAGTGTGCCTGCAAACGCTCAAACAAGTTCTTCCCCAACACCCGAAGCATCTCCAACACGTCGCGAACCAGCAAGAAGATCTAACACTTCCCCTCGCCCAAGAGCAACAAATTCTAATCGCACTACGCGCCCCAATAACAGCGGTGTCCTCAGATTGGGTAGTCGAGGAGAAACCGTTCGCAAAGTGCAAATGTACTTAAAGAAACACGGCTTTTTCAAAGGAGAAGTAAATGGTATTTTTGGGCCACGTACCCGTGAAGCGGTAATGGCGTTTCAGCGTGCCAGAGGCATGAGGCCAGATGGCATTGTTGGATTCAGAACTTTAGCTGCGATGCTTTAAACTAGCTTAAGCCCCCCTTGGCAAGGGGGGTTTGGGGGGATCGGTTTTATAACCAGCATCGCGCGGGGGCGGGTTTATCAACACAATTCGCTTCCAATCAAAGGTATCTGGTAAAACCCGCCCCTACAACACCATTAACCATACAAGTCTGATACGAAGGAACTCGATATAATTAGTTGATCTGTCAGTAGTCAACACCCTACTGATGAATTAACATTTGAAACCTTTCCTCGTGACGAATGCTATCAAAATCAGAATCTGTTTTTGCTAATTTATATTATGTGTGTTAGCAACGAATTAAAGACACTTACAGTAGATTGCAAATGAGTGAGGTAAAGCATTTTCGCGCTCGTTTGTCAAGCGCGCACCTTTAAGAGTGCTTGCACGCCGCTGTGATAACTCATCCGACTGCAATTCGCTATATAGCGGTTTGCAAATTCGTGAAATACAGCCCTTGTGGCTTTGTTTGTGTAGCGGCACCCTTAAGGGTGCCGCTACACAAACAAATTCCGCAAGACAAGGACTATTAAGTCAAGCAAAATAAAGCGTATTCTATAAAATCACAAACTGCTATATAGCCATTTTCAGCCAGATCAATGGGGGTAGAGGCACGGCATCCTAAAATCTTTGAACTAGGGCCAAAAGTTACTGATGCCGTGCCCCTACGACAATGTTGCGTCGCACCCTATTGAAAACCACTGTAAAAAATAGGGCGGGCATTGCTGCCCACCCTATTCCTCAGTAAACTAAGTTGCTAATTACCTTTTTAAGGCTGCTAATAGCTAATTGGCTAATGGTACAGAATTGACATATTTCCATGAGCAATTAGCAATTAGCAATTAGCACTTTTATGTAGTAACAAACCGCTTACGCAAAGACTCTGCACGGCGTTTGGCTGTTTGATTGTTCGGCTCGTATTTCAACGCTTCTTCATAAGCTTGTAATGCTTGAGCGGTTAATTTTTTCCGCTCGTAGGCATGACCGAGATTGTTAAGCGCTGTCACATATTCAGGCCAAAGTTTCAATGCTTCTTTGTAGTTGCGAATTGCTATGTCGTACTGTTCTTGGGCAAAGTAGGAAAAACCCAAGCCATTGTAAATCAGAGCAATATTTTCATTGGCTTCGCCTTCTATCTCTTTGAGCGCTTTTTGGAACAAGTTAACCGACTGCACGAATAGTTTTTTATCCAAATAAATGCTGCCGAGTTCGTAATACTCTTCCGGGGTTCCTTTCTCGTTTTTCAGCTTATTTTGCAGCCGCGAGAAGCTACTTTCAACTTTGCGAGTTTTGAGAATCTGGCGAAAAATTAGCCAAGCGGTTCCAGAGAGTAACACCAGCAAGATCGAAAGATAAACAAGAGGAAGTTGGTTTTCCATAGATTTTTCTATCCGGCAGATTTCAACAGTTGACAGTTGACAGTTGACAGTTGACAGTTACGGAAAGAAACCGGGTTTGTGTGAAAAATTCTTGATGAAACGAAAGAGCGCAGAAGAAACCCGGTTTCTAAGAGCGGATTGTCAGCGATGCAAATTAATTTTTCCTTTCCCTATTAAAGGGGGGAGGCTTTAAACCCATTTGTTCTGGTAAATTTTTAGTTTGGTTACGAGTCAGAGATCGGTAACTCTCTTTTAAATTATCCCAAGGTAGGCCCCAATAGATCGCCCGTTGCTGTAGCCAACCTTCTGCCTGGAAACGAGCGATCGCATCATTCACCCGTCGCCGCAAGTCATCGTACTGCACTCCTTTGGGCATGACGACGCACAGGGGTTCGGCAGATAGCAATGTTGCTAACAATCGATACTGGGGATATTCTTGTACCCAGCCGGTGAGGACGCTGGCATCGGCGGCAAAGGCGGCAGCGCCTCCCGACTCTAATAAATTCTGCGCTGCTTGGTAAGAATTTACTCCCACTAACTGGGCTTTCGGTAAGGCATAGCGCACTTTAGCGATCGTACTCGAACCATTTAATACGGCAATGGTAAGTTGTTCTAGATCCCCCAGGCGCTGCACCGATGTATCTTTAGTAACTAAAGCGATGCCATCCATATAGTAAGGAATGCTGAAACTGACGAGGCGCGATCGCATTGGCGTTGCCGTTACCCGGGCGATGGCGAGATCCGCTTTGCCTTCTAAGACAACGGTTAAGCGATCGCGGTTTGCTACTGGTTTCCACCTTACCGCATCTGCACGGCCTAACAATTCTGCCGCCAATCGTTGCGCCAGCTCAATTTCTAAGCCTTGCAGGTTGCCTTTATCGTCTCGAAAACCCAGCGGGCGCAAATTATCTTTCACCGCAACGATTAAATAGCCCCGCTGCCCAATTGCTTCGAGATCTGCTGCACGGGCAGAAAAGGTAATCGGTAGTAGACAAAAAGCCAAACCCACCATCCCGCAACGGAAAATCGCAGATGTAACTGATGAGAGGACTGTCCTCACGGCAAAATTATCCGTTACATCTGCTGCATTGTCCGTTTTCAGTTTCATTTAGCAGAATTTGCCAATTCCACAACTTTGGTAAAGCTGTCTGGATCGAGGATAGCCATTTGGGCTAGCATCTTGCGGTTGATTTCGACGTTAACTTTCTTGAGCTTGCCGATAAATTGGCTGTAGCTCATGCCATGCTGGTGCGCGGCAGCGTTAATGCGAGCGATCCAAAGGCGGCGGAAGTCGCGCTTGCGTTTTTTGCGATCGCGATAAGCATTCCGCAGCGCCTTCATTACCTGCTGGTTAGCCGTGCGAAACAGCGTCGAGTGCGATCCGCGAAATCCTTTTGCCAGTTTGAGAATCTTCTTGCGGCGTTTGCGAGCAACGTTACCGCGTTTTACCCTTGTCATAGTTTGTCGTTAGTGGTTAGTTGTCGGTTGTCGGTAGTAATTGGTAATTGGGAAAAGCAGATCTCATACTTTAGATTGTTGACTCAAATCTCCAATCTAAAACCTCAAATCTAAAATTCCCCATTACCGATTTACAAATAAGGCAGCATCAAGCGCACGTTTTCTTCATCCCGTTCGTCTACTACTGCCATCTGGGATAGACGGCGCTTGCGCGTAGAAGTTTTATGCTCTAGCATGTGGTTCTTGAACGAGTGACGGCGGACAATCTTGCCGCTGCCAGTTGCTCTAAAGCGCTTTGCCGCCGATTTGCGAGTTTTCAGCTTTGGCATATCCTGACTTTAATTCGACACGATCTCCTATCTTACCACTATGTTGTTTGTCAAGACAAATTTTTGGGCTGGAGTTTAGCCAACGCTGCGCCAACTTTACCGAAACTTCATAAAACCGCTCCATTTAAGTAATTTTACCCAAAAGCGCCAAAGGTGGCTATTTCAGTAATTCTCCGGAGCTAATGGGGCGATATGATGGGTTGGACTGGGATTGTTTGATGAAGATTCAGTAAAACCACTGGTCATGGTGACAGCCGATATGCCAGTATAGACACAACAAATAAAAAAGAAACAAAACGGTCGGCGAAGTAAGGAACTTCCACAGCGACGGCAGATAGCGATAAAATAAAAATTTCTAGTTGCTGTGCTGAGCAAATCAAACGATCAAAGCACAGCGTACAACTGAAAACAGATTTCCAATACCTGGATTCCCCCCAGGCTTGGAACAATGCCCAGTAGAGTCGAGAGGAGCGATATTGATTCTACTGGGTTTTTTCTGTGGATCGCAATCTATCCTTTCAGGAAAAAATTTTTAGGACTGACGCGCGCCGAGATAAGAAACCCCAATCCGATCGGGTCTGCTTCCACCATCATCACCAGATTTGCTACGTTAGGATGTTATGCCCTGACTCGGTTGGGCAAATTTAACTGGTCGAGCGAAGGTGAGGGAATGTTTACTGCAACGGAAACCTCTGTAATTCTACTGATATTACTCGCGGCTTTTGGTATATTAGGTTGGGGATTTTATCGCGCTCAACCTTTCGGTAAGCTGGGAATTCTAGCTTGGCTACAATCTGTAGTGCTAATGGCACCCTGGCTGTTGTTCTTTGGATTATTCGCTGCCGGGGTTTATCTCAACCTAGTTAGCATCCTGTTTTTGCTGGTGACTTCAGCGGGGTTGTATATTTTCGTGGGCAATCAACTGCGCGCCGCAGCTAAGGATGCGCCGCCACAAAAGCCAACTTCAACGGTGGAGAATGGCAACGAAATTCCTCAAGCAGCAGCCCCACAGCTAGAAAACAGATCGAGCGAACCAGCAGAATTACCTCAGATACCGCTAAAAATAGAAGTGCCGCCGATTCCGGATGAGGATCTAAAGAGCATTCAAGGAATATTCGGCATCGATACCTTTTTTGCTACGGAAACGATTTCCTATCAGGAAGGAGCGATCTTTAAAGGTAACCTGCGGGGGGAAGCTCAAACCGTCCACGCCAGGTTGTCAGCAGCTTTAAACGAGCGACTAGGGGATAAGTATCAGCTATTTTTAGTCGAAAATCAGGATGAAAAGCCGGTTTTTATTGTCTTACCCAGTCGCAGCACTGCAAAACCCTCAACCATCCCGCAAAAAGTCCTAGCCATTATACTGATGCTGGCAACGATCGCTACCTGTTTTGAGGCAGCAGGGATATTGATGGGGTTCGATTTCTTTAACAACTTGGCTCGATGGCAAGAAGTGTTGCCGATTGCGGCTGGCTTTTTAGCCGTTTTAGCAGCTCACGAAATCGGGCATTGGCTGCTAGCATTGCGTTACAATATCCGCCTGAGTTTACCTTACTTTATTCCTACCTGGCAGCTTGGCTCGTTTGGCGCTATCACCCGCTTTGAGTCGGTGCTACCTAACCGTAACGTTTTGTTCGATATTGCCTTCGCGGGACCCGCAGCAGGTGGAATTGTTTCCCTGTCTATGTTGCTGATTGGTTTATCGCTTTCCCATCCAGGCAGTTTCTTTCAAGTACCTACGCAATTTTTCTCCGGCTCGATTTTAGTGGGAACTTTGGCGCGGGTGGTTTTAGGTTCTGCCTTGCAGCAGTCAATAGTTGACGTTCACCCGCTGACGGTGATTGGTTGGTTGGGATTGGTGATTACGGCGATCAACGTCATGCCAGCAGGGCAATTAGACGGAGGTCGAATTGTGCAGTCGATCTACGGACGTAAAATTGCCTCCCGTGCCGGAGTGGCAACGTTAATTGTGTTAGCGATCGCCACTCTAGCCAATGCCCTTGCCCTATACTGGGCAATTGTAATTGTGTTCCTACAGCGGGATCTGGAACGACCCTGTTTGAACGACATTACAGAACCCGACGACGCACGCGCCGCCTTGGGTTTGTTGGCACTCTTTTTGATGCTGGTGACGCTAATTCCCCTCAGCCCCGGATTAGCTGGTCGTCTCGGTATTGGCGGCTGATTGACGGTTAGTGGTAATGGGTAATTGCTAATTGCTAATTGCTTTTACCCATTACCTATTACGCCATCTAAAATTTGCTAATTGGTATTTAATTTTTACCATGACCAATTACCCATTACCCATTACCCATTACCAAATCTAAAATCTGAAATCTAAAATCTAAAATCGTAAAGCTTATGACTACAACCCCGCCAGTTTTAATTGTTTTAGACCTCAGTACGTTGATGGGAAGCAGCACCCGCGAATGGCAAGATTACTCGCGGGTGGGTTCTTGCTACTTGCCCCAAGTCGTTTATGAGGAAATAGAATTTCTCTCTGGGCGCGCCCCAGAACCGGATTTAGAAAAAACTGCTAGAGAATTTCTCCGCTTTTTTCCCAATAGCGGCTGGCAATTGACGAATGCGAATGCTTCCCATCCCGCTTTAACGCCTCCCGCCGGTCAAGCTTTGAGCAAACAAGCTCGACTTTCCTTGGCTGTAGCCCAGTGTGCCTATGGTTTGTCTGGCGAACATGGGGGAGAATTAGTGGTTTTGGTGTCCACCGTGCAGCAACTAATACAAAGGCTGGGCGCGTTACAAAGTCCTAATCTCTGCGGCATTGCTCCGGCGGCGCTGTTGCAGTGGGCGCGCACGGGACAGAAACCCCCGGCGGTGACCCAGCAGATGGGGGCGACGCTGAAGGCGGCGGGGACGCCAGTCAGCGCCCCTACAGCTAGCAAACCCGCATCGCCAAAACCTCCAGCCGCAAGTTCTACTCCCATGACTGGCCCAGCTTCGGCGGTGCGGAAACCGGCATCGAGTTCGAGGCGTAATTCTGGCGGTATGGGTGCTTTATCTGGAGCGATCGCTAGCGTGTTAGCTTTACTGGGGTTAGCGATCGCAGGCGGCTTCGCTTGGCGAGCCATCCAACCTGCCAGTTTTGACAAATTCTGGCAACAATTAGGTCTACCCGCACTCCCCGGTCAACAACCGGCTCAAAAACCCAAACCCGTGAAAAAATAAGGCTTCCTGCCATGCAAACCACAGGCATTCACCACGTTGCTATTATTTGCTCTGATTATGAAAAATCTAAGCACTTTTATGTGGAAGTTTTGGGGTTTTCGATTATCCAAGAAACTTTTAGGGCTGAAAGGAATTCTTATAAATTGGACTTAAAAGTTGGCGACGATGACCAAATTGAACTGTTTTCATTTCCCAATCCGCCCCAAAGAGTCAACAACCCCGAAGCTTGCGGCTTGAGGCATTTATCCTTTGCCGTTGCCGATATCGAGCGAGCCGTAGCCGATTTAAAAGCTCATGGCGTCTTGGTAGAAACTATAAGAATTGATGAAATTACGGGCAAGCGCTTTACTTTTTTCCCAGACCCAGACGGCTTGCCTCTAGAAATATACGAAATTTAAACAAAAGGCAAAGACAAAACTATTTTTATATTACTTTGATAATATAAAAACTATAAATTGCCTCTGCTCCGGGCATAAATGAGTAATTAGCCGGAGCGAGGAAAATTCCGTATTTTCCTCGTTTAAAAATATCCACTAAAGCAGCAAATTAGTAAATTAGGAACGCCGAGCCAGTTCTGATAGAAAAATTCTTTCCAGAACAAAGCTCTAATTGCAAATATCTCCGATCTAGTTGCCCAGGCAGGTGGCAAGCCTGCGCTCAAGTGCTAGATAGCACATTCCTGGCATAGATAAATGGCTCTTATTCCTGGATACAGGAACTTTTTGAGAGCTGCAAAATTCTTACATTGTGTAAACAATCAGAAAAAATTCCGGTTATTGTCAGTACCGGATTGTATCAATAAACAACAGGTAACCTCTTAGCTGAAACGATGCATTGGCGAGGCTAGCTATGGAAAACATCAACGCGACTGATATAACTACAACAAATAGAAGTCAAACAGAAAAGCAGCCCCGTCCTTTTGTATTAGCTTTGTTACTGACTGGCATTTTATACTTTGGTGTCAAACCAACGCTGCCTACCAAATCTAACGATTTGGCATTGAGGTCTGCGGAAACAACTACAACCATAGCAGAACCCGTTACTAATGCAGTGTTGCAGCACTTGTCCGTAGAGTCGGGGTTGCCAATGTCTGCATTTTATATTGTCGAGGCTCAACGGTTAACTTGGCGCGATCGCTGTTTGGGTTTAGCTGATTCTGGTGTATCCTGTACCCCCGCATCCGTCCCTGGATGGCGTTTAACCGTAGCGAGTGGCAAGCAACGCTGGTTCTATCGCACCGATGCTGCGGGTTCGGTAATTATCCCAGAACAGAATCTCACCGCACCCAACCAAAGTATTCCAGAAGGAGCGATCGCGCGCAATTTTAGATAGGTTTAACAGTTGATAGTTGATAGTTGATAGTTGATAGTTGATAGTTGATAGTTGAT
>CAYXCW010000030.1:0-49200 GCA_964463555.1 uncultured bacterium
ACTATCAACTATCAACTATCAACTATCAACTATCAACTATCAACTATCAACTATTATCATGCCGCAACTTGATTCACTTCTCTCATTAAAACTTGAACCAAAATTTTTTTCAGCTTTCTGTTGGGGTGAGCATAGATTTTATTGATAAAGACTTGCTGCAAGGAATCATCTACTGTTAAGAGCTTTTCTAAACAAGTAGATATCACTTCTTCGGCATATCGCTCATCAATGGAATTGATTGCTTGTTCTAACAGGTAAGCTTTTTTGGCACTTGTACTTTTGACCAGCGAAATTATATCGTTGGTAAGAATTGAAACATCGTTGGCTTGTAACTGCATTTTTTATCTCCCTCGATCAACTCTAGCCACACTGCCGCCCATGCACCTGATGACAAGCCAATGGCAATAGGTCGCCTATCCATATCAATAGGACAATGAGTATATGGCTCATGCCAAACTGATGTGGTGAATTACCGCATCCTCCTAAAGGAGGAAGTTGACCTATAACCGAAAAAATTAAGGAATGTAACAAACGGATATAGTATTATGATTTATATTTAATACAAAATTTGAGCAAAAATTAGATTAAAAAATTGTGAAATTTTATCGCCAAGATTGAATTTTCCCAATAATGGCGCTCTGGGGTGGTTGCAGCGACCAAGCACCCGTTCGAGGCAATTGGCAGCCTGAGCGATCGCGCGCTTTTTTTCATAAATTAAAGTTATATCAAAAAAAGCATTAAGCAAACTAATATAAGATTGGTTAACCTGAGCATAATTTAGCTCTAATGTCAAGGATAAATCGCCCCAATCATAAAATTTACTATTGAATATCCTATAGATTGGTTTTTTGGCGTTTCGCTTTGCTTGGTGATTTTCACGTAATTAAAAAGAGTAACCGTATTTTTACAGACTAGGGGAAAACAAGCGATCGCGTACTGCAAGTAGGTTTGCTTAGATGTAATTCAATTTCATGGTTTTTACGGTTAATCAACTAAATTTCAAAAATTATGGTCAAAGTTTCCGGATGAAACTTCGCGATTAAGAAAAAACAGAATAGCATCTCGATGATTAAAATCGGAACCGCTATTCAAAGCATTGCTTTTGTCCAGCTAAATCCGAGCCGTCAAAGATGCAAGTCTTACCTGGAAATATTTTCAGGGCACAAGACTGTAAAAATAATTCGCTTATTGAGAACTGGAAAAGCAAAGCTTTTGCTTGCTTAAGTTCCTCAAATTTGCAACCAAAAATTACTCAGGTAAAAACGATGGCTAATATTTCTGGTTCTTTAGGTCGCAATACAGCTTACTCGAACGATGTTACCGGCTTAAACAATTTCACAAATGAATGGCTGGTAGCAGCTGACAATCAAGGTGTCGATATCACCGGCGCCACCACTTCAACTTTCAATGGGGCAGGCGCGAATCTATCGCTGTTAAATTTTTCAACTGCTACAAATCAGAACCTCGGCAACTTAGCTCTAACTAACCTCAATCAACCGGGTAACGATACCTTCGGCAGCGTCTTGGGTATCGGCGTCGCCGATTCATTTGATGGCTGGTATAACGACGCCAGCAAAATTCGGGCTGAAATTAACCACAACCCCAATACAGGGGAATCGCAAGTTCTGCGGTTCAAATGGGCAGATAACCAATCTATTAGCAACGCATTTATTGACCTGAGTACCTTTGCTCCCATAGTTGATGAGAAATCGGGTACAGAACGAGGTTTCCTCCAGGCATTCAAGAATGGCGTTCTAGTGCCGATTACAGGCGTTCGCTACCTGGATGAAAACACCATCGCAGGTAATCAGACCTCAATTCTGAATACCGCCTCCGGGGTAAGGTTCACCGCCGATAAACTCAACACTGGCTTGGGTGACTACAAGTTTAGGGTTTTTGGTGACTTTAACGAACTGCGGTTTACTGCTCTATCCTACCTGGAAGGAACCGCTAACACTCCGCGGGGTACAAATGGTAGCGGCGGTACTGTCTTCACCGATAGTTCTGACTACCTGGTGCAGCAAATTAAATATACAGGAACGGAAGATCGGGTTTTCCTACAATTTAGCTCCCCCACCTTCAGCGTTAGAGAAGATGGCACGCCAATTGCCCAGGTAACGGTGACGCGGACTGGCAGCAACCTGGGAACGGTGTCCGCTACCGTTAACCTTGCCAATGGAACTGCTACTGCTCCTGCTGACTACAGCAACAACCCAATTCAAGTCACCTTTAATCCCGGACAAACAACGCAGGTTATCAACATTCCCATCGTGGATGACAACCTGATTGAAGGTAACGAAACCGTCAATCTGAGTTTAACCAACCCCACCGGCACCAGCCGCGTCAGCTTGGGGGCACAAAGTACCGCTACCCTGACGATTGTCGATAATGACAATCCAGGCACGCTTCAATTCAGTAACTCCCAGTTCGTCACCCTGGAAAATGGCACCCCAGTACTAGCAGTGACGGTTACCCGCACGGGTGGCAGCACTGGTGCGGTTTCCGCCACGGTTAACCTAAATAACGGCACTGCGATCGCGCCTGGGGATTACAACAACGCTCCCATCACCGTCAATTTTGCCAACGGGGACACCGCAGACAAAATCGTTTTGATTCCCATCGTGGATGACAATCTGGTTGAAACCACCGAAACGGTTAATTTAAGTTTGACCAATCCCACCGGCGGTGCAACGCTAGGGACTCAAAATACAGCCACTTTGAGCATTGTAGATAACGACAATGCGGGTAACATTCAGTTCAGCGCCCCAGTTTTCAGCGTTGATGAAAATGGCACGCCAATTGCACAAATAACGGTGATTCGCGCCGATGGTAGTGCGGGTGCTGTTGGGGCGACGATTAACCTGACTAACGGAACTGCTACTGCTCCTGGTGACTATAACAGCACCGCGATCGCGGTCAATTTTGCCGATGGAGATGTAACGCCCAAAGTCATCACCGTTCCCATCGTCAACGACTCCCTGGTAGAACCGACCGAAACCGTCAATTTAGCCTTAGCTAACCCCACCGGCGGCGCTACTATTGGCACTCAAGGAACTGCCATTTTAAATATTGTCGATAACGACACTCCCGGTACGCTTCAGTTTAGCAACCCCGAATTTGTCGTTAACGAAAATGGTACGCCCGTATTGGCAGTAACGGTGACGCGCACGGGAGGAAGTGCAGGCGTCGTTTCCACCAATGTCACCCTCAGCGATGGTACTGCTACATCCCCAGCCGACTACACCAATACTCCAATTCCGGTCACGTTTGCCGATGGAGACACTGCGCCCAAAGTGATCACCATCCCCATCGTCAACGACACTCTGGTAGAAAACAATGAAACAGTCAATTTAAGTTTGACCCCGCCCACGGGTGGTGCGACTCTGGGGACGCAAAGTACTGCTACTCTCACCATCCTCGATGATGACGTTCCCTTGTTGAAACCCGTTGTATTCGTGGGTGCCCTCGACCCCACCGCAGGCGAACCCGGTCGTGCCGATGGCAATGGTGTATTTCAGTTTGCGCGTACCGGAGGCGATATCAACCAGGATTTGACAATTCGCTACACCGTTTCTGGTACGGCAACGGCTGGCTCGGACTACAATGCATTGAGCGGCACCGTAACGATCGCTGCGGGTCAGACTGTTTCTGCGCCGGTGAATGTTGTACCCTTAACTGACGGTCGCAACGAACCCGTTGAATCAGTGGTGGTCAAGGTAGCAGAAGATATAGCTTACCAGGTGGGATCTGCGGATACTGCCAGCGTCAGAATTTTAGACAACAATCCCCTCACCGGGACTCCAACCGTTGGTGGTTTAGTTCTGCGGTATAACTCCAGCGGCGTCTATCAAGATGGCTTCGCTAACATCAGCAATGCTGTGACGGCGGCTAATGCCAACGATATTCTGGTGGTGCAAGCCGGAATTTATAACGAAGCGAATACTATTTTGATCGACAAGCCTTTAACCGTGCGCGGGGCGAATGCGGGTGTTAGTACTAGCAATGGTTCAACGGTTTCGCCATCGATTGTTACTAATGGGGTTAGTCAACCTGTTTTTACCATCGCCGGTGGCCTAAATAATGTCACGATTGAGGGATTGACGATTCAGATGAATGGCGAGAACGCGATCCGCCTGCAAGGTGCGAGCGATAATCTCGTTATTCGTCAAAATGTTTTCAGCGGTAATGGCCCGAGTAACGGCGGCGTCATCTTCTTAGATACAGGGGCAAACCCTTCATCAGGTGCGGTGGATGTAGTTGACAACTTAATCCGCGATGTGGTAACACCTGGCGGCAGTACTACTAGCGGCGTCCAAGCATTCCGGTTCGATCAAGTCAGAATCACAGATAATACGATCGCTAACCTCACCGGCCCCGGTATTGCTGCGGATGCGATTACAAACCCTGCCAGTGTAATTATCAACAACAATGTCAGCAATATAGGGGAACAGGGGATTCAGCTAGCCGGTGGCAGCGCCCGAATCGATAATAACGATATCACCAATGCCAATACCCTCAACGATATCGATCGGGGCGGCATCCGACTGCGGGATTCTGGCTTTGGTGCGGTGAACCTGGGAGCCGTAGATGTGCTGAGCAACGTCATCACCAACTCCTACAATGGGGTGGCGGTTCGTAACGGTACAAATATTACTGGTAATGTCCGGGTAAATAACAATAACTTGATCGGCAACTCGAATGCCGGTTTATACCACGGTGGTACTGGTGCGGTGAATGCGACGAATAACTGGTGGGATGATATCAATGGGCCAGTTGTGGGTGGTACGGGACGCAATGCGATCGCAGGCGCAGGTGCTGCCAGCGTCACTGGTAACCCATTCTCTACCGCAGTCTTGTAATTTCATCATCGGTTGCGCTTAAGGTTAGAAACCGGGTTTCTTGCTACAGAAACCCGGTTTCTCTTTGCCCGGTAGTGCGAAAACTTAATCTACTACCCGCTATCTTTGAGCGATTACCTATTACCATAATTTGTAATCAGGGCTTACGCAAAGAAACCGGGTTTCTATGAAAAATCGTTGGTTTAGAGACGAGAGATCTACGAAGAAACCCGGTTTCTGACTTCGCCGTTCGTAAGTCCTGGTAATTAGAGCGTTATCAGGATTAACAATATGGCTGCCAAAAAGATTTTAATGCTCGTTGGCGATTACGTCGAAGATTACGAAGTAATGGTGCCTTTTCAAGCTTTACAGATGGTGGGACACACGGTTCACGCCATCTGTCCCGATAAACAAGCTGGGCAAACAGTAAAAACTGCCGTTCACGATTTTGAAGGCGACCAAACCTATAGCGAAAAACCGGGTCACAACTTTAGTTTAAATGCCAATTTCGCTCAAATAGACCCCGTTGCTTACGATGCTTTGGTTATTCCTGGCGGACGCGCACCCGAATATATTCGCCTCAACGAGAAGGTGTTAGAAATTACCCGCCACTTCGCCCAAACAAATAAACCGATTGCCGCTATCTGCCACGGATTACAAGTCTTAGCCGCAGCGGGTGTATTAGATGGCAAAAGTTGCACGGCTTATCCAGCTTGCGGCCCAGATGTCACCAGGGCAGGGGGTTTGTACGTGCATATTCCCGCTGATGAGGCGATGGTTGATGGTAATTTAGTCACAGCACCCGCATGGCCTGCCCATCCTAAATGGTTGGCAGAATTTCTTAAACTGTTAGGAACTAAAATTGAACATTTAGAATTGGCTACTGTTTAATAGTAACCCAAGTTGCTAGTTATAAAACCGATCCCCCCAAACCCCCCTTGCCAAGGGGGGCTTAAGAGAGTTTAACACCGATTTCTACCCCCTCCAAACTCCCCTTACCAAGGAGATGCACCGGACGGGATCTCAAACCGATATTCTATAACTAGCAACTTGCGTTAGTAGTCGGAAGTAGACACCCAGTTTCTTGTGTATTGCAACATAAGTTACCCGCCTAGCGCAAAATAGCTCAGGACTTACGCACGGCGTCAGAAACCGGGTTTCTTCGTAGATCTCTGGTTTTTAAATCAACGATTTTTCATAGAAACCCGGTTTCTTTGCGTAAGTTCTGTAGCTGTTTACAGCAGATTGTATGTGAGTGAGGCACAGCAAAAGAAAGATAAGAAAGATAAGAAAGATAAGAAAAAAATTACTTCATCACCTCCCCTTGTACCCGAGCCGAATGCAACCTGCTTTAAAATCGGCTGGAACTTCTTTTAAGTCTCCACAACAGTCAAATACTCCCAGCTTCTGGAACTCCAGGCGCACTCTCCAAGCGCGCGGGGACGCTGATTTTATGCTTTTGGATTAAGGCAAGGGCTGATATGCTGCCAACAAAAATTTCCCCGTCTGGATCGCTACAGGATTGCGATCGCGATCGCAGCGGTATAAAATAACCTGTAGGGGTGAAATTTAGGCCGAATCAATTTTATCAGCTAGTTGTAATAAACCAAATGTCAACTCCCACGATTGAGCAGTTGAAACAAAGTGATGTGCCAGTAATTTTGGCAAATCATGAGGGAACTGTGGTAGATGTGAATGTTAATTTTGAAAAAGTGTTTGGATGGACTGCTGAAGAAATTATTGGTCAGCCATTAACGGTAGTTCTACCCCCGCTTTTTCATGACTCGCATAATTTAGGATTTGCCCGCTTTGCTGCTACCGGAAATTCTACTATTCTCAATCATCCATTACAGCTTAAGGCAGTAGCTAAAAATGGGCAAGAAATTGAATCAGAGCATTTCATAATTGCTGAGAAACAAGAAGGGCGGTGGATTTTTGCCGCAACATTGCGCCCACTTTAAGTGCAATCAGTTTGCAAATATTTGAGGTTTCAGGTGTCTAATTCTGAGTTGCAACTTAATCAGTTGCGAGCGACCCTAAGCAAAATGGAAATTGCTCTCAGTACGGTTGAGGAATGTATCGTTTGGACAAACCGTTATGGACAAATCAAATGGTGTAACGCCTCTTTTGAGCGATTGTTGAATCAACCCCGTTTGTTGATTATTGGCGCATTATTGCTGGAAAAGTTGCCTTTATTAGTAAATAAGCAATTGCTCAATCCCTGCGACCATCCTGTTACAATCGCTCTGGAAACAAAAACCTGTGGCAAGCAGGATTATGAGTTGCACATAGCAAATAAATTCCTGATTCTAGAAATTGCTTGGTCGTTTGTGGAGATTGGCAACAATCTAACTACAGATGATGATTCTGCCTCTGCTGTTTTGGTTTTAAGGAATGTTACCCACCAGAGGCAATCAGAACGCAGGCAGCAAGAAATTAACGAATTATTGGAAAGACAAGTTGCTCAGCGCACTCAGGAGTTAATCGAAGCGAATGCTCGTCTAAGAAGTGAAGCAGCTCATTTGCAACAGTTACTGGCTGAGTTGCAAAAGGCACAAGCCCAACTCATTCAAGCAGAAAAAATGTCTAGTTTGGGGCAATTGGTAGCCGGAATTGCTCACGAAATTAACAATCCGGTTGGCTTTATTCATGGCAACCTGTTTCATTTGGAACATGATGCTTATAACTTGTTGAAAATTTTACAACTGTATCAAAAATATTACCCCAATCCGGTATCCGAAATTGCCTCAGAGGCTAAAAAGATGGATCTGGAATTTTTACAATACGATTTACCCAAGCTGATCGGCTCGATGAAAATTGGTACTGACCGAATTCATCATATAGTTGTTTCCCTCCGCAACTTCTCGCGGATGGATGAAGCTGAATTTAAAACTGTCAATATTCATGAAGGAATTGAAAGTACTCTACTGATTCTCCAGCATCGCTTGAAAGCTACTCCGGAACGTTTAGAGATTGAAGTGATTCGGGATTTCGATGACTTGCCGCTAGTTGAATGCTATCCCGGACAGCTCAATCAAGTATTTATGAATTTACTGGTAAATGCGATCGATGCGATTGAAGAATGTAATGCCAAACAGAATCATTGCGGTCGGATTATCATTCGGACATCTGCGATCGATTCGCAATGGGTGAAAATTGCGATCGCAGATAACGGATTGGGTATGCCTGAAGAGGTGCGCCAGAAGATTTTCGATCCGTTCTTCACCACTAAACCGACTGGTAAAGGAACGGGAATGGGCATGTCGATCAGTTATCAGATTATCGTCAAGAAACACGGTGGTAAATTAGATTGTTTCTCCAAAATAGGAGAGGGAACAGAATTAGTTATTCAAATCCCAGTGAAGCAGTAAGCCAGTAATGTTAATTGATCGGCACGTTGCAGAGGTGCAGAGGAGACAAGGGAGACAAGGAAGACAAGGGAGACAAGGAGGACAAGGGAGACAAGGAGGACAAGGGAGACAAGGAGGACAAGGGAGACAAGGAGGACAAGGAAGACAAGGAAGTAGAAGTAATTACTTCCTCAGCTCCCTCAGCTCCCTCAGCTCCCTCAGCTCCCTCAGCTCCCCCATCTCCCTCAGCTCCCTCAGCTCTTTTATTGAATTCTCGGGCAGGGGAAGGCGACTAAATAACCGCCTGCTTCGACGATAAAATCATCGAAGTCGTTGTCTTTTCCGGGTCGAGGTAGTCCGGTATCGTCCCAGTTGATGCGGACGCCTTTGCGATCGCCCACCACTCCATCAGACAATCCTCCCACGGTGCGGGTAGATCCTGGGGTCGAGCCGTTACCCATTTGCTCTAATCTGGTCGAATAGAGCGTAGTTCTTAAGTTGCCCGTGCGGGGGTCAATCACTTTGAGGTAAAAAGCATAAGCGGTATTGGGTTGAAACGTAAACCGCCGCACTGGTTGAGGTACAGAGTTACCGGGTGTGCCTAAAAAATCCCTCTCGGTGCCCGCGTCGTCAACGCCCCTGGAAGGACGGTCGAGATCCGATACATCGTTAAAGTCGTCGAAGGGTTTGGTTTCGGCGATTAGATCGGTGGTTTCACCCGTGTTTAAATTGACAATCCCAAATGTTGACTGATAGTAACCGTGGGATTCTCTGAATTCAAATTCCACCACTGTTTCTTCATCGAAGCGGACGCCTTGACTTGCCGGTGGGG
Source organism: uncultured bacterium (assembly GCA_964463555.1). Taxonomy (GTDB): domain Bacteria; phylum Cyanobacteriota; class Cyanobacteriia; order Cyanobacteriales; family Aerosakkonemataceae; genus Microseira. Next base: position 9,021 of record CAYXCW010000030.1, read on the forward strand.
GGTTTTGGGCTTTTACCGGCATCGAGAAGGCAAATAATAAACCAGTCGCACTTAATGAAGCGATCGCTGCTAAACGAATTGCTCCCATTCGCAATTTTTCCATACTAGCTTCTCCTCACTATGGGATTGGTAACTATTGCAAATCTACCAAGTCCGAAATCCTGGAACCGCACCTGTTCTGGCGGCTGCCTCTAATTGGCTTCTTAAAGTTACAGCTTCCTGTCTCAACTCGTTGAGTCGCTGACAAGCTACTGGAAATTCTGCATCGGTAGTTTGTGGGTTGCGTAAAAACTGACGCGGCCCCCTCGGACTGCCTTGCTGTGCCGCCAAAACTGCCGCATCGCAGGCTTTAAAAGCTTGATCGGCTTCTTGGTTTAAACGTCTGGCACGTTCTACAAGTGCAGGATCTATCCCCCCACCGCCGCGATCAAAAATCGGAGCGGTGTTGTTCCACACATTGGTTCCCGATATATCGGGGAAGCTACCGTCTGCCTTAGCAGGGGTCGCAAAAGATACAACCGCTCCCAGGCAAAGCGAGGAAATCAATGTCAAGCGCAGACTTTTGACTTTTCTGTGTGTTTGCATCGTTACACTCCCCTACCTAAAACTTAAATGAAAATCCCGTACCTAAGACAAATCGGGGTTCGTCGCCTGCACCTAAGATATCGCGCACGGCGGGAGTAATCACCCAAGGAAAGTTTCTCACGGGTGCGATCGAAAGTCCTGCGGCTAAGTCTACGCCTGTCCATTCGACAATTGCACTCACAGGTTGTGCAACGCGAATCGCAACGTTACCAAATATGTTGGCGTTGTTTTCTTCCGCATCAATCGCGCCGTTTGACCGAAACTGTCCATCTCCCACGCCGACAGTTAGAGCAATCCGACTCAAAGGTTGGCGCACCGATGGTCGCGTCCGAATCACGCCAGTAATTACCCCATAGCGGGAATGTTCGTAGTCATTGCGACCGAGATTGACAAAGCCGTTGTAGCCGACGGCAATTCCCACATCGCCAAACCGACGGTGCAATTTCGCGTTTAAACCACCATCGGGAAAATCTTCATTAAAATCGTCGAACACGTAGGACAATTCCAACCCCAGGGCGGTATCTGCATTGCCTAAACCGAGGCCAACGCCAAACGCTCCGTTATTATCGTCGTCGTTATCTTCGCGGGTGGAAGCTTGATAAGTACCGCTGACAAATAAAGTGTTTCTATCCGCGCCAAATCCCACGGGGATGTAGATGCTTAATCCGGGGGAAGATTCAAATTCATCGGATACTTCGGGAATTTGCAGTGGCGGAATCGGTTCGGGACGAGGGCAATTAACGGGTGCTTGTGCGACTTGAGATCCGCGCGTTGAAGCTTGTGCCAAGCAGGTAGCTGGGTCAATTGCTGGTTCTCGATTTGCCTGCAACTCCTGCAACCCGGCGGCATCGGTACTCGATGCTTGGGAAACAAAGTTGGTTTTATGGATTGCTTCAGGTTCTGAAGTTGCTTGTAATTGGGCAGATAGCTGGTTTGATTGTTGTGCTGTCTGAGTTTCCTCGCCCACCATCAATGATGAGGAAGTCGAGTTACTGTCAATCGGACTGGCTTTGGCATTGAGAGTACCAGCCATCAAAGCAGCTAGGGTACAAATGGCAAGAGTAGGTAAGCGCATGAAAATAATTACCTCACGAAACTCACACCTATGAAGTCAGGAATTAATTTACTTAGATATTAACCGCTATCGGCGATAATTGTCGCTATTTTGAGATCTATTTGCGAGCAAAGCCGAATCAGCCGTGATTTTACGTAACGATGCTAAATTTCAGCTACCCTGATGTTTGCTTGATTTGGCAGCGGGAGTTATAGAGAGCGATCGCACCCATTCGCAATAATTAGACCAGTTATCGATCGATACAGTTCCCAAAAACTCATACAACTAAGGGTCAATTGGTTGCTTGGGTGGTTTCTACCCCCAGAGCGATAAAGTGAATTTGAGCGGTTGTTAGCCTGTGGATATAGATTGAGCGTGCCGAAATTATGCACCGAATGGGGTCACTATCGGTGCTTTAAACCTTGGATGCATTTGCTCCAAGGTACTTGCTTTGCGATCGCATTCACTAGGAGAATTTTATGCAAACTAATGAAAGACTACAGCCACCGCAACACCAAGATCGTCAACCGGGCATCGAATCCGAAATGACGCCGCAACCGATTGTAGACGACCCCAAATATAAGGGTTGCAATAAATTACGCGATAAAGTGGCGCTGATTACTGGCGGCGATAGCGGCATCGGTCGTGCGGTCGCGATCGCATATGCTAAAGAAGGCGCTGATGTCGCGATCGTGTATCTAAACGAACACGAGGACGCCGAAAAAACCAAAGAAATGGTTGCACAATACGGACGCAAATGTCTGTGTATCCCAGGTGACATCGGCGACGAAAAGTTCTGCCAAGAAGCGGTACAAAAGGCAGTCCAAGAATTCGGCAAACTCGATATTCTAATTAACAACGCCGCCGAACAGCATCCGCAACCAAGTATCGAAGATATCAGTGCCGAACAGTTAGAGCGCACTTTCCGCACCAACATTTTTGGCATGTTCTTTTTGACCAAAGCCGCACTCAAACACTTAAAAGAAGGGAGTGCGATTATTAACACGACTTCCGTAACCGCTTATAAGGGAAATCAACAACTGTTGGATTATTCTTCCACCAAAGGAGCAATTGTCGCATTTACGCGATCGCTTTCCCAATCTTTGGCAGAAAAGAAAATTCGCGTCAACGGCGTCGCACCGGGGCCGATTTGGACACCTTTAATCCCCTCGACTTTCCCAGAAGATAAAGTGGAGAGTTTTGGCGCCCAAGTGCCAATGGGACGCGCCGGACAACCTGTAGAAGTTGCACCCAGCTATGTATTTTTAGCCTCGGATGACTCTTCTTATATGTCCGGTCAAATTTTACATCCCAACGGCGGCGAAGTTGTCAACGCCTAAAAGTTCGAGCGAAGAAAAGGGGAAAGGGGGAAAGGGGAAAAAGGGGAAAAAGGGGAAATATGAAACAGCCTTTTCTCTTTTCCCTTTCCCCCTTTCTTACAATTATTTAACGCAAGTTGCTAGTTACAAATATGGTTGGTTCGATCCCCCCTAACCCCCCTTCACAAGGGGGGAACCGGATTCAAAGTCCCCCTTGTCAAGGGGGATTTAGGGGGATCGACAATGCTTGACCTCATAACTAGCAACTTGAGTTATTTACCTTCATACAGCGAGCCATCGGGCATAATAGCACCAGTTAAATTAGCCCCAGTTAAATCGGCTCCAGTTAGCTCGGCACCAGTTAAATTAGCACCGCTTAAATTAGTTTCACTTAAATTAGCACCGCTTAAATTAGACCACATTAAATTAGCATGAGTTAGGTTACATCGAAATAAATTCGCCCCGCTGAGGTTGACTCCAGAAAGCTGAAACCCGCTCAAATCTGTTTCTGGCAGCGAAATTTCCGGGCCAATTAAGTATGCTTCAAACTTGGTTAAATCGAAACCTTCAGGAAATTTAGTTTTTTCGTTATAAATAATCTTTTGAAAATTAGCCTCGGAAATATGAGCATCGCTCAGGTCAGCTTCAAATAACTGACTGCCGCTGAGGTTTGTTTGATTTAAGTTTGCTCCATTCAAATACGCGCCGCGCAGGTCAGCAAAAAATAAATTAGCTTGACTCAGTTCCGCGCCAATTAAATCAGTCCCTATCAAGTCAGCAAAACTCAAATTGGCGCCCCTGAGATCGGCAGCAGTTAAGTCAGCTAAACTCAGATTGGCTCCGGTTAAGTCAGTCCCAAGTAAATCGGCTCCGCTTAAATCCGCTTTACGCAAGTCGGCTTCGCTCAAATCTGCTTCTCCCAGAAACGCTTGGCTCAAAATCGCTCTGGCTAAATTGCTTCGTCTTAAAACTGCCTTCTCTAAGTTTGCCTGACTCAAATCTATGCCGCTTAGATTCACCTCGCTTAAGGTGACTCCACTCAGGTCAGATAGATAAAACTCTCTTTCTCCAATTTCATACAGGCTCAGGAGTTCATCAGAATTCATATCGGTTGCTCGATCTTGTTCTAGCGATAGCTCTGTTTTAACAGCTAATCCTTAAAGCCGACAAATGCTGGCTATCCTATGGGGTTTCTAGGATAAAGTTAAGTAGTTTTTGATTCTAGAAATTTCTTTAATTAAGTGAAATCAATATTCTCTGGAGCTAAAGAAACCCGGTTTCTTGAAGAAACCGGGTTTCTGATTTTTGGGTAGCACCAGAGCGAACAGAAATAAATTTCTGGCTGAAAGCTAAAACCCGTTGAAACGGGTTAAAAGCTTGATTTTAGTTAGCTTTAGCTCACTTAAGCTTTCAGCCCCAAATTTATTTGGAGGCTGTTTATCGGGTAGGTGCAAGATCTGAGTAGAGACACCGATCAATAAAACCCGCTTGGAAAATTCAATTTTGAGGCTTGATTCTACTTCATGGCTGCTGCCATTTCGTCTTGAATCTTGCTCTTAGCTGCTTTGAATTGGGTAGAGAGTTGCTCGCGTTCTTGTTCGCTCAAATTGTTGCCAATGGCGGCGAACATAGTGCTTTCTTCTTGACGGATGTGATCGCCAACAATGTCCATCAACTGTTTCACTTTGTCTTTGAATTCAGGGGCAGAAGGACTCATCGATTTGATTTCGTCGAGCATTTGCTTCATTTCGGCTTGCTCGTCGTACAATTCTTGAGTGTTGTCGTTGCCGTAGAAGCCGCGAACTTTGGGATAAACGACTTGTTCTTCTGCGATCGCATGAGCATTAAGATCCTTGTAAAGCTGCCCAAAATATTCTTGGATCTTTTGCGGATCGTTGGTGGCGCCGATTTCGGTGAAAATGGTGTTGGTCTTGTTGTGGTCGAGTCGGATCAGATCGCGGATGTCCATATCCTGCTTATCAGAAGTTTGGGTAACGGCACTACCAAATACCCCTGATAAAGCGGCGATCGCATCTTGTACTCGTCCCCACAATCCTTGATCTGGATCTTTGCCAGCTAATTCGCGCACGCCCAAAACTTCGAGAATTCCTTTGAGTTGTTCTTGATGCGCGCGGTTTTCAAAGTTGACTGTATTTAATGGTGCGATCGCAACTGCCACATCTGCACCCACAACTTGAGCTACTTTGTGAATTAACAGTCCAGTCATTACCTGTTGGTGTTTCAACAATTCGTGCTGAAATGCCTTTTGGTAAAGCGTTAATTCAGACCCTGACATCATTTGCTCGAGTTTCTCTACCATCTTAGTAATGGTATCGCGGGGTTCTGCTTTGACGCCGTATTGCACCATGACGGTTTCTAAAACGCCCATGTTCTTGCGATCGTCTTCTAGCATATGCTGAAAGCGTTTGCGAATTTCTTCATCGCTGACGGTAGAAATCAGTTTTTGGTCGTTGGCAATTAGCAGGTTTTGCACTGTTTTCATGTCTGCTAATTCCATTGCGATCGCCATGCGCTTGGTGTCGTCAAGAGTTTGTACCATATGTTTTGTTCCTTACCGTTTTTAAGCCTTCTGAGTTGATATTCACACAGTCTTTAAACTCAATACATCTTTCTCTTGACGTAAAATCTTTTTGATGTTATTGACATCTATTCTCAACTTTCGCGTAGTTAAACGTAAAATGCGCGCTCTTGCTAGATCCGCGACTTGTTATACCAAACCCGCTTATTTTTCAGAGCGATCGCTTGCCTGAAACTTTTTTAAACGAACCGCCATAGACGCGCCTCTTCGCCAAGAAGAAGAGGAAGAAGATTATAAGGGCTTGCAGACCAAAGCCAGATTTGGTATTGTTGCAGATTGCTTTTAGCGTCAGGTACACCTTCGACAGCAGTGTGCGGGCACCCTTAAGGGTGCGCGCTTGACAAACGAAGCGATAACGCTTTCCCTCACAAGGGCTGCAAGCCGCTGTAGAGAAGTCGGGCATCTAGTATGCCCTCGCCTTAAAAAAACAATAACTCCTTGTTAGGAGTGCTAACAAGGAATAGTTATAGATAAAAAACCGGGCTTTTTACTAACCAAAAGACCCGGTTTTTTATCAATCAGATGACTACTTCATCGAAGCTGCCATTTTTTCCATGAACTGGGATTTAACTGTCTTGAATTCCGTAGCCATTTGCTTTTGCTGTTCGTCGCTGAAGTTGTCGCGAATCTTGGGGAACATTTCGTTTTCTTCCTGACGAACGTGGTGCATTACAGCATCCATTAGCTGTTTAACTTGGTCTTTGAAGTTAGAGGAAGCGGGGCTGAGAGACTTAATTTGCTCCAGCATCTGCTTCATTTCGGCTTGCTCTTGATACAAGTCTTGGGTATCTTGATAATAAGGCCGCACTGCGGGATAAACGATTTGCTCTTCAGCTTCCGAGTGTGCGCTCAAATCTTTGTAAATTTGACCAAAGAATTCTTGAATTTTTTGCGGATCGTTAGTCGATTGGATCTCGCCAAACAAGGTATTTACCTTAGTGTGATCCATGCGAATCAAATCGCGGATGCTCATTTCGGTATCGGTGCGAGTAACGACGCTACCGGCGACGCCTGTAAAGGCTGCGATCGCATCTTGCACCCGTGCCCAAATGCCTTGATCTGGGTCTTTACCAGTCAGTTCGCGAACGCCCAAAATTTCCAGAATTCCCTTCAGTTGTTCTTGGTGAGCGCGGTTTTCAAAATTGATCGTATTTAACGGAGTAATTGCGGCTTCGATGTCAGCGCCAACAACTTGCGCTGCTTTGTGAATCAGCAAGCCTTTCATCACTTGACCGTGTTTTAGCAGTTCGTGCTGAACGAATTTTTCAAATAGAGTCAGTTCGGAACCTGACATCAATTTGCGAGTTTTTTCCACCATTTCTAAAGTGGTTTGTTTCGGCTGTCCCTTCACACCGTACTGCACAATTACGGTATCGAGAACGCCCATGTTTTTTTGGTCATCACGGTGCATATCCCGCAGGCGATCGCAAATTTCTTGATCTGCACATTGACCGATCAATGTTTGCTCGTTTTCAATTATCAGGTTTTGGATCGCTTTCATATCTTCTAAAGCGCCTGCGATCGCTAGACGCTTGGTGTCGTCAAGAGTCGATACCATGACTTGGTTCTCCTTTTGTTCTTCTTAAATCATGCAATAAGCACTATCAGGATAATGTCATGGCTTCTTCATCCATATCATCTCTCTTTTGACTGAATTCTCCCAGATTGATTAAAATTAATTAACCTTTATTTTGCAGTAAAAATTAGTAAGTTAAGGGCAATTATAAAATCTACAATCAATAGGATTATTTCGACAATCTACTTAGAGATAGAGAATCTGTGGTTATTGCTTCCGCCGTAAGACAGATACGAGAGAAAAAACTATATTTTAAAGTAAATCAAAAGCTGCTTATCCTCTTAGTAAAATATTGCCTTTAGGGTTAGCTATCCCCCTCAAGCGATTAGCTATTAGCCATTACCGATTACCAAGATAGAAAAATATGACGCGAACTCCAGATATCCCGCCCGTTATAGAAAGTGACGAAAGAGAATATCGCGACACGGGTATACCGAGTACAGTAGCGATCGCCGGACATCCGATCCATCCGGTTATTGTCACCCTACCAATCGCTTTTCTGGTGGCGCTACCGTTAACCGATATTGTTTACTGGTTAACGCAAGATACATTTTGGGCGCGCGCCTCTTTTTGGCTGGTATTAGCTGGGTTTGTCACCAGTATCGCCGCCGCCCTCACCGGACTAATGGACTTCTTGAAAATCGAACGAGTCCGCAAGCGCACCGCTGGGTGGGCACATATGTTTCTTAACGTGGCTGCAATGGCATTAACCCTGATCAATTTAATCTTGCGTTGGGGTAACGTCACCGGAGCAATTTTGCCCACAGGTATCATACTTTCTATCCTTGTCGCCACCATACTCGGTGCTTCGGGTTGGTACGGCGGCGAACTTGTATATCGCCATAAAATTGCCGTAATTGGCTACGGCAATCCTCACGAACCTTAATAATTTAGCGTTCTCCTCGACATAAATAATTTCACCTGTCCGAACCATAAGCTATACTCGGATGGGTGTTTTATTTTGGTTTAACTAAAATCTTGTTCCAAAAAGCAACAATTCGCCAGCTTACCATCTTCTGTTTGTTACTTTCGTTTGTATTCGGCTTGCTGACTAAGTTTTACACTGGGCCAGCGCAATTTTTGGTCAATAATTATGTCAGCAGCATTCCCTATGAAACTTGCTGGTGTTTGCTATTATTTTGGCTGATTCCCACTCGCAAAGCGGTGCAACAAATTCCTATTTGGGTTTTTATTGTCACCTGCATCCTAGAATTTTTGCAACTTTGGCATTCGCCGTTTTTAGAACTGCTGCGCTTTAACTTATTGGGCAAACTAATTTTGGGCAGTCAATTTGACCCTTGGGATTTTATTGCCTATGTTATAGGCAGCTTTCTGGGTTGGTTATGGTTGCGGCAAATTTGGCAGATCAGCTATGAAAAAACAAGTCAAGGTTAAACCAAATTCAAAACGTCAAAGTATCGAAGAACAACCAGATGGTAGCTTGAATGTACATTTAAAATCGCCGCCAGTGGATGGTAAAGCGAATGAAGAGCTAATTTCACTGTTGGCAGCAAAGTTTAACGTATCAAAAACAAAAGTTAGCATTAAGTCAGGTTTAGCGTCAAAAACTAAACTGATTGAAATCGATACAGATTCGTAGTTGCGGGGTTTTGACGTACTATTATTATTTAGCTATCAAACACCCGGATTATTCTCAACAAATTGAATCTCGATATCGGGAAGCGTTTCGACAAATTGCACTTTAAGATCGGGCAAAAAATCGACTATTTCCCATTCTCCGCAACGATTCGTTGAAGAAGTTACCATTTTTACCCTCAAATCCGGCGAGGTGGTAACGACTTTTACCTTTATGTCCTGCAAGCTTTCAACAAACCTAACTCGACCGTAAAGAGGTTTACCCTGGTAACTACAAGTAAATCTATTTACTAAATTGGTTGCGGGAAATACTGTTATTGTTGCTGAAAGTGTTAGCAGCAAAATACCGCAAAATAAAGCGATTTTAAGCCAAAGTTTCATAATTAAACCAATCAGAACGCCCGCATGTAGGGGCGCAGCATCTTTAAGTTATCTGTATCTAACAAGATAGCTGGGATGCCGTGCCCCTGCATCTATCAAGCACTTAAATTACAAGCTGTTTTCACCCACTCAGCTTCTGCTGGTTCTAGGGTAGGATTGAGCTTTTCTAAGATGGCTGAGTTATACTTTTCCAACCACTGCCGCTGTTTCTCAGACAGACGGTTTAAATCGATTAGTCGCCGCTCGAAAGGAACATAGGTAAGGGGTTCAAACCCATACCAAGGTGTTGTATTTGCATCTGATTGTTGCTCGGTTTCCGCCGATAAATCTTTGACTACGTATAGATTTTCAATCCGAATTCCACCCCAATTAGGTTGATAATAACCGGGTTCAATGCTAGTTACCATACCAGGTTCCAGGGTTTCACTTACGCGCTTGCTAATGCCATTTGGCCCTTCATGAACGTTTAAAAAAGCTCCCACACCGTGTCCGGTTCCGTGACCAAAGTCTAGTTTTTCCTGCCATAAAGTATAGCGAGTAATCCCATCTAATTGCGCTCCGGTTGTGCCTTTGGGAAACTGTTGCATCGCACAGTTAATGTGGGCTTTTAATACTTCGGTGTAGCGCAGAATTTGTTCTGGGGTTGGCTCGCCGATAATAATAGTTCTGGTGGCGTCTGTAGTGCCTCCTAAATACTGGGCACCGGAGTCTAGCAGGAAGAATTGACCTGGGGTGAGAATTTGCTCTGGGCTGGGGGTGCCGTAGTGGACAATAGAACTATTAGAACCTGTGGCGGCAATGGTGTTGAAACTCAAGCCACAGAAATTGGTTTCCTGTTGATAATTATGAGCGATCGCGCGCGCCACATCCAACTCGCTCAAGCTTTCGGAGCTTGCCAATTTTACCGAAATCCAGTTTAAGGTTCGCACTATAGCTCGACTTGCTTTCAAGTTTGCCGCCTGCATCTGCTCGATTTCTACCGCATTTTTCCGAGCTTTCATCGCTTCAATCGGATTGGCGGTTTCGACAACACGAACGCCTTCTAACAGGCTATAAGTTCCCATTGTCGTATGTTTGGTATCGATTAAAACTCGCAAGTCGTTTTGTAAAAGCAAAGCTTTTAAACTCTCTTCGTATTGTTCGTAGGGTAGTAAAGTCACTCCCTCCAAAGCAGCGCGAATTTCGTCGGAAATGCGTTCTAAATTGGTAAATAAAAACGCTGCATCCAATGTAATAACTGCATAAGCAATAAACACCGGATTATAAGGAATATCCCAACCCCGGAGGTTAAATAACCAGGCGATTTGGTCTAGTTTAGTAATGGGCAGGATATCGGTATTCGCCTTTTGCATCGCTTCCCGCAATTTGATTAGTTTCTGCGGGATTGTTTCCCCTGTCACTTCATCCGGCACTAGGAATACTTGGGAATCTCCCAACGCGGGTATTCGTTCCGACTCGCGCCAAGGACTTTGAAGGCGAATTTTATCCACCAAGTTTTCTAACAGGAACACCAGTTTAATTCCTACTGGCTCTAGTTGCTTTTGAAAGGTACGAAATTGTTCAACGGCGATGGTAAATGGATCGAATGCCAAACGGAAACCTGGTTTTGCTTGACCTAAAGTTTCTAAGGTTTCTACTAAAGTTTTGTGTTCTTCCAATCCCAACTTGGAGATTTGAATTAAAGATGAATCGACTTGTAATTCTGCCTGTTCGTGATAGCGAGAATCGACAAACAACCAAGCTCGATCTTGTCCCAATAGCATATCGCCAGCCGAGCCAGTAAAGCCACTTGCCCATTCCCGCCGTTGCAGTGCTTCCGGGAGATATTCGTTTAAATGTTCGTCAGCCGAGGGAATATAGTAGGCGTCTAGCTGATAGGTTGCCATCACCTCGCGCATGGCGGTTAACTTGGCTGAGATTGATGCTGCCTGGGTTTGAGGTTGCAAAAGGTCTAAAGATGTCATAGTGGGGATGGAGTTGTGGAACTTATGTCAGTTGTATGACATATTTTAGCGATCGCTGTCCTCTCCACACTGCAACTATTTTGCTTTTGATTTGTATAAAAAGGCGGAATCTATATCTTTTGGCATCACTATCGCTAATTTTGCCCCTTAATAGGCCAGAATCCCCGCACAATTGCGAGGACAGGCTTAAATCTATCAAGCAAGTAAAGCAAAACCTGAAGGCGAAAGGCAGCTTTATAATCCCTGAATCCACTCCCATTCCTGCTGCAACCCTTCTGCCAGAGACACTTTCGGCTCATAACCCAGAATTTTCCGCGCTTTCGACACATCTGCCGCCGTATGACGTGCATCTCCCATCGCTGCTTCTAGATAATTTTTGCGAATCGGACGTCCAACAATTTGTTCCATCGTGTCGATAATTTTCATTAATCCCACTCGACTGCCACCGCCAATATTAAAAATTTCTCCCACCGCTTCCGGCACTTTAGCAGCCGCTAAATTAGCAGCCACAACATCGCCGACAAAGGTGAAATCTCGCGTTTGCTGTCCATCCCCATAAATAGGAATTGGTTGATCTGCCAAAACCGACTTAAAAAACTTGTGAAACGCCATATCCGGACGTTGGCGAGGGCCGTAGACGCTAAAATACCTTAACGCAGTGAAAGGAACGTTGAAGTTTTTATAATACAACCAACACAAACGCTCAGCTGCCAGCTTGGTAATGCCATAAGGCGATACGGGCTGGGGACAAATAGATTCAGCAGTCGGTAAAGTTTCGGCATCGCCGTAGACAGAAGAAGTCGAAGCATAGACAAACCGCTTTAAGTGTTTGGCGTCCTTCGCTGCTTCCAGCATTATTTGGGTGGCGTTAATATTCCGTTCTGTATAAGCGCGGAAGCCATCGCCCCAGCTGGCACGGACTCCTGCTTGCGCCGCCAGGTGATAAACTACTTCCACGTCAGCCAACAGTGCCGCCCAATCGAGAGACTGGATATCTGCTTCGATTAATTTAAAATTAGGGCGATCTTCAAAGCTGGAAATATTCTTGCGTTTCAGGGTTGGGTCATAATAATCGTTGAACTGATCGACCCCGATCGCCTGTTCCCCTTGGTTTAGCAGGGCTTCGACCAAGTGAGAACCAATAAAACCGGCGACCCCTGTAACGATACTTTTAGCCATAAACTCTCTATACTTAAGGGCGGTATCTGGAGTGAAGAGTAACATTTTATCTTTAAAGATTCGATAGTTGGAGTGCGAAAATAACGTGAAGGTTTTGGTTGTTGGTAATGGGGGAAGGGAACACGCCCTGGCTTGGAAACTGCTACAATCCGAGCGAATTCAACAGGTGTTCTGCATTCCGGGCAATGGTGGTACGGCAATCATGGAGCGGTGTCAAAATCTCCCCCTGGGTATAGATGATTTTGAGGGAATGGCACGCTTTACCCGCGAAAATGGTATTTCCCTGGTGGTGGTAGGGCCAGAATTGCCTTTGTCTAGGGGTATTACAGATTATCTGCGATCGCAAAACATCCCCGTTTTTGGCCCCTCAAGAGCGGGCGCTCAAATTGAAGCGAGTAAAGCTTGGGCAAAAGCTTTGATGCAAGAAGCTAAAATGCCTACGGCAAAAGCGGTGGTGTTTGCCGATGCCGCGTCGGCAAAAGCTTATGTCAAGGCTCAGGGTGCCCCAATCGTCATCAAAGCCGATGGTTTGGCGGCGGGGAAGGGTGTAACCGTGGCGCAAACCGTAGAGGAAGCTGTAGCCGCAGTTGAGGAGGTGTTTAACAGTTCTTTCGGCATGGTGGTGATTGAAGAATGTTTGATGGGTGAAGAAGTCTCGGTTTTAGCTTTAACCGATGGGTTGACGATTCGCCCCTTGTTACCCGCCCAGGATCACAAGCGCATCGGGGAGGGGGATACCGGCCCAAATACCGGCGGTATGGGTGCTTACGCCCCTGCCCCGCTGTTGACTCCCGAGTTGATGGCACGGGTTGAAAAAGAAGTATTGCAAAATGCGATCGCCCATCTACAAAAACGCAAAATCGACTATCGCGGCGTCCTCTACGCCGGATTGATGATTACCCCCCAAGGCGAACCTAAAGTCCTCGAATTTAACTGTCGCTTTGGCGATCCGGAAACCCAAGCCATTCTACCTTTGCTCGAAACTCCCCTGGAAGAATTAATGCTGGCTTGTGTCGAACAAAGACTTGACAAAATGCCAGAAATATGTTGGAAATCGGGGACTTGCGTATCGGTGGTGATGGCGAGTGGGGGTTATCCGGGAGATTACGAAAAAGGGAAAGTTATTACCGGCATTGCAGAAGCCGAAGCCCAGGAAGCGATTGTGTTTCACGCCGGAACGCAATTGCGGGAAAACCAGATATTAACTGATGGTGGGCGAGTGCTGGGGGTGACAGCAATCGGCGAGAATTTTGAGCAAGCGATCGCCAAAGCCTACGCCGCCGTAAATTGTATCGATTTTGAAGGCAAGTACTACCGGCGCGATATTGGCTGGCGCGTTAGGTAAGAGAGCTGAGGGAGCTGAGGGAGCTGGGGGAGCTTTCTTGAGCTGGGGGAGCTGAGGGAGCTGGGGGAGCTGAGGAAGTAATTACTTCTACTTCCTTGTCCTCCTTGTCCTCCTTGTCCTCCTTGTCCTCCTTGTCTCCTCTGCCGCTTCGCTAACCTAATTATCGGGAATCTTTATCTATGGTTCCTTGCTGAATTTGTCCAAACTGGTAATGATTAATGTAAAAGCACAAATACCTGCTAGGGGCTATCGTGCTTAATTAAAAACCAAAACCCAAAGATTCCCCAAATGTTGGCTCTCCTGAAAACAATCCGAGAAGCGATCGCTCATTGGTGGTCTGAGTTTACCCTTCAGACAAGGCTAATGGCGGCGGCGACTTTAGTGGTTTCCCTATTCATGAGTGGCCTCACCTTCTGGGCAGTCAACTCAATTCAACAGGATGCGCGTCTCAACGATACTCGCTTCGGTCGCGATTTAGGTATTCTGCTGGCGACGAACGTTGCGCCTTTGATCGCAGAAAACGACCTGACTGACGTCGCTCGCTTTTCCCAACGCTTCTACGCCAGCACCTCCAGCGTGCGCTACATGCTCTACGCTGACAAAGAAGGAAAAATTTTCTTTGGCATTCCGTTTTCGGAATCGGAAGTGCAAACCTCGCTTACCCTAGAGCGTCGAATTCAGCTCCCAGCAGATTACCTTGCCAATGCTGAATTGCCAATGGTGCGGCAGCACCGCACCCCCGATGGCGAAGTCACCGATGTGTTTGTCCCCGTCTACCAAGAAGGGAAGTATTTGGGAATTCTGGCTATTGGGATCAATCCCAATCCCACCGTCGTCACTTCCTCAAACTTGACGCGGGATGTGACGATAGCCGTTTTTATCTCGATTTGGGCGATGGTGATTTTGGGCGGCGTGATTAACGCTCTTACCATCACCAGGCCGATTAAAGAACTGGTGACTGGAGTGAAAAATATCGCTACGGGGAACTTTAAGCAGCGCATAGACTTGCCCCACGGCGGCGAACTCGGCGAGTTAATTGAAAGCTTCAACGAAATGGCGGAAAAGCTAGAGCGTTATGAAGAGCAAAATATAGAAGAATTAACCGCAGAAAAAGCCAAACTGGAAACCCTAGTTTCGACGATTGCCGATGGCGCTGTGCTGCTCGATACTAACTTGCAAGTGATTTTAGTCAATACCACGGCAAGGCAGATGTTTGGCTGGGATGGCAACGATTTGGTAGGGTCAAATGTGCTGTATAGCCTGCCAGCGCCAGTTTCGGCAGAGTTGACGCGACCGTTGTATAAAATGACGACAGGGGAAGGCGATCGCGAAGCCGAATTCCGCATCACTCTTACCCACCCAACCAACCGCACCGTTCGCATTCTCCTCACTACCGTCCTCGACCAATACCGAGATAGCATCAAAGGCATTGCCATGACGGTACAAGATATTACCCGCGAAGTAGAATTAAACGAAGCCAAAAGTCAGTTTATTAGCAACGTTTCCCACGAACTGAGAACGCCGTTATTTAATATCAAATCTTTCATCGAAACCCTGCACGAGTATGGCGAAGACCTCAACGAAGACCAAAGGCGGGACTTTCTCCAAACAGCCAATCGCGAAACAGATCGTCTCACTCGCCTCGTCAACGACGTGCTAGATTTATCGCGACTGGAAACTTCCTGCCGAATTTATCATTTTGATGGATTAGATATCGCGCAAATTGTCGATCAAACTCTCAGAACTTATCAGCTGAATGCCAAAGATCAAGGGATTGAGTTGATTCAAGAAGTTGACTCTAACTTGCCCCTGGTTTTGGGTAACTACGATCTATTGCTGCAAGTACTGACAAATTTAGTTGGCAATGCAATTAAGTTTACCGAAGCAGGCGGAAGAGTAGCAATTCGGGCTTATACCGTCGAACCAAAAATCGGGCCGGTACGCCTGGAAGTTTCGGATACGGGTATTGGCATCGCGCCAGAAGATCAACAGGCAATTTTCGATCGCTTTTTCCGGGTAGAAAACCGGGTTCATACTAAGGAAGGAACTGGATTAGGACTTTCAATTGTGAGAAATATCATCGATAAACATCACACTCAAATTCGCCTAGTCAGCGAAGTGGGCGTGGGTACAACTTTCTGGTTTGACCTGGCAGTTTTTCAAGAAAAAGCGGCCCACCTAGATAAATCAACAGATCTAGATGTAACGCCTACAATTGAAACCCATTCATCTACGGTGAGCGTGCTTTCGGCTACCGCAATAAAGCCACAATAAAACTGAAACCGATCAGACCTAAAAGCACAAACCAGATTGTGTTGCGCCGCAACCACAGCCTCATCGACGGACGCGAGTTTTGCTGTTGTTTTTGATACAAGTCTTTTAAAGCTCGGTCTTGGTAAAGCGTACATTCCTTAGCATAGGGGCGCTTGGGAAAAGTACAGGTATCGTCTTCGTGATAGGTGCAAGTATCGCATAAAGATGCTTCCCCAGTCGCGCGATGTACGGGAATGCCGGGATGACCGTAGGCTTTCAGCACCGCGCGGCAGTGAGGACATTCGACTGCTTGGGGTTTGACGGGTTGGTGACAGCGGGGACAATTTGGCATTGATTGAGGGTATTTTGAGGAGCGATCGCACTTACACCAGATTGCTTTACCTATGAGGTACAGCCTTTTGGCTTCGTTTGTATAGCGGCACCCTTAAGGGTGCCGCTATACAAACAAAGGTATACCTTGATTTTTATGACTGCAATCTGCGCTATTTCTAGGGTGCATTATGGCTAGAGCCTAACGCACCCTGCAACAGTTTAAACGAGGGTAAAGCGATCGCTGGTGAGGGTATTGGCTTGTACTCCCAAAACGGTAGCTAAGAGTTCGTTGTTGTTTTGCCACAGAATCAAAGTATTGGCGGCGTTATTGCCGGTGCCTTGGACAATTTTCAGCTGATCGAAGCTCAGAGAGTTGGTTAAGAGCAAGCGATCGCTCTCCATCATAAAGTTGAAGATAACATCCGCACCCGCCCCAGTCACCAGTGCGAATCGATCTTCACCGCTACCGCCATAAAGACTATCCAATCCCGCACCGCCAAACAGCAGATCGTCACCTTCTCCACCTTCGACTATATCGTCGCCAGCACCACCGTTAAGCGAGTCATTTCCGACATTCCCTGAAATAGAATCATCTCCTCCTTGCCCAATCAAGGTATCGTTACCTTCTCCACCAGCGAGTAAGTCAATGCCGTCGCCGCCATCGAGGTAATCGTCGCCAGCTTGACCGTAAAGTTGGTCGTTGTTATTGCCACCAAACAAGGTGTCTTTACCATCCCCGCCTTCGAGATAGTCATCGCTAGCGCCAGCATTAAGGCTATCATTACCAGCTTGACCGTAGAGTTGATCGCGACCATCTCCGCCGGTTAAGGAGTCATCGCCCTCCCCGCCTTCGAGGTAGTCGTCACCCACTCCACCATCGATGATGTCATTACCAACTTGACCATAAAGTTGGTCGTTGCCATTGCCGCCGGAGAGCGAGTCATCGCCGCTACCGCCTTCGAGGTAGTCATTGCCGCGATCGCCTGCCAGGGTATCGTTTCCCGCTTGACCGAACAATTGGTCGTTGCCATCGCCGCCCGATAATTGGTCGTTAGCGTCGCCGCCATCGAGGTAATCATTCCCCGCTTGCCCAAATAAAGTATCGGCATCAGCACCGCCATCCAGGTAGTCATTGCCGTCGCCGCCCACGAGAGAATCATTACCAGTGCGACCATACAATTCGTCGTCGCCAGTACCGCCATCGAGGGAGTCGTTGCCAGCAGCGCCTTCGAGGGAGTCTCGACCAGCACTGCCGTAGATTTCGTCATTCCCGGCGTCGCCCGTTAGCAGGTCATCGCCATTGCCGCCTACGAGGGAGTCATTGCCATCGCCACCCGTAAGCGAGTCGTCGCCATTGTTACCAAACAGCGTGTCGTCACCCGCTTGCCCCGAAAGCGTATCGCCATCGTTGCCGCCATCGAGGAAATCGTTGCCCGTACCGCCAAACAGGGTGTCGTTACCAATTTGACCGAAAATTCGGTCATCGCCTGCATTGCCATTTAGCAAGTCGTCGCCTTTGCCGCCATCAAGCAAGTCGTTGCCGTTGCCGCCATCGAGGGTGTCATTCCCAATTTGACCGTAGAGTCGGTCATCGTCGTCGCCGCCATCGAGGGAGTCGTTGCCGTTGCCGCCTTCTAGCAGGTCTACTCCCGCTTGCCCTAAGAGAAGGTCATCGTCGTCGCCGCCGTTGAGTTGGTCGTTGCCGTCGCCGCCTTCTAACGTGTCGCTACCCGCTTGACCATCTAGGCGATCGTTGTCCTCGCCGCCCAACATCAGGTCGTTGCCAGCACCGCCATCGAGGTTATCATTACCAGCGCTGCCATCGAGGGTATCGTTGCCTATTTGACCGTAGAGATAATCGTTGCCATCGTTGCCGACTAACGAGTCATCGCCGTCGCCGCCTTCGAGGTAGTCGTTGCCGGTGCCGCCATCAAGGATATCGTTGCCGAGTTGACCGTAAAGTTGGTCGTTGCCGCCGCTACCAGCGAGAGAGTCATCGCCGTCGCCGCCTTCGAGGTAGTCGTTGCCTTCGCCACCATCAAGGGTGTCAGTACCTTGGTCGCCGTAGAGTTGGTCGTTATCGGTGCCGCCGTTGAGATAGTCGTTACCGTCGCCGCCGGTGATGTAGTCAATTCCCGCCTCACCTGCTAGCGAGTCATTGCCAGCAGAACCGATAATGCGATCGCGTCCTTCTCCTCCTTCGACAGTATCATCCCCAGCACCGCTATCGATAAAATCGTTGCCGCCTAACCCATCGATAAAATTATTGCCATCATCGCCAATTAAAGTATCGATGAATTCCGAACCAATCAGGTTTTCAATTAATGTCAGAATATCGCCGTTGGCATCTCCTGCCCAACCTTTACCGAGTTTCAAACTAACAGCAACGCCGGTTTCTGAATTGAAATAGGAAGCCGTATCGTTACCAGTGCCGCCATCAAGGGTATCTGCCCCTTTTCCGCCCACAATCAAGTCATCGCCTGCTTCTGCCGAGATGATATCGTTGCCGTTTTCCCCATAAAGCGAATCGTTTCCATCTCTGGCGGCAATCGTATCGTTGCCATCGCCAGCGGTAATAATATTCGCTTTGGCATCGCCAGTAACGTCGTCGTTGAAAGCAGAACCGATGACATTTTCAACGTTAAAGATTTGGTCGTTATTGCCAAAACCATCTTGAGCAAAGTTCTGTTCTAAATTGACAATAACGCTACTTGGATCGCGACGATAGCTGACAGTATCAGTATCTTCACCACCATCGATCGTATCGTTGCCTGCATTGCCAATTAGCAGGTCATTTTTGGCTAACCCTTTGATTTGGTTATCAAGGCTATTACCGATGAGAATATCATCAAATTCAGAACCGATGATATTTTCCAGACTCTTGAGAGAATCTGTATCGCCAAAACCATCTAAAGCAGCACCTGAATTGATAGTAAAAGTGGGTTCGAGGTCGGTGGAATCTTTAGCAGTGTTGTTGAAACTTTGGGTTTCATCGATATTTACAACGACACCTTTGGGTGAATTTTCGTAGCTGACGGTATCGATATCGACGCCACCATCAATTAGGTCATTGCCAGCTTCTCCCATGAGGAAATCATTGCCTAATTCGCCGTAGATCTTGTCATTACCGCCAAGACCTTTGATGGTATCGTTACCAGCACCGCCGGTGATGATATTGATGTTATTGTCGCCGATAATGCTGTCAGCGAATTCAGAACCGACTACGTTTTCGATGTTTGCGATCGCATCCTTACTCCCCCAACCATCAGTCGCCTCACCAGTTTGGAGATTAACGGTAACACTAGCTAAGTCACGGCGATAGCTGAGAACATCAGTGCCTTCACCACCGTCGAGGCTGTCATTTCCAGCATTACCAATTAATAAATCGTTGCCTGCTAATGCTTCGATGCGGTTGTCACTGCTGTTGCCAATTAAAACATCATTAAATCCTGAGCCTATAATATTTTCTAGGCTACCAGAGATAACAACGTCTTTCTGACCAATAATTTCTTCCTTCTCGTTAAGGATATATTCTACAGTGGTGAACTTAAACGAATCTGTCGTACCAAAGCCATCTAAAGCCGTGCCTGCTTCAATCAAGAAATCAGGTTCCAGTCCATTAACTTCGTTAAAATCTTGATAACTGTTGTCTTCATCAAGATTCACGACAACATTATTGGTAGAGTTTTGGTAACTTACAGTATCAATATCATTACCACCGCTAATTTTATCGTTACCTACTTCTCCAATTAGCAAGTCATTGCCTGCATCTCCATACAATTCGTCGTTTCCAGCATCACCTCTTAAGGTATCAGCATCATCACCACCGCTGAGAATGTCGTTGCTTAAACCACCGTAGAGTTCATCTTCACCCGCTTCACCAAAGAGAATATCGTTGCCTTTTTCAGAACCAGCGTCAGCGTATAGCTTGTCATTACCTTGACCGCCAATAATTAGATCGCTGCCAGTATTTCCATGTAAGATGTCATTATCTTCTCCACCTTCAAGTAGGTCATTATCTTCTCCACCTTCAAGAGTGTCATTACCATCTCTACCTTCAAGTTTGTCAGCTCCTTTGTCACCTTTAAGTAAGTCATTAGCATTGCCGCCTTGAAGTTGGTCGTTCCCATTACCCCCAGAAAACTCTACTGCTATAGCGATGTTTTCAACTTCTATAACATCATTGTTTTCTCCGGCATCAGCGTAGATTTTATTAACACCTTGATATTCTTGCTTGTAATTGAAAGCAATTACCTTCACGGTTTCATTACTGCTTGCCCCAGTTCCTTGAAGCTTAAATGTTTCGGCTTCATCAACCGTATTAAGGAATAACCGCTTGTTGGCACGTAGCCCCATGTTTAGCCACAAATCTGGGTTTTGGGTTGGCTTTCCGTCCTTTTCTGGGCCATCATTGGCAAGGATAGGTTGCCCATTAGGACAAGTATTTAGTTTGAATTCTGCTAGTGGTTGTCTGCCAAATGTTTTTTTCCATTCTTTGAATAAAAGTCGCGCTTTAGCTTCAAGAAAAGCCTCCATTTTACCACCAATCTCGAATAGGCAACCAATCCGATCTCTTTTAATCAGATCTGCAATATAAGCACCTCGGACTTTACCATCGCTTTGTCCTAGATCAGACCCTTTTTCACCTTCATCTTCGAGATCGGCATACATAGAGGCTGAAATGCCGCCTCCTACATAAGCGCCAGCAATACCAATGCTACCACCACCAAAAGCTTTGATAGTGCCTGTAAGTGTAGCTTCAGGATTATCTTTGGTGCCAACTCGATTATCGTCTATATAAAATCCATTGAAAATTGTATCAGTTTCGTTGGATTTGAAACCTGTTTCTTTCCACTGATAAAGCCCTTTGGTATCAAATCCAAAACCAAGATTAATTTCTGCGTTAATCCCGCCCTCAAGTTGACCTACTATAGGGCCAACAATACTGATATCACCAGTGCTAATATTAGCTCCGAACTTTAAACTTGGTAATTGATACTTGAACAAGTCAGCTTCTTTACCCAATAATAAATTTATTGCGGCTGTTGGATTCTTTAAGAGCGGGAATGATAAACCCTCCGCATTAGGAAGCCAGTCTAAAGTTCCTTGATAGTCACTGCCTTGCGGATTTGCTTTACTGATGTTATCGGTACTGCGAAAATCAAAATCGCTGAGATTGACGCTGCCAAAATTAATGTTAGAGCCATTCGTCAAGTTGGATAAAGTGTCAATAACTTTCAGCGCGTTACTGAAAGTAGTTACTGTTTCAACTCCTACTGCTTTATTTTGACCGCCAAATAATTTTTGAGCTTTCTCAGCAATAGTTAGTAGGGTAATCTTTTGTCCTGTAAGTTTTGATAAAAACCCTATTTCCGTTTCCAGAGCATCGGTAATAGGCTTTATTGCTTCAGTAATTGGTTTGACTTTGCTCATTACTGGTTTAAGAAAGCCGTCAACAAACGAATCAGCATAAACAGTTGTGTTATCAAAACTGACTATGGGTGCAGAGGCATTCTGATTACTCAAATTCCACTTCAAGATAAAATCAGTACCAATTTTCGGTATGATTGCTGCGTCAGGAATGCTAGAGAGAAAATTAAGTTTAACATCGGCAGAACCTTGCGGTGTAATAGCCAGGTTACTTAATTCATCAACTGTCAACCGATTGTCGTTACCGTCATCTAAGTTGATGTCAAAGTTAAGTCGGCTGCCTATATCTTTTGCTTCAACTTGGAGAAATCCGAGGGTAGCTGTTGCCTTTGGTAGGGAAGGTGTTAACGCTATAGAAAGGTCTTTTTCAGGAGACGTATTAAAGAAAAAGTTGCCAGAGTTGGTGTCAACACCAAAACCAAAATCGAAGGTATAGTCGAGTTCGACTGCTGCTTTCGCGTCGTTACTAAGTTTCAACCCAAGTTGTGGCAACCCAATTTCAGACGGAAGCGATATGTTATTAAGATCCTTTTTCTCACCTAAGTCGAAGTCAAATTTAACTACCGATCCTTCTTTGCTTAATACAATATCTTCCTTGGTAATATCATTACCAGCATCTTTGGAGTCTTTCAGCAATTTTAAGCCGCTTTCAGTTGGCCCCAAAATTTCAAACAAAGCCTCTTGTATTTTGTCGATTCCTGCTTTTTCTGCTTGAGCGAACTTTTGATCGAGTTTATTCTTAATTTGAGTTGATAATTCGTTTATAAACTGCGCTCCATCAATCGTTTTGAGCTTATCACCAAGGAGTGGAAGACCTTTTAAGCTGCCAATATTAGGTAAGCCTACCCCACCAAAAACTTTTTCAGTGATAGTAGACTGGAATTTGTTTAGAACCTGAGCTAAACCATCTTTCAAGATTGTAAGAGAAATTTCTGGATCAGCCTGCTCAAGCTGAATAACTTTCCCATCTAATGTGAGAACAACTGTATCGTTATCAGTCTTTAATGCCTGAATTGCAGATTGATCTAACTGCACGCCTTGAACTAAAGCAGAAAAAATGGCGCCTTCATCTCCAGCGGCGTCGGATATGTTAATTTTTGCATCAACAAAATGTCCGATTTCTTCTAATAAAACATCTGCGATCGCATTCCCATCCCCCCCATTCCGCGCCAAGTATTCCCCAGCTAAATAAATCTTGTTAGTATCAACAGAAAAAGCCCCATTCGCGCCATTAATCTCCGCTGCCGAACGAATTTCAACTGCTGGCAATCCGCTAAAATCACCGTCTATCCATAGCTGACGTAATGCTTCTATTCCGGCGTTGTCGAAGTCGTCGCCGAAGGCGCTAGCTATTTTTTCCCCAAACCCTTCATCTGCCGCAAATTCGGTTAATAATTTGTACGCTTTTTCTTCAGTTTTATTCAAGCGATCGAGCAAATTTTCACTAGACATAATAACCTACCTCAACAGGTTACAAAAGCAATTAAATATCCCAAGTTGCTAATTGCTAATTGCTAATTTTTAATTGGCTTTATAGGGGTTTTGCTATTGGCAATTACCCATTACCTATTACCAGTCCGCTGGGAGCTAACTAGCAGCTTGCTTGCGTTAAATAGATGCAACCCTCCGGCTAAAAATGTCAGTATTAGCCGCTTACAGAAACAATCTTTAACTCAGGTTGCTAGTTACCTGATTGGCAGCTAATGGCTAATAGCTAATGGCAAGCTGTGAGTAAAAATCCTTTATGAGCAAGCTCGCAATGAGCAACCCCCAATTTTATAACTAGCAAATTGGGTTGTTAGCATTAGCAGTTAGCAATTAGCGATCGCAAATTTTATCACTAGCAACTTGCGTTATTTATCGAGCTATTTACAGTTAAACAAGAATTAAACCAGTCAGGCTTCACCCATTCAAGGTATCTTGAAAAACAGTTTAATCTTGAGCCAATATCGCCTAGACAAACAAACTTACCAACCTACCAATCTCAGACAGGTTTGAACCGCTATAGCTTGAAGTATTACCCAAATTGGGAAATCGGAAAAAATTAGATAAGTTTACGAGATTTGCAGCTTGATTTAAAAACTTTGTTTTTATGCTTCGACGATGATACTAAGTTAACCTGAGCCAAAGTAAATATCGTGAAATTTTAACAAATATACGTAAAGATACGGTGGTCGAAGTTGAACCGAAAACGGATTTTTGCAGCGGGGAGAGCAATGGGCGATCGCACAGAGTTACTCAACTCACATCTTGCACCTTGATTAAACCTTAGTTTCTTGCAAATAGCTCAGCTTGAAAGTCTAGATTTATCGCCAAGAAACCCGGTTTTTGAAGGCTTGTTGATAATGGTGCAAGATCTGAGTCAAAAGTCTAATCATTTTCCCACCCGGTGCGGAAATCCCCCTCACACAGCAGGACAGAGGAGTTCATACAATGATACTGGATGCCAGAATGCGATCGCGCGCCAGCATGACTTGATGGCATCGGTGACGCCGCCTTTATAACCAAATAACAGGAACAGAGCATGGATAACAACAACTGGATGAAACAATTAATGATGATTGGTATTGGCACGACGACTTTGGTTGCCGATAAAATCCGTGAAGTTAGCGATGAATGGGTCAAAGAGGGTAAAATCAATCCCGACCAAGCCAAGGCATTTGTAGATGATATGATGCAGCAGCTGGGGTCGGATAAAGGTAACTTTGAAGCTCAGATGCAGCGCCAGATGCGTAATATGATGCAAGATCTGGGAGTCGCCCGCCAATCAGAAGTAGATGAATTGCGGGGACGCATAGATCGTCTCGAACGTCAAGTACGCGACTTAGAAAACAAACTTTGGCGTTAATCGATGTCAAATAGACTATCGGACTCCTTGGCGTGATATGTTAAACGGCGTCCGATCTGAGGCCAAACAGATGAAAGGAATTTTAATCAGCTTTGGGGTCGTGGTAGTCTGTTTTCTGGTCATCGTGGTGGCTCAACTCGGCGGGGGGCCCAAAACAGCGATCGCATCGCAAGTTTCCCAAACGCCAGCTGCGATCGTCGCAGACGCAAAGAACGACAATACCATAATTGCGAGCAATACTATGACTGATGAAACTGCGGGTAAAGAAACTGTCACGACGCCTTCTGGACTGAAGTATATCGATATCGAAGCAGGAACTGGGGCGACGCCAAACAAAGGTCAGAAGGTGACGGTACACTATACGGGCACTTTGGAAGATGGTACCAAGTTTGATAGTTCGCGCGATCGCAATCGTCCTTTCGATTTCACTATCGGTGTCGGACAAGTGATTAAAGGTTGGGATGAAGGCGTCGGTACGATGAAAGTCGGCGGGCGTCGTCAGTTAATTATCCCCCCAGATTTGGGTTACGGCGCACGCGGTGCGGGTGGAGTCATTCCCCCCAATGCCACTCTCATATTCGATGTGGAATTGCTAGAAGTTAAATAACTCAAAGCGGTAATAGGTAATAGGTAATTGGTAATTGGTAATTGCTAATTGGTGGTCGAATCGTGACAATTACCGATTACCTGTCAACTGTCAACTGTCCACTGTCCACTGTCCACTGTCAACTTAAGATCGATAGCAATTTTTTGGTTTCTTCCAACTCTATTAACGCTTGGGAGAAGCCAAATTTCGGAATCTAGTAAACTGGGAATCAAATAATAACTTAACCGTCCCCGTCGGGCCATTTCTGTGTTTAGAAATAATCACTTCGGCAATGCCTCGGTCAGGCGTATCTGGCATATAATATTCTTCACGATATAACATGATAACTACGTCCGCGTCCTGCTCTAGAGAATTATGCAGAATTATATTATTCGCAATAAAGTTGTGTAGTTTAGGAACTGTTAAATCATAAACTTCAGCTTCGCCATCAGGCTCTATTGAAACAATTTCATCCCAGTAAACATCACTATTAGCCAATAGCTCAATTTCATCTGATTTAACAACCAGAGCTAATTTTGAAGATCGTTCGCGACTCAAGTTGTGTTTGTAAAGAGTTGTACCGCAGTGGGCAACTCCAAGTTGAGCTTGCATTTTTCTTATTGTGATTCCAGATGTTTGCATCGCTGGAACAGCATACATTTTCCAAATATCGCGAGGTATTACATCTCTATTAGTATTAGCCGCACGGCTTTCAATGTATTGTACTACATGGTTGAGACTTTGCTGTTTGTAGTTACCTACTGCACCAATCAAATAAGCGAACTTTTCTAGATCGGGTTTACCAGATATAGTAACTGGGTATTGATCTCGTCCTTTTCCAACTTGTGGAACTACAGATAACCTGGCGTTGATACCAATTCTTAATAAAAGTGACTGAACATCTCGCGCTAATTGTTCGCTACTCGAAGTATAGTAAACAGAAGGATAAAGGCATTTACCTTTAGCCAGTCTGATGGAACCATCTGTACTCCAAAGATGACGCAAGAAAACACCTAAAGCTACAGATGGTTGTTCAAAAACCAGGCTGGGAATAAACTTTTCATAAGACCGCAGACCAAAAACACCCATAGAATCTAGCCATTTAACGACTGGATTCCTGACGTTATGGGTTAATCGATAACTTGCAGCAAGATAGACCTGATACCAGTCTCGCTCTTTAACAATACGAGGTGTAAGCTGGTCGCCAAAAACTTCGACAGCTAAAGATGAAACAATTTCAGCTAAATCTGGCTCTCTAGTTGTGTATTGAATTGCGTGTCTAGGAAGAGTACAACCGTCTCCTATTAAGTGACCAAGTAACCCTAATTCAGCATTGCTCATCGATTGAAAAGATGGACTTGGTAAGCACCGAGGTAAAGCAATGCGCGAACCTTCCGTCATCTCATCCAGACGCTTCCAGCCGTCAATAGTGAGAAACTTGTGATTACCAGTCGCCCGAATAGTACGTCCAAGGCGAGTTGTTAGCCGCCACACAGGTTTTACACCCGTTGCAAAGGCATTGCTGACAATAGCCCTTTCTAACTTCATGGTGGCTTCATTTAGCGCCCAAACTGCAAAACCCGATTTCCCTACCAATTCGCGAATCGGTACTTGTACGCCACTATCTGCTAAAGTTACGAGGCTATCGCCAGTCAAGCAACCCGATTCTCTTAAATCTGACATCATCGGACGCTTGTTAGTGCGCGCTTCTACGCTGCGACTTAACTGAGATAAAGCAATTACAGGTACGTTAAGTTCGCGGGCTAAACCTTTGAGACTGCGGGTAATTTTCGACAGTTCTTGTACGCGATTATCGCCGCCGCCTTCCATTAATTGCAAGTAATCAATTAAAATTAATCCCAATTCTCCGCCGTTTTCTGCTTGCAAACGACGCGCTTGACTCCGCATTTCGGTGACGCTAATATTTGCAGAATCATCAATAAAAATAGGCAGTTCCGATAAATTGCCAATCGCGCGGCTTAAAGATTCCCACTGATTTTGACTAATTCTTCCAGAGCGCAGAAAATTGCTTTCAATCTCGGCTTCACTGGCTAAAAGTCGCTGTACCAATTGCTCTTTTGACATTTCTAAACTAAAAACAGCAATCGGTAGTCGATATCGATTAGCAATGTTATGAGCAATACTCAAGCAGATGGCTGTTTTTCCCATTGATGGTCTACCAGCGACGATAATTAAATCGGAACGCTGGAAACCTCCTGTCATCGCATCTAAATCGTAGAAATCGCACAGCAAACCTGGTAATACTTGGCCTTCCTGGCGATTTTCAATATCTTGAAATGTATGAATCAGAGTTTCAGCAATGGGAACTAAACCTTGGGCAGGTCGTTCTTGAGTAATGCTGAAAACTTCCTGTTCTGCCTGGTCGAGAACTATTGGTAATTCGACGGCTGTTTTAAAACCTAAATCGGTAATTTTATAACCAGCATTAATTAATTTACGGCGCAGATATTTATCCATTACCAGTGCCGCATACTGGTCGATATTGACGGCGGATACCGTGCGATCGACCAATTGGACTAATTTATTAGTGCCGCCAATTTTTTCCAAACAATTATGGTCAGTCAGCCAGGTAGTAACGGTCATTAAATCCGTTGGCTTGCCTTGACTGTGGAGAGCCGTTGCGGCGCGATAAATAATTCTATGAACTTCGAGAGAAAAGGCGTCAGCACTCAGTTGGTCGCAAATGCGCCCAATCGCTTCTGGATCTAAAAGAATGCCGCCTAAGATCGCTTCCTCCGCTTCGACGTTTTGGGGAGGTAAGCGATCGCTTGCACCTGGTAACTTTAATTCGTCAGCCATAAAGAATTTTAGATTTTAGATTTTAGATTTTAGATTTGGTTTTGATGCCAAATCCAAAATCCAAAATCCGGGCATCGCAACTAGCCTGCCACTACTTGAATTTCTACCGTTGCGGTAACTTCGGGATGCAGTTTGATCTCGGCTTTGTACGTACCAACTTTGCGAATATCGGGTATGGTAATACCGCGCCGATCGACTTCTTGATTGGTGCGTGCTTGAATCGCTTCTGCCAGTTCCTGTTCGGTGACGGTACCGAAGATCGCATCTTCTTTACCTACCTGCTTGCTGATGGTAAAACTACCCGCAGCTTCAATCGCGGCTTTGCGCTCAATCGCAACTTTCTTTTCTTCCAACAGGCGTTGGCGTTCTTGCTCTCTACGTCGTTCTACTTGCTTGAGAATGGCTGGCGTGGCATTGACCCCAAGCCCTTTGGGCAGTAGATAATTGCGAGCGTAGCCTGGAGCTACTTCGACTAAATCGCCGGATCTTCCCAGCTTGCTGACATCCTGAGTTAAAACTAATTGAATGCGTTTCGGCATGACTTTTCCTCTATTGGGTAATGCGTACCCAGCCCGAACATATAATCCTATCGAACTACAGCGAGCGATCGCAACCGGGTACGCCTGCCTCAAAAGCGATCTTTCATTCCCCGTATCCGCCCAAACGTCTGCACCGGATCGGCGCTGTTCGCCGTTGCTTGTAACTCTGGCACGTCCCAGCGCAAAAAGGGATTTGTGCTTTTTTCTACACCCAACATCGATGGTACTGTCGCTTCTGAACGGCTGCGCGCTTGCTTAACTTCGGCGTATCGTTTTTGTAATTCTGGGTTTGTACCATCCACCGTCAGGGCAAACTCCAGATTTTTTAGCGTGTATTCGTGGGCACACCATACTTTAGTATTATCCGGGAGAGCGCGCAATTTGGAGAGGGAAGCAACCATTTGCGCCGGAGTGCCTTCAAACAACCTGCCGCACCCACCGGCAAACAATGTATCGCCGCAGAATAAATCCCCAGGTCGATCGGGGGCATCGGGGGGAAAATAGTAGGCGATATGGGCGCGGGTATGTCCGGGAATGAAAAAAACTTCAGCCACTTTACCAGCAAACTCGACCTGGGAACCTTCGGTCAAAAATACCTGCTGCCCCGGAATTCTACCAGCATCCTCAGCTCCGCCATAAACGCGCACCTGGGGAAAATGCTGCATTAGCTGCTGATTGCCGCCGACGTGATCGGGGTGATGGTGGGTATTGAAAATCGCGACTAATTCCGCCTTCAAAGCTTGCAATTGCCGCAATACTGGCTCAGCTTCTGCCGGATCGACCGCAGCGGCGATATTATGTTCCGGATCGTGCAGCAAAAACACGTAATTATCTGAAAGCGCTGGAATTCGGTAAACCTGCATCTAAACTGCCTCCTTGAGGTATAGACAGAGAGGGAAAAATCGCAATCACCGCCAATCTTTATCTATTTTTTACGGTTTTCTTACCAAAGCTTTGTCTAAAACTACCTAAGTAGTACTGAAATCCCCATAAAATCGGCAATGATAATAAAGGATAAGGAACTGGGAACAATAGATCGGTCGAGTATGACAAAGGGCGCTCTCCGTAAATCTAACTTAGTCGTCAAGCAAATGATAGAGCAGATCTTTTCCGCCAAACAAATCAGCCGTCTGGATCACCTCAAGCTCACATCTGCTTTTCTCTCCGACTACGATCTCACCGATGAAGACCGCCGCCAAATTAATCGTATATTTGACTACATTCAAGCGGCTCGTCTGAAGATCGTTGACTGACAACAACCGCCGGGTGTTAGTTTAGTAACGCATTATCGAAGCTATGAACCAGGATAGATGCTCCCCCAATTGCCTTAGAAGTAATGTAGCGATCGCGCCAAAACAGCGCCAAGTTCGTCAAACATACCAAAGCAGGAAGGTTTAAAAGTGTCACAAGATAAACCAACGATTCTCGTTACTGGGGGTGCAGGCTACATAGGCTCTCATGCGGTGAAAGCACTGCAACGGGCAGGTTACGGCGTCGTCGTTCTGGATAACTTAGTCTACGGACATCGTGACATTGTTGAGGATGTGTTAAAGGTTGAGTTGGTAGTGGGAGATACAAGCGATCGCCCGTTCCTAGATCGCCTGTTCTCGACTCACCAAATTGACGCCGTGATGCACTTTAGCGCCTATGCTTTCGTAGGCGAGTCCGTCACCGATCCGGCTAAATATTACCGCAATAACGTCATCGGTACTCTCACGCTCCTAGAGGCTATGATGGCAGCATCTGTGAAGAAATTTGTCTTTTCTTCTACTTGTGCCACCTACGGCGTGCCAAAAATCGTGCCGATTCCCGAAGATCATCCCCAAGATCCGATCAATCCTTATGGAGCGACTAAATTAATGGTGGAACGAATTCTAGCTGATTTCGATCCAGCCTATGATTTTAAGTCGGTTTGCTTCCGCTACTTTAACGCCGCCGGTGCCGATCCCGATGGCATGTTGGGCGAGGATCACAATCCCGAAACTCATTTAATTCCCCTGGTGTTGATGGCAGCTTTAGGCAAGCGAGATGCTATTTCTGTTTTCGGCACCGATTATCCTACACCGGATGGGACTTGTAT
This sequence comes from uncultured bacterium, assembly GCA_964463555.1. Lineage (GTDB taxonomy): Bacteria > Cyanobacteriota > Cyanobacteriia > Cyanobacteriales > Aerosakkonemataceae > Microseira. The sequence continues at coordinate 39,508 of CAYXCW010000030.1, forward strand.
TCGCGATTACATCCACGTTTCCGATTTGGCAGATGCCCACATTTTGGGGTTGGAATATCTTTTGCAAGGCGGTAACAGCGCTGCGTTTAACTTAGGTAACGGCTTAGGTTTCTCGGTTAAAGAAGTGATTGATGCCGCCAGAGAAATCACTGGACGGGAGATTAAGGTAATTGAATGCGATCGCCGCCCCGGAGATCCCCCCGCTTTAGTCGGCAGCAGCGACAAAGCCAGGACAATCTTGGGCTGGAAACCGCAATACCCAGAGATCAAAGATATCTTATCTCATGCTTGGAAGTGGCATCAAAAACGTCACGGTTAATGCGTCAAAGATGACCAGACTGTCAGAATACCTGACGGTCTGATTCTATCCCTACTTTGTTAGTTTCCAGTAAATAACTTTGAGGACTAAATCAATGTTGGTAATAGCTGCTAAATCCAGAGAAATCTTACTTTTTGCCAAGCGATCGCTTTTTCTGTAGTAACGTCACGCACCAGCCAGTAATTGTGATACGCAGCTTTAGTCCTGAGCTTTTACGAGCGGCAAGGCAATGATGAATGAACCGACTAAGTTAAACTAGAGTATATTTTATTAACGGTAAAATATGAACAGAGGATTTATTACAATTTTGACGGGTCTTTACTCTTTCCAAGACTGCGTGCATTTTTTAGCAGCAATTCGCAAGTTTCATCAAGAACCGATTGTGATTTTAATCGACCGGGTTCCCTTTTATCTTCAACCTTTGCTCAAAGCTTATCCTAATGTTATTCTCAAAGCCGCACCCTCTAATAAAAATCCGGTTTTAGCTTCGCGGATGGCAAAAGTAGCCTTGTATGAAGCATCTCCTTTTGAAAAAACTATCTTCCTCGATTGCGATATTTGCTTGCTCGATAAAATTGATGAGCTGTTTGCAGCATTAGATGAAGTGGATTTTTTAATTACCGAAGATGTGCAGCCTGACATTACAAAAGCTTCTAATTTGCTGAGAGGAAAGGAAGAAATTCTGCCGACATTGCAAAGGGTGGGATTGCCACTTACAGAAAAAACAATTCAATATAATACGGGAATTTTGGGGTATAGAAAAAGTGCCAAAAATGAAGAATTGTTTGCCAAGTGGAGAAGTTATTTTGAAGACGTGATCCTCAAAAATCAAGATGTACTGCTGCTAAAAGACCAAGGAGCATTTGCAGCCGCAATGGAAACAGTGAAACCAAGCTTGAAAGTTTTGCCACCAACCTATAATTTTCTGGACAAATGGAAGGGAAGTTACAACGTCAACGAACCGATCAAAGTACTTCACTGTACCTATCCGTATCGACCGCAATATGCTAAGAATATTACGCGATCGCTCTACACGAGAATTTTCGATCGGTTGGCGAAATGGTTGCTACCCAATCAAGTTGAAAATCCTTGGCGGCGGCGCTAAAGCGGGAACTATAACATGAAAACAAAAGTATCTATAGTTGTTAGCGATTTATCCAAAAGCGGTGCTGGTAGGTGGGAAGGCGGCGGCGTTCGTTCCTTTTTGCTCGCCCAAGCGCTGCGAAAAATTGACTGCGATGTGGAAATTGTCGGATTTGTTTTTGATAAAGACGAAGCGGCAAAATTTAATACCGAAATCCCGATCGTTTGCATTCCCGCTCAAGGTTATCCCAAGTTCTTTAAATCTGCTAAACAACTTTTAGATCGACTCGATGGAGATATTATTTATGCCATGAGGCCAAAGCCGACTAGCTTTGGTTTGCCTTTGCTCAAAAAGTTAAATCGCCGTTGTCCGGTAATATTAGATATCGACGACTGGGAAGTAGGCTGGTTTGGCGGTGACAAATTGCAGTATCGCCCCTCGCCGAAACAATTGGCAAGGGATATTTTAAAGCCAAATGGAGCGCTGAGATTTCCCGATCATCCGCTTTATTTAAAATGGATGGAAGGTTGGGTAAACAATGCCGATGCCATCACCGTTCATACTCAATTTCTGCAAAAGCGGTTTGGCGGCGTTTGCATCCCTAACGGCAAAGATACTACCCTATTCGATCCTAGTCGTTACGACGCCGAAACCAGTCGAGAACGTTACGGCCTTTCTGGATATCGCATCCTCATGTTTCCAGGCGCGCCGCGTCCCTACAAAGGCATTGAAGATGTTTTAATGGCTTTAGATCGACTCAACGAACCGGATTTACGACTCGCGATCGTCGGCGGCAGTCCTTACGATGATTATGACGAGCAACTGGTTAAACAATGGGGACGTTGGATAGTCAAACTGCCAAAGTTTCCCGTTACTACCATGCCCGAAGTCGTCGCAGCTGCCCATATTGTAGTCGTTCCCCAGCGCGATATTCCCGCAGCCGTAGCTCAGTTTCCCCTGAAACTCACCGACGGCATGGCAATGGAGAAACCGATTTTGGCAACAAAAGTCGGCGATATACCAGAAATTTTAGGCGGTACTGGTTATTTAGTCGATCCGAGTAGTCCAGACCAAATTGCGGCAAAAATTCAATCGATTTTCCAGAATTTTGATTCAGCTTTAGAGCAAGGCAAACAAGCCAGGAGCAGATGCGTAGCGTATTATAGTATAGATGCGATGTCAAGGATATTATCAGAGGTGATTTCGAGACTCTAGGAAAAAATGTTAAAATTTTTACTGCGAGAATCGAAAATTTTTGGTTAAAGTGAGTGATTCAGTCGTCTTTTTTGAACAGGACTTACGCACGCCGAACATAGAAACCGGGTTGCTGCGTAAATCTATACTGACAAAACGACGATTTTTCAGAGAAACCCGGTTTCTTTGCCTATCGCATCCCATAAAATCAAATTACTTTCAGCTGGAATTCCTGCATGTCTTACAGTAAGCTGCTCTTTCAAGCATTTATTCGCCGATATCCAGTTTGGATTTTAATCACGATTATTTTGGGTTTTTCGGGGGGATTGTTTAATGGGGTTAGTACAGCCCTAATCGCCCCGATTATTTTAAACTTTTTGGGTCAAAACGTAAATTTAAAAGATGGCCCGCCGATTCTCAAGTCGATTATGGCTCCGTTTGATAGCATTCCGCCAGAATCGCGTCTGCTGGTAATGGCAGGGGCAATTATCACAATCATTATTTTGAAGAATCTGACCGGCTATATATCGGGTTTAGTATCGAGTTCCCTGACGCGGAGACTGACAACCGATCTGCGAGAAGCCGGACTAAGAATGCTACTAGAGGTAGACTTGGGTTATTATTCCCAGACAAAAGTGGGCGACCTGATTAACCGCTTGGGTGGAGAATTAGGACGGGCATCTAATGCAATGGGAACGGCAATCAGATTAGTAATTACTGCGATTACCGTTTTAGTATTTGTAGGTTTGCTGCTGGCAATTTCTTGGCAACTAACCGTGGCTTCAACGGCTTTACTCGGTTTAGTTGCCCTGGTGAATCAATACTGGGTAAGCCGATCTAAAGAATTTGGCAAACAACTATCAGAATTGTCTAGGGCTTATTCGATCGGCATATTAGAAACCTTGAGCGGTATTCGATTAGTAAAGGCGACGGGGAACGAAGGAAAAGAATTTAAGCGCCTGCAAAAATTGATTCGCGATCGCGAAAAAGCAGATTTTCAATCTCAGGCAAATTCGGGGGCAATTGGTCCAGTCAGCGAGGTAACCGGCATTGCTGGTTTAATGGGAATTGTATTTCTGGGACGCACCTTTTTTGGTAACGAGTTAGAAGCTCTATCTACAGTGCTGCTGACTTATTTATTATTGCTGTTCCGCTTACTGCCTTTTGTTTACCAGTTAAACGGAGCCAGAAGCGCTTTAGCAAATACCGATGCCAGTTTAGAAATTATATATGACTTCTTACGTCGCGATAACAAACCGTTTATGAGTAGGGGATCTTTACCTTATCAACCATTGCGCGAAGGAGTTCATTTTAATAACATCAGCTTCGCCTATCCCAATCGTCAGGAATTAATTTTAAAAGACATTAATTTGTACCTGCCACGCGGTACTACCTTGGCATTGGTAGGCGGTTCGGGTGCGGGTAAATCTACCTTGGCAGACCTTTTACCTCGATTTTACGACACCACCAGTGGCTGCATTACGCTCGACGGCATCGATTTGCGTCAATTCGATATGAGAACGCTTCGCAAGTCGATGGGAATTGTCAGCCAAGATACGTTTTTGTTTAACAATACGGTTCGCAATAATATCTCTTATGGCAGACCAGAAGCAACCGATGAAGAAGTGATCGATGCAGCGAAACGAGCGAATGCCTATGAGTTTATTATGCGGCTGCCGAAGGGATTTGAAACGATGATCGGCGATCGCGGCGTATTATTATCGGGGGGACAGAGACAGCGGCTAGCGATCGCGCGCGCCCTAGTACAAGATCCGGATATCCTAATTCTGGATGAAGCTACCAGTGCGTTGGATACGGTTTCCGAACGTTTGGTACAACAAGCATTGGAAGAATTGAGCCGCGATCGCACTACTCTAGTAATTGCTCACCGCCTCTCCACCGTCCAAAAAGCGCATCAAATTGCCGTTTTAGATAAAGGTAACGTCGTCGAAGTGGGAACCCACTCCGAACTGTTACGCAAAGGCGGCTACTACGCGCGTCTCTACTCGATGCAATTTAGCGACAATCCTCATAATAATGCTAACGGCAACGGCACGTTTAAAACTCGCTTCTCCTACGAATTTCGCAGCCGTTTAAACACAATGATTGGTTCGTTGCGCTTACTCGCTGACGATATGATCGACACCCCAGAAGAGCAAAGCGAATTGCTAGAACTATCCTACAGTTCCGCAATTGGCTTGCTCAATACCCTGGAATTGTTTGAAGATACGCGCAAAGCTGCGGAAGAAGCCAAGGTTGAAAGTAACTAAAATCTCATCCTATGACCAAGCACTATATATTTTTTACCCGCAATGTTTTACCCCAGCCTCAAGCGCATTTGGTTCAAGTTGCCCACACGGCTAACGCGGCAGCCAACCTGGGGTACCCAGCGGTTTTAGTTTACCTGGAAAAGGGATTAAAAGCATTAAATCCGCTCGATTTAATCTTCCCATTTCGACCCCGCCAACCAGACGCAGAACTGGCGAAATTTTACAACATTCAGGATAAGTTAAAAGTAGCGCCCCTGCCCATGCCTTGGCCTATAGACCAAGTAAATAATAAGTTAACAAATTCCAGCACCCTCGCGACAAAATACTATTTCCCCCTGCACATACTTCCCCAAACTAAAATCATCCATACGCGCGACTGGAACTTTGTTAAGGCAGCGATTAAAAACGGCATCCCCGCAATTTACGAACACCACCACCACGAAGAAAAAAAATTTGAACCCGAAATCGTTAACAGCCCCTTATTTCAAATTTCGGTAACCGTTGCCGATACAATTCGAGAAACGATGATCCAAAATGGAATGCCGCCGGAAAAAGTGATTAAAATTCATAACGGGTTTAACCATTTATTTCTAGAACGGCAACCAGAAAAAGCCGCAGAGTGGCGGCAAAAACTGCTGGCAAATGGGCGACAGCATTTGGTAGTCTATTCGGGAGCTTTGCACGAATTTAAAGGCGTAAACTTGCTAATTGATGTAGCCAAACAATTACCGGAAATTCAATTTGCTTTAGCAGGTGGAAACGCGGAACAGGTACAAACCTACCAAAAATTAGCCCAGGAAAAAGCAGTAGGGAACATTACCTTTTTAGGCCATTTAACCCAAGATAAACTAGCCAGCTTGCTACAAGCCGCCGATATTTTAGCCCATCCCCATCTTTCAGGAGAAGCGGCAACGTTTACCTCGCCGTTAAAACTGTTTGATTACATGGCTTCTGGAACGCCAATTGTATCTTCAAAAATCCCCCCACTCAAGGAATTTGAATCGACCAAAGCGGTAGCGGGATGGTGCGAACCAGACGATGCAAACCAATTTGCTCAATGCTTGCAACAAGTTTTACAAACCCATCCCAGAAAGCCGGAAGGTTATGCAGATAGTATGGAGTTTGTCAATCAATTTTCCTGCGAAAATAGACTGGCAAAAATCCTGAGTTATGTAGAAGATTCGATGCGTCCAACCTTAGTTTAATCATTATCATGGGCAGAAAAATTGTCGGAATGGTTAGCAGTTATGTCGGGTTAAATCCCAGCCCAGTTGATTGGCTGTGGCAACAAACCCCGAATTTTTTTGGAGTATGGGGAAATATCGAAATGCAGGCAACGGCAAAGCAGCCAGATTTCTTGCTGCTGTATCAGTTCGATTTTGAGCCAAAACGTACCCCAGAAAAAGCGTGGAAGAAACTGCTAAAAAAGTTTCAACCTCCGCAAGAGGAAGATTTTAGACCGCAATTTCGCGGCGTGGATCGAGAACGGATTATTTATTTGCTCAGAGAACCGCCTTTAGAGGAAATAGTTGATAAAAATAAAGTGCTTTACGAAAAAGCTAAGCAATATTGCGGCTATATTTCCGGCCCGGATGACTTCGCACCTAAGCCAGATTATATGCCAGCAATTTGGTATCTCAACAACTCGTTTAAAGAGTTAAATGAAATGCCATCCCCTACTAAGGAAAAAACTTGCAGTTGGATTACTTCTGGTATTAGCCGTACTGCGAATCACCGCCAAAGATTAGAATTTATCAGGTTGCTACAAAATAACGATCTAAACTTCGATTTATACGGTCGCGGCTTACCAAGTTGGGCAAAAACTAAGGGGCAACTATTCAACAAATGGTACGCGATGGCGCCCTACTATTACAATCTATCGATTGAGAATTACGCCGAAAACAACTGGTATGTCAGCGAAAAATTATGGGATGCATTACTAGCTTGGTGTTTGCCAATTTATTACGGCGGGCCTGCGGCTGACAAGTTGTTACCTCCCGGTAGCTTTCTCAGGTTACCGAGTTTGGATGAAAAAGGATTGGCGTATATTCAAGAAGTCACGGCTACACCGGATGCTTGGTATGCCGCTAAGGATGCGATCGCAGAAGCGCGTCAAATTATCCTACACAAGCTAAACTTACTCAACTGGCTATCTGAATACGTGGAAAAATTTTCATGAACGTGGATGGAATTTGCACCCTCGCTAACGACTACGTCTACGACCAACTCATTGCTTTACTCAACAGCATTGAGGCTATTTTAGGGCCAGACATGCCCGTTTGCATTTATCCCTACGACGATAAAACTGAAAAAATTGCCGCAGCAATTGCCAAGCGTCCCAACGTTCAACTTTACCAGGATAAAGAATCGATTCAGCGATGGGATGAATTCGTCCGCAACGTTTGGGATACCCACCCCACCGCGCGCCAGCGCTGGAGTAAAGTAACTAACGAACCCTACCATCGCGTTGGCACTCATCGCCGCTATGGTGCGTTTGATGGCCCCTTTGACCGCTTTATTTATATGGATGCGGATACACTTTTAATGGGGCCAGTATCACCAATTTTTGAGCGATTAAATCACAATGATTGGGTGGTTTACGATTTTCAGTATACCGATCCCAGCCACGTTTATGAATTATCTTCGCCCAAACTAACAGAAATATTTCCCCCAGAACGCATCCAATCGGAAATATTTTGTTCCGGATTTTATGGGTCTAAAAAAGGAATATTTGATAAGGATAGGCGAGATTGGATTTTAGCCAAACTGCGCGAGGGAGAAGCGGAAGTATTATACTCAATGGCACCCGACCAAACAATCCTCAATTACATGGTAATGCGATTGGGAATTTCTAATTATAATTTGGCGTTAAACTTGCCCGCCAATCAAAAGACGGGTTGCTGCGTCACTTCTCCCCATTTTGAGGAAAAAGATCGGATTCTTTACGATAAAGGCAACCGATTAACTTACATTCACTACATCGGTCTAAGTTCTAAATTATTTACCCAAGTTTGCGCCGGAGAAAATATAGACTTTCCCTACCGGGATTTGTTTTTGCACTATCGGTATTTGCACGAATCAGAAAACAGACCGAAATTTACCAGCAAACCTCGCCCATATAATCCCCCGGTGAGTTTGGCGACCAAAGTATTGCGAAAATTAGGAATTAATCGTTGAGGATTATAGCATGAAGCGCGGCATTTATATTACAGCAAATGATAAAGTTACAGAACAAGCGATCGCACTACTAAATAGCATTCGCGCCTACGATACCGAAACCCCCATCGTCATGATTCCCTATGACGATAATTACCTGCAAATCGCCAGTTTGCTAAAGGAAAAATACGGCGTTCAAGTTTACGAAGATTTAGAATTTATCGACCGTCTCTCCAAAAAACTACAGCAAACCTTTGGCGAACAATTCTTCGCCAGACCGAATCAATTTCGCAAGCAAGCTTGTTGGTTTGGCCCCTTTGATGAATTTTTGTACATCGACACCGATATCGTTGTCTTTGAAAAGATAATCGACAACCTCAATTATTTTTCAGATTACGACTTCCTTTGCTGTGACTATCAACATTCTGGCGGGATTAAAAACGTCTTCAGCCCTAAAGTTGTAGAAGAAAACGTCTTTACAGAAACCGAATTAAAAGACATGTTTAACGGCGGTTTTTGGGCTTCTAAAAAGAACTTTCTCTCAGAAAACGACCTCTACGAAACCTTTGCCGAATGCGCCGCCCATCCCGAATATTTTGATTTCTCGCAAAAAACTTCAGATCAACCTATTATTAACTATATGATCCTGAAGCGAGTTAAGCGCAGATTTAACATCGTGCGCCGCCCCGGTAAAGCACCTGGAAGTTGGGCAGGAAGCAAGCATTTCAAATACGATGGCTACCGACTAATTGACCCCAAAGTCAATCAACCCCTACAATATTTGCACTGGGCAGGCATTCGCATCGAACCAGGCTGTCCTTATTGGGATATTTGGGAACATTATCGCTATCTGAATGGTGAAAAACCGCCCCAAGCACCTCAAACTAAAACTCGTAAAAGCATTTGGCAACGAATTATTGATAAAGTTAATAGCTAATGGCTAATGGCTAATTGCTAGAGGAAAGCTAGTAAGTTTGTGGTGAGAAATTCAATCCTTATCCTAGCCTCTGAAAACTGAAGTTCCCACTACAAACAGATATAATTGCTATTCCTGAGTATTAGCAATTAGCCATTAGCAATTAGCCTAACTGAAAGAATCTAAATCAAGCGCTTTAGAACCACCGCGTTCCAGTTGAATTAACAGATTACCAAGTTGCGACCAAACTAACCAACCAATAAATACCGTAAGCGGCACAGAAATTAGATAGGAAAGCGCAGCAGGAAAGCCAAAAATTTCTAGCCCAGAACCTAGAAAAATACAAATGCCGATACAAATACCACAGAAAGGTAACTGTAAAGGCATTCCTTGTAAATAGGCTATGGCGCGCGTAGATCTAGTTTTAGCCCATTGCTGAACCAGTTGTTTGAGAGTCGCCTCAAAAGCCGCACCAGATGTCGCCCCTATCAGTAACCCAGCTAATAGCCAAAAATAGGGTGGGTTGGAATAGAAATACACAAAAACTCCTTAAGGATTGACAGCCTGATGTTCAATATTACCAAAATGAGGTAATTGGTAATTGGTAATTGGTAATTGGTGATTAGTGATAGCCCGCGGAGGCGTTGCTCTGTTTGTGTAGCCCCACCCTTCAGGGTGGGGGGGTGTGAGGGCGAAGGTTTAGTGATAGCCCGCGGAGGCGTTGCTCTGTTTGTGTAGCCCCACCCTTCAGGGT
>CAYXCW010000030.1:49300-69770 GCA_964463555.1 uncultured bacterium
GAGGGCGAAACAGCAGTTACTTTTCCCCTTGATTCGGGTGTTGAAACGCTGCTAAAGAGGCGAAAGCGGGTAAAAAAGATGCCGCTCTTTCATCTAGGATGTTACCTGCTACAACGCTTAAAGCAACGTTAAACAGTTGTGCGGGTTTGAGGTCATCTTTCACCAAATCCCAAAGACGGCGCACTTCGGCGGTGTGGATTCGGTCGTCTTCGATTAACGCTAGCAGCAACTGGCGCCGCAGAAAACTACCTTCTTCGGATAAAAGATACTGCAATCCTAATTGGGCGGTGGGTAAGAGGTCGAAGTTGTTGTCGGTACGCGCGATCGCAATCATATTTTCCAATCGCTGCCACTTGAATTTACCATCTTTAAACAGCACTTCGATCAACCGTCGCCGCAATTGAGGCGTTTCCCCCGTCAATAACCGTTTCGCTACGTAAGGATAAGCGACCTCGAGGATTTTAAACTCAGGATTGAGCGACAGCGCCAATCCTTCCTGGGTCACCAGCGAACGTATAATTAAAGCAAACTTGGCGGGGACGCGGAACGGATAATCGTACATCAGTTCCGAAAACTTATCGGTTATCGTCTTAAAGTTAAATTCCTCGACGTTTTGACCGATGGCATCTCCCAAAACTGCTTCTAGAGCCGGTACAATCGGTTTGATATCGGTTTGGGGCGTCAGAAATCCCAGCTTCACAAAGTCCAGCGCCAAGTCGTCGTAGTCTTTATTAATTAAATGGACAACCGCATCGACCAGAGTTTCTTTGGTACTTTGTTCCAGCTGATCCATCATACCGAAGTCAATATAAGCCATCCGACCATCGGGCATGGCGAATAAATTCCCCGGATGCGGGTCGGCGTGGAAAAAGCCGTATTCTAATAACTGTTGCAGTCCCGATGTCACGCCGATTTCGATTAGCGTGTCGGTGTCGAGTCCGGCGGCTTTTACTGCTGGTGTATCGGTAAGCTTGAAGCCGTTAATCCATTCTAGGGTGAGGACGCGGCTGGAACAATAGCGCCAATATATCGCCGGAACTTTAACGCGGGGGTCGTTTTGGAAGTTGCTGGCAAACTTTTCCGCGTTTCGTCCTTCGTTGAGGTAATCTATTTCTTCAAATAACTTGGTGCCGAATTCATCTACAATCAGCGTCAGATCGTGTCCCAGATTCAGCGGCAACCACGGCGCTAACCAACTCGCTGCCCACCGCATCAAGTACAGGTCTAGCGTAATAATGGGGCGTAAGTTGGGTCTTTGGACTTTGACTGCGACTTCTTCTCCCGTTTTCAGTCGCGCCCGATATACTTGTCCCAAACTGGCGGCGGCGACGGGATTTGGCGAAATTTCCGCGTACATTTGGCTGATGGGACGACCTAATTCTTGCTCAATTCTGGCAAAAGCGATCGCATTATCAAACGGTGGTAGTTGGTCTTGCAGCTTCACCAACTCTTCCAGAAAGTCTTTCCGCACCAAATCCGGGCGCGTCGATAGCGCTTGTCCTACTTTAATAAATGTTGGCCCCAGGTGGGTGAGCATTTCCCGCAACTGGGTGGCGCGTTTTAACTTATTTTCTTCCTCTTTCTCGGTCCATTCGTCCCACTTGAGTCCAATTACAAACCAGGCAAAGAACCACACTATCGTTATTGCCCGCCAGATGGCTAGCCAGGGACGGTATTTATAGTACTGCGCGATCGCTTTCGGATCGTAACGCCTCGACTGTGCAATAGGTTGCTGAGTCACGCCTCGTATCTGCCTCTCAATCTATGTAATTGTCTACAGCGACTTTTTATCTCGTTTCAGCACTATAAGTGTTGCTGATTCTTTACAAAAAATGTCCATCTTAACTCTTTGCAGTCGTCCAATCCTGGATTTTAACTGCTTAGAGCATTTTTTTCTTATCTTTTTCTTAATTATAGTATATATAACTACAAACAATTATTAAATTTTTAATAAAACTCAGTTTAAAAAAATTTATGAGAGGCTTAGCGCGATCGCGATCGCGTTTGGCTATACTGTTTATTTTATCGGTTAAATTGCCAGCGAGTAGAATCGGGAAAACCTGGATTGTAGGGGAAGAGTTAAAGCATCGGCAAGGGTTGAAGTAGGGGGTACAGGTTTTCCCGATACATACTATTGTTTGGTCTTAGCCTCGAGATTTTCCAGGCGACTCTTCAACTCTTGATTTTCCTTTTTCAGTTGGTCGAATTCTTCCCGTAGCTGCTTGACAGCTCGATCGGCACCGGAATTTCTCTGCACCTTGGGAATTGCTTCCTCAGCGATGCGGCGAACTCGACCATCAGGGGTTTGATCGGCTAAGGAACTTAAAATGGGAATCGCTTTTGGTGTCTCCATTTGTCCCAAAGCTACAACCACGGCGACTTGAGTTAAGAAGAAAGTTTCCTTGGATAAATCTTGCAATTGTTGCAAAATTAACTCGACATTGTTTGGTGATTGACCAGTGGAAATTGTGCCTAAAGCGCGAATAGCAGCTAAGCGCAAAGCTTGCGGGATACCTGGGGAAGTCGTTTGCAAAATTAAGTTGAGGGCTACGGGTGATGATTTTATCTGACTGAGGCCAGCGATCGCGCCAATGCGTACCACTTCATTCCATCCCGCCCTTTCTTTCAGCACATCGGTTAGCAAATCGATCGCCTCTTCTTCCCTGGTTTTCAGCGTTGCCGATGTCACCAGTCCGCCCAAGGAACGGATAGCCGCCGCCTCGACGTAGTAACTGGGGTCGCCTTTTTCCACTAACTGTTTCAGTGCCTCGTAGCTTTCGGGCGTCTTGATATCGCTCAACGCTTCGGCGACAGCGCGGCGGACATAGGAACTTTCATCTTTTAACCCTACTAACAAAGCGCTGCCTGCAAAGTCGAGTTTCACTTCAGCCAGTTGTTTCGCTACTTCCACCCGTACTCCCCAGAAGGGGTCATTTTGTAACGCATGGGCAAGCGCCTTGACTGCTTCGAGTCCACCTTTCTTTGCCAACGCCTCCGCCGCGTAAATGCGCGAGCGGCAGTCGGGGTCGAATTGCAGTTGCGCTTTGAGTTCTGGTAGCGGGTATTCCAAAGTTACCGTCTTCAGGTAATTATTTCCCGCGTCAAAACTGACAAACTGCGGTTTTTCCTCCAATGGGAAGTAAAAACTTTGTTCCCGTTCGCTTACTCTGACAGTAAAAGTCTTCAAACTGGGTACTGACTGCTGGGTATAGCCAAAAGCGATGGGCAGTTTCAGGTCAAATAACTCTTCATCTTGAGATTGAGTGACCGTAACCTTAGCCAGCTTGCTATCACCATCCCAGGAATAGGCAACCTTATATTCCGGATGACCGCCGCGATAAACGTACTGGTCAAACAAGAATAAAAGATTGCGTCCCGTGGCTGTTTCTATTGCCCGCAGCAGGTCAACAGTTTCAACGGTTTTGTGGGCGTTATCTTGAACAAAGGTATGAATTGACCGCCAAAATAATTCCTCGCCCAACTCTGCCCGCATCATGTGAAAGACGCAAGAACCTTTTTCATAAAGGTGTCGGTCGTATAATTCGATCGCTTCCCGATAGATGTGGGTGACGATGGGACGGCGGTAGCGAGAGGCGTCTTCGCTAATGTAGCTTCTAGCTTCCTGCAATCGGTAATAGGCAGCTTCATCTTTGCCATATTCTTTTTCTGTCCACATCACTTCCGAGTAGGAAGCCATCCCTTCTTTAATCCAGGCATGGGACCAGTGTTTAATTACCACTAAATCCCCAAACCACTGGTGAGCGAGTTCGTGGGCGACAAGGGTTTCCGTAATCCGATTATCCAACGCCGCGCGCCCATCCAGCAGACATCGGTCAGTTAGCAGCGTGGTGGAGGTGTTCTCCATGCCGCCAAAGATAAAGTCATCAACGCAAACTTGGGCGTATTTGGGGAATGGGTAAGGATAGCCGTATTTTTGGCTAAAAAACTCAATCATGCGGGGCGTTTTGCCCATGCTTCGTCGCGCGTCTTCTTCTCTACCTTTTTCGACGTAATAGGTGACGGGTTTACCCTGGCAAATATCTTTAATTTCCGCAAAGTCGCCTACTGCGAGGGTCATTAAATAGGTGGGATGAACTTGCTGTTGCTTCCAGTGGTAGATAGTATCGTCATCCGCATCTTTGGCGTAAAGTAATTCACCGTTGGAGATAGCAACAAATGGTTTGGGGACTTGGATGCGAATTTCGCTGGTGGCTAATTGCCCTGGATAGTCAAAGCAGGGGAACCAATAGCGGGAGTCTTCATCTTCGCCTTGAGTCCAGACTTGAACGGGTTTGTTGGGGTAGTGGGTTTCGGGACTAATAAAATAGATGCCCCGTTGGGGGTTTTGATTCGAGTAGGCGATCGCAATCTCTATTTTCTTCCCGATCTCTGTAGCTGTCTGCAACTGAATCTGCACCTGTTCCCCATCGCAGTCAAACCCAACCGATGCCCCATCTACCTGCACCGATTGAATATCGAGACTTACCGCATCTAGCGTCAAATTCGAGATGCCCCTACGCACCGGCACCAATCGAATCGTGCAAGTACCGTGATAGCTTTTTTTAGGGATATCCAGCACTAAATCCAGAAAGATATGCTCTACCTGCCCCGGACGATCCGGACTATAGTGAGGGCGAGAACCTGGTAACTGAAACTCTCTGTGTTTGTTGTTACCACCATCAAACTCAGACTGTAACATTGGGTAAACCTGATAAGACTAAGTAATTTTCCGGAAAAAAACCTGATGGGAAAATCATATTTTCACAAACTTCCTGCGTTCCTCAGTGTAATCTAGGACATTTGCCATATGTGATGCTTATCACATCAACGCTGAACCCGTGAAAAATCAATATTTTCCTGCTTGACTTTATTACGATTGAGTGCATTAATCTATGACAACTGTAGTAAACACGCAGCCGGGATTCGTTTCCCGTTTGATCAACGGCATCCTAGCCATCAAACCACTAGCCGACTTTGCCAAGCAAAAAGCGCGCAACATGATGATAAAGCGGGCAGAAAAAATTGGCGTGCCTTGGCGTCAGACGGTGCAGGAGTTGCGATCGCGCGACTGGGAACCCGATTTGAAACGGGTGACAAACCCCCAGCTAACGTACCCAGATTATTACCTGCGATCGTTTCACGCCTACGATAGTGGCAATCTCAGCTGGCAAGCTGCTTTTGAAGTCGAAGTTGCCGCTTACGCCGTCCACGCCACAATTTGGCCTAACGCTGGTGCCGAAGGAGACACCAGACTCCGCCAAACTTACCACGATATCCTGAAAGCGCAAATTGTAGAAGCACCTGAAGATATTGTAGATCTGGGTTGCAGCGTCGGGATGAGTAGTTTAGCGCTGCAAGCTGCCTATCCTCAAGCGAGAGTAACGGGTGTTGATTTGTCTCCGTATTTTCTCGCGGTTGCGGAGCGCAATTCCCAGCAGCGTCAAGCATCGATCGATTGGGTTCATGCCGCCGCCGAAGCAACGGGATTGCCATCAGCTGGGTTTGACTTAGTTTCCATCTTTTTGGTCTGTCACGAACTACCCCAGTCAGCAACGCGGCAAATTCTCCGCGAAGCGAGGCGTCTGCTGCGTCCAAATGGCTATTTGGGAATTATGGATATGAATCCCAAGTCGGAAGCTTATGGTAAGATGCCGCCTTACATCTTCACCTTGCTCAAGAGTACCGAGCCATATCTGGACGAATATTTCACCTTAGATATGGAACGGGCAATTGTAGAAGCTGGTTTTAATCCGCCTACGATTACTGTCAACAGTCCCCGCCACCGTACCATAGTTGCTCAAGCAAAGTAAGCAAATTTGGTTGATTCAGAAACCGGGTTTCTCAAACAATACCTTCGCCAAAATCCGACACCCTAAAGGGTGTCGCTATACAAACAAAGGCTGCCTCCGCAGCCTGTAAGAATTTCAGCCCGCGTAGGCGGGCTTTGTTTGTGCAGCCACACCCTTTAGGGTGTAGGCGTTTCGGAAAATTGGCGAAGGTATGATCAGAAAAATCCGGTTTCTGGCGTTTCTTAACCTTGTATTAAGAAAACTATTTCTTTTTATTAACCTTTAGCAGGTAGACTCAGGCGTGCTGTCTTATATACACTCCACCAGAGCCAACAGAAATAAATTTCACATCTGAAAGCTAAAACCCGTTGAAACGGGTTAAAACCTTGATTGTAGTTAGCTTTAGCTAACTTAAGCTTTCAGCCCCAAATTTATTTGGAGGCTGTTTATCTCTTAGGTGCAAAATGTGAGTATAGGCACTAGATTGGGATGCGATCGCAGACTATACCGCATCATTATTACCAACCCAAAATCTAACGCTCGTTGTTTAAAACATAGAAATTCGTATAGAGAATTCCCATTACCAATTACCCATTACCTATTCCATGACTTTCAATCTACAAGACATATTTGATAGTCGTTTCTACCTACAGCGCAACTCCGATGTCGCCGCTTTTTTTAACACCTTTGGCATTCCCAGTAGCAGCGCCTTCCAACACTTCCAACAATTCGGACAATTTGAAAACCGCGACCCCAGCGTTTTATTTAATTCCGAGTTCTATTTGCAGCAATATCCCGATGTCCGCCAAGCGGTAAGTGAAGGCAGAATTAGCAGCGCGTTTCAACACTTCCGGCAATTCGGGCAATTTGAAAACCGCGACCCCAGTCGATTATTTAACGGTAACTTTTATCTCCAGAGAAATGCCGATGTGCGACAAGCGATCGCCGATGGCAGAATTCGCAGCGCGTTTCAACATTTCACCGATTTTGGACAATTTGAAAATCGCCAACCCAGCACTTTATTTAGTAGCAATTATTACTTACAGCTAAACCCGGATGTTAGACAAGCTGTAGTCAACGGCAGAATCCGCAGCGCTTTTCAACACTATATCGAATTTGGCGCTACTGAAGGTCGCGCACCCGCGCCGGGAACTAGACCGGGCACTTTTCTGTTGCAACTTTTACACGCTTCCGACTTTGAAGCAGGGGTTCCCGCATTAGATGACGCGCCGCGTTTTTCCTCAGTTTTAAACGGACTCCGCGCCCAATATCCGAACCAAACTTTAACGCTTTCTAGCGGCGATAATTATATACCCAGTCCCTTTTATGCTGCTAGCAGCGACCCTAGTTTAAGACCTGTTTTAGGCAGGGAAAATATCGGACGGGGCGATATAGCAATTCTCAATGCTTTAGGAATTCAAGCAAGTGCTTTTGGCAATCACGAATTTGACCAAGGAACGAATCAGGTTAGGGTTTTAATTGCGCGCGATCGCGAATACACAGGCACAGCTTTTCCTTACCTCAGCGCCAATCTAGATTTCAGTACTGATTCTAACTTGCGCGATTTAGTCGTAGCAGATGGCAGAGAAGCGAATACCATTCCTAACAGCATCGCCAGAAGTACTGTAATTACCCTGGGCGGTGAAAGATTCGGGATTGTCGGCGCAACCACGCCAACTTTGCGTAGCATTTCTTCTCCCGGCGATGTGAGAGTTTTACCGCCTAACCCGCAAGATTTAGATGCTTTAGCAGCTAGCATTCAACCTTCAGTTGATGCTCTTGCGGCACAAGGAATTAATAAAATTATCCTGCTGGCGCACATGCAGCAATTGGATATTGAAGTTAACCTCGCCAGTCGCCTGCGAAATGTCGATATAATCGTCGCCGGAGGTTCGCATACACTGTCAGCAGATGAGAGCGATCGCTTGCGAGTCGGAGACACTCCCGGCAGCGTTTATCCCATCATCAGAACATCGGCAAATGGCGAACCAATAGCAGTAGTAAATACTGCCGCCAACTACCGCTATGTCGGGCGTTTAGTTGCCGAATTTGACCCCCAAGGCAGAATTGTTCCCGCCAGTTTAGATCCACTAATTAACGGTGCTTACGCCACCGACGATCGCGGCGTCGCCGACACGGGAAACTTTGCCCCAGATCCCAGAGTTGTCCAAGTTACGCAAGCATTGCGAAACGTTATCGTCACCAAAGATCGTCAAAACTTTGGACGAACAGATGTTTATCTCAACGGCGAAAGAAACTCCGTCCGCACTGAAGAAACTAACTTAGGCAATTTGACGGCAGATGCTAACTTAGCTGCTGCTAGAAGAAACGATCCTAATGTAGTAATTTCTCTCAAAAATGGCGGCGGTATTCGCGAATCTATCGGTGCAGTGATTGGTGCTGGGGGTAACGATCCAAATGCAGGACAAAAAATTCCTCCCGTTGCTAATCCCGCCGCCGGTAAACAAGCAGGTCAAATTTCTCAATTAGATATCGAAAATAGTCTCAGGTTTAATAACCAGCTGACGTTATTAACTTTAACCGCCCAGCAATTAAAGCAAGTTTTAGAACATGGGGTAGCAGATACTGCACCTGGAAGAACTCCAGGAAGATTCCCGCAAGTGGGAGGAATGGCGTTTAGCTTCGACCCCAATAGACCGGCAAACAGTCGCGTTGTGTCGATCGCACTAAAAGATAGCAATGGCAGAACCACCGATACCATCGTTCAAAACGGTCAAGTGGTCGGCGACCCCAACCGCACTTTCCGCATAGTCACGTTAAACTTTTTGGCAGGTGGTGGCGATGGATACCCATTTCCCAATTTCACCGCCACCAACCGCGTCGATACGGGAATTGGCGAACAGCAAGCTTTGCAAGACTTTTTGAGCGCGAATTTTAACGCCACTCCCTATAACATTCCCGATCTGGGTGTATCGCAAGATACCCGGATTCAAAACCTTGCCGCCCGCAGCGATACGGTAGTTACAGGCATTAGTCGCGCCTTTACCCGCGCCATCGATATTGTTACTGCTGGTGGGGATGGGCAATTCAATTCAGAACTATTCCCTGATGCGGTGGGTTCCTTCGCCGCTGCCGTCCCTCAGTTCGATTCCGGTGTGATGCGTTATACCGACCTCTTGGCGGGTATGGGTTATGGGGATGCGATCGCTCCTCTACCAGATGCACCCACTTTCCCACTCAATCAACCTGGCATTTTCTAGTAATTTCAGCTTTGCCGGTGGCAGATTTTCTATTTAATTCCTATCTGCCATCGGCAATTTAAATTATCCCGTTCTTAGCAATAACTTCATTGCTCAACCAGCAAAATAATGAGAATCTTTATTAATTACTACTAACGGTATTATCTGCCAGCTATTATATCAGATATAACCGATTATTATTCATATCACAAATTTAAACATTTTTTCAATTTATCTAGTTAAATTTTATTAAAAAAGCATTATAAAAGTTATATATATTAAAATTATTTTAGTTAATTTACTCATAGCATTTTCTTAATTGTTAGATAGCATTTTCCTATTCAGCCCTTAACTAAGTGGCGAGATATTGATATTTGCACGGTTATTCAAAGTTACTAAAAAGACTTTGCCAAATTGAACTATTTGGAAGTGCAAAATATTTTCATTAAACCAGAGGCACAGCCCATCAATGGTAACTAACGCTAATCCCTACGTCAGAAATGTCCCCGGCAATCCTGGCTTCAACTTTATGCCGTTACTGACCGTAGGCGATGAAGTCCCTTTAATTGAAGGAACTGTAGGAAACTTTAGAACCGTACCTGGAAGAACCTTTGCCATGACGGGGATTCCAGATGGCATGGGGTTATTTGAAACCAGAGACAACTATTATGTTTTCTTAAACCATGAAATTGCTGCGGTTAATTCACAAGGCAATCCCATTTTTTCGGATATTTCCTCCACCGTCCCCGGTAGAATTCAAGGAGCGAGAGTTTCCTTATTTGTATTTGATAAAAACTGGAACCCTATCGGGGGTAAGAACTTAATCGAGAGGGTAGTAGATAGTACTGGCGAGTTTGTCTTAAACACCTCGAAGGGAACCTACGTCAACCCTGCTAACGGCAGAGAGTTTAGTTTGACTCGCTTTTGTTCTGCCTATTTAGCAGAAAGTGGCTTTGTTGATGCAAAAGGTGGGTCAATTCCCGTCTATTTCATACCCGAAGAAACCACAATCAATAGTACTACAGGTGAGTCTCCCAGTCGTAGTTGGGCGGTATTGCCCGATGGCACAGCTATAGGACTTGATGGATTTGGTCGCTTTGCGAGAGAAAATACGATTTCCGCTTCCCAGTATCGGGCAAATAATTCCGAAAGAACCGTATTGTTCAGCACAGAAGACTTCAGCAACGGCGAAGTTTATATGTTCGTAGGGCAACAAACTGCCCAAGATCCCAACGGGTTTAAAGACGGTCAATTGTACGTATTGAAAGTCGATGGATACGATGGCGAAACTCTCCCAGAAGGAATCAGAACCAAAGCGACTTGGACGCCCGTACCCAAAGATGTAGCCTTAGATACAACGGGTAAAGTTCTCAGCGATTGGGTTGATGCGTCCGGTCGTTCTACTAACTTCCGCCGCCCGGAAGATATTTCTGAAGACCCTAACAATCCCGGCACGTTCTACTTTGTCACCACGGGAACCAACGATAAAGCAGGCGGTGGCAAAGCCACTACTGCGGCTGAAGCCGAAAACCCTTACGGTAGAATGTATCGCTTCACCCTCAATCCTACCGATCCAACTGCGCCAATATCTAACTTTGAAACCGTGCTAATCGGCGGCATGGACACGGGTGTCAGTTATGACAATATGGTCGTCGATCATAAAGGTCAGATTTTAATCCAGGAAGACGAAACGGCCTTTGGTGGTGATGTGATGAGGGCTAGGGCGCGGGAAGCTGGCATGTGGCTATACGACATCCGCACCGACAAAGTTACCTTTGTTGCCGAACTCGACGAAAGCGCCGCTGGCGAACAATTTGATAATACTAGCGAACCCGGTCAATGGGAAACCTCCGGGATTGTGGAAGTTGGCAAGGGTCGCAACTTTTACCTGTTTGACGTACAGGCGCATAGCATTACGAGTACTAAAGATTTGAAAGGTAACCACGTCGAGGGCGGTCAGTTACTGCTGGCGATGTGGCAGGGGCCGGACAGGTTAACCGCTAAAGGAAACGAAGTAGTTTTCGGTTACGGCGGTAACGATTCGATCGATGCTTCGGGTGGGACTGGTGGCAATACCCTGTATGGTGGGCAGGGCAACGATACCATGATCGGCAGCACAAAGGATTTGATCTTTGGCGATAAGGGCAACGATTTACTGTTAGCTGGTAAAGCTTGCACCCTCAATGGCGGATTGGGTAACGACTACATCAATGCCTCCACGGGTGCGGGGGGCAACGTGCTGTATGGCGGTCAGGATAACGACACCATAATTGGAGGGTCAGGCGATCGCATCTTCGGCGACAAAGGCAACGATGTCATGTACGCTGGTACTGGCGCCAACACCCTCACCGGCGGCGAGGGCAAGGATCAGTTTTGGATTGTCAATGCGGTAATTCCGACCGCTGCCAACACCATCACCGATTTTAAAGCCGGTACAGATGTAATTGGCATCAATGGTTTGGGCATCAATAATAGTAGTTCCCTTACCCTCACCCAAAAAGGCGGTGACGTTCTCATTAGTTACTTGAGCAAAGACTTAGCAATCGTCAACGGAGTACAAGTCAGCGTTCTCAGTAACACCAGTTTCGCCTTTGGGTAATTGGTAAAATTGCAGATTTGAGATGGCAGATTTGAGATTAAATTATATCTGCTATCTTCAATCTCAAATCGTTTCGCGTTCAAGTCAGCGTTATAAGTATTACCAGTTTTGCCGGTTTGGGGCGAGTTGAATTTGGGGTCAACTCGCTTCTTTTTTGGCAAGTTGGTAATATTCCTCGCTCTTGCGATCGCCTGTATTGTTATCTATCGTACTTCAATACTATTATCTATGCTTTAAGTTTATTAAATTCAAATTATTTTTTTCTTAATTTTAAAATAATTTATTCATAAATCAATCTTAAATAAACTTCAAAATAATCATAAAGGCGGCCTAAAAATAAAGTTTTTTTGCAATTCGCCACCCAACCTAATTAACAGGTATCGGGTTGATTATCAGTTTTTGCCAAAGTTTAACAAACCCTCAGCAGCTAGGGGTTACTTTGGTGAGTGAAAACTCAACCTGCTACCTGCCCAAGCCTGTGCTGTAAAACTTACTAACAAACCAAAACCCAATGCTAGAGCTAGACCAATTATTTGACGAGAGTTACTACATCAGTCAAAATCCAGACGTGGCACAGGCAGTTGCTAGAAGAGATTTCCGCAGCGGCTTAAGCCACTTTAGAGAATACGGTCAATTTGAAAAGCGCAATCCTAGCGGTTTTTTTGATACCAGCTATTATCTGAGGCAGAATCCAGATGTGGGCGTAGCAGTTGAAAGAGGCGAAATAACTGCGTTGCAACACTTTCTGAGATTCGGTCAAATTGAAGGCAGAAACCCTAACAACTTTTTCAATACCAGCTATTATTTGCTGCAAAATTCAGACATAGCAGAAGCGGTTACACGCAGCGCCCAAACCGCCGATCCGCTAACAGGAATCGAACACTTTATCGAATTCGGTCAGTTTGAAGGACGCAGCTTTAGTGCCAACTTTAATTCGGCAACTTATTTACAACAAAACCCAGATGTCGCAGAAGCGATCGCAAGAACCGCTGGAACCAGAGATCCCCTGACTGGTATTGAACATTTCCTTAATTTTGGTCAAGAAGAAGGACGACGCGGCGGTCACGTTGGCAACGTTATCTTTATTCACCCTGATGGTGCAGGCCCTTCAATTTGGGGCGCAACCAGAATTCTTAATGCCAGCGCTGACGGTCGCCTCAACTGGGATATGATGTCCAACTCAGGTACTTATGTCGGCACGATGGCTGACCAATTAACCGGAACCTCTAACGCCGGTGCTGTTACTCACGCTTTTGGGGTCAAAGTTCAGTCGGAATCTTACGGACTAAATGCCCAAAACCAACCGCTGACATCCCTTTCTGGCAAAGAAGGTATAACGATTCTCGACGAAGCCAGATTAGCAGGCAAAGCCACAGCAGTAATTAACTCCGGCTTCATTGCCGAACCGGGAACTGGTGCGTTCCTGGGTAAAGTAGCTCCAGGTCCGGGACAACAATTCCCCCGCCAAAACGTGCAAGCAATTACGGCTCAAGTTGTTGATGCCAGACCAACCGTAATTATGGGCGGTGGCGAACGGGATATGCTGCCAACTGGAGTAGTAGGACGTTTCGGTCAAGCCGGTACGAGAACCGATGGACGCAACTTAATCGCAGAAGCCCAAACAGCAGGTTATACAGTTGTCTACAACCGCGATGAACTGCTGGGTTTGCTCAATCCTAATCGCCCCGGCGGAGTTCCTCAAAGAGTTCTGGGCGTTTTTGCTTTCACCAATACCTACGATGACCGCAGCGAAGAAGCTTTGGGCTTAAACACAGCCAATCCATCGCCACTCTATCGTGCTGGAACGCCGACGGTTGCTGAAATGTTAGAGGTAACCTTGCGCGTTGTTTCTCAAGACCCCGATGGTTTTATGGTGGTATTGGAAGAAGAAGGCACCGATAACTTTGGTAACAACAACAATGCTGTCGGTACTCTCACTGCTGCCAAGCGCGCCGATGATGCAATTGGCGTCGCCATGAGATATATAGACCGCAATCCCAACACCTTGCTAGTTACCGCAGCCGATAGCGAAGCGGGTGGTTTGCAAATTTGGGAGCCTTTTCTAGCCGGAAATAACCCACTTCCAGCCACTTCGGCAACCGTACCCACAATCGCGAACAATACCGGACCAACTCCAGCCTTGAATATCCGAGTTGATGGTTTAACCGGCAGTACCGCAGCCGCACCAGATGCTCCCGGTATTACCGGCCCTTGGCGTGCGTTTACCTCTGCACCAGATAGAAGCGGACGGCGCTACAACTTTGGAATTGCTTGGGTAGGTGGCCCGGATTTCCCCGGTGCGATTACTGCTAAAGCCCACGGATTGAATGCCGAATTGCTACCAACAACAGTAGACAATACTGATGTTTACAAGATTATGTACGAAACTTTATTTGGGACAAGGCTTTCTGGAAATACAGGTTTCTAGTTGTTATACCAATTTCCCTTGAAAATGCCACACATGTGTAGGGGCGGTACCCCCGTGTCCGCCCCCTATGTGTAGTTACCGTAGGGTGCGTTAGCGTCAGCGTAACGCACCACTAGGCTTTTTATACTCGCATCCGCTTTCATTACCCCTTTTATGCCTAACGACTAAAGTCGCGGCTATACAAACAAAGACCGCCTGCGCGGTCTGTAAGAAGAAGAGGGAGCGTGAAGCTGGATTTGGTATTATTCGGGAGATTTTAGATTTTTTGTTTTCTGTTAATCCAAAATCTAAAATCTAAAATCGTAACGGTCAAATTACAGCTGCACTAGAACGGGTTCCTTCTGCTTGAGCGTTTCTTCCTGGGGTTGCAAATCCGTCGCATAAACTTCGCAGAAATTGTTCGGACTCTCAATCAACTTGACTTTATACAGTTGAGCGCCCAATTCGGCAATCGGTTGCTGCAATAAATTGCCGATGTGAACCGCAATATTTTCAGCAGTGGGAACAACTGAAGCAAAATAAGGGATATCTTTGTTCAAAAATGTATGATCGAATGGCTCAACCACATAGTCATCGATGACTTTTTGTAAGTCTCCCAAATCAACTATCATGCCGGTGCGATCGCTCATTTCACCTTTAACTGTCACTTCTAAGTGGTAGTTGTGACCGTGACCGTTAGGACGAGCGCACTTGCCGTAAATCTCGCAGTTTTCCTCATAGCTGAGGTCGGGACGCGCCAGTCGGTGCGCGGCGCTAAAGTGGGTGCTAAGTGTGAGGTAAGCTTCCATTCCATCTCCTAGATAATCTGCCCAAAGTTCAGGATGTTCAAACAGTTGAATTCGCACAATTGGCAAGTAGGGTGCCAGTCGCTGCCAAATTATCCGGGCGATATTTTCGGTTGTTGGCAGCGTTTGTTGAAATTCCGACCAGACATCGTTGAGATAAGAAAAGTCTAGTTGGCTAGTAACTTCTCGCTTGATTACATGTTTGACATCAGATAAGTTCAGCACCATGCCGTACTCATCCAATTCACCAGCCATGTAGACAAATAAGACGTAGTTATGTCCGTGTCCTGGCGCACGAGAGCAGGCACCAAATTGCTGAATGTTCTCGGCTTCACTCAGTTCTGGTAACCAGTATCTGTGACTTGCTGAAAACTGAGCGCGACGATTAATGATGCATTTCATAATCAAAATCGAGTTTTTGTTCAATTTAGCCCACCAGTTTCGACAGAAGACCTGTCTTCCTCGGTCAACAACTGGAGCGACTACGCTAAAGTCACGGGGTAAGAATTGTTAAGTTAAATGAAGCCCTTTTTCAGAATAAACTAATTTCGCCCACATTTAATCTGGGTTGATCCCCACCATTGCTACTATCTTTTCAATGGCATGGGTACAAGTTTCTTGGGGATGCGATCGCTAGTCTCTACCCTAAGATGGATGCAGGCCCGAGGAGCCGTCAAGCCACATTTCTCAAAGCATATTGGGCTTCTCGCCGCAGTCCGGCGGCAATTCTAAACATTTCGCGCCCCGCGTGCAGGTAGCTATCGTCGTAGCTGGAGGTAAAAAAGTTAAATTCGTCAATTCCATCTCCAACGCGATCGAGGCAGTAGTAAAGGTTTGCCGCCGCGCCAGCAACTGGGGATGGATTAGGCATGGAACGAAAAATTTTCTGCGCTTCCTTCAAAAACTGGCGGCAGTTTTCCAGGTAATCCTGAAATGCCTCTAACAGTTCATCGTCAAACGGATCGGCAGAGAGTTCCTCAATTTGGGATTCTAGGGGATTGAGGATGCGAGAGAGCAAGCGATTGACTGGCTGATACACTTGGGTCAGCCACAGTTGAATTTGACCGTCGATGTCTGGCGCCGCTGGTCGTCGCTTTTGCGGTGGTTTTGGCGCTGTTGCTGACGCCACTGCCGAGTAACCCCATATTTGCCGATCGTAAGACTGTCGCCGCGTTGGATCTCCCAACACTTCATAAGCAGCATTGATTTCAACGATGCGATCGCTATCTGCCGTTTCGTTTTGAGTATCCGGGTGAAACTGCTTCGCCAAACGGCGGTAAGCTTGCTTGATTTCTGCTTGAGTCGCTTTCTGACTAACTTTTAAGGTTTCGTAGTAGTTTTGCTCTCTCATTTCCAGCTGCCTTACAAATCTGCGGGAGATTAGCCGCTTGTAAAGCAGCCTCCCTTAAACGCAAACAACATTTTCGATTGTAAAAATTTCCCAGGAATCTGCACACACAGCTTTTGAAATTACCAGACTCCATATCATTTATTATCCAAATTGTCAAGCTATATAGCCAAAACTTACCACTTCGGATGGTAGGCAATTAGTCATGGGTAATATAGCAACCTAACAAGCTGTTGGTAAGTTATTCAAGCAATCACCAATCACCAATTACCCATTACCAATTAGATGTAATACATAATATCCAGCTGACGCATTGACTCTTGCTTCTCGCGCAGATCTTGTAGGGTGTATTTTTGCAATACTGCATGAGCCGCTTCAATTCCTTCATGCCATATATCTCGCAGTACGGCGGTTTCTACTGTTTTTAGTTTGGTGTCGATTCCGGAGGCTTGTGGATCTAATCCTTCTAAACAGTACACTACCTCCAGCAGGGTAATTTTCCAAGGTTCTCGACCTAAAATATATCCACCTTTTGCTCCGCGTTGGCTACGCACCAATCCGCACCGCCTTAAAGTAGCTAGCAGTTGTTCTAAATAGCGGTCAGGAATATTTTGTTTGGCTGCAATTTGCCGGATTTGCAGTGGCTCGCCTTTATGATAAGAAATCGCTAGCTCTAATAAAGCCAAAAGCGCGTATTCTGTTTTACACGAGAGTTCCACGGGTTATATAGAAGAAATATTATACGATCCCCTCCAGTATACCCCGGTTATCCACTGTAGTTTTGCTGGTTAAGCTAACGCGCAGCTAATTTGTATATTTTTAATATCGGGATAAAACTGCCAATCCCTCTCCCTGGCTCCCCCAGCTCCCTCAGCTCCCCCAGCTCCCCCAGCTCCCCATGTACAAATTAAATGCGTAACAGCTTATCGATCTTGTTGCCCGGTGAAGCTATTTGAGTTGCGATACAGCGGATTGCAAGTGAGTAAGGTATAGCCAAAACGCTTCGTTTGTGTAGGAGGAGCATTTATAGCAGTTTGCGACTTCATAGAATAGACTTTATTTTGCTTGAGTTAATAGTCCTTGTCTTGCGAACTTTGTTTGTGTAGCGGCACCCTTAAGGGTGCCCGCACACCGCTGTGATACCTCACTCACTTGCAATCCGCTGTATGGGTAATTGACCGGACATGATATGAAAATGCGATCGCCGCGCGAGCCTCCAAGCACACAAGCCCCCTGTAAAGGGGGCTGGCTTTAGCTGGAAAAAATTCCCCTCACGCTAGAAGCTGAAGGTAGTTCTGAGCGTACCAATAAAGATGTCGTCGTTGTCGTTATCTTGGTTGGGAGACATCAGCCAGATGACGCCAGGAGTCACCGAGATATTATTCGTTACCTGGATCTTGTAGAAGCCTTCGATGTGGTACGGGGGATCGTCATCAAAATTCGGACTTCCTGGGGTATCGAGTTCTGCCAAGTATGGTTCCACACCTGCAAACAGACCCAACACATTACCCTTGCCACCCAAGTCTGGGAAGGCAAGACCACCCCCCCAAGTCCAAATATCGGCATTTCCCCGACCAACAATAATCGCGTCGGTGAAAGCAGCATAACCGCTAATGGAGAAATTCTTGCTGATGCGAAGCGCCGCCGATGCGCCGTAGGAGTTAGTCACAACAGGTCGCCCTGGGAATCCAGCAACAGCTGATGGCGTATTAGCTAAACCAGTACCAACAAAACCTCTTGCGCCACCACCACCAAGATCGAAGATCGCGTTACCAGCGTTGTGATAACCGTGGACATAGGTTAAAGCCAAGCCAAAGGTATTGCTAACGTTGAAGTTCAGCTGAGCCAAGGCAGCATATTCACCATTAAACAGACCATTTTTATCCCTGGGATCGTTCGCACCAGGCCCTGCCAGGTAACCCAAGGTGAGCGAGCTTCGTCCCAGGATACCAGCCTCGCCAAAGGCTAAGTTGATCCCGGCACCCGCACCACCACCAATCCGATAAATCGGGCTTTCTTGAGCAAAAGCAGAAAGCGCGCCATTTCCGCCGTCATAGTCTTCAAAGTAAGGGTTGACGGTGGGAGTATAGTCGCTGTGAATCCCCCCAGCAGCCGCTACATAAGCCTGGGAGTTGCCAAATAACGGGAATCGATAGGCCAACCAGTCTAAAACGATATCGTTGTTGCCAGTGTTACCCAGGTTAAATTGCTGAGTACCTTCACCTGTAGTCAAGCCTGTCAGGTTATTGTTCCGATCGGGGAAGTTAAATTGTCCAGCATTACCAGCCGCCAAACGGGTATGCAATAAATCCCTGCCGGTAAAACTGGTTTGGAATTCTAAACGCACCCGATCTTGGAACACGGTATTGGTGTCGTCATCGTTTCCGCCTGGACTTGCCCCGCCAAAGGCGTCGGTTACGGCAAAAATTACTTCACCCTTGAGCTTCGTAGTGGTAGAAAACTGCTGCGCTTCTAACCTTGCCGTGCGGGCTTCTAATGCGTCTACCCGTCCGCGCAAAGTGGCAAGTTCGGCGGCAAATTCTTCTTGCAAGCGTCTGATAGTTGCTAAATCTTCTTTGCTGGGAAGGTCGGCAACTGCTGCGGCAATTAATTCGTTGATGCGGTCTAAACAAGCATTTAAACCGGCTGCAAATTCGTAGCGGGTCAATGCCCGGTTGCCGCGATAGGTGCGATCTGGATACCCTTCTATACAACCGTAGCGCTCAACTAGGGATTGCAATGCTTGGAATGCCCAGTGAGTCGGGTCTACGTCGGTTAGCTGGGAAACTGAAGTTACCTGCCCCTGTGCATTTCTGTTGACAGAGTTTTCGTTGCCATATTGCAGAATTTGATTTAACGTTCTGTCAGGATTGGCAGCAGGTGCATTTCTTGTATTTGGTACTGCCTGTGCTAAGGTCGCGCCGTATACTTCAGCCTGCTTCCCTGGGATGATAGAATTCTCTAGGGAATTATGGCTGCCAGTTAAATTGCTTGCTTGGTTTTCGGTTGCAATTGCTGAAGAACCGAATAACAGCGTACTTCCCAGAAAAACTGGGCTAATTAGCAGAGATTTCCACAAAATATTAGACATTTTCCTCTTCTCCTCACACCGAATTTTTACACTCACCACACAATAGAGCTTGAGATTTCTGGGCTGAGGAACGCCCAAAAATTAGCAATGCTTGGGTCAAATGTCACCCTGGCGCACCGACCTAGCGATCGCTATAGGGTCAAGGCAATTACCATCTCAATCTTAATCATCCTCGATCCGACTGTTTACCTGACTTTTCAATTAAGCGATCGCTTCTTGCCTTTGACCTTAACCCTTTTTTAACCACTATTTTTTCTACTTCTGCCTGACTGGAGAGAAATTAATCCTCAAATAGCAGGCATTTAACGGTTTAAATCTGGATTCAGGTACGTTTGCGAAGCTTGCCGCAGGCATATCGCTTGCTTGATCTGATGATTTGGGCTTTGTCGTCAGATTCAATCCCAGGTTTCCTACCAAACTAGAGATTTATCTGTTGGATGTCCATCTGGGTGAATTGATCAAGGCGAGCGGATGTATTGCCTTAGAAACACCTACTCAAGTTATAGATTAACAGAACTTTCCTTATTTTTAACCTTCTGATTGCTAGTTTCTGAGATAATATAAGGATTTTTCCACAATTTTCTGATACGTTCCCAAAAACTATCCGCTCTCGCGGGGCTGGTTGGAAACATTAACCAACAACGCGAGAGCGGTCTAGCGGGTCTTCAGATTGAACCTGACTGCCGGGAGGAACTCTTCAGTTAGTGCCAGCAGTTGCAGCTTTTTAGTTCCTTAAGGAACTAAGGCTAACTGCTAGAGAACAGCCCCGGCACACAGCCGGTTAACTTCAACCTGATGACCCATGCATTTACTACTTTCAATCATGGGCATCACCTCCTTGTTGCCTGAGCGGTCTTGTTCTCAAACGTGGAGTCTTTTGAATTCTAGGTGTTGTACACCTCTAATTAGACTAACACAGGAATTCCAAAATGGGAGATGGGGAACAGGAAATATCTAATGTCGTGTCCGGTTGCATTGATATCGTAAACAATGGGACAAGGGGGACAAGCAGGATTGGCTAAAAAGAATCCTTCCACTGGCACAACCGAGGTCAAGAAAGCCCAACAAAAAACCCCTACCAAATCGTAGGGGTTTTATTTTACACGAAATGCTTCTACTTTAGTGGCGTATTGCTCGCCCTTAAATATTAGAGAGCGTTTCCGCGAGGCAGAACTTCCTCAGGGAAGATAAAGTTTTCGTGCGGTTGATCCTGAGGTGACATCCAAGCGC
>CAYXCW010000031.1:0-66667 GCA_964463555.1 uncultured bacterium
ATCAACTATCAACTATCAACTATCAACTATCAACTATCAACTATCAACTGTTACCAATGACCAAAGACTTATTTGCCCGCGAAGCACTCGCCCAAATTCCCAAAATATTAACATTGCTAGACCGCAATCCTCACAGTCCAACATATGGCTGTTTTGATCGCAACTTCTGGCAATACAAAATCATCGATTTTCCCAGCGGAATGGCCCAGGAATTTGTCTGGCCTTTAGCGCTGGTTTACCATACCGCTGTGCCGAATAATCCCTTTTATCGACGGCGGGTAATTCGAGATTGGGTCGAAGCCGGAATCCTCTATGCCGCCCGCAGTGCCCATCGCGACGGCTCCTGCGATGATTATTTCCCCTACGAAAGAGCGGGAGGCGCTGCGGCTTTCTCCCTCCTAGCTTGTATTGAAAGTTACACAGAATTAAAGTTAAACAATCAGGAAATACTCAAGTTTTTTGAGAAGCGGGCAAATTGGTTAGCTCATCACAATGAAAGCGGCAGGTTAACGAATCACCAAGCTTTAATTGTTTTGTGCTTAGAATTGCTTTCTAAACTCTTATCAACAACCCAGTGGGATAAAGCCAAAGCGCTGCGTTTGGAACGGGTTTTAGATTGGCAAAACGCCGAAGGTTGGTTTCAAGAATACGAAGGTTGCGATCCGGGTTATCATACTCTGACTATTTCTTGCTTGGCGAGGATTTATCAAATTAGACCAGATATTAGATTAAAAGAAGCGCTGATTAAAGCGGTTGATTTAGCATCGCATTTCGTGCATCCAGATGGCTCTTACGGGGGAGAATATGCCAGTCGCAATACTTATAATTTCTTCCCCCACGGGTTTGAATTAGTTGGGCGTTGGATGCCAGATGCGCTGAGGATAAATGACCGCTTTTTAGTGGCGCTTGCTAACAATCTCGCACCTTGTTATGCTGACGACCACATCATCGGTCACCATACTTGGAATTATTTACTTGCTTGGCGAGATTTTGTTTCAGAACGACCTGCACCCGCACCGCGTACTACTGATAGTTTGTGGTTAAAAGAAGCCGAAATTTTAATCGAACGACGCGGGGATACAGAACTTTATTTAGCTTTGAATAAAGGCGGGGTTTTTAAACTGTTTCGCGGCAAGAAATTAGTGGCTTCCGATACGCAGTTTTCCCTGCAAGTCCGCGAGGGTAAAAAAGTGAAAAATGCCGTGGCGCATCTGGTGGACAAATATCAAGTAAAATTAGACGATGACACAATTACAATTCAAGGTAATTTGGGGTGGGCGAAACAAAAGCAAATGACGCCGTTTAATTTGTTGATTTTGCGCGTGGTAATGCTTTCTTTTGGACGATTTTTCCCGAATTTGATTCGCAAGTTACTGCAAAAAATGCTAATTACGGGTAAGAAAGAAGCGCCTTTTAAGTTTACGCGGGTTTTGAAATGGGAAAATGATGGATGGGTGGTGACAGATGAATTGGTAGCAACTTCGTGGGAGAATGTTGTGAGTGCTGGAATTGGTTGCGATCAAACTTCGATTTATGTGGTGATGAGTCGCACTTTTCAGCTAGGTCAATTGCAACCTTGGATGGATTTAACTGAGGATGTGAAAAAACTTTCTGCGGGTGAAGCGTTAAAATTAGAACGCAATTTTTGACAGCGAGGCAGCAGCCCTCGCGTACCTCGCTCCCAGGCTGGAGCCTGGGAGCGCAAATGGGAGGCTCTGCCTCCTGTAGTTAAGCAAATAAGGAAGTGGTGATGAAAGAAGAAAATGCACAGAAAATGCGATTGCACGAGATGAATCCGCTGGATAGATTTTCCGATCGGGTGGAGGATTATGTTAAGTATAGACCGAGTTATCCAAGTGATGCGATCGCTTCCATTCTATCCTCATTAAAAACTGCCGCTCCAGTAGTAGCAGATATAGGTGCAGGTACGGGTATATCTTCTCGCCTGTTAGCTGAATTACATAACATAAGGGTAATCGCAATTGAACCAAATGCAGAAATGAGGCAAGCTGCTCAAACCCATCGTTTAATAGAATTTCGCGATGGCACCGCAGAGGCTACTAATTTAGCCGATAATGAAGTTGATTTGGTAACTTGCTTTCAATCTTTTCACTGGTTTAATCCAGAATTAACCTTGCCGGAGTTTCATCGAATTTTAAAACCGTCTGGGAGATTGGCTGTAGTCTGGAATATTCGCGATCGCCATGACGAAATTACGGCAAAATATAGCAGTATAGTCAGAAAAGCTTCCAACAATCATCCAGGTGAAAAGCGTTCTGATGCGATCAAACCTTTTCTGCAAAGTCCGCTGTTTGGGAATCGTCGTCAGTCTATATTTCCTTATAAGCAGATGTTAAATTTAGCGGGATTGATTGGTCGTGCGATGAGTACTTCATATATCCCCAAGTCAGGGGAAGCATATGAGGAATTGCTCTCTGATTTGCAGCAGTTGTTTGAGAGTAGTTGCGATGAAAATGGTTTTGTATGTTTAGTTTATCAAACTGAAGTGTATCTCGGTAAACCTATTTATTGAACCGCGAAGAAGAGAAATAAGAGATGAAGAGAGTTGTTTCTATTTTTGTTAGTTTGGTTATTTTGGGTGTAATCTATTGGAAGATAGATTTTGCTGGGTTGATTGGGGTTTTTCTCAATTGCGATCGCTTCTGGATGGTCATCAGTTTGGCTATGGTTATTCCGCTGACGGCAATTACTGCTTGGCGGTTGCAACAATTGATGCCAAATAATTCTAGTTTGGGTTTTTTTGAGGCAAATAAGTTGATTCTGGCGGCGAGTGTGTTAAATATGGTTCTGCCGTCGAAGATGGGGGATATTGCTAAGGCTTATTTTATGAAGCAGCGAGGACATTTAGATGGTTCGCTATCGCTTTCTTTGGTAGTGTTTGAGAAGGCTTGCGATATGTTGTCGCTGTTGTTGTGGTGTGCGTTTGGGTTGATTGTTTATCCGAATAAAGATTGGTTGTTTTGGATAATGACGGGGTGTGTAATTTTTGGATTGGTGACAGGGGTGTTGCTTTTAGGATCGCGGAAGTTTGCTGAGGTATTCTTTATTTTAGGGAAAAAAGTTGCACCTAAGAAAATGCGTCCTAAGTTGGAAAAGTTGCGTTTATCTTGGGGGGAAATGCACGATTATTTTTGGCGGGATAAGTTACAGTTGCTGAAAATAAGTTTAACTTCGGTGTTTATTTGGTTTTTGCACCTTTTGCAAATCTGGTTTTTTATCTTGGCGCTGAAAGCTTGGACGCCTTTATTGGCAAATTTGGCTTTGTCTCCGTTGGCGATTTTGGCGGGGTTACTGCCGCTGACGTTTGCGGGGGTGGGTACAAGGGATGCTGCTTTGATTTTGTTTTATCAGCCTTATTTTGCTGCGCCTACTGCGGCGGCGTTGGGGGTGCTTTGTACGTCTAGGTATTTGTTGCCTGCGATCGCTGGTCTGCCTTTTCTGGGACAATATCTGGTAGCTGTGCGGGATTTTCGGCGGGAGTCGCTTTGAGAGATGGAGATTTTTTTATTTAACCACAGAGGCACAGAGGACGCAGAGATAAGAGTGTAGGTAGAGAGGTTGGGTTGTTTTTTAGGAATTTTATATGCGGGTTTTGAAGGGATTTAATAAGTTTATTGTTTCGGAGAATGTAGCCTGGTTTGTTATTGGGTTTGGGGTTGTTGTTCGGGTTGTTCAATATGTTTGGAATCGTTCTCTTTGGGCGGATGAGGCGGTTTTGGCTTTGAATATTGTTAATCGATCTTTTTGGGGGTTGTTACAACCTTTGGATTATGACCAAGGTGCGCCTCTGGGTTTTTTGATGGTTGAGAAGTTGGCGGTTGAGGTGTTGGGAAATAATGAGTATGCTTTGCGGTTGTTTCCTTTGATATGTGGTGTGGTTTCTTTGGTTTTGTTTTATCTGTTGGCGAAAAGGTTTATTCAGGGGTGGGGGATTGCTATTGCGGTGGGGCTTTTTGCTTGTTTGCATTATTTGGTTTACTATAGTTCGGAGGTGAAACAGTATTCTAGTGATGTAGCGATCGCTTTATTTTGTTCTCTACTATCTCTACGGTTATTGAGTCAAAAGTTAGGCATTTATGATGTTATAATTTTGAGTTTGGGGGGTGCGATCGCTATCTGGTTTTCCCATCCAGCTATTTTTGTTTTGGCAGGCGTCGGCGGCAGTTGTTTTTTACTTAAGTTAGTTAGAAAAGAAGAGATAAAATTAACCAATTATTTAGCGATATATTCAAGTTGGATAATCAGCTTTGTTGCTTTTTATTTTATATCGATTAAGAATTTGAGCAGCGACGAAGATTTACTAACTTCTTGGCAAAAAGCTTTTCCCTCATTTCCTTTAGATATTATTTGGTATCTCGATGCGTTTGGTAAATTCTTTTATCGACCATTAGGTTTTGATGGCCCCTTCGATGGATTGGCTATAATTATTTTCGTAGTAGGCTGTATCGCCTGCTATCGTCGCCACAAAAAAGCACTATTAATTATAGTTTCACCTATCTTAGTAACATTTTTAGCCTCGGCTTTACAGAAATATCCGTTTCGCAGTCGTCTGGTATTATTTCTCACTCCATTTGTCATATTATTGATTGCCGAAGGAGTCGATTACATTCGACGCCAAACCAAATACAAGTTTGCTCCTATAGTTAGCCTTGTAGTCTTATTATTGTTACTCGCACCTCCAGCAATAAACGCCAGTCAACTCTTAGTTAAACCTCACCTCAGAGGCGAAATAAAACCCGTCATTAGTTACATCAAAACCAATCAACAACCCGGAGATATTCTCTACATCTATCAGCGAGGAAAATATCAATTCATGTACTATGCAGAAAAATTTGGTTATCAAAAAGGAGACTACATCATTGGCATAGACGACCTCGATAAATACGACGGCAAAAAACTATCAGAAGCAGAATGGCAACGATACAAAACCGACCTAGACAAACTGCGCGGCAATAAAAGAGTCTGGTTACTCTTCTCTCACGCAACCGTAGCCAGCGAAAACAAAAAAATCACCTCCTACTTACAAACCATAGGCAAACAAATCGACTTCTTTGAACAACCAGGTGCATTCGTTTACTTATACAACCTCAGCTCAAATTCAAACTAAAAACAAATTTCTCTTCTATTCTCTTCCTCTGCGTCCTCTGTGCCTCTGTGGTTCGTTTAAAATAATATTGATATTGAAAGTTAGGTTTCGTTACCTCAACCCAACCTACATTCTCATACCTTTTCCTTTGGTGGCGGCACAATACGCAACCGATTCAAACCTTCATCAATCTCCCGCAACAATTCAAAATCCTCCTCAAACCCAAAATACCCCTTTTCCAAAAACCCAAACGCCTCTCGAAATTGACGCGGACTAGCTACAATCGGACAATCAAAATGACAGGGAACTATCCGCTGAAAATTCCAACTAGCAATTTTATCCGCCCAGTTAATCGTTTCCCAAGGCGCGCGATTGAGAATCAGCGTTTGCAAAATCGGCGCTACCAGCAACCTGCCGCCCCCGCGCAGCACATCAAATGACTGTTTCCAGTTTTTTTGCCATTTAAACGGATACAACCCGAAATAAGCCTTCCTAGACCGATCTGGTGCTTGAAACGAATCGCGAAATGCTTGTCCCAGTTTAGTTGTCTCCAATACGCTGGGACGAAAATAAAATGCAAATAAGGAAACTCTTTGCCATCCTTTACGACGGTTTCCCGGACTGTCGAAGACTATTTCAGAACCATTATCTCTAGCGTGAAATAGCAAGGGATAAGGGTCAATTTGCACAATTTCTGGTGGTTCTTCTGGTATCGCAACCACCGAGTCTGTGACTAACAAAGTGCTGGTATGTTTGTGCAAAAATGCCACTTCTGCAAACTTTCCCGGCCCTAGATAGATTGGCCCTAAAATGGCATAATCAAAATCATCGGCGAAGGGGGTTTTTGTGCAATCTTCTGGCAATACGAATGTGCGATCGCGAGGAAATCCTAACCAACTCAAGGGCAAGTTTACGGGAAAACTCCATTGGGAAGGTGCTACAAATACCTGTGCTTTAGGAAAATATCTGGCAAATGGGCCAACAAAAATTTTGTGTTCTAAGCCGGAAATTGTCGGCAAAATAATGTATTTTACATCCCCGTGTTGTGCTACCAATTCTTTGACAAGGCGGATACATTCTGGGGTGGGTGCGACGGGTGCATAAATTAGTAGTCCACCTTTGGATAGTTTAATAACGGTCATCCGAATGGGAACTACTACGTAAAAGATTCCCTGGACTTGATCGAATGTCCAGACTGTATCTTTAATGACTTCTTTGCGAAGGGTGCGCCGTTTACTGTATGGGTAAATGGGAAGGGCAGGCCAAAAAGGCCAAGAGAAGTCATTATGATTTGCGTTCATGGTGGTTGTATCTATCGCCAATTTCCGACTAAAACAAAGGGTGACCAATAATAGGGAAGTTGATATTCGCTATTCTTTAAAAGATACACTTGCGCGCGACGCAATGCTTCGGCTTTTGCTATATCTTTATTGTCGGTTAGTTCTTTGTAGAACTGACCGATGAGTATAGAAGTAGACTCATCGCTGACTTGCCATAGGGTTGCTAGGGTACTGCGCGCCCCTGCCCTTACTGCTACGCCCGCCAGTCCTAATGCTGCTTGGCTATCACCTTGGGCGGTTTCGCAAGCACTCAAAACCAGTAATTCTATCGGTTGACTCCTGCCTAATTCACCTGTCCGCAAAACTCGATTTATTTGTTTGACGTTGACTCTGCCATCCCAAGTCAAAATAAATGTTTCTTCGGCTTTTGAACTAAAATTTCCGTGAGTGGCAATATGTACGATGGGGAAAGGAGATGCTTCTATATTTGTTTCGATGGCTTGGCTAGTAAAGGTGTTATTCAGCAGTTCTTGGCTGGGAAGTTTTGCCTGAATTAATCTTAGTTCGGATTCTACATTTGGTAATGGGTCAAAGTTTTCTCTTGCTTCGGATAAACCTGCTGCTAAAGCTGTTAATCTTACTTCTGTTAATGGTTGGGGTTTGAGTAACTGCAATCCAGGGGTGAGGGCGATGCTATACTGTTCGATTAAATATTGGTTGCCGTCGTTGAGAACTGCCATTGGAATATTCCGCAGCAATCCATCTAAAACGAATACTAGGGTTTTAACTTGACTATTTTTCAGTTCTGTTTCCGCAGGACGCAGCAGCCAATCGTACAATTGTCTGGAGTAAGCCAAAATATCTGGATCTTGACTGTTTCTCGAATCTGCGAGTAATTGCGGTAAAAGTTTTAAGGTTTCTTCTAGTTCTTGTGGCGGGATATTAGTGGCTGTGGTGTATTGGCGCAGGGGTTTTCCTGGCAAGCTCAAAATTAGTTCGATGCGATTTTCTAAGATGATCGGATAAAGTACGGCGGCTGTTGGATCTACTTTGTCAATTTGTACTTCTTGAGGGGTTAAACAAGCGTCGCGGAAGAAGTTATCTAGTTCTGCTAGTTGCAGTGCTTCGATGACTTTTCTGGCTTGTTCTAGATCTTTTTGGGCTGTTTCTCCTTGTTCTGTTGCGGTTTTCTGCAACAATAAATCAACGTACTGGCGATATATTGGTTCGACGCTATCTCTAAAGGTAAATTGTACTTCTGGGTTACTTGCTACTAAGTCGCCGCGAAGGGATTGCAAGGTTTTGAAGGCTTCTGCGTAATAATTTACTGCATCGTTGCTATTTCCCTGTGCTTTCAGCAGTCTACCGATTTGCCATTCCCACCGATAGGAAATATCTGCTGCTTTCAGCGCTTGAGATAAGTTTAGTGCCGATTTTGTCAATTGTGTTGCTTGATTATATTGTTGGTTTTGTTCGTAAAATGCGCCTAAATTTCCCAAGGCGTAAGATTCTGCCCGCGCATCTTTGAGAGTTCTTCCCTGTTGAATGGCATTCTCTAATAATTGAGAAATTTCTAGGTTATTGGCGACCGATTTACCATTTGCTTTCATCAAGCTTTGTGCTAGGTTAAGCCGAGCGTAAATCGATCTGCGGCTAGCAGGGATTTGTCTAATTTGTGCTTCGATGTCGCGCCAGTTAGCAATTTTAGATTGCAGTTGCGGTTGAATTTGAGATACAAATTCTCTGGTGATGTTTCGCCGTCTGGGTTCGAGTAACCATTGTTCGCTTTCTAATAATAAACTCAATTGATTCAGTTGCGCTTGTAGTTTCGTTGTTGCTGCGGCTATATCAATTGCTTGTTGGTAATTTTTATTAGCGGCTTTAACTTGTTCGTAGTAGGAGGAAGGATTGTTTTTAGTTGCTGCTAAGGCGCGGTTTGTGTTTCCCAAGCTCAACTGGGTTTCGGCTATTTCTTGGTTTATTTGCAATCTTTTGGCTATTTCTAAACTTTGCTGTAAAATCGCTTTGGATTTTTCTAAACTACTTAGTTTTTCATCTATTTCTAAACTTTTCTGCCAATCTTCCCACAGTGAAATTCTGTATTCGTCTACTTCGCTTGGCTCGCCAACTACGCGCAATATATCTCCCAGGTTCCGCAATAAAGATGACTTGACAATTGAGTCTGATTGTGTTAATAAAGGCTTGCCATTTTCTAATAAAGTTCGCCAAGCTTGATTGTAATTCCCTAAGCTTTGTAATGCTTGTGATTGGTTAATTGTAATGCGAATTGCGCCCGTTTTATCGCCTATTTGTTTATAAATATCGGCGGCGTTTTTCCAGGTAGTTAAAGCTGGTTCTGTTTGTCCTAATGTGAATTGCAGGCGGCCTTGGATGTTGAGGGTTTGTGCTAGGATTTTTCTCGACTGAGTGCTGGATGGTGCGTTTTTGAGTAGGGCGAGACTGGTGGCGATCGCATCCCCCGCTCTATCCCATTCTCCCAGCTGTTGGTAAGTTAATGATAAGTTGCTCAATGCCATTGCTTGTCCCAATTTATCCCCTGATGCGGCAAAGGCATCCGCCGCCTGTTTCCAAACTGTTGCAGCTTCGGAAAACCTTCCGGTTTGGTATAAATTTGTGGCGTTGGGAATGAGGGATTGGGTATTGGCAATCGGTTGGGAATTTTCTTGCCCTATGGCATGGACGCCGATGGGGGTTATCAATCCCAACAGGACAAATAAGATGAATGCAAGTATCCGCTTAGAAAAGTAACTTTTAGCGAACATGGCAATTAATCGGTTTTATTTCAGGATTGTACGCAGCAGCGCTATGTGACGCAACTAGAACAATTTGGCCTTGTTCGTTAATTATCCACCCCGTTGCCTCGATTATTTCATTGCGATCGCTCGCCAGTGTACGTTGATCCGGCGATTGGTTGGTAAAACCCGCCCCTACAGATGTGCTATTGGTATCGATAGTCACTAAATCTACCATGACGTTTTCTGCATTCAAGGGTTGCTCTGGACTGGCGGGAATGCCTCCGCGTCCAGTAATTACAAAGCTGCTACCTTGTCGCGCTGCGACGCAGGGATCGGCGATTAAATTGGTAGCATCTACTACTTGGATTTGGGGAATGTTGGGGTTAGAAGGTTGAATATCGCCTTCGATGTTTAATTGTCCGCTGGCGTTGATGATACTATCGGCGGATTGGAAAACTGCTAAACCTAAATTGTTTCGAGGTTTGATATCGATATTACTTCCTCCTTGGGGATCGTTGGCGCTGGTGATGATGCTGCTGGCTTCTAATAAAACTAAGCTTTGGGTATTGATGTCGATGCTGCCTTCTTTAGTAGCTCTCGTTGGACTACCGGCGGCGGAAAATTGACTTTGACGGCGCAGTTGGATATCTTGCGATCGCACGGTAATATTCCCCCCATTCCCGGTTTCCGATGAAGCGTTGAGGTCGCTTTGGCGATCCAAACGCAAAGATCTGGCTGTAATATTGATGCTGCCAGGATCTCCTGGATCTCGATCTAGTAGATCGGTTAAACCTGCCCGTTGCAATGCTAATAGCTCTGCTGGGGTGAGTTCTGGAGCCTCAACGCGAGTACTATTAACATTGATGCGCGAGCGATCGCCAATGATTAACTGTCCGGTTTGAATCGTCACGTCGCCAGCTTTTCCACCATTTTGAGTTCCAGCTGCTAGACTGCTAGGTTGTTCGCTGCCGCTTAACTCTACCAATTCAGAAGCGTTAATCGCGATCGTTCCGGCATCCCCTGCACTCAAAAGACTGGCAACGGCTATCGATGCTCCATTTTGCATAATCAATTGTTGAGCATTAATCGCGATCGTGCCGCCATTGCCTCTACTCAACAAACTGCCAGCACCCATCACTGCCCCATCTCGGACAATCAACTGTCCCGTATTAATCCTGACGTTACCTGCATTTCCATTACCTTGGGAGGTAGCAGCAATCAAGCTAGTTTCATTTTCCCGAGCGCCTGATGTGCCAATCAGTTGTACCGACTCTGCCGCATCGATGGTAATATTTCCCGCATCCCCATTGCCGAGAGTGCCAGTACTGATCAGTGCGCCATTAGTGGCAATTAAACGCCGGGTTTGAATCGTGATGTTGCCTGCATTTCCCACGCCTGTGCTGGCAGCCAGCAAGAGACTGATGTTTTGCCTATCGGTTGAATTGGCACTCAGTTCCACCAACTCTGAGGCATTGACGGTAATATTTCCGGCATTGCCATTGCTGAAAGTGCCAGCGAACGCTCCTCCCCCATCTTGGATAATCAATCGCCTGGTGTTAATCCTGACGTTGCCTGCATTTCCGGCACCAGTGGTGACAACCACCAAACTACTTTGACTTCCCCCATCGGCTGAAGTGCCAATCAGTTCTACTGATTCTCCGGCATTGACGGTAATATTTCCGGCATTACCATCGCTGCTAGCAAAAGCAGCTACCCTCGCCCCATTTCTCACAATCAATCTGCCGGTATTAATCGTCACGTCGCCCGCATTGCCAGTTCCCGAAGACCCAGCGGCAATCCCTCTGTAAGCACCGCTCAGCTCTACCGATTGCGTGGCATTGATGGTGACATTTCCCGCCTCACCTGCCCCGGTGCTGA
Source organism: uncultured bacterium (assembly GCA_964463555.1). GTDB lineage: Bacteria > Cyanobacteriota > Cyanobacteriia > Cyanobacteriales > Aerosakkonemataceae > Microseira. The sequence goes on from CAYXCW010000031.1 coordinate 11,022, forward strand.
CGGTGGCGACAATGGCTCCAGTTCCCATAATTAACTGTCCGGTGTCAATGGTGACGTTACCCGCATCTCCCGCTCTAGCACCATTAGAGCCAGCCAATATACCCGAATTGCCGCTCATTTCTATCGATTGAGTGGCATTGATGCTGACATCGCCTGCCTTACCTGCGCTCTGGGTGGCAGTTCCGACAGCAGCGCCGTTGCGAATGGTCAAGCGCCCCGTTTCCAGCGTGAAGTTGCCTGCATTGCCAGTGCCGGAAGTGATAGCGTTAATGCGGTTAAAAACCCCACTATTAGGTGACATACCGTTGAGATCGATTGATTCGGTAGCTCTCACGGTTACGCCTCCCCCCGCTCCTGCTCCTTGGGTGTCAGTTTCAATGACTGCATTCCCGTCAAGGGCGAGCGTTCGGCTTTGCACTTGAATACTACCGCCGCTGCTGCCTGCGGTACTAACTGTAACTGCTCTTTCTCGTCCTAATAGTTGAATATCCCGGAAGTTGGCAACGCCTTCGTATCCCAAAACAAAACCGCCTGGTGTTGGGGTAAAGCTGACGAAACTGCGATCGCCGACGCTGCCTAATTCAATGCGTCCTTCAGGCGCTTGCAATCTACTGCCGCCTTGCAATCGCAAATCGCCGCCGACTAGGGCTAATGTTCTACCAGGAGCGACATTTAAACTAACTGGATCTGGATTTAAATTTAGGTTAGTAGCGATCGCTCCCGCACCCGTCCCAAATTGCAACCCAATCGGTACGTTAATCGTCAGCAAAGGTGGCGCTTGAGGATTTGCCGCGCTAAATTCTATCCCATTGGCAAATTGAAAGCTGTTGGCAGTACTGGCTAAAAACGAACCTCGCAGATCTAAACGCGCATTGGCACCGAAAACAATACCGTTGGGATTAATCAGAAATAGATTGGCATTGCCCAATACGCCCAAAGTACCGAGAATTTCCGAGCGCGCGCTACCCGTGACGCGAGTTAATATATTTTCAATTCCAGTGGGATTGGCAAAATAAACTTCCCTTCCGGCGCCAATATTAAATTCACGCAAACTGTGGAATAAGTTAGCGCCGCGGATGGCACCGCCTTCGATTTGGTCGCGCAATTGGTTAATTGGCGTGACGATGGTACTTTCTGTTCCTAGCGTGCCATCGGGGGCGATTTGTGCGATCGCACCTCCCATCCCTAAAAATACCCCTAACCCCCAACCCCAAACGCTCCATTGCACCATCCCTACAGTCCTCGCTCCACGTCAATAAGAATAACTCAGCAGTGAGGGAGCTGGGGGAGAAATTTGCTTAATCATCTTGGATTTATTCTTTTCTAGAGTTTGGAAAACTGCATAAGTCTACTGAATCTAGAAGTATGTATTGTTGAGCGGAACAAGATATTGCCCGCTGCTAACCAGGGGAATTAGTAATATGCAACTTCAAAAACTTGGTCTTAGTGCAGTTATTACCCTTCTCACCGCCGTTTCGATGCCGATTTACGAAACCGAAGCGAAAAAACCGCTCCCAACAGATCAAACCGTAGAAAAAACATCTGTATCTTTTCTTAAAAATAATATAAATTTGGCTAAAGAAATCGCTCGTTTTCTGAGAAGTGCTGGTAATAATTTTAGCACGAATCAACCAAAAATTCAAGAATAAAGCGCGTGGCAATTGGGTCAAATACATTTAATTGTAGGGGCACGGCGGCAAAGATTTTGATTTGACAGAAAAATCAGTTGTTGCCGTGCCCCTACTCACATCTTGCACCAAACCCAGAAATAAATTTCTGGCTGAAAGCTAAAACCCGTTAAAACGGGTTAAAACCTTGCTCAAAGTTAGCTTTAGCTTACTTAAGCTTTCAGCCCCAAATTTATTTGGAGGCTGTTGATCGGGTAGGTGCAAGATGTGAACCTACCCATTTGCCATTAACAATTAACAATTAGCAATTAGCAATTAGCAATTACCGACAAATGTAACTGGTAATTTCTTGCCCTAATTTCTGGAGTTGCTCGGAAGGATTTGGTACGGAATAAATCTCTTGCAAAGCGTCTGACCAGAGGCGGTTTTTGGCAAAGTAATTAGCGCGTTGTAAAGCTATTTGTTCAGGATTAGCACCTTGAGTTGGGAGTTGATTTAGTTCGGCGGTGATGCGATCGCGCTCTTGTGCGGGCAAGATTCTAAACAAGACGACCTCTGGATCTTGCTCGGATCGATATAAGCGCCATTGGTATCGCCGCCCCGGTTGTAGCGGTTCGCCATCATAAACTGCGGTTGTATCGTTAGGTGTGAGGTTTTTACTCCACAACACTTCCTCGCTACCGCTGGCGAGCAACTCAATTCTCACTGCTGCACCTTGCCAGATAAATAAAGGACGATCGTTCCAGATGGCGCTGCCGGTGCCTGCCAATCTGGCTGGAGGTGCGATCGGGCAAAGATTCCCGCCGCGCACGCCGATGCGGTTTTCTTCCCTTAACTGGTTCAAAATATCTTCGTACAAGCTGCCGCCACCCGGCTCGCCAGGGCCTCTGGGGTTGCGAGGCGGACGCGCTCCCCCACCCGGCTCGCCAGGGCCTCTGGGGTTGCGAGGCGCTGGGCGCTGCGCCGCGGGTGGGTTTTGGGCGCTGGCAGTTTGCCAGAGTAAATCTGCCCCAGAAGCGATCGCTGTAACTGTACCAAGTAAAAGCAAAAAAATCGGGTTTCTCACGCTTCTGGCAATAGAAACCCGGTGACTGCTTAGTAACTTAAATCGCACCCAATCGAATCTATCCATAATTCTTTCTCCTAATTAGCGCTGGTAGCGCATAACTCCAAACAATTGCTGAAGGTAAAAGCCAAGGGAACAATATGGCACTAGAAATATACACTTGCAAACTCACTATTCCGTATCCGGTGGTAGCGATGCCCAGCACAATAACTTTCCCTATTTCCCCCCTAAATGGTGAAAAACTTTTCCCCATAGGGCGACGACGATAAGGCTGCAAAAGTGCCAATTTAGCTAATTTTCCTAATAATGCTGCTAAGGGAATGAGCCAAACATCGGGGATGGGTATGACCAGCCGCCCGGTGACGAAATGATGCACCATGTATGCATGGGCTTCTCCGCCGGTAAAGATGCGGCTGTTGTCAACTGATCCGGGTTGATTGCGCCAATAAGCGATCGCACTCGGTAAGGGAAAATTATCCTGCCCTTCCCTGGATACTCCCGCCTCCAAATATCCCCCCGGTACGATCGTTACGGCTTGCTGTTGCAGGTGGCGCAGTTTGGGTGTGTCCCTCTTGCTTCTTAACAGTTGCCACGCGGGGAGGCGCTGATAAACTTGGTCGGGCGGAATGGAAAAATCCATTATCGGGTGCAACCAAGTTTGCCCAATTTGATAAGAAAAGGCGGTAATGGGATGATAGTGGGAGGAGGGTGAAAATAAACTTGTATAGCTTTGTTTGCGATGTTTTTTAATGTGGATTTTTACCTGAGATAAAAAATCTTTTTTGCTGTTCAATTGCGGGTGCAGTGGGGCTTGTGGCGATTCAAAGTTGGCTTTATAAGCGAGTGCGATCGCATAAGAAAATGGCAAGCTTTCTAAATCGTAATCTTCTCCGCCGCCAAGTTTCATATATCCCTGCACCACCCGCATATCCCCGTACAAACTCCAATTCTTACTAGCTATTTCCGGTCTAATTCGTAGCCATTGTCCGCTGTCGTCTTCCAATTCTACAAATACAAACCAAGTGCCGAAGGGTTGCTTTTGCACGGCATTTCTGATCGACTTGGCTAGCTGTTTATCGTTATTTTCTTGGGGGCGCGACAGCAAAAAATCTATCCCGATGACTCTGGCATTTAACGCCGAAAGCCGATCGATTAAGCGGGATATATAACTGCGGGGCATCGGTCTAGGAATGCCGATATTATCTATAGCAATTGAGTCTTGATCGATGGGTACTAATAGGACGGGTGGCGGTTCACTGCTGCCGATTTGACCTGTGAGATTGCGGTAGATAGCTTGCATTAATACGCGCCGTTCTAATAAAAAGTCCTGCACCGGCAACAGCCAGCTAATTAAGAGAAACATCACCAGCAGCAGTAATTCCTGTCGCGTCGGCAGTAATTGTTGCAGTTGTTGTTTAAACCCAAAGGGTTGCAGGCAAAATAATTTAGATCCTGGGTGGCAATATAAGGATGGAATGAGATAAGCAGAAGGATAGGTAACTTTTTTTTCTAGTTTGAGATACTGACAAGCTGCCAGCATTGATTCGTGTACGTCTTTGTATTCGGCTAAGCTTTGTAAGAACCGCACGAGGAATTCTTCAGCGACTTTGTTGTGAACGGGTTCGCGCATAATGGCAACCGCACTTAACCCCAAATCAATTAATGCATTGGCGATGGTAAGTCCGCTACAAGAATTGAAGATGGCAAATTGCAACCCGCGTGCTTTTGCTTTGGCAAGATAGGGTTCAATTTCGCTAATTTGCATCGATGTATTGGGTGCGATCGCTAACTGTCCCCCGGTTATAGATGTTTCGTTGCTGTGTCCGGCAAAAAATAAAATATCCCAGCCTTTGGCGTCGGCGATCGCATCGCAAATGTGCTGTTTTAATTCGCCAATATCTTGTCCCTTTTGCCATCCAACAAATTCCACTTCGGCGACGCGAGAAAGCGATCGCACCGCCTCCCGATCTGCCTGAAAATTCAACCCGGTTTCGTCTCCCAAAATTGCTAAAACTCTAGCTTTACGACGAGGCAGCGCCTGTTGTTCATCCGCTTGTCCTCGAATATTCTGCGGCGTCCGAATAATACGGATATTGCCAGCATTAGCAAAGTCGCTAATTTCCCATGCTTCCCAAGGAAAGCGTTCTAATTCTAAAGGACTGCAAGTGAGGAAAACATTTACTGGTGGGGATGAATGATCTATTTTATGAGATGCTGCGGATGCGATCGCACGCCGAATTTCAAACAAATCTCCACTCCGCAACCAACGATGAAACTCGTACAGCAATTTCGCTTCCGCTTGCACCAATTTGGCGTGCCAATCTACCGGCGGTGGTGGTGCGTTCAAACTGCCACTCGCTTGTACCCGCCCCCGCAATGCAGTTGTATAGAAACTGAGATAGATTTGCTGCCAATCTTTGTACAGCGTTGTCAATATCTCTGGATAGTTCAACTTTTCCACCAGTTGCTGTCCTTTTCCCCAGGACAACTCAAATCTGCAAGTTTGATCGATTCTTTCAACTTTTAGATGGAACATAGTGGGTAATTGGTAATTGGTAATTGGTAATTGGTCATATTTTATAGCGTGGTTAATAATTGATTTTACTGTTGGGGCTGATTTAACGAGAGTTTGAAAATCAGCGCTGGTTATAAATAAACCCGCCCCTAATTGACGTTACCGATGCAGTGGCAATCGATCGTGTTTGAGATTATCTTACCTCTCCAATTACCGATTACCCATTACCCATTACCAAATCAGGGACGAAACGCAAACGGAGGTAATGTCAGTGCCGTACCATTGGGCAAGGTGATAGTGGCTAAAAACTTCTCATCCCACCGACCAGCTATGAGAACATAAAGATAAGTATCCATACTATTTCTATTTAAAGTTCGCTGTACTAAAACTCCTGACTGATCGCTAACGCGCAGTCTGATGCCGTTGGGTAATGCACTATCGGGTGTTGGCCCTAATACTAGCAAAAGCGTCCACTCTGGAGTATTTTCTGGTGATAAGAAAGGCCAGGTTAGGGCATAAAGTCGCGCTTGAATATCTGCGAGTCCAATATCTTGATAAGCGCCTCTCGCCGTTGTGGGAATTTCCATCCCAGTGTTGGCAAGTTGCTTGATAATTTCCTCAAATTCTCCTGTGGGTAATACTGCTTCCAGACTTTGTGTCGATCGCATACTAACGGTAGCAGGAACGAAGGTAGGAGGCATTAGCACCCAGGAAAGTCCTTGAGCTAATTCATCGATTTGATCTTGTAACCAACGGGCAACATTGACGGTTCTTTGAGTCAGCAAGTTTAACAAATCTGACAAATAATTTCTCAGTTCGTTTTGAGTTTCTGCTTCTTGCTTGTCATTCTCTTCTGTTTGCAGTTTGTACAACCATTCGAGTAATTCTGGATTGGTTAATACTGCCGTACCTTGTTGCCAATTTAAAACTTGCCATAAGGCTGTTTCTCTCGATTGCAATAAAGGTAAAAGGGTTTCTAATTCTGCTTGCACTGTCGATAATACAGCTATGCGATCGCCTGCAATTTCTGGCAACAAAATCGCACTGGGTTCTAAACAGCGCAAGTACAACAATAAACGATCTGGATCGCTGTCAAACCAAGCCAAAGGTACGCTATATGTCCAATCGGCATTGGGTGGTAAATTTAAAGCTTGGCACTGAGAATCTAAGCGATCGCGTCGCACAAACCCTCTAATTATTGCCTGTTCAAATTCTTCCTGAATCTCGATTAATACGTAGAAATGCGCGGCAAATTCTGGTAAATCGATGACAGGTTGTGGTATAATTACTTGTTCATCAGTCAAACTGCCAGTAGCAATTAAACAAACTTTAAACGACCCAACGGTTAAATTAGCAACAGCCTGAAAAACGTTAGCATATTGAGGTTGCAAAGCCGTAGAATCGGCTGAGTTTAAAGGAATATCTGATGCTCTTTCATCTAACCATTGTTCAAACCCAAATAAAGCCAAAGCATTGAGATAAGCTTGCCATTGTTGGGATTCATTGGGAATGGCACTGCTAATTTGGATAGCGCGATCGATGTTAGCAGATTCGAGAGCGATCGCTTCAACGGGAAAAGCTTCAAAGTCGAAATCGAGTGCGGCTAAATTATTTGAGTAATACGTCATGGCTTTGTTCCTCCCTGGTTCAAAATCTAAAATCTAAAATCTGCAATGGCTTTGAGTTGTTTGCAAAGTCTTTGGGAAAATCTACTTTGCGAGCAACGGTTGGGGTTACTAGCTTCATCGGTTGCTTCTTGAATAATTTCAGAAATTTTTTCATCTAGGGCTAATTCTACTTGAGAATCTAAAGATTGGAGGCGTTCCGGATCGACATAAATTTTAGCTTGATTGAGAACGCGATCGCGCAGGAATTCTAACATTTTCTGCCTCACATCGGCGCGAAACTCTTTGAGTTTTAGCAGGCGGGTAACTTGATATTGTGCTTGAAATCCGATCGCCGATGCAATTTCCCCCATTGCTTTTGCCTGACAGTGAAATAAGTGCAAAGCTTCGATAAATTGGCTGTCTATTGGGGGCTTTTTGCGTTTTAGATTAGCGATGCGATCGCTCACTACTTTACCCAAAGCTAGATCCAAACTTTCGAGAAACGAAGCTTGATAAAAAGCTAAAAACTCCTCTTGTTCGTCCCTATCATCATTGTCCCACTTGGGCAGCGGATTGTTCTCCGCTTGGCGTCGAATTTCAGGATCGTCCATAGAATCTGTTTGAGGCATCCCTCGGCGGACAGAAATCCGATATTGACGCAATTTTCCCGCCATCTCTTGCAGTCGCGTCAGGATATCTTCAGTAGATAAATCGAGAATATCCCGCTTTTCTTGGCTGAGTTTACTAACCAAATATTGACCAATTTGCTCTAGTTGTTTATCCGTAGGCGGCAGACATTTACCTCCCCCACCCGCTTGACGCAATTTCAGTCTTTCCCGCCGATAAACCAAGTGATAGCTTTCTAATAAAATGCCAGCTTGTTGAATTTCCGCCGGTGTCAAATGATGAAACTGAGAAAAAATGCGCTGCACTTGTTTCGGAGTGGTATCGTTAAGGATAGCCCAATCGCTTACCAAATAAACACCGCGTTCCAACAAAAAAGCATTAATTTCTGGATGGTGCTTCGTTAACTGAGTTGCCCAAGTAGATAGATTACCTTTTTCCGGATTAAACTTCTGCAAAATTTCCGTAGCCAAGGATTTATAAGCACCCTGCTGCAAACTACCGCGCTGATGAAGTAGAAGCAGATCGAGATCGTCTAAGACAAAAGAAAATAGATCGTAGCGAGTGAACCCATGTTCCCTGCCAAATTGCTCTTCCAATTGCAGGCAAACTTGCTCAATTTGGTTAGAAATAAAGCAGCGCAAACAACCTTCAGCCAAAATCGAGCGATCGCTATCATTATGCAGCAAATCCAGCAGTCGGCGTTGGATAAATGTATCTTGCACTTCTCCCCCACCAGCGAATTCTGGAAATTCCTGTCTGAAAAAAGCTGCTAGCGAGTCAATCGCTTCAACTTTGCACCCGCCTGTGGCATCAATTCTCACCAGCCTCCAGTATCTAGACGCTACACCCATAACTGTTTCACCTCTCTTGGTAGGGACATGCTTTAACGCTATATCTACACTAATGGCAGACATACTGGCTAAACTGCTATCCCACGCCAACATCCTCAATTTTGTCACCTCCTGTAGGCTCGCTTGTGGCAGTGGCGGTTTCCTGCCCTATCTTTATATATTTCTGGCGCCTATCGACTTATGCATTAAGGAGGCAGAAGGCACGAGGCACGAGGCAGAACGGAAGATGTTATATCATATCCGTTAGCTTTGGTTGCGTATAGTTTTTGATGCCGTAGGGGCAGGTTTTACGAGAGATTGTTGCTATCAGCGCCAAGCTTAAATAAACCCGCCCCACTTTATGCGTTTTACGAAAGATTGTTGCTATCAGTTGTAGGTTCTATTTCGTAGCGAAACCCAACTTGTTAGCTGGTATAGTTGGGTTTTGCTATGCTCAACCCAACCTACGAATCTATCAACTATCAACTATCAACTATCAACTATCAACTATCAACTATCAACTATCAACGCGCCCATTTTGTTAGCTTCCACACGTAAATAAACAGTACCCCAGAAATTAAAGCGCCTAAGTTCCACTTCACCGAATTTTTTAGGAGACTAATTTTCTGATTGGCGCGCGTCGTTTCTATTTGCGTCTGTAGTTGATTTTTAGCATTCGATAAGTCTGATAAAACTCTGGTTCTAAGTTCTTGAGAATTTTTCACTTCTGGTATGCGTCCTTGAAAATTAAAATTTCTTAAGGCACTATTGATTTCGTCATCTGATGTAGCGCTGCTCAGTCTATCGTTAATTTGTTGCAATTGGTTTAAACCTTGAGTTAGTTGGGTGTTAAGCTGAAAGTTATTTAAACTATTAATCCGCAAAGTATTATTAACCCCTAAAGGGATGAGCAGTAAAAATAAAATACCCAAACCTAAAGCCAGCCAAGATAAAACTTTTAATACAATTTCTTCCAAATCCTTGCGGTAAGCATCTTTGCCAAAAAATACAAATATCAATCCAATTAAAGGGACGGGCATTTTTTCTACCATTTCTCCCATCACCTGAAATTCCCAAACCGAATTAGTAAAGCGGGGCGGAGTAAAAATATTAATATAATCAAATAACGATAGCAACAATAGCCCGTATCCAGCTAGACGAAAAAGTGCAACTGAACGCCATTCAGCTTGATTAAATTCATTCATTAATATAACCTCGCAAAGGGATTTGAAGTGAATATTATAATAACTCAACCTAGAGTGTAACATCCGAGCGATCGCGGGCGGATCGTTTCCCATCGCTTAGCATAGGATTATATGATGGCAACGGAGGCAGCTATGAAATCCGTAGCAAGTATGCTGACAGCATTGTACCTGGCGGGAAGCATCAGCGGTAAAGCGGTAGAGATATTGCCCAAGCACCAAGCTGTACTTTTAGCAGAAGCAGTTGATTACGCCCCGTTAGAAACCGCACCTCAGCAACCGAATTTAAATTCGATGGTGCCGCAAATCGAACAAACCTGGGAAAAGCAATTTGAAGATTATTTTAGCCGCAGTTTCCCCGACCGTTCAATAACGGTTCAAGATATTGCAGATACTTTAAACAGACTGAAGATGCAAACACAAACAAAACCTGCGCTCTTGTATGTAGTTCCACGGGAAAACCTGTTAGAATTGGTATTAATTTTGCCTGGAAAGCCACCGATTTACAAGCGAGTTGAGGCAGGTAATCGTCAAGCTTTAATCGCACAAGTTAGTCAGCTTAGCATTGCAATTAAAAACCCCAACCTTGAGGAAGCCAGCAGCTATTTACCACCCGCACAGCAACTCTATCAATGGATAATTGCACCTGTGGAACGGGATTTGCAAGCGCAAGGCATAGATACATTAATCTTTTGCATGGGTGTGGGATTGCGATCGCTTCCTTTAGCAGCGTTGCACGATGGGCAAAAATTTCTCGCCGAAAAGTATAGCATTACACGCATCCCGGCTTTTAGACTCACAGATACAATTTATACCAATCTGAAGAATTCCCCAGTTTTGGCGATGGGTGCATCGGAATTCAAAGAACAAGATCCCTTACCGGCGGTGCCGGTGGAATTATCTGCGATCGCGCAAAATATCTGGCACGGTAGATCGTTTCTCAACCAAGAATTTACCGAGGATAATTTGCGAATTCAACGTCAAAAACAACCGTTTAAAATTATCCACCTAGCGACTCACGCCGACTTTCTCCCAGGAAAACCCAGCAATTCCTACATCCAATTTTGGGATAATAAACTAACCTTGGATAAGATAGGGCAATTGGGTTTAAACAACCCACCCATAGAACTTTTAGTACTGAGTGCCTGTCGCACTGCCATTGGCAACGAAGAAGCAGAATTAGGCTTTGCCGGATTAGCAGTGCAAGCAGGAGTTAAATCAGCAGTAGCGAGTTTGTGGTACGTTTCTGACGAAGGAACTTTAGCATTAATGACAGAATTTTATCGTCATTTGCAAACCGCCCCAATTAAAGCCCAAGCATTGCAAAAGGCGCAAATTGAAATGATTTCTGGGCAGGTTCGCATAGAAAACGGTCAATTGCAAAGTCCTAATGGCAGGATACCGCTACCGCCAGCCTTAGCAAAAAATAATAACGAAAATTTATCCCATCCTTATTATTGGGCAGCGTTTACAGTGGTGGGGAGTCCTTGGTAATCACAAATGAACTGATTCAAGCGATCGCATCTGCTAGAACTTGAAAGGGGATTTGGCGATCAACGCCTAATGGCATCAAAGGTAATTAAACGTGACACTGTAGATGCCCAGTGCTTCATCGATGGCTGGTGATCAACGCCTAATGGCATCAAAGGTAATTAAACTATTGGTAACCTTCCAACGAAAATGTTTTGAGGGGTTGTGATCAACGCCTAATGGCATCAAAGGTAATTAAACATAAACGAGGTGGTGTTGCTAAAAGGTGCTGTGGTGTGATCAACGCCTAATGGCATCAAAGGTAATTAAACAGGCGGATTCTGCCGCGGCAGAAAATTCCTCTGCTTGTGATCAACGCCTAATGGCATCAAAGGTAATTAAACTCACGGTACTTGAACGTCGGCTGTTTGACTTCTTTCGTGATCAACGCCTAATGGCATCAAAGGTAATTAAACTTCTTTTAGCAGCAACTCCCATGCGTTGTCCATCTTTTGTGATCAACGCCTAATGGCATCAAAGGTAATTAAACTAACTTGTTTTTTCTCTGCCGCTGCCAATGCTTTATGTGATCAACGCCTAATGGCATCAAAGGTAATTAAACAGGAATTGACAGTAATAAAATCTATCCTACCCTACAGGTGATCAACGCCTAATGGCATCAAAGGTAATTAAACCAGATAGCTTTAACGGTTTCTGGTGTGGTGTAGAATGGTGATCAACGCCTAATGGCATCAAAGGTAATTAAACTAATCCCAAAAGCCAAAGATCTGAGCAAATAGCCCAGGTGATCAACGCCTAATGGCATCAAAGGTAATTAAACTAGATTGCCAGGCTGACATGGATTTTCTTTTAAAAATTGTGATCAACGCCTAATGGCATCAAAGGTAATTAAACCTTTAACTCGTCTGTCCCTTGCGCCGCCAATCTTTGGTGATCAACGCCTAATGGCATCAAAGGTAATTAAACGAGTTGGGCGGCGGTATTATATCATCTGTCTTACATGTGATCAACGCCTAATGGCATCAAAGGTAATTAAACATTTTAATCCGTTGAGTTATTCCTTCAAATACTTCGTGATCAACGCCTAATGGCATCAAAGGTAATTAAACAGTACCACCTGAAAAAGAAGGGGGAGAAGTAAGAAGTGATCAACGCCTAATGGCATCAAAGGTAATTAAACGTACCACACGAAAATGGTCGGCTTTTAACGCATCTAGTGATCAACGCCTAATGGCATCAAAGGTAATTAAACTTTGGGGAGATTGGAGGATGATAACCGGGAGCATCCGGTGATCAACGCCTAATGGCATCAAAGGTAATTAAACAGAGAAATCCTTTAACCGAACTAGAACAAGATATCGGTGATCAACGCCTAATGGCATCAAAGGTAATTAAACATTCAAAAGAAGCCTCTATTAGCACAGATTCGTTATGTGATCAACGCCTAATGGCATCAAAGGTAATTAAACAAGTTAAACGCAAAACTTGAGCAGCTAGATTTAACTGTGATCAACGCCTAATGGCATCAAAGGTAATTAAACGAATTTTTTCCAGGTTGTATCGGGTTTAAATCAATTGCAGTGATCAACGCCTAATGGCATCAAAGGTAATTAAACCTAGTTCGGTTAAAGGATTTCTCTCGTTTTGATACTGTGATCAACGCCTAATGGCATCAAAGGTAATTAAACAGCAATTTGTTCGGTATATTCTTCCTCTTATTAGAGGTGATCAACGCCTAATGGCATCAAAGGTAATTAAACTACGCCGCACAGATACTGGAAAGCTCGCCTAAAGAAGGGTGATCAACGCCTAATGGCATCAAAGGTAATTAAACCTAGCTTGAATGGGTGTAGCACCTCCACCAATAGGTTCCGTGATCAACGCCTAATGGCATCAAAGGTAATTAAACTTAATTTTGTTGTTTATTGTTAATCCTACCACTTCCAGGTGATCAACGCCTAATGGCATCAAAGGTAATTAAACTCAATCTCCCCATTGCGAATGGCATCCGCCAAAGCGTGATCAACGCCTAATGGCATCAAAGGTAATTAAACCTGGGTGACGAGCTTAAGAGAGGCAAGAGTTGAGGTAGTGATCAACGCCTAATGGCATCAAAGGTAATTAAACAAACATCTTAACCACCGATACCGCATTGGAAGTAGAGTGATCAACGCCTAATGGCATCAAAGGTAATTAAACGATTGATTTAGGGGATTCACCATTCCTTGTTCCTCCGGTGATCAACGCCTAATGGCATCAAAGGTAATTAAACAGCGACGCCCGAAACCCTTAGAGGATAAGCGTCCCTAGACAATATTATAAGCACCTGAAGGGGATCGGCGATCGCTCTATCGCCAGCAAACTGCAAACCCGCGAAAAACAAAAACAATCCCACAACCTGTAACCCTTACCCAATCTAGCTTTCCGAAATTTTGCAAGCACCTCGCCGCAGTCCAAAAACGCTATAACCTAAGATTGATAAAGCTTTCAGGCTACAGAATGTTGAGAGGAGTATTCACAGGCGGAGGTGCTTGCATCCATCACAGAATCCGATACCCTTCCGGCAATTGAGGCCAAGCATCGGGACGATTGTACAATGGTATGCCCTCGACGCAGCGGTGAGACAGTCGCAGCAGCAGCAGATCGTCTTCTTTGGCTAAGATTTTCTCCAATTCCCAGCGTAACTTTTCCCTGTCCCGCTGATTCAACCAACAGCGAAAAATCGAATATTGCATCCTTTCCCCATAACCTTGCAGCAATTTATAAGCTTTTCGCCAGCGTTTGGGGTCGCGGATATCGTAACACACCAAGTACCAATTTTTTAATTCAGCCACAATTGCACCTCGTTGTTAGATCTCGCTTTTCTTGTCACAAGTCTCCCCAAGAAATAGAGGAATTAATTAAAAGCTATTGCGCCTTGTTGTTAGATCTCGCTTTTCTTGTCACAGCCCGCCAGGGAATCAATTCCCTGGCTAATAGCGAAAGTCCGTTAAAACGGACTGAGATTGTTTGATTTTTTAGTCGGTTTTAACCGATTTGTAGAGACGTTACATGTCATATCGAGTCGCGTAGTATCGGACTTGTATAGTTATTGGTGTTGTAGGGGCGGGTTTAACCAGATAGTTTTGATCCCAAACCAATTGTGTTGATCAACCCGCCCCCCAGGCGATGCCGATACAAGTGGACATGTAAAAGAAACCGGATTTTTGAGAAAAACTCGGTTTCTGGGTCATCTCACCGCACGACTAACTGACCAAACAAACCTCCTTCTCCACACCATTCTTTTTCCAACAGTCGCACTTCCAATTCAAACAAACGGCGATAAGTCAAAGAATAATTAGTCACGGGATGTTTCCAAGTTTCTTGTTTGCGTTTCTCGTAAATATCGATTAACTTGCGCCACCCGGATTCGCTCAACCAAACTTGGTCTTTTCGCAGGTCAAAATCTGCTTTCACATCCCACTGATGGCGATTCACAGAAGCCATAATCGGCATATCCACCAACGGCACTCGAAATATTTCCATTAAATCGAGTGCTAAAGGCGGTGCTTGGTTGCGCGGTTGGTGGTAGAATCCCAAAGCCGGTTCTAATCCAACAGTTAAAATGCCGTTCGTGATGTCTTTAATCAGCAAAGAATAACCAGCGCTGATTAAGCAGTTGAATCGATCTTTAGGCGGACGACGATTGCGATCGCTAAATCCCATCTCTTTAGGAACTGTCTCGGAAATCAGTTCGGGTAAAGCGCCGAAATATAACCCCGCTATATTGCCTTCAAACCCCAGCAACGATGCCAAAAATTTGGCTTTGGGGACTTGTTTGAGCAAGCGTTGGATTTGCGCGATCGCCCATGCCAATTTCTCGTTTATTTCTCCTTTCCCGCGCTGTCCCCGCATCAAAAACTTGCGCTGTCCTTGCCCGCGACAAGTCACCAATTTTTTGGCGAATTCCAAACAAGTTTCCGGATTACTTAAAGCCGCATACTGACGAATTCGCCGCTGAATACTTCCCGCCCGCGGATCAAAACTCCCCACATAGCGACCACCCCCAGAAATAAAATGCACGCCGATATTTTGCGCCGCACAAAAATGCAAAGCTTGGGTTGACATTTGGGAAAAACTATGCAAAACAATTTGTCCGATTCGTTGCGCGGGAATAATTTCTACAGGTTGATTCCGGCGAGTAATTTTGATTTGCTCTCCAGTTCTCCCGACGCATGTTCCCGGTTCTAAAATATGAATAATTTCCCGTTCGTCATCTTCAGGAAATAAACGAATTGGTTGCCATTCCCGATTGTGAGCGAGTCGCGCTTCTTCGGGCAAACAAACGGGTGCCAAAGAACACCGGGTGCAGAGTCGTTCGTTATCGGTGACGGGAGGACGATGGAGAGAGTTGCGAAGCTGAAGCGCTTGTTGAATAGCAGCTTTCACCGCTTTCCGTCCTGCGTCATCGAATGGTATTTTTATCAGTACGTTATCGGCGTGGTAGCGAATGCGACCTTCTTTAACCGCGATCTTGAGGGCAGATTCCAGGAGACAACAATAGGCGAGGATTTGGATGCGATCGCTCTCCCAAGCTTGGGGTTGTTTGTTCTCGTCGCGGTGACAGCGCCCGCGTTTGTGTTCGTAGGGGATAATTTGGCGATCGCGCGTGCGAAGAGCATCGACTCGCCCGCGCAAACCTAATTCTTCACTTTCGAGATATAAATCTTCCCATTCTTCATCTTCCTGTTTTTCCAGTTCCGAATGCAATCGGCGTCCGGCAAAAACCGCCGCATCTTGATTGCGAAGTTCCTCAACTTCTTCGAGGTAGAAAAGACGGGGACAATAGGCGAGAGCGTGAAGAGAAGAAACGCGAATCGTGTCTTGTGTTTCGAGTGGAAGGTAATCGAGTAATTGCATGATTGATGTCCGTAAGGGTTATTAGTAAACCACGCCTGACGGCATCAAAGGTTGAAATAAAAAGCGCGATCGCTTGGAAGTATTCCGATTGGTGAACTGAAGTGAAAAACGCCTATTAGCGTCAATGGTACAACAAAAAGCAGCGGCAAGACCGATGGGTGCGATCGCGGCTTCGGTTTGAACAACACCTATTAGTGTCAAAGGTAATTTCAGTTGTTGGGGCTGTAGAATTAATGGCAATCGACACCTTGGTGAACAACGCCTATTAACGTCAAAGGTAATTTCAGTATTTGTAGCGCGATCGCCCTTAGTTCAGATGGCATTGGTGAACAACGCCTATTAACGTCAAAGGTAATTTCAGAGCTTGAGACTTCAAAAACAAATCTCGCTCCAGTTTCAGTGAACAACGCCTATTAACGTCAAAGGTAATTTCAGCTTGGCGTAGGGGGGTTTTAACCTTTGGGAATTGGGTGAACAACGCCTATTAACGTCAAAGGTAATTTCAGCTTGACAACCACTCAGCTAGTTGTTTAAGATGTATGGTGAACAACGCCTATTAACGTCAAAGGTAATTTCAGAAATTTGGAGTCCGGACCAGGACTGCCAATAATGCCAGGTGAACAACGCCTATTAACGTCAAAGGTAATTTCAGTTGGTGCCTTTCTTCTCTTGCTTTGACTTTGGAAGATTGTGAACAACGCCTATTAACGTCAAAGGTAATTTCAGCGATGCCATCTTGGCGGTGGCTGGAACCACGATCTAGTGAACAACGCCTATTAACGTCAAAGGTAATTTCAGTTGTTAGGCACGGGCTTTTATTAAGCGTTAGCCTTGTGAACAACGCCTATTAACGTCAAAGGTAATTTCAGGAGCCTTGACAAATTTTTAAATCGGGTATAATTGCTGTGAACAACGCCTATTAACGTCAAAGGTAATTTCAGGAATCTGTGAGAGGCGCAATTGAAAGATTTCAAAGCTGTGAACAACGCCTATTAACGTCAAAGGTAATTTCAGCGATCGCTAGGCGCAGTTACCCTGTACCTTGACGATCAGTGAACAACGCCTATTAACGTCAAAGGTAATTTCAGTGCGGTAGCGATCGCCGTACTCTTAGAATCAGCAGAGTGAACAACGCCTATTAACGTCAAAGGTAATTTCAGAGAGGTGTTCGAGTACTGGGGTGATGTTTACTTAGAAGGGTGAACAACGCCTATTAACGTCAAAGGTAATTTCAGCCTTGGTGTGTGGGCTGCTGTACCTGGTGCATTAACGCTGTGAACAACGCCTATTAACGTCAAAGGTAATTTCAGGTGATGCTTCAAAGGGATGTCATTCAACTTAAGCATCGGTGAACAACGCCTATTAACGTCAAAGGTAATTTCAGTAAAAAATGGGGAAAACGAAAGAGTTATAGCCCTCGTTAGTGAACAACGCCTATTAACGTCAAAGGTAATTTCAGTTAAACCTTCACTACTTGTAGGTGGTGAAGAAGCAAGTGAACAACGCCTATTAACGTCAAAGGTAATTTCAGAGCGACTAGAAACCCGACTCAAAGAAAACCGAGAGGTGAACAACGCCTATTAACGTCAAAGGTAATTTCAGGTGTCGCCATTTGGTAAGAGCATTTGAGTCATTCTAGTTGTGAACAACGCCTATTAACGTCAAAGGTAATTTCAGACCTTATGGCGTGGCAAGTTTAGAGCGAGCGTTGCGTGAACAACGCCTATTAACGTCAAAGGTAATTTCAGGCTTCCATCGTCTTGCCTCGTTTTGTTTTGTCTCTAGTGAACAACGCCTATTAACGTCAAAGGTAATTTCAGAGCGCTGCTTGAATTTCCTACAGCATAAGCAACCCTAGACAAATTTGCAAGCACCTCAGATTGATTCTCAATAAATTGTAATTTTTGAGAAAAACACGGTTTTTATGCAAGTGGCATACTCTCAAACCCTTGCATTATCTGGGTTGTAGCAAAATGCAAGCACCTCGAACGGATAGAAAACGCTCAAAAAGCCCATCAGGCTTGAGTTCCAAACTTTTGCTCCCGCTTTCGAGACTTCACAGTTGGAGGTGCTTGCAAAAAATTGAATTAACGCGCTACCATAGGCAGTACCTTAGACCCCACAAACTTCACCGGGGTTGATCAATTAGAAATTGTCACAGTAGACGAGTTGTGCCAGCGAGAATCTCAACCCGATTCCCTGGCTAAACCCCTTGACACCATTTGGTGAATGTGATTAATCTAGTTTTAGGTTTTTATAAAATGTTAGAAATTGTAACTATGTCAGAAACCAGCCAAAGCGCTCAACCACTGCTAGAAGTGGCGTTTCCAGTTGCACCTGGGTGTAAAATTTCCTCGCTTCACGGCTATCCGCTGTATTCCGCCCTCAAGAACAAACTGCCGTGGATTGGCGACTGTCCATTTACCTCAATTTCCTCAATTGCGGGAATACGGGATGGCAAGAAGTTAATCGAAACCCAAGAATTTTCTCAACTGCTTATCCGCACGCCCTTGTCTAAAGCTAGTTCGTTCTATGCTTTAGCGGGTCAAACTTTATCGGTAGGGCAAGGGCAAATTTCTTTAAAGGTGCCGACTATTGCACCGCTTCAACCCAAAAGAAGCTTGAAAGCACGAATTGTCATCCTGCACCTAAACGATGGGCGCGAAGAAGTACCGCCAAATCGATTTCTAGCAGTTGCAACTCGCGAATTAAAGGAACGAGGCATCAACGGACGACTTTCGCTATCGCTCAAAAATGGAGTACTAGACAGAAAAGTTCTGTTAATCAAAGGTGGAAAAGTCCCAGGATACGGGGTAGAAGTCACCGGATTATCGGAAGAAGACTCGATTAAATTGCAGTCTATCGGATTAGGTGGTAAGCGGAAAATGGGCGCAGGCTACTTTAGTTGAATAATTTTTACCTTTGACACCTGTTGGTGTTGGTTAATTTTCATAATTGAACCAACTAAAACTGTGAAATTACTTGCTAAATCCGTTAACTCAAATAATGCCAAAGATTGGGAAGCTTTAACTCTCGTTGGTCACTTGGAATTAGGGATTCTATCCGCTTTGGAGTTTAAAGCGATCGCTCCCATAATTTGCCAGCAACTCGACTTAGATATTACCCCAGAAGAACTAACTTTAACGGTAGCTATTGCAATTTGGATTCACGACTGGGGAAAAGTCAGCGAAGATTTTCAAGCTTTTGTCCAATCCAAGTCTAAAAAGACTCTGCTACGGGAAAATTTTGGTATTACAGATCCGCTGATTGCCAAAGAAAAACAAGCAATTCGTCACGAACTTTTAAGTGTTATTCTTGCTTATCAAAAATCCGTTTGGGATTGGCTGATTAAAGTAATTCCCAACAAAACCGCAAAAACAGCTTTATTAGGAGTTTTAGCCCACCATCTAAGGATTCGAGGTCAAGATTATTTTGATAAGCCCTTATCGTCTCCGCTAAAAACTTATGCTCATACATCTGAGTTTAAAGAGGTGTTAAAATTGGGGGTAAAACATTTTCAACTTGACGGCAAAAAATTACCCCAACTATCGGCAGCACGACAATTTAACCAAGAAACCATTGCATGTCAGAAAAAACAAATCAAAGAATGGTGTTTTAAAGTCCAAACCCTTTGCGATAATGACTTGCAGAATCTCAAAAAAATTGCTGTAGTCAAAGCATTAGTAATGAGTGCTGATTTAGCCGCATCAGCTTTATTAGAAGAAGAAAGAGGCGATCGCACCTATACCCAGTGGATTCGGGAAGCACTCTTGCAGACGCTTACCGAGTCAGAAATACAGCAAGTTATTGCCGAAAGACTTGAAGGTAAACCTTTGCTTCCGTTTCAAGCAAAAGAAGCAGAGAAAAAATCGCGAGTTTTAATTGTCATAGCAGGATGCGGTGCAGGTAAAACCTTGGTGCCATTTGTCCGCTTTCAAAGGCTAATTAAGCAGGGAAACTTACAACCTAAAATGTTTTTCTGCTATCCTACAACTGTCACGACATCTGAAGGATTTAAGGATTACGGCTTAAAACCATTGGGTGAAAAAGCATTAGTCAGCCACAGTCGCGTTTGGGCAGATTACCAGCTTAAAATTGATAAATTTCTTCAGCAACTTCAAGGAGTCAGCGAGAGTTATGAAAATGAATCTGATACTGACAAAGATAGAGATAGTGAGAGCAAGGATACAGTACAATTATTCCAAACTAAAGTTGAAGCACTAAAACTTTGGCATTCCAAACTGATATTTTGCACGGCACACACAGTTTTAGGGCTGATTCAAAATCACCGCAAAGGTTTGTATGGATTTCCGGCGATCGCTCAGGGTGCGTTTGTCTTTGACGAAATTCACGCCTACCCGCCGGAATTATTCGGTGCTTTGCTGCAATTTATACGCCTATTTCGCCACGCTCAAATTGTGCTGATGTCTGCGTCTCTCACACCCGCTCAAGAGCAAGCAATCCAAGAGGTATTAAAAGAGACAAACGAATCCGCTGACATTTTAGCAGGGCCAAAAGAAATAGAGGAGTTGCAGCGCTATCAGCTGGTGGAGATAGAGAATCAAGACTTAGCTTGGGATGAAGCGATCGCCGAATTAAAAACCGGCGGTAAAGTGTTGTGGATTACCAATAAAGTTGCTGATTCCCAGCACCTTTATACTGAAGCGCTAGAGCGATTTAAAACCGCAGGATTAGCGATAGAACCTATTTTATACCATGCTCGATTTCGGTATAAAGATTCATTAGATCGGCAGGAAAAATTAACTAATGCATTTAAAGGAAACGAACCAGCTTTTGCTGTAACAACTCAGATTGCTGAAATGAGTTTAGACATTTCTTGCACCTTACTAATTTCTGCTAATGCACCAATGTGGGCGTTAGTTCAACGACTCGGACGGTTAAATCGTTGGGTCGATGAAACTTCAAATGGTTATAAACTCAGAACTGGCAGAGTTTGTAAAGCTTTGATTTATCCTTGGGAGCGCGATGGAGAACCCTATGAAATAAAAGACTTAGAAACCGCAAAAAAGCTGCTAGAATCGCTCAAAGGGAAACAAGTGTCTCAGGTGGATTTAACTGGAGCGATCGCTACCCTTTCCACCCAACCTCCTAAACCAGCTTCATCAACTTGGTTAGAAACCTGGTTGACTAGACAAAAAGAATTAATGCCCCCCGCTTACACAATTCAAGTGCTGCTAGAAACCGACATTGAAAAAATATTTGCAGCGGCTACATCTGCGGCAAAAAAACCATTGTTAGAAGCACAAAAATGGGCTGTTTCAGTTCCGCTCGTTTCGATTGACACCAAACGCAAACCCCACCCAGCTTTTAAATTTTACCGTACTGCACTGACATCAGAAATTCGCTATCACCCGGCTATTGGAGCCTATAATCCCAAAGATGAATTATTGAGTAACTATTATGGGCATCAAACTTAAACAACAAACTGGCACTCAACTAACCTTATCCCTTTGGGACTCCTGTCCGACCATTTTACATCGAGCCGGATTAGCTGGATTGTGGATGGTTTTGAGGTCGTTATCTTCTAGAAATGGCGAGGTTATTAGTTGGAACATTTCCCCTGAAGCTGATGCGATCGCTCTCCAATGGAATTGTACAGATCAAGAAGCAATGACTTGGTTATTGAGCCAAGCTTATCAACATAATGCAGAAAAAGGTATAATACAAATACCAGCATTATGCGATAATCTAGAGCCTGGAGATGTTTTTACAATTCATCAAGGAATTACTTCTGTTTTTTACTTGCAACCTAAAGTTATTAAATCTAGAGGTAAACAAACAGTTGCTCTAGAAATTGATGAAAAAACTTTAGAGGTAACTTACAAAGCACTTGAATACTATCCTCACCAAGACTTACGCAGCTTAAAAACATATACTAGCAAAGGAGCATTTAAGCCTCATATTCCCATTGTCAGTTGGGTTTATCCCGGTGCCAAAGAATTACACGTTGCACTTGGTGGAAAAACAAAAATCGAAGAAATTCCTCAAGGATTGATCGCCCTAGCTTTTGCGCCTATTGCCTGTAGTTACTATCGGGTAAAATCCAGGTTAAAACAGTCAAAATATCTGTGGGCTTTGATTATACCCGATGTGGAAAATATAGACAAATTTGCCCAAAATCGCCAACGCCTTGGCTGTGAAATAGTTGGATACGACCATTACTATGCTAGCGGCTTGTCAGATGCTTCTTTGCGATATCTAACAGCAATAGCTGGGGCTAAAACTGCTGAAGCACAAGCCGTTAAAGAGTGCGAAGTTTGGGTATTTGGAAAAGTCCCGTGGTCAGATCAAACCCCGATCGCTGATAAAAAAAGAGTTGCCCTATCGCCGGAAATTCGCAGACAATATGCGCTGTGCGAAAACAATCTCCCTAATGGAGTAAAAGTAGGGAAGAATGGCACTTTTATCTCGATCTGTTTTGGGCGAGAAATAGCCGCTGAAAATTTAGTGGAGGGAAAACCTTGGTATGCCAATCTGCATCGAATTTTAGCTTTATCAACCGAGTACATAGATCAATTAAATCTGGAGCGATCGCAACTTCATAATATGAAAGAAGCAACAATTGAACAAGGCACAATCAAACCTAATGCTACGCTGTTTAGCGACGTTTTCGCCTGGATTATTAGAGGTCTTTACATACAGGTAGGCTCTAGTACAGTTACAGGTAAAAAGCCTAATTTTGAGCGGGTAAGAACAAATTTACAAATGTCGATCCGTTCGGTTAAAACTCAGCAACAATTTACCCGTTGGTGGACGCAACTACTAAGCAATCCTGCTTGTCGTTCCAATCCCTTTTTACAAGGAGTAGCTCTAGGAGAGTTTAATCAATGGGTACGCGATAATTGGGAAGAATGTCTGAGTTTAGCCGCATTGGCAATTATCGCTTACAAAAGTCCTTGGAAAGTAGAACGCACTCGCCAAATACTTTTAGCTAAAGGGCTAGAAATGCCCCATAAAGAAGAAGAATTAGAGGAGGCTATTGTTAAAGAATCAACAGAAATAGAAGATTCAGAATCAACTGAAGGGTTTGCACTGGACAATGAAGACGACGAACCATGTTAAGGAGACAAATACCATGACATTTCATTTATTTGGCAATCTAATTACCGCTCGCGGCGTCGCTGCGAATAACCGAGGTGAAACTGAGGGGAATCGGACGACATTACCGAAAGTATTTTGGGGCGATCGCTTGCACGTCGCTGTCTCTGCTGAAGCAATTCGCTGGGCAATTCGCTATTACTGGCAAATGACGGGACAAGAAGTGAATCGCCTCTGGGATGAAGAAAAACAAAAAATGGATTGGATCGATACTAAATTCGCTCCACAAGCATTTATTGATGACGATGTGATGGGTTACATGGATGCTAAAGCTGGAAAAGGTGGAGAAGTTAGCAAGCGTCGCGGTGCTTTAGAAGTAACCCGTGCCGTCTCTTTACAATCGGCTGAAAAAATTGAAATCACTTTTAATTCTAAAAGTGGTGATAAAGGTAAAAAAGGGGGTAAAGATGCCGATTCCGAACGCGCTCGCACTTCAATTTACTCAACTGAAGCTATCACAACTCGCTTTCAGTACGGTTTGGCAATTACACCACAGCGTCTGCATAAACCAGAGCGGATTATTCACGTAGTTGAAGCTGTAACAAAATTGTCGAATGTGGGGGGAAATCACGCTCGATTTTTGTACGATTTTTCGCCGGAATCTGCTATTTTTCGGTGGACGCATCATCCGGTTCCCCAATTCCTTTATTGTTTCGAGCAACCGGATGTAGATACCCTAACTGCACCTCGCTTAAAACAGTTAATTGAATGCGAGGAAATTCCACCTGAAGAAATCTGGATTTTTGGCGGTTATGGCTTTACCGAAGAGGCTGCGACTTTGCAAAAACTGGGAGTCAAAGTATTTCCTAGTATTCGCAAGGGTGTTAAAGCTTTAACCGATCAGATTTCAACTGATTTAAAAGGCGCTTCAGTTAAAGCGAAAGCCGTATAATTTTCCTTTTACCTGTGACTCCATTGGAGCTAGCCCAAACTACCCAGAATAAAATCGTGATTATCGTCAAAATCTCTGCTCCGTTTGCCTCTTTCAAACATTCTTATTCCAGAGAATATGCCCAAAGTTACTCAGTACCACCACCGGCAACGATTTATGGCTGTTTGCTATCGTTGGTAGGTGAAACAAATCGGACATACCACCGGGGAGTTAAAATTGCGATCGCTATGGCATCCATCCCCAAAACTTCCACCGTTCTTCGCAAATTTAGGCGGCTCAAAGAAGCAGATCTAAATGCCAAAGAAAATTCTATTCCTGATTTTCAAAATGTACTGTGTGGATTAGAAATTATTGCTTGTGTGGACTCTAGTGAAGAAAAAAATAACCTAGAGTCTAGAATTGAAGAAGCTCTTAATCAACCACAAACTATTGAGCGATTTGGCGGATTAAGTCTGGGAGAAAGCCGCGATTTAATCGACGATATCCAGATACTTAGCCAGATTCCTGAGTCGCTTCAGTGGTTAGTAAAAGACCCAAAGGGTAAATTGAAATTGCCTTACTGGGTAGATTATCTAGGCTCGAAAGATACTCAATGGCAAAAATTTACTTGGGGTGAATTTAGTCAGCAAGCATTTTGCGAAATTACCTAAATATGAAAACTAATCTCTAGTTCCTTGCAGGACATTTAGGTAGCAGTTGTCAGCTTGTTGACCAAAGCAAACGAGGATGACTTGCTCAATCGAGCCAGGAAGGAATAGGTGTTTTTGCTCGCGACTCGCAATTTTTTAGCAGGGATAATCCGAATACAATTCTTAAAGCCAAAATTTCAAACCAAGGTAACCCCAGCCCCCATTTAATCTTGAGCAGAAAGTACTTTTCAAACGCTGCCTTTACCCAGTTAACCCATCGTCCCTTTCCTGCATAAGAGTAACGTCGCTTACCCGTCACTGGATCGGGCAAGATGGGAGCAGCAACATAGGCAATACCAGTATCGCCAAACTCAGCGAAACAGACAGCTTCCAAAGTTGGGGTTTTCCAAGCATCTTCAATTGCTCCTAACGCTACAGCAATGTTGTGGGCTACTGCTAATCCCATTGCTTCTGTCATTTGTCCGGTTTTGGGTAAGCTCAGAGCAGTAAGAGCTGGTTTGGTTTGGGGCAATTCTACGCTCACGCCCAAGGCATAAATTGAAGGATATTTGGGATGTTCGTAGGTAGGTAGGACGGGAATCAATCTTTTTTCATTACCCAATCCAGGTACATCTTGGATAAATTTGGCTCCCTCAAAAGCGGGCAAAACCATTGCATATTTAAAAGGGATTTTTCGCCCATCGGCTAGGGCGATCGCGTGAGAATCAACACCAGTAATTCTGGCTTGATTTACTACTTTAATTTCTCTTTCTTTTAGCAGTTTTTCTGTCAATTCTCTGGAGTTACTTAGCCCATCTAATCCTAAATGTCCCGCGTAGGGTTCTGGTGTAATGAAAGTAATCGATACTCGATCGCGCAAACCCAGGCGGCGCAATTCCCACTCTGCCATTAATACAAACTCATAAGCAGGGCCAAAACAACCGACACCGGGTACTGCTCCAACTACCAGATCGCCCGGATCTGCTAAAAACTTCAGCCAAGCTGCTCGCGCTTTCAGAGCGCAATCTGAGGAGCAAACCGAGTGCGTGTAACCCCCGTGCGGCCCCAGTCCGGGGATAGCATCAAAAGCTAAAAAAGGGCCTGTAGCGATCGCAGCGTAGTCGTAATCCACGGTTTGGGTTTCTCCCACCGCGATGCGTTTGGCGTTCGGATCGAGGGCTGTCACTTTTCCCTCAATCCATTCCAACCCGTGCCGCTTTGTCAATTCAGCTAGATCCAGCTGAAGCTCTTGGAGAGGTTTCAGATTCAGCGCTACCCGAATTAACCCAGGTATAAAAGTAAACTTAGGTCGATCCGAAATTAACGTCACCGTATGTTCTGCTGGCAGCCTGTGTCGTAGTTCGTAAGCCGTAGGAAGTCCCCCCAACCCTGCACCAATTACAACTACTTTCATCTTTTTTTGATTAATTAGTTATATTTTCATTTAAACATAAAAAGCGGCTCCAGTTCTTGCTGTCGAACGGGTTGGCAGGCAATATTCCCTCATCTCATGTCCGGTCGATTACCCACGATCCCAAGCCGGGGCACGGCAAGATCAACGTTATCTGTTTGTCCGAGAAATCTATGGTGCGTCCCTACGCAACGACCGGGTGAGGTTTTTTTATGATGGGCAATTCAGCGGACATGTAGCTTCGGTTGTGTATAGTTTTTAGTGCTGTAGGGGCGGGTTTTACGAGAGATCTTTGCCAGCAGCGCCAAGAATAAATAAACCCACCCCGGCTTACGCAACCGATACAAACGGACATGATATAACATGAGTCTCTCCTCAAACTTGGATGCTCAGGCGGCTAACTTGTTTTACCATATAGTAAAATAGTAATGCCAAAATTAAGTTACTCGATCTATGGCTAAAACTTCCTTGAACAACTCAGCTTTTTCGATGCAGCCCTCCAAAGAAGAGGGAATTTCAAAACTTTCTCCAGAGGCTTTGGCTTATGTGGCTGACTTTTTTAAAGTTTTATCGGAAGTCAGTCGATTGCAAATTGTCTGCTGTCTCAAGTCGGGGTCGAAAAACGTCACCCAAATTATGGAAGAAACTGGTCTGGGGCAAGCCAATGTTTCTAAGCATTTAAAGCTGCTGGCTCAAGCGGGAATTGTCAGTCGCACGCAGATTGGAGTCAGCGTTTACTACGAAATTGCCAATCCTTTTTTGTTTGAATTGTGCGACTTAGTTTGTCACTCGCTGTTATCCCAATTTCAAAAACAAAACCAGCAGCTCAAACAACTCAAAATCCTTCAAAGTTAGAATTAACTACTTTAGATTAAGTTGTTAGACTTTAGCTACTACTGATACGTCTCCACATTGTTGGTTAGCAGGCACCGCTTCAGCGATTTTTTGAGGGCTGGGCAGGTTAAGGTTACGCATAAACTCAATGAAGCTTGCCCGGTCTTTACCAACAAACCGAGGATTAAATTTCTTCTCTTCGCCAATACTAGAAACTGTATGACCTCTGTAGTCGTGACCGGGATAAACGAGTGTCGTATCTGGCAGGGTAAATAGTTTTTGAGTAACATGGTCGTACATCAAACCGGAATTGCCGCTTTGGAAATCAGTCCGTCCGCAACCGCGAATTAATAGAGAATCTCCGGTTAGAACTCTGTTTTGATTCACCAAGTAGGACATATGGCTGTCAGTGTGACCTAAAGTAGCGATCGCTTTAATTTCAACATCTCCTAATTGTAAAACTTCCCCATCTTTAATCGAGCGGTTGGCGCAAGCCACCTGGGCATTTTCCGGCACTATTCCCTGACAAAATGTCAGTTCCCGCAGCTTTTGGGTTCCCGTAATGTGGTCGGCGTGAATATGCGTTTCCAAGCAGTAGCGCAGCTTTAGCCCCAATTCTTGAATCAATCTCCAATCGCGATCTACTTGCTCGAGTACTGGATCGACCAAAACTGCTTCTTTGGTATTTTCATCGGCAATTAAATAAGTGTAAGTGCTAGTTTCACGATCGTACAATTGGCGGAATAGCATATCTTTTGTTCCTTATGGTAAATTTGTTTGCCAAGTGAAGCTGGAAGAGAACGCAAAGACGCGGCGACACCCTGTAAGGAATCATTTTCTAGTTCTAGCGCCTCTCGCTTTGATGATTATAATACTATATAGTAATACAATAAATCTGGTTTGGCAAGAGCAACGAGGAGCTTTGACCTGGTTATTAAGTACATATACTTAAGCAGCCAGAGCATTGTCACAGCGTGCGATCGCGCCAACGCTTCTCCAGCCAAACAAAGAGAAATGGCTATGATTAGTTTTGTTGCTGCTAAACTAAGCTCAATTGCTCAGCTGTTTCCATAATAAGGAAGTTAGTGATGCCTACTCGCGAAGTTATTATCCCAAAAGGGATGGAAATCTTGTACGAAAAGTATCATTATTGCCCTGGACTCAAGGTAGATAACACACTGTATATTTCCGGTCAAGTCGGTCGAGATGAAAATTTACAGGTAGTACATGGAATAGAAGCTCAGTTTGTGCAAGCGTTTGAAAATGTGAAAAAAGTTCTCACAGCAGCAGGAGCCACTTTTGATGATGTGGTAGAAATGATTACTTACCACGTCACAGGGGAGGCTTTGAATTATATACAAGACGATCTATTGAAGGCTTCAGATCAACAACAGATGGCTATTCCCTACTTACCACTGTTTATGCAAGTAAAGGATCGTTATTTTGTGAATAAATTTCCCACTTGGACGGGTTTTGGCGTGACAACTTTATCTACGCGAGGGTTGATTATCGAGATCAAGTGTACGGCAGTTCTGCCAAATTAGGCGAGATTTTACACCGTCTCAGTCTGAGGTTGCCTTAGCGTAGTCTGTGCTTGGTGCGATCGCGCAGGCAGTTTCAAAATTTCCCGTGCCTGTGCAGGCGTTGCCACTTCGCGACCGAGCATATGCGCCATCTGGGCAACCATTTCAACCAATTCCCCATTGTGCGGCTTGCCAAAGCGAGTATATGGGTAATCTCCCAGTCCGATGCCAACGTGGCCTCCCATTGTAATTGCCCAAGACGCCACGCGCATCACGTCCCCATTCCAGCACAAAGCAAGCCATTGATCGCCTGCGGGGATAGAATCTACGAATGCCTGTAAACCAGAGATTGTTGGCAAAGCGCCACTCGGCATCACTTCTCCGGTAAACACAAACTCCCAGAGTGTATCGCGCGGCAGAAGACCCATCTCTTGAAAGCAGCGTGCCGTCCGAATTTGCCCAACATCCCAGCAAACCGAACTGACGTAGACGTTGTGCTTTTTGAACACCTCAAGCACCGCCATGAGGTTCGCACGGCTATTAACGTACACTTGGTTGTATGTGGTAAATTGCTTTGCCTGTGGCTCCCAATAGTCCACGTTAACTGAGCCGAAATCCACAGGTGCCATGTCAACTCGCAGCACTGGATCGTCGTTTACTGCTAAGATATGCCGGACTCGATCTTCAACCCGACTCTGGGTGATATAGCCCAGGGTCGGATGGATCAGGAGGTCAGTCTGTTCGCGAATTCCCTGAATCACTTCGAGATAGAGTTCAACGTCGTTTCGCGGTTTTCCGCTTTCTGAGTCGCGTCCGTGCCAATGAAAAATTGAGGCTCCCGCTTCCCAAGCACGAACTGCTTCGCGGATAATTTCCTGTGGGCTGTAGGGGAACGCAGGATTGTCCCCACGGTCTGCCGTCTCGTTGCAACGACACTCGATAATCAGGGGTAATTCGCCGTTCATCGTTTTCCTCCTAAAATCTTATGTGTTCGGTACTTATTAAAACCTCACAACTACTTTGCCACAATTTTTCCCACTCAGCAGGTATTCGACAGCAGTAGGAATCGATTCTATGCCTTTAAATTCAGTTGGATCGACCTCAACTCGGATTTTGCCTGTGTAGAAAAGATCTAACAAGCGATCGCGCGCTTCCACCATATGTTCTGCATAGTGCGGCATGAGAAAGCCTCGCACCGAAGCTGCTTTCCAAAATAGCTGGTGATAAATCCGAGGTTGGGTGACTTGTTCCGGGTTTTTCGCATATTCGGAAATAAAACCAATCGCTACTAAACGCCCCCGAATTGCCAAATTATCAACGCAGGTATCGAAGACTTCTTTCCCAACACAATCTAAGACTAAATTGATACCTTTGGGATACTCTTGTTTGAGGACGCGATCGAGGTTTTCTGTGCGGTAGTTAATTGCGCGATCGCATCCCAATTCCTTCAGCAATTTTACCTTCGCTTCCGATCCGCAAGTCCCAATTACGTGATTCCCCGCCAGCTTCGCCAATTGTACTGCGATATGACCAGTTCCACCCGCCGCCGCCGTCACCAAAACGACTTCCTGGCTGTTCATTTCTCCCGCTTGTTCGAGTGCAACTAAAGCCGATATTCCCGTAGGCATTAAGGTTAGCACTTCTGGCGTAGCTTGGCGGACTTTGACGGCGAGATGGGATGCGATCGCTTGATATTCGCGGTATCCGCCGCCGCGAAGCGTTGTTGCTACTGCATCTCCGGTTTTAAAGTCTTTGACATCGCTTCCAACTGCGACAATTTCTCCCACCGCTTCGACTCCTAAATCGAAAGGTGGTTTTAAGTTGAGATAGGGGGTTTCGCCGCGACAAATCAACGTATCAAACCCTGCATTGATGCCAGCGAAATGGTTGCGGATGAGGATTTCGTTAGGCGCGGGGTTGGGGATGGGGAGTTGTTGGAGAGCGATCGCCGATCTAAAATCTTCAGAAAACTGTTTTGCGATCAGCTTTTTGTACGTGCTTAAACTCATTTTAACCCAAAAAATCGAGGACTGCCTGCGATATTTTCTCTGGCATTTGATTCATCATACAAATCGTCCCGTCAGGAAACTCAACCACTTTGCCGTGTGGAATTGCTTGAGACAGAAAGAATCGATCTTTCGTTAGGGCTAAACCCAATCGTTGAAATTCTTCCACATCATCAATTCCCCATAAAATTAGGGTTGGACATTTAATTGATTTAAACCTTTCGGCTGCATCTAAGCAGTAATTTCCCACAGCCCAAACCGCGTACAATGGATAACCAAAGCATTTTAGATCGTCTAAAACCCAACGATGATTTAATTCGGCAGAACCCACATATCTAGCACGAGCTAACCATCTATCCATCAGGTGAGAACCATCTTCTTTAATGATAAAACCTTCCTGAAATCTCTTCATTAAATCGGCTTTTCCCGCTTCACCAAAGCCAGCGACGTTACATAATATTAGTTTATCGATCCGATCCGGGTAAGCGGCTGCTACTTCTCCAGAAACAAAAGCACCAGTATGGTTTCCCAGGATATTAGCTTTTTCAATTCCTAACTCATCGAACAAAGCAATAACAGTTTTGGCATAGTCTGCAACCGAGTATAATCGAGGCGGTTTGTCGGAATCGCCAAACCCCATAAAATCCATTGCCATGACGCGGTACTTTTGCGCCAAGATGGGCATCAATTCTCGATACTCGTCGCTACTGCGAGGGTTCATGTGCAGTAGTAATAAAGGTTCTCCCTCACCACCAATTCGGTAATGAATTTGCCCATCTTCAGTGTCTAGGAAAGCACGCTTAATTGGTTTGTTCATTGTCTTTTATCAGTTCAAAATGTCAGGCGCTAAGAAACCGGGTTTCTATGAAAAATCTTCGTTTTGAAACTAAATATCTACGCAGAAACCCGGTTTCTAGGTTCGGTGTTAACGCATCCGTTCTTCTTGAATTAAAGTACGTTGATAAATTTGATTGTTTTTCAACCAATGCCAAGTCCGGGCGCGATAATTATTGCAAGGACTAATCAGAATCATTTCATATAAAGACATTTCCGACATGTTTTTATACGTAAAGTGCAGGATAATGGTAGTATCATCCGCTTCCCAGGCGCAACCGTCTATACGTTCCGTGTCAAAGTAAAGCTTTTTATCCCGGTACATTCCTGGAAATTGATATTCCTCGCGCTTACCGTCAGCCCACTGATACCGATTAATTTGATAATAAGGATACGGACTATCTTCTGGAAATTGGCAGGTTAAATGGGAGTTGTATTTATCGAGGATATTCCCCTGATTATCTATTACCGTATACGTCCCCACCCAGTCACCTTCATGTCTGACGAGTACGGGCATTTCATCGCGTATAGACATAGATTCTTTCCTCACTTTATTTAAACCACCAAGGATCGGGTATAGACTGAGTTTTAACTAACAAGGCTTTTTTCCGCATAAACCGTTTTATCCCAGCATCCCCCATGCGCGAACCTCCCATTCCCGAATATTTAAACGAGTTTTTCTCGCCTTCGTAAATCAGGGCAGTTAGCGCACAGTCGTTGATGCTAATCGCGCCGCAGTTGATTTGCTGGGCTAATGCGATCGCTTCCCCTTCCTCCGCTGCAAAAACCGCTGCACTCAATCCATAAATACTATCATTTGCGAGATGAATTGCCTCCTCAATGTTAGAAAATGACATAATCGGCATAATCGGGCCAAAAGTTTCTTCTGTCATCACCTTCATCCCATGATTGACTTGCGTCAAGACAGTCGGACGACACCAAAAACCGCCATCCAATTCTTCCACAATTCCCCCACAATGTACCTTTGCTCCTTTTTGAATTGCATCATCGAGATGCGATTGAATAATCGCCGCTTGTCTTTCAGCAATAATCGGGCCAATTTCTCCGCTTTCAATGGTTGGATAAGCTATTTTAAGTTGCGCTGCTTTTTCTGTCAATTTCACTACAAATTTATTGAAAATTGATTCTTGTACGTAAATCCTTTCAATCGATAAACATGATTGCCCTGTATTAACAACTGAACCCCATAATAAAGCTGATGTTGCTAATTCTATATTGGCTGATTCTAAAACAATTGCCGGGTCTTTCCCGCCTAATTCTAAAAATGCGGGTATAAATCGCTTCGCTGCTGCTTCTGCAACTTTTTTACCCGTGGCGACGCTGCCTGTAAAACATACTAAATCGACCAATTCTATTAAACTCGCGCCCGTATCGCCTGCGCCTTCGATGTAGGTTAATATATCGTTTAATTTGGGAACTGATGCAATTGTTTCTAGTAAGGGTTGGATAAATCTAGGGGCAATTTCGCTTGGTTTGACGATGACTGCACACCCTGCTAATAAGGCAGGAATGGTATCAATTATCGAAAGCAATAGGGGAAAGTTCCACGGACTGATGATGCCTACTAAAGGGTAGGGTACGAGTTGGCTTTGCAGGCGGATAAAGGGGATGGCGGTGTTTTTTGATTCTTCTGATAATAAGTCTGGGGCTAGTTTACACCAGCGGTCGATGCTGGAGATAAAGGAATCAATTTCTAGGATGGATACTGATAATCTGCCGGTGTCGTTTACTAATGCTTCTTTAAGTCTATCTTTTTGGGATAAGATGGCTTGTTTCCACTGTTGTAATGTTTCTATTCGGTGGGATATTCCTTGCTGTTGCCAATTGATTTGGGCTTGGCGCAGGCGGGTGGATTTTTGCGCCAGTTGTTCGGATGTTGGGGGTGTAATCTGATAGTCTATTTTTCCGTTTCTAGGATTGCGAATGTTAATCTGTTGGGTCATATATACCTCTTCAATTTCCCAAACACATTCCAGCATATGTAGAGTAATTGACTAATAGACCTCTCCAATAACTCTTGTGGGATAGGCGTCCCGCCTGTCTTTGAGATTCTTATTTGGAGAGGTCTAATATTTCTCCAAATTAGCGTCATGGTAGAGGTGGAGGAGGCAGTAAGTTTGTTAATACAGTAACTACCTCACTAATGACCTCAAGTGGCATTTGATCGGCAAACTCCGCTCCTCGTGCTTGCCAGTCTATAGATTTAACCTGGTCTGCTAGAATAACTCCTGATACTGCTAACCCTTCTGGAATTGCCACTTCACCAGGATATCCCTTCGCTCTGGTGCTAATTGGACAAACTAATGCAAGTCCAACTCGCCGATTGTATTTAATTGTTGATAGCACAAGGGCAGGACGACGACCAGCTTGTTCGCGCCCCGCTTGAGGCGTGAAGTTTGTCCAAATAATATCTCCGCGTCCAGGAATATATAAATCGCGGCTACCAGACTTCACGACCTACAGGCTCCCCAAACTCAATTTCTTCATGCAGCGTTTCAGGTGTTATTTTATCCAGCATTTCGTTAAGTTCTTCCGCTTTTCTGGTTAAGTAGGGAAGGCTATAAAGAATGCTCCATATTGCTGTGCTTTCAATCGATTCTTCATTTAATTGAGCCAAGTGAGCCAGTTTCTCATAAGTTGATTCCGAGATTTCCAATGTCAACTTTCGGGTAGCCATCTTTCTCCTGCCTAGAACGTTACTCGGTTGTTTTTAATTATACCATTTATCCACAAAATACCTTGAATTCACTCGCTCGCTTGTAGTAAGCACTTAAGTGCTTACTACGAACTATATTATTCCGAGTTGGGATAAGCGTTCGATGGTTTTTTGTTGGGTTTGGATGAAGTGTTTTCGATCGATTTCTGGGTTTAGCATGGTGTTGGGGGGGTAAATTTGGGTTTGGTGGTAGGTTTGGGCGTAAAGTTCTAGTCTTTGGCGGGAAAGTAGGTTGTTTAGTCCGGGGCGGCGGCGGTATCTTCGCAATGCTGCGAGGTCGATTTCGGCGAAGGCTGCCATGCTTTCTCCGGTTGCTGTTTCGGCTAGGATTAATCCGCGATAATCTATTATTTTAGAGCCGCCGTCGGCTGATGAAATTGGGATTGATATGTTGGCTATTCCGGCTGTGTTGGCTGATATTACGTAAGCCATATTTTCAACGGCACGGCAGATTTTGGCGGCGTTTTTTGGGGCGGTATCTTTTCCATATACTTCGGATGTTGTGTGTAAAAATATCTCTGCGCCCCGCAAGGCTAAGCAGCGGGCTACTTCTGGATATAATATTTCTTCGGATGCTAGGGCTGCTAAGTTGCCGATGTCTGTTTTGGCTACGGGAAATACTCCTTCTAATCCGTAACAATCGAGGTATTTATCCCAGACGTCGTGGGGTGTGGGGGCAAACATGGAATTGAGGCGTCGATAGCGCAAGATTATCGCACCCGATGGATCGATGATAAAGCAGGTTTGGAAATATAATCCGGGAAAGTTGGGGTCGAGTTCGTAAGCGTTTCCGGCTAAAAAGATGTTGTGTTTTTGAGCTATTTTACCGAGAGCTTCGTATTCTGCGCCTGCCATTTCGATGCAAGCTTTTTCTGCCCAAGCTGTTAGGGATTCTCCCATCGGAAAGCCGGTGAGGAAATATTCTGGGAGAACTATTAGTTTGCAGTCGAAACCAATAAAGGCGATGCTGGCGGCGATTTGTGGTTCTAAACGGGCGATCGCTTGGTATATTAGCGATCGCGCTTCTTCTCTATCTCGCGCTCCGTTGACTGCATGGCACGTCACCTGTAGTGCTAAAGCCCTGAATGATTCCATTTTGTTCGCCAATTACAGTTGCCCAGATTTTAGCTTAAGAATGCGATCGCTTCCTCGCACCAAGCTAACCATTCCGTCTCGTATCGAATCCCCTGTCTTAAGGTCAAATATACGTATTTTCGCTCAATCGGCAGCGTTTCCGGTTCTTTAAAATACTTTTGCTCGATTTGTCGATAAGTTTCTAATCTTTCCAAGTGCTGTGCGCGGTGATGTTCCAATTCCACCAAGATAGTCTGCACCGGCACTACATACCCCGCAAACAGTTTTACCAGCAATTCGTCCTTCATCGGACTGATTTCACCGGGTTTGGCAATCCATTCTCTCAAATGTGCCTTGCCATTCTCTGTCACATTGTAAAGTTTTTTATCCGGCCTTCCCTCTTGATGGACTCGTTCCGCACCGATCAAACCAAGTTCTTCTAACTTTGCCAGTTCTCGGTAAATTTGCTGATGCGTTGCCTTCCAGAAAAAGCCTACAGACCCATCAAACTTCTTGGCAAGGTCATATCCGCTACACGGTTCCTCGATTAACGCCGCCAAAATTGCCTCTGCTAAAGCCATAACCCCTCGTTGACATATGCACTTTGTTGAATATACACTGAATCCATAAATGCAATTAAGTGCATAGTCATTAAGTTGCATATAAAGGAGATTCAGCCATGACGTTTGTTTCTGTAACGAGGTTGCGTTTGCGATCGCGTCGATACCTGCCATCATTTTTGTGGAACGCATTTCTAAGTACGTGGCAAGCAATCAACGCGGAAGGTTTTAAAGGCGGAAAGCTTTTAGTTGATGCCAATCAAACATATTGGACGATGACAGCATGGGAAGAACAAGCAGCGATGAAAATCTACCGCAACGCAGGCGCGCATCGCCAGGTAATGCCAAAAATTCAAGATTGGTGCGATGAAGCTTCAGGCGTTCACTGGCGACAAGAAGGTGACAATCTTCCCGACTGGATAGAAGTTCACCAACGCCTAATTAAAGATGGTTTTTTAACTAAACTATCTCATCCTTCACCAAATCATTTGACGCGAAACATCGCGAAACCTAAATCATCTAAAACGGGAACGATCTTGCATCCCAGATTCAACTAAGCCAGAAACCATGTTTCTGGCTGCGATGTAGAGACGTTACATGTAACGTCTCTACATCAAAACGACAATTTTTCATAGAAACCCGATTTCTTTGCGTAACTGTCAACTGTCAACTATCAACTATCAACTATCGAGGACACATGACTACCTTTAATTCAGAAGCAGTACAGCAAATTCTCCACCGGGCGATGACGCATCAAAAAGCGGGAGAATTTTCAGAACAACAGTTAAAAGAAATGGCAGCAGAACTAGGAATTTCTGCCGCCGCGCTGGAAATCGCCCAACAAGAATGGCAGCAAGATCGAGAAAAAATCCAGCAGAAACAGGTTGTAAATGCCCGACGCCAAAGAGGTTTTAAAGCCCATTTAATTCCATTCGTAGCAGTCAATATCTTTTTAATACTGCTGAATCTGGTTACTACCCCGAAATATTTTTGGGCAATATATCCTTTGTTAGGTTGGGGAGTAGGTTTAGGTATTCACGCTGCTTGTACGTACCATCTAAAAGATGAAACGTACTCAGGGACATTCGTCAACAGATTAAACTAAAAATGCGGCGTTTTTGAGCTAAACTGCTAGCAGCATCATCAATTTGGCTCCAAGTGAAATATATTGCTCTACTACTGATACCGATTTTATGGCTTTCTTTTGCACCCCCAGCACAAGCATCGTTTTGTCGCACCTTGAATCAGCGCGTCATTTGCATCAAAAGTATCAAGCGCAGTGCGAAGAATTACTGGGAGTATCGGGCAGTAGTTAGCATTGATGGGAAGGAAAGACCATTGGAGGTTTATAATTGTCGCGATCGCACAAAAATTCGCCCCGATGGAACCATTGTGCGATTTGAATCCAATGGTGCAGGCGAACTAATCTGCAATCTCCTCAAAAAGTAGAAATAACGCTAACATGATCGAGGCGTTATCTTCACCCAAATCAATCGAGGCAAAATTCAATGGCAACCAAAGAAGAAATCCTGCAAAAATTTAATCCCAACGATATAGGTATCGACAACGGTAACCTATTAGGACTGCCCTTCGATTACGAATCTGCCAATATCATCGTCTTCGGCGTACCCTGGGAAGTAACAGTTTCCTATGGCGGCGGTACGGCATTTGGTCCAGCGAGAGTTTTAGAAGCTTCTCGCCAATTAGATATCTACGATTTTGACAATCCAGAAGGCTGGAAACAAGGTATTTTCATGGTAGAAATTCCTGACCATATCCAGCAAAAAAATGAAGCTTTGAGACAAGATGCTAGCCGAATTATCGAACATTTAGAAAAAGGCGATCGCATCGAAGACGATCCCGATCTTTCCCAAGTCCTAAAAAACATCGATAGCGAAGGCGAAGCCGTCAATCAATGGCTATTTGATAACGCCACCGCTGCAATCAACCAAGGTAAAAAAGTAGCAGTAATTGGCGGAGATCACAGCGTTCCTTTGGGCTATATGCAAGCACTAGCCCAACATTACCCAGACTTTGGAATTTTACACATAGACGCCCACGCCGACTTACGCGACGCCTACGAAGGCTTCCAATATTCTCATGCCTCAATTATGTTTAACGCTCTGAAATTGCCGCAACTTTCCAAATTAATTCAAGTAGGAATTCGCGACATTTGTCAAGATGAAATAGACATAATTAAACAATCCAACGGACGAATTTCTACCTACTACGATCCGATGTTGAAACAAAAACTTTATGCAGGCATTCCCTGGTTAGAAATCTGCAAGCAAATCGTCGCAGAATTGCCCCAACAAGTTTACATCAG
Source organism: uncultured bacterium (assembly GCA_964463555.1). GTDB lineage: Bacteria > Cyanobacteriota > Cyanobacteriia > Cyanobacteriales > Aerosakkonemataceae > Microseira. Next base: position 48,832 of record CAYXCW010000031.1, read on the forward strand.
CTTCGACGTAGATGGACTAGATCCCAAACTATGCCCAAACACAGGAACCCCCGTTCCCGGAGGTTTAGAATTAGAACAAACCTATTGCTTATTCCGAGAACTCCTACACAGCGGACGCCAAATAATAGGCTTTGACCTCTGCGAAGTAGGCGATGGTGAATGGGATGGTAACGTAGGAGCAAGAGCAGTGTATAAACTCTGCAATTTAATGGCATTATCCCAGTAATATCATGTCCGGTTGCATCGATAGCGTCAGCCGGGGCGGGTTTAACGAAATATCTCGTGGCTTCACAGAATGGTTGGTAAAACCCGCCCCTACCATACACTAGCATTGCTACCGGACATGATATAAAAGCTCACAGCGGCTAATGGCTAATGTCAGTAAAAATCCTATATTAGCAATTAGCAATTAGCAAATTAGCAATTAGCATTTCCTGCCAATTAAAAGATAAGTCATCATCTCGCCCTTGCCCTTGATAGTAATTTCACCCCTTGGCTCAAAATCAAAGCGATCGCACAACCTCTCATAAGTATCAGCCGTTACTTGAATCGCCCCCGGCATCCCATGAGACTCCATCCGGCTAGCCACATTAACCGTATCCCCCCAAAGGTCATAAATAAACTTTTTCGTGCCAATTACTCCAGCCACAACCGGCCCCGTATTAATCCCAATTCTGATATTACAATTACAGTCATGTCTTCGGTTAAATTCAGCAATTTCCAGCCGCATATCCAGCGCCATATTTGCCACCGCCTCGGCGTGATCTGGACGCGGATTGGGAATCCCTCCCGCCACCATATACGCATCCCCAATCGTCTTGATTTTCTCCAAACCATATTTTTCGGTCAAACGATCGAAGGCGGAGAAAATTTCGTTTAGTAACGAAACTAACTCTTCTGGCGATACCTGTGAAGATAGCTCAGTAAACTTAACGATATCGGCAAATAAAATCGTCACTTCAGCAAATCCATCGGCAATGCTGTGGTGTTGATCTTTTAGGCGACTGGCAATCGTTTCTGGCAAAATATTTAGTAACAACCGCTCGGATTTTTCCTGTTCTACTGCCAGTTCCTCGTTAGCTTTTTGCAAATCTGCCGTGCGTTCGATGACGCGCAATTCTAACTCTTTGGCAGTGTGCTTCAATCTACCAATTACCAGAGTTATTCCCATTATTCCCAATAAAGAAATTCCGGCTAAAGTAATAGAAGTTTCTTTCAAACCATTGTTAGTTTTTTCCATTACTCGATCGATGGGAGTGGAGATTTCCAATATGCCGCGCACGTCCCCTACTTGCCAATCTTTTTTAGGGCTATCGGTGAGGGTATTGTGACAACCGATGCAGCTAGGCTTGAGGATATCTGCTTGTGCATATCGCAGGCATATTCGATCGTGAAATTTTTCAAAACGAATAAATTTTTCATCGGGATGCTGTCTCAAATAAGCCAGCGCTTCTCGTTCAAAATCATCTCTAGCACCCCCTTCAGCTCGCCGCGAAGGGAAGGGAAAATCGCTATATAGTCGCACTGACATTCCAGGGTTTTCTTCGCTCAAGCGCTTACCAAGTTCGATTAAAAACGTTACTGGTACGGGGATAGCTCCCTGTTGGTTTTGATAGGTGTCGGTGACGATTAAATCTTCGTGAATAGCTTTGATTCGATCGACAACCGTAGAACTGTAAACCGTGCGTGCTTCTTGGATTGCTTGGGCATATAATGCTGTATTTTGTACCGCTTGCCATTTAACTAAACTCGATGATAGGCGAGACATATTCCACACAGCCGCCGTGACTCCCGCCAAGAAAAAGAGAACCAGCAACAGGATAGTTCGCCTGTACAGAAGTTGAACCAATGTTTCTAGGAATTTGGCAATCGACTGGCGGATTGTCAGTTTAATTTTAGGGGTGGTTTTGAGATTCATGGAATCATTCCTAGATTGGGATCGAGCTATAAGTTAGATTTAAAGCGAAAACTTGCTCCAACTTAATCTTCAACGTTAGCGATCGCAATTTCGCGGATTCGCTTATCCTTCCAGTAGATGCCCCATAATTACTACGAAGTAAATTTATATACTGGATTGCCCATCGGCTAATGGTTCATCTCGCTCGCTCCAATCTAGCAAATGAACTACCCAGCCCAACTAAGGTTGAGGGCTGGGTTTCTGTCGCTTCGTCTCCCACACTTGTCTCCATCCTCCAGTCGCCTGGGGAGTAGAAATAGGGGTTTGAGATCCACGATTGAGAGTTAGGGGTCTGTCCTACCCGAACTGAGGGAATTCTGCTGCTCGTCTAGCTTACTTGGGGTTCGACCTCCCCTTGACCCTCAGTTCGTTTTTATTCGTTCCCTCTGACAGATTGTTAGTCCCTTTAGGTGTAGCCATTTCAACCATTGGATTCCCTGGACTCTTGCCGCTGTTACGACTATGACGCGGCGGGAATATAGTTCTCCAATCAAGTCAGGATTTATTGTTATGTCCTGCTTAGTCTTGGGTTGCTTTTTCAGGCTCGGTTTCACCATTGGGACTCCCTGTTAACGCCAGTGTGATGCCATAACTCACCTCTGATTGCGTCCTGCTTCCAGCTTCACTCTCCAGAATTCCGAGTCTGGTCGGTGTGGGCAGGTAAGGAGTAACATCTGAGTCTGATGTGTAGGGCTTTCACCTACATCCGTCTGAGAGTTCAACCTTGACCCTATACGAGGGGTTGTTGGTTGGCGAGGTTATTTACGGACTTTGTTACCGTGATTCCCTCGCAGCGAATCGCACAGCCGTTAGACTTGCATACGTTTCTAGCCAGTGTTTTGGCGTCTTCATTCCGTTGCCTCCGTACAGTATAGATACCATCTGATATGATGTCCGCTAGCTTCGGTTGTCTATAATTTTTGACGGGAGTAGGGGCGGGTTTTCCCAGGCATTCTGTGGCATCACGAGATATTTTTTAAACCCGCCCCGGCTTACGCTACGGATGCTACTGGGCATTATTATGACATCAGATAACAGTTTGTTACAAAAGCGGCAAACATAAAAATTGGTCAACTCACATCTTGCACCTTGATTAAACCTTAGTTTCTTGCAAATAGCTCAGCTTGAAAGTCTAGATTTATCGTCAAGAAACCCGGTTTTTGAAGGCTTGTTGATAATGGTGCAAGATCTGAGTCAAAGTATCATTAACTACAACAACGGGTAAAGTAGTAATGTATATCAATACCAATATTAAGAAAGCTTGATATTGCTGTGCGTTACCCAATTTTTAGGTTTTCAATGTCCAGTAATGATTTGTCTGTTAACAACCCGGTTCCCTCATTAGGCTCCGCCGCTGCCATTAGCAGCGCCAATCAAATTCTTTCAACCGAAGAACTAAGCGTACTGAATGTGCGATCGAATCGCCAGGGATTGGTGCAACTCGCCGGACATTTAGCGGTAATGTTTGTGAGTGGCTATCTGTGGGGAACCAATCGCGAGCGTCTGCTGCTGGCAATACCAGCTTTAATTGTCTATGGTTTTAGCATCGCTGCCATGTTCGCACCGATGCACGAAAGCGTCCATCGCACCGCATTTGCCAACAATCGTTTGAACGATGTTGTGGGCTTCTTTGCTGGGCTGCTATCGTTCTATAACAGTACGTTTTATCGCCGCTATCATAAATGGCATCATCGCTATACGCGGATTCCAGATAAAGATCCCGAACTTAGCGACAAGAGACCAAACAATTGGTGGGAATATTTTTTAGAAGTTAGCGGTTTACTTTGGTGGTGGGGTAAGTTACAAACGCATTTTGCTATTGCCAGGAATAAATTGGATAACTATCCATATATTCCTGAAACGGCAAGAGATGAAGTAGTGCGTTCGGTGCGGTTGCAACTCGGGGTTTATCTAAGTGCGATCGCGCTATCAATCCTATTTCAACAACCTTGGTTTTTGCTGTATTGGTTATTGCCTTTAGCCGTCGGACAGCCAATTTTAAGAACGATCTTGCTAGCCGAACACACTGGCTGTAGTCTTGACGATAACTATCTCACCAATACTCGCACAACGCTAACCATCGCGCCTATTCGCTTCTTGATGTGGAATATGCCTTTCCACGCCGAACATCATCTATATGCCTCGATTCCGTTTCATGCTTTGCCCGCCGCCCACGAAAAACTCCGCCCTCACTTTGCTCATGTGGAATCGGGTTATGTACGTGTCAACCGTACCTTGATCGCCAATTTCGGCAAGAATGTATGATCGATCGTTCTCCTGGTTGTTTTATTTTGGAGAACTTCTCCCTCCAATGCGGAATTGTGTTACCGCAAGTCCAATTGGTGTATCAAACTTATGGAGAATTAGCAAGCGATCGCCAAAACGTCATCCTTTATCCCACATCTTACGGCGCACAGCACAGCGACATCGACTGGTTGATTCGTGCCGATGGTATTCTTGACCCAAACCGTTGGTTTATCATCATTCCCAACATGTTTGGTAATGGGCTATCCACTTCTCCTAGTAATTGCGATCGCTGTAAACTAACCGAACAAGGGTTTTACTTCACCCACTTAGATAACGTACTTGCCCAAGAACAATTGTTACGCCAAGTCTTCCAAATCGAGCATTTAGCGCTAATTTATGGTTGGTCGATGGGCGCACAGCAAGCTTACCATTGGGGCGCACTATTCCCCAACCGGGTAGCCAGAATTGCCGCGCTTTGCGGTACCGCACGCACCACCGACCACAATCGCATTTTTCTCGAAAGTTTGCGAACAGCCTTAACCGCCGATCCAACTTGGACGGGTAATAGTTTTGAAGGCATTCCAGAACGAGGATTGCGCGCTTTTGCGCGCATTTATGCCAGTTGGGCGGCTTCGCAAGCTTTCTACCGAGAAGGACTTTATTACCAACTTGGTTACAACTCCCTAGAAGACTATTTATTGCGATTTTGGGAAGCCAATTACCGCAAACGTAACCCCCACAATCTAATAGCATCGATCGATACTTGGCTGCGTTGCGATGTTAGCAATAACCCAACTTATCAAGGCGATTACAAACGCGCTCTCAGTTCAATTAAAGCTAAAACTCTCGTCATGCCCGCAACTACAGATTTATATTTCACCCCTGAAGATTGCGCCCTAGAAGCAGCGCTAATGCCTGATGCTTCCTATCGACCGATTCCATCAATTTGGGGTCATCGCGCTGGCAATCCTTACCAAAATCCTGACGATGAAGCCTTTATTCGCGAAGCAATTCAGGAATTGCTTGCTAAGTGAATTTAAATCGTTTACTCATGATTAGCAGCCGGGACACGGCACGATTAAAGTTATCTGTTTTTCCGAGATATCTTTAATGCCGTGTCCCTACGCAACGACGGGGTGATTTTTTTTATTATGGACTCAACGGACATCATATAATATCAAATCCGTTGGCATCAGAATTATTTATCTCTCTTCTCTTCCTCTGCGTTTTCTGCGTCTCTGCGGTTTCAATCATTATAAGATGCACCCGAAAATGATATAAAGTTAATTATTTGTGATTTGAGGTTAATCTAATGACAACTCTTCTCTCGGACATCGCCCGCGACAAAAATATTCGTTATTTTCTCATCTGTTTTACCGATTTATTTGGCGTTCAACGTGCCAAATTAGTGCCCGCTGAAGCGATTGACACAATGGCAGCGAATGGGGCGGGATTTGCCGGATTTGCTGCTTGGTTAGATATGACTCCTGCCGACCCAGATATATTGGCAATTCCTGACCCTAACAGTTTATTTCAACTTCCTTGGCAACCAGAAGTTGCATGGATGCCTGCTGACTTGTACGCGATGGATGGACGACCAATAGGACAAACTCCCCGCCTCGTTTTGAAGCGGGTTTTGCAGCAAGCGCAGGAGATGGGTTATAGCATTCGTACTGGAGTTGAGTGCGAGTATTTTCTGCTATCTCCCGATGGGAAAGAAATTTTCGATGCGCGCGATCGCTCTCCTAAACCCTGTTACGATCAACAAGCGTTAATGCGTCGTTTTGAAGTGATTTCGGCTATCTGCGATGGAATGCTGAACTTGGGTTGGGGTGCTTATCAAAACGACCACGAAGATGCTAACGGTCAGTTTGAGATGAACTGGATGTATGCTGATGCCCTCGTAAGCGCCGATCGTCACGCCTTCTTTAAATATATGGTGAAAGCGATCGCAGAAAACCACGGGTTGCGCGCCACATTCATGCCCAAACCTTTCCCCCACCTCACCGGAAATGGCTGTCATACGCACATATCTGTCTGGGATAGCGCCGGAACTAGCAACCTATTTCACGATCCTCAAGGTGAATTGGGACTTTCAACCCTGGCTTACCAGTTTATCGGTGGTGTGTTGCATTCAGCTCAAGCATTATGCGCGATCGCCAATCCTACCGTCAATTCCTACAAGCGAATTCACGCACCTGTGACAAATTCCGGCGCTACTTGGTCGCCTAATACGATTAGCTATGCTGGCAACAATCGCACTCATACCATCCGCATTCCCGATGCGGGACGCTTCGAGTTACGCCTCGCAGATGGCGCAGCGAATCCCTACCTTTTACCTGCTGCTTTAATTGCAGTTGGTCTTGATGGCATCGAACAGAAACGCAATCCAGGGACGCGATATGACAATAATAGTTATACCCATCCATTACCACCAGGAACTGTTCAACAGTTACCAACTAACTTACTCGATGCCTTGCGATGTTTGGAAGGAAATACCGTACTATCCCAATTTCTCGGTCAAGAGTTTGTCGCCTCATATTTAAAGCTGAAGCATCAAGAATGGCAAAATTATAGTACTTTTATCACCCCTTGGGAGTTAGAAAATACCCTAGATTGCTAAAAAACCTCACCCCGTCGCTACGTAGGGACACGGCATCAAAGATATCTCAAACAAACAGATAATGTTAATCGTGCCGTGTCCCGGCTGCCGATTATGAACAATCAACCGTACATAATATAATTAATCCCCCTTCTTCACCTAACCCCTAACCCCTAACCCCTAACCCCTAGCTATATGCCAGATGATTTAAATCAACCTAGACGCTACGATGCGGTAATTGGCGGTCAAAATCCTCCGCCCTTGAGTGGTGCAGTATTGGGTGGTTTGTCAGGAGTAAAAAGGCGGATGGCGAGTGGTTCGCTGGAAACGAAAATCGCTGCCCTCAAAGAAGCTCTAAAATACGGAAAAAATGGCTTAGACTTACTGATTGAAACTCTCAATCACTCAGAAAGCGAGATGCAATGGAAAGCTTATTTGCTGCTAAAGGACAGAACCGAACCCAGCGTTAAAGATGCTTTAAAAGATTACATTCCGGTAATTTATCATCAGTTGCGCGACAATTTGGCGACAGGGAATTGGTTGGAAGCTGACAGAGTTTCAGCGCTAGCAATGCTGAAAGTAGCGTATCGCGAAATAGCAGGTGGATTGAGAGTAGAAGACTTGCAAAGATTTCCCACTACAGAACTACGTATTATCGATCGATTGTGGGTCGAATATTCTCAAGGACAGTTTGGTTTTAGCGTGCAGAAACAAGTTTGGCAAAGTGTGGGAAATAAATATTTTAAATTTGGCGATCGCATAGGTTGGCGACAGTCTGGAACTTGGTTAAACTATACTCAATTGACCTTTGCTACAACAGCACCTATAGGACACTTACCTGCCGCACACCTCACTTGGTCGGGTTTAAAGCGGAGTCAATCTTGGCAATGGTATGGCGGCACAGAAGAAGATGTGCGTTTCTTTGAAGTCAAATCTTTGCTCGAACGTCGAGATTTTTAAGGTTCGTAGTAAGCGCTGAAGCGCTTATATTCTAAATGTAGGGTGCGTTAGCGCTAGCGTAACGCACCGCAGCCACCAAATATGGTATTGCTGAAGTCCTATAGAAGAGTTTTTTTACCCAATTCGCCTTCTCCCCCTTGTCTTCCTATTGAGCGTACAACTTCTTTAGAGTAGACTAGAATCATATTTTCATAGAAAATAAAAAAGTAATGCCTGAAAACGATAAGAACTCAATCGAACTAGCGGAATTTATTCAACAAGTCAAACAAGACCTTTTGGCGGTAGCACCAGGCAAAGAAAACGAGCCTCCATTTTTGTTTGTTGAATCTGTGGAACTGGAATTGCAAGTTACCGTGAAACGGACTGGTAAAGCAGGTGCCAAAGGTGGAATCAAAATTAATGTGTTGGGAACTGGAGGCGAAGTCGGAGTCGAAGCGGGTGGCGAATTGGCGCGAGACGACGTTCATAAAGTGACGGTGAAACTGTCTCCACTCTTCGATAAAGAGTATCTGATGAAAGCTTACAAATCTCTACGTTCGGAACAAGTGTTACCCTCAATCAATAAGAGTATAGAAGCGCTTTTCAAAGGCAACGATGAAGATGCTGATGCGGGTGTAATCTCGATCGGGAACGCAACAGCTTTGTCATGATGGTGTCAGGTTGGGACGGTAAGCGCCGAGTTCACGGTTGTGTGGTTCATGTTGAAATAATTAATGACAAAATTTGGATTCAAAGAGACGGAATTGAACAAGGCATTACCGATGACCTGGTTGCCGCCGGGATTCCAAAAGATAAAATTGTTTTGGCTTTTCATGCGCCCAATCTGCGACAGCATACTGGATATGCCATAGCTTAAATTTTGTGATTTAAATCAGTATCGGTTGCGTGAGGGCAGGGCGAAGCATTCGGATATAAAATCTTGGGTTGATTGCAGAAGTTGTCGCCCGAATGCTTCGCCCCTACAAAATATATACAACTGATGCTACCGGAAATGATATCGTTTCATGCACGATCAATTATCCACGATCGGCAGCCGGGGCACGGCACGATTAATGTTATCTGTTTGTCCGAGATATTTCTGATGCCGTTTTTCTTTTTACTCTCCCGCCGGATGCGGAAAAATTTTTTTTTCAAACTGAGAGACCAGGATAGCGATTCGCTTTTTGAGTGAGAATAGGCGATCGCTCATCTACTTAGTAACTTTTTACACCTTACAACTCTTCTAAGTTGTGTTTTTGGATGATAGCCTGCTGTTCTTCAAGTTGAATCCAATACTCTAGAGCCTCATTTACTACGGCGCTCAGTGAGGACTCCTTGATTGCAGCTATTGTGCGGATGAGCTTTTCTAAATCGTCATCCAAATAGACCCTAATCTCTGGCTTCCTGCTGGAACTGCGCTTTTTTGACTCTTCTGCCATGAGTAAAAGTGTCTCATACTGTATTCACCTATTGCGGCTATATCCGTATTGCCGTAGAATGATGGCATTGAATTAGAGGTGACGACCTTGTTAGTTCTTACAGACAGTCAGGCTGTGGTTTTATCTGAGGTACTAACTCGGATTCTGATTGGGGAATCTTACAGATTGTCAGAGCTGGAGGAATGTATATCCTGGCTTCAGCAACCGGGCGATGGGGCTGTGTCTTGTCCTTACGACTAAAGTCGCGGCTATACAAACAAAGCCCGCCTGCGCGGGCTATAAAATAAAGGGGGTTTAGAACGCGGATTTGGTATGATTTGTAGTCGATCGTTTGCGATCGCCAGCTAAACTCACGAGCTTTCTTTCTAAATCAAACAGAAAACCGTGAATGTATTCTTCTGTCCACTCTTCTCCATAAAAGCGGCGGAACATACCTCTGGCTGGATCTTTTTCGGCTCGATAGCGCAGGTATCGCAATTGTGCTTGCTCAATCTGGGCAAGTTCTTGGGGATTGGTGATGGGTTCTGCCTGCGCGACAAAATCTAGGTAAGCTTTGAGATAGTCTTTGAAAGCTTCAAATACGTGAGTTTCCACCGCTGAGGTTTCTTGGGGGCGAGTCCAGAGAAATGCCGGAGAGAAAAAGGGACGCGCTTCTTCGGGAAAATCTCCTCCCCAAGGTAGATGCGGTTGATAGGTATGGAAAATGGGCAGAATTGGTTCGGTATATTTTGCCTGGTAGGCTAAATCGTCCCGAAACAGGGGTTGCATATCCAACGCAATTAGATGTCCGCCGGGAAGCGTCACCAAGTCTGCACCAAAGAAAGGAAGATCGTAATTCAGTTGGGGAAAGATGACGAAATTTAGTACCTGGAGCGATTTGCCGCCTTGGACGTGGGCGGCTCGAATTTGGCGAATCTTGGGCGCTTGAAAGGCGTAACTGGTGGTGACTACTTCCTCCTGATTTTTGCCCTTGCCCGCGATCGCACTTTTGCGCTCAAATCCTTCTGGAATGGGATAGGGTTGGAGGTTGAGGCGCGATCGCATGTGAGCGATCGCATAATCCAAAAATGGTTGATATAGAGTCATCGACAGAATTGAGGGATGAAAAATTAAAAAAACTTCAATTACTTTCTTGCTGCTGCGACTGCCAGAGGTTTGGCATCTTCAAACAAAAACTTGTACAGGAATTCTTCTGCCCATTCGTGACCGAAGTAACTGCTGAATAAACCGGAAGCTGGGTCGCGATCCGCGCTGTACTGGTCATAATCTTTTTGGGCTTTGACGATCCGCTCGATGTCTTCTGCATCGGTTAGAGGTTCCGCTTCATCTAGCAGTTTCCAGTATAAATTCAAGTAGTCTTTGAAGGCTGAAAATAGGCGCGTACTAACCGTTTCCGCATCGGTTTTAGCAAACAATAGGTACTTGGAAAAATATTGATTGGCGTCGTAAAACTTCATTTCCAAGTTTTGCGCCAGATCTGGATATTGCTCGTGCAGTGCTTTCAAAGGATAGATATATTTTTTCTGATAAGCTTCATCTTGAAATAAAGGTTGGAAATCAAGTACAATTAAGTTTTTGACTTTGCCAAAAGACAGGAAGTCAATCCCCAAAAGCGGCAAATCGTAATGATGGCTGGGATAAATCACGCTGTTGAAAATTTGGGCGCTCTCCCCTGCATCAATGTAGGTGTAGCGAATTTTGCGTAACTCCGAACATTGATAGCACCAACTGCTGATAGTAGCCGGATGGCGTCCGCGATCGCTTACATTCACCTCCAACCCAGCCGGAATCTCTCGCTTTTGTAAATCAAATTTGTCGAATAGAGATTTTTCTAAATGTGCCAAAAACGGTTTGTACATAGATGGTTGACTCATATGCCGAGATCCCTATAGAGGATACGGAATGGCATCAACTCGAGTCCCGTTTCTGAGAAACAAAGCAATAATCCTTAATGTTATGGCTAATTGCTAATTGCTAATGGCTAATTGCCAGCTGGTCAATTGCCTCCAAAGCCGCCATTAGCCATTAGCAGTTACACAACCGTTGCTACCCGATACAGCGGATTGCCAGCTCGTCTAGGTACAGCGTTATCGCTTCGTTTGTGTAGCGGCACCCTTAAGGGTGCCCGCACACCGCTGTGGGTGTACCTCATAGGGCTGCAATCGGCTATATATCAGGAGCGGGCAAAGAAACCGGTTTCTATCCTCAACCAAGAAACCCGGTTTCTGAAGTCTCGTCGATTAGCCGATTTCGGCTCTGGCGAAATTCCGTTGAATCATTTCCTGCAATTTTTCTGGAGACACGCAGCGACGTTCGGAACAATAGGCCATTAGGTTGACACCGTTCATCATGCGTGCAGTGTTGACGCGGACGCGAAAATCATCGGTGATAAACCAGCAGCGTTCTTGACCTTGGTTGTTGTCGTATTCGGTATCGATGGTGAGGATGCCGTCTTTGCCAAACCAGTAACGGCTGATGACGGGGATTTTTTCAATATAGCCGCGATCGCGTATCAGTTTCCCGCTTAAACCGCTCTCATCATCGGGAATATCAATCAAAACCGCCGCATAGTCGGGATTTGGTTGCCGGTCATCCAGATTTGCCTGCCACATAAAACTGGCTCCCCCCATCGCTCTGGCAAAATCGATTCCTTGCTGTTCGCACGCTGCCTTCACTTTGGGATCGTCTTTTTCCACCACCTGGATAATTAAATTCGATTCCCCGGATTCATCCGCCACCAAGCCAAAGTGATGGACGCTGCGTTGCACAAACCAGGTGCCTTCGCTCTTGCGGAAAAAATCCATCATCGTCATCGGAGAGATCGGTTGCATAAATTTCTTGCTCTCAGGGCGTCAAAGAATTGTAGTGTGTAAATTAAGCAAGCAACTCAAAATTCAAGTTATATCATGTCCGGTGGTATCGGTAGTGTATGGATGCGTAATAGCTAATTCCCTCTAAAGCAGCAATTAGCAATTAGCAATTAGCAGTTACACAACCATTGCTGAAGGAGATGATATTAACTCAAAACTCAAAACTTAAAAATACCAAATAATCGGCGATCGCATGAATTCACCTCAACTCTCAGCCCCTCCGTCGGAAATGTTAACAGCTCTCAAAGCTGGATTAGGCAATCATGAAGACCTCTACCGATTCGATCTGCAAGGGGTCGATCTGCAAGGAGCAAATCTGAGCCAAGTCAGTCTGCTGGGCGCTCATCTGAGTGGAGCGATTCTCTGTGAGGCTAACCTGCAAGGGGTCGATCTGCGCGGAGCCGATCTGCGCGGAGCCGATCTGCGCGGGGCTTGTTTGCAGGATGCCTGCCTCAACCGGGCGGCGCTGCAAAAAGCCAATCTCAGCGGTGCGAATTTAACTGGAGCCAAATTGCAAGTTGCTTACTATGACCGAGAGACAATTTGGCCTGAAGGGTATAGTTATAAATCTTCCGGCGCAATTGGGCCGGGGGCAAATTTGGCGGGAGCGTATCTCAGCACGGCGAATTTGCGCGATGCCGATTTGCAAGGCGCTAACCTGCTGGGAGCATACCTCAGCGGTACCGATTTGACTGGCGCTAACTTACAAGATGCGCGATTGAGCGGTGCAGACCTTCGCCTCGTTTATTTGACCGGGGCTTATTTACGCAATGCGCGATTGAATGGGGTAGATTTACAAGGTGCGGATTTGCGCGCAGCCGATCTGAGCGGGGTCGAGATCGACCACCTTCAAAGTATCGCCGGGGCAGACTTTACCCTAGTTCAAGGATTGAGTGAGGCAGCCAGAGCCATGCTGCTGAGTCGGAAAGCCGCAGAACTCGATGTTTGGAATCCCTATACTCGCAGGACGACGCGCGAGAGTTTGGGCAGCTGAGCTAGAGTACCTGCCATTTCTGTTTCAGCAGGGCGATAAATGTGGCATAGCCGTCAGAAAATGTAGGTGGATCGGGCAATACATATTCTGGAAACTCCTTGTAGTATCGCCAGGGTTCGTAAGGACTAAGTCGCAGATGCAGTATAGGCTCTGAAGCACCTGGCGGTCTCCAAGTCATCTGACCGGGCGGCTTGTTAATCATATGCTTTTCCACCCCGCAATAATTTGAGCTAGCTATTAAGCTCGTGTACTGCTTTTAGTATGCAAAAAAAGCTGGCGGTATGGAAAAGATGAGTACCCTTAGAGGTATTTATCCGCGAAACGCTAGAAAATTGGAATGTTAGTGGGATAGCAAATTCTCTAACGCTGCTCCTACGACTTGGCGATCGCTATCCTGTCGCAGTTGAGCCAATGCGGTTTGTGCTTTTGGCTCGTTAAAGCGATTCAGGGCGTAAGCTACTCTGGTGCGAATCCGAGATGATTCTGAGTCTACCAGTTTTAGCAGCTCGGATAAGGCTGGCTCGTGCTGGCTGGAACCTGCTAAAGTGGCGATCGCATCCACGGCTGATTCTTGCACGGTGGCATCTTCTCCCGCTAGGGCTTGCAGACAAACCTCGAATAATTCGCTGGGGCACTCCATGTCAGTCAGGGCAGCGAGAATGCTGCGACGCAAAAGCCAGTGGTCATCTTGATAAAAGGCTTGCACTAAATGGGAAATAGCAACGCTGCCGAACAGAGACAGAGAATTAGCCGCTTCGGCTCGCACATTTGGCGTATTATCAAACTTGACAATTTCCAATAATGCCGCAAAAGATTCTGCGGTGAGTTGCTTGCCTAGTTCCCTCGCCACAAAGGAGCGCACCAAAAATTCGGGGTCGTGAAGTTTACCAATCAGGAGCGGGACTGCCACCTCTGGTTCATAATCTTTGAGGGCGGAGATTGCCTTTAGACGATATTGAAAATCAGAATTGTTCAGCGCCGTTTCAATTTCGTGAATGTCCATAACAAAAGGAAGCAGGGGTATTTAACACTTTAATCAAAAACGTTTATCGATTAGCGACCTAATCTGAGAAAATCTACCATAGACAATTTATAAGATACAGATTTTGATGACCCAACTCAGCGAAACTGTTAAAGAACTGATTGTCAAAGCCCGAATTGTTAGCTTTGCCGATTGGTCACAAACCCATCCAGCGCAGGCGATCGCTTATTTCCAGTCCGCTGACGATCGCCGATGCTATCTGACCGATGAAGATTTGCAACAAATTCAAATATTTGCACCCGATTGTGCAAGCTTAATTCCCGTCGCCAAACTGTTGCGCGATCGCGTTGCCGAAATTGTCGATCAAGCCAGAGAAGAGGTTTTGACCCACTTTCCCGGCATCGATCGACCCGGTGGCGCGCTCTACCCACCCGAACGCGCTGAGGCTTGTTGGCGCGATTTTTGGCACTTCCTGCGCTGTATTACCTACGGTATTGCCGGAAATCATAGCGAGTACACGAGCGTTGAAGGGTTGTACTATATGAAGCTGCTGTATAAAGAATTGCAAGTACCCTTAGAGGCGATGATCTTCGGTTTAGAAAAAATTAAAGCTGCGAGTTTGCAACTGGTAGAACCCGAACCACAAGAAACCCTTTCCCCCTATTTCGAGCATTTGATTCAGCAACTGAAGTTAATAATTCTTGACAATTAGCCGTTACACACTTGGCTGACAATGATCGAAGCTGCTAAATCTAAACAGGAGTTTTTTGCGGCGCGAAACGGCTGACGCCACGCGGCGCGAAACGGCTGAGGTTATGCTGCGCGATCGCAATTGCAGCGGATTGCAATCGGATAAGGTACACCTTTGTTTGTCAAGCGCGCAGCCTTAAGGCTGCGCGCTTGACAAACAAAGCGATAATGCTTTCCCTCACTCATTTGCGATCGGTTCTTTTATCCCATCTTCAAATTTTCTTTAAAACTGTTTTTTAAAATCCCAAGGGCATGGACTGTGCTTAAAGGGTTTCTGAACTCAGATCTTGCACCTTGGCTAAAAACCGGGTTTCTTGCAAATAGCTCAGCTTGAAAGCCAGATTTTTCGTCAAGAAACCCGGTTTTTGAAGGTTTGTCGATCGTGGTGCAAGATCTGAGTGAAGGGATTTGAGTCAATTACAGCTGCTTGCAAGCGTAAACGATCGAGTTCAAGGAACTGCTTTAATCTCTCAATCTACGCCTTTTCCACCTTATATTCTGAATCAGGAGATTTGATTAATGGCATTCGGCCCAGCTTCACGTTTAGGCGTCAGCCTGTTTGAAGAAACCTCACCTGTAACCTGGACGCCTTATCTTTCCGATGATGAGAAAGAAACAATCATCAAAGCGGTTTACAGGCAAGTTTTAGGGAATGCCTATGTGATGGAAAGCGAACGACTAGCAATCCCTGAATCGCAATTCAAACTAGGCGCAATTAGCGTCCGCGAATTTGTGCGTCAGGTAGGCAAGTCAGATCTTTACCAATCCCGCTTCTTTACCAACGTGCCTCGCTATCGCGCCATTGAGCTGAATTTCCGCCATTTTCTGGGTCGCACGCCGCTGGATCTCGAAGAGATGCGGGCGCACAGCACCATCCTGGATACTCAAGGGTATGAGGCAGAAATCGATTCCTACCTCAACAGCGACGAATATCAAACCACCTTTGGAGAAGATATCGTCCCCTATATTCGGGGTTATAAGACCGAAGCGACTCAAAGCATGGTGCAATTTACCCACCTATTTGAAATGGTGCGGGGCGCTTCTAGCAGTTCTCTCAAAGGCAACTTAGCAGGCAAAACACCCCGGTTGAATTCTTTAGTAATTCAATCCACCCCGACAGCGATAATTTCACCCGCCAGCAGTGGTGCTACATTCCGCAATCCTTACGGCAGCGCCCGCACTCGCCTGGGCACCGCAGGCAGCGAAAGTGGCAAAGTTTATCGCATAGAAGTCACAGGCTATCGAGGCACGGCGGTAAATCGGGTGTCCAAGTTCCGCCGCTCTAATCAAGTTTATTTGGTGTCCTACGAGCAACTGTCGCAAACTTATCAGCGGATTCATCGCGAAGGTGGCGTAATTGCCAGCATTACTCCTGTGTAATCTGATTCATCGTTTGAGGGCGATTGGTTAGTCGCTCCTCATTCGTGCTGATTTCCGTGTCGATAACAACTTAATTGGAGGAAATTATCTTATGGCTACGGCAGGATTAGAACTGCGCTCTTCTAATTCATTGGAGGAGGCTCAGATTGCGATTCGAGCGGTTTACAAGCATGTATTAGGCAATCCTCATGTCATGGAAACCGAACAGTTGGTGACAGCTGAATCGCAACTGATCGATGGCAAAATCTCTGTGCGCGAGTTCGTTCGAGCTGTTGGTAAATCTCAATTTTACCGCTCTCGGTATTTTGAAAAGTGCGCTCCATACCGCTTTGTGGAACTGAATTTTAAGCACTTTCTGGGTCGTGCGCCGCAGGATCAAGCCGAGATTTCCGAACACATTATCCGTTGTGTGGAACAAGGCTACGATGCAGAAATCGACTCTTACATCGATAGCGCTGAGTACCAAACGGTGTTTGGTGAAAATATCGTGCCTTACAATCGCCCCACGACGCTGATTGGACAAAAACAAGTAAATTATAATCGCTTGTTTGCCGTCGATCGCGGGCCTGCCCAAGTTAGCAGCGCCGTTAAATCTTCCCAGTTGGTTTATGCGGTGGCGACCAATAGCGCTAACAAAATTTCGCCGCCGGATGTTAAACTTGGTGGTTCTGGTGAAGCAAACAAAAAACGGTTCAAGATTGTCGTCACGGGTTCTGCCTTCGACAGTCCCCGTCGTCGTAGCAACACAACCTACATTGTGGATGGCGATCGCATGACGCCGCAAATTCAGCGGATTAATCGCACTAGCGGCAAGATTGTCAGTATCACCGAGATCTAAACACTAACTCAAGTTGCTAGTTACATCGAGCGGTACTGGTAATGGGTAATGGGTAATGGGTAATGGGTAATTGTCAAGAGAAGGGGCGGGTTTGACCAACCATTTTCTGGAATCAGTAAATATTTCGTTAAAGTAGCCCCTACTGTTAATGAATCAAATTACCAATTACCAATTACCCATTACCCATTACCAATTACCAACTGGCGTTATTACGCCTGAATTGTTTTCCAATCCCAATTGTTTGTGATGGATATTAGCGAATTTGTTGAACGTTCGATTGGGCAGTGGCGATCGCAGCGCAGTGCCCATCATCTCATTTTCAGCCACTTTGAGGCGGTGCTATCGGAAATCGACATCGTTTCCCTGGCGGCTGATGACCCAGCGGTGCTGGATCTGTGCAAGTCTTATGATATCGATCCGCAACATGCGATCGCTCCCTTTCGCATGAGTTGGGAAGGACAATCAGATTGGGATGAAAAAGAAGTCCTCAAAGGCAGCACTGTCTTAGTACCAATTCCCGATCCAGAAATTCCCAAACGCGGTAAATTGCTGCGAGAACAAGGCTATGCTGAAACAATGCCCGCCGTCGGACGCTATCATCTCACCGAAGATGACACTTTTGTTTTACTCACTGAATACGATCGCGCAGCAGCTGAAGAGAAAATTTGGTTTGTCAATCCTAACCTGCGGTTTCGCGTATCTACAATCAAAACTAGCAATGGAACAGGGGTTGTCACTGCTTCCTTTTCTTCAGAAATCCGCCTTCAACAGTTGACAGTGGATAGTTGACAGTGGACAGTGGACAGTGGACAGTGGACAGTGGACAGTGGACAGTGGA
>CAYXCW010000032.1:0-20191 GCA_964463555.1 uncultured bacterium
CTCGTTCATCTGTCTCAGAGACTCGTTCATCTGTCTCAGAGACTCGTTCATCTATGTCAGAGACTCGTTCATCTATTTCAGAATCTCAAACTACTTCCTCAGCTCCCTCAGCTCCCCCAGCTCCCCCAGCTCTATGTCGCATTTCGGCGTAAGCGGCATAAACTCCTTGGACGTTGTACCAATTGAGAAAAATTCGGGCAATTTCCAGGGCTAATTGGGTTTGACCTCGGTCGATTAGTTGTTGTAAGAAACCTGCCATTGTTTTTTCGTTGAGTCTGCCGCCGAGGGTGAGGAGTCCCCAGAGAAGTCGGTGCAATGGTGTCATTTGAATCATCATCCGCACTTCGGTGGTGGGATGTTTTTGATAAAACAAGACGCCCATGCGTCCTCGTTGAATTTCTTTTTCTATGAGGTTGGGAATTTGTGCTAGGGAGAAGGGCGGATGCCAATGGTAGCCAACGGCGTCGGGGCATTTGATCAGTTTAAGACCGAGTTGTTTGAGGCGGACGCCTAATTCTAGGTCTTCCCAGCCGTAGAGTTGAAATTGGGTGTCGAAGAGTCCGGCTTTAATCAGCCAGTGGCGCGCGATCGCTACATTCCCCGTGGCAAAATAGGCAGCAGAAAAGTCGGTAATTTTGTAGGGTTCTGAAGTCGGGTCGTCAAAGTTACAGGTGTTGATGACTCTACCATAGGTGAAGTGGCGATCGCTCCCTAAAGTCTTTTCTCCCTGCACCAGGGCGTCTGCGTGCGCCTGAAGGAAATTTTCCGTCACGACTAGATCGCTATCAATAAAGATGATATATTCCCCTAGTGCTTGCTCTACGCCTAGATTGCGGGCGGCGGCGGGGCCACAATGAGATTGCGCGAAACTTCGCACGTGGGGGAATGTGGCGGCATTTGCTTCCAACCATTCGAGCGTTCCATCTGTGGAACCATCATCGACCACTACCACTTCGTAGTGCGTGACGGCGCTACCCGGCTTCAAATGCTGTTTTTCCAAGGCTAGGAGGCATTTTTCCAGGATGGGTCGGCGATTGTAGGTGGGAATGACGACGCTGAAAAACACGGCGATCTAATAATGAGTCCCGGATTATTGTAAAGACTTATTAATGGTTTGGCAATCAATATCAAACTGTAGGATGGCTGACAGAATTAGCAGCGATTGGATAGATAATGGAAGTTTGTCGTTTTTCGATGATGCAAGCTGCGATCGCATCGCTACCAGAGGAAGATTGGGAATGAAAGCTCAGGATTTGATTGGAAAAACCATTGCATTTGCAGGTTCTGGCGGTTTAGATAGTTGTACGATTACCCGTTGGCTGACAGATCAAGGTGTCAACGTTGTCTGTTTTACGGCAGATTTGGGTCAACCCGATGAAGAGGATGTGGAAGCAATTGGCAAGCGGATGTCGATGGCGGGGGCGGTGGATTTTGTTTTGTTACCCGCGCGGGATGCGATCGCCGGGGCCGGTGTAGATTTAATTCAAACCCAAGCTTGTTATGAAGGACGTTACTGGAATACAACCGCCATTGCCCGCTGCGTCCTCACCAAAGCGATGATTCAAGAAATGAAAAAAAGAGGGCTAACTATTTTCAGCCACGGCGCCACGGGAAGGGGTAACGACCAAGTCCGGTTTCAACTAATTACTAACATGTTGGCTCCGGATTTTGAAGTTTACGCACCTTGGCGCGATGAGGAATTTTTAGCCCGCTTTCCCGGGCGCAGCGAAATGATTGATTTCTGTCAAGAAAAAGGTCTTCCCGTCACCGCATCGAAAGATAAACCTTATTCCACCGATGCCAATATGCTCGGTTTAACCCACGAATCGGGATTGTTAGAAGCTTTGACAACTCCGGCGCATTTTGTCAAGCCAGTTATGGGTTGTTATCCTGCCGATGCACCCAATGAAACTGAAGAATTTACCGTGACTTTTGAGCAAGGTCGTCCGGTGAGAATTAACGGCAATGCGGTGAGTTTGGTCGATGCATTTCTGCAAGCAAACGCTATCGGCGGACGCCACGGAATTGGAATTGGCACCCATTTAGTAGAAAACCGCTTTGTGGGGATTAAATCCCGCGGGGTTTACGAAAGTCCTGGACTTGAATTATTGGGAACTTGCTATGCATTTTTACTGCAATTAATTTTAGACCGGCGGGCGCGAGAGTTCTTTGACCAATTATCTTTATTAATTGCCAAGCAAATCTATCAAGGATATTGGTTTGATTTGGCAACCCAGATGGCTCTCGAAGCGATTAAACGTACCGCAGAATTGGCAACGGGAACGATTAAAGTTTCGCTTTATAAAGGAAATATTTCCTTTGTCTCTGCAACCGATACAAATCATTCTCTTTATTCAGAAGAGAATGCTTCAATGGAAGGGATTGGTAGTTACAATCATGCCGATTCCGAGGGACTGCTGCGGGTATTTGGCGTGAGTGCGCGAGTGTTGGCGACTAGCGGACAAGTAACGTTAAAGAGTTAGGTGTAAGCAAGAAACCCGGCTTTTTAGAAAAGCCGGGTTTCTGGAGAGGAGGAAAGGATGAAGGGGAAGCGATCGCATATAATCGCAGTTATATTAATCCTGGGCATACTATTTCGATTTATCAACCTCGACGGCAAGCTTTACTGGTACGACGAAACGCTAACTTCCCTCCGAATTTCCGGACATACGCAAGCAGAATTAGTCGAGTCAGCCTTCAATGGGCAAGTTATTAGCGTCCAAGAATTACAGCAAAAATATCAATATCCCAATTCCGAAAAAGGTTTAAATGACGCGCTAAATGCTTTTGCGGGCAATGCCGAACATTCGCCTTTGTACTACTTAATGGCGCGATTTTGGGTGCAAACTTTTGGTAATTCTGTAGTGAGTATCAGAAGTTTATCGGCATTTATTAGTTTGCTGGCATTTCCTTGTATCTATTGGTTATCCCTGGAATTATTTGGCTCGTATCTGACGGGATGGGTAGCAGTTATTTTAATAGCTGTTTCGCCTTTTCACGTATTGTACGCCCAGCAAGCAAGGCAATATAGTTTGTGGATGGTGGCTATTTTATTGTCGAGTGCAGCTTTGTTACAAGCAAGCAAGGCTCTGCATCCTGTACGGTGGGGAATTTATGCATTAACAGTAGCCATTGGACTGTATTCGCATTTATTTTTTGCGTTAGTTGCGATTGGACATGGAATTTATGTAGTGGCAATTGAAGGATTTCGATTTAGTAAAAAACTTATTGCTTATTTACTAGCATCGTTGACAGGGCTGCTGATTTTTTCACCTTGGCTTTTGATAATTGCAGCTAATTTATCTAAAATTGTTCAAACTACAGCAACAACTAAGGCAACAGTAGATAAACTGCCTTTACGTTGGTTATTAAATTTGAGCAGGCTTTTTTTCGATCTGAATCACGGTTTAAGCTTTATCAATCCAATTTTATATCTAAGTGCAATTCTATCGATTTGGGCGCTTTATTGTCTCTGCCGTAGCACTCCGAAGCAAACTTGGTTATTTATTATAACTTTAATTGGGGTCACGGGATTAGCGTTAATTTTACCGGATTTAATTTTAGGCGGCAGGCGATCTAGTGTAACTCGATATGCAATTCCTTGTTTTTTAGGGATTCAAGTTGCTGTGGCTTATTTGCTGGCATTTAAAATACATCTAAAACGGTGGACGTATGTTTTAGTGGGTTTGATTGCCAGTGGGGTTATATCCTGCGTCGCCAGCAGTTTCTTTCCCGTTTGGTGGCACAATAGTCATACAAATAGTAAATACAATCCCCAAGTTGCTCGGATTGTTAATCAAGCAGAAAGTCCGCTGTTAGTAACTGATGAAATTCCGGGGAGAGTGCTGGCTTTTAGTCATTTGTTGAAGCCGGATGTTAATCTTCAGTTGGTGGTGGAGCCAAATATTCCTAAAATTCCAGATAATTTTGGCAATGCTTTCTTATATCGTCCTTCTGAGAGGTTGCGCCAGGGGATTGAGCAAGAGCAAAGTTTTAAAATAGAGCCGGTTTATAAAGATTGGCTTTGGAAAGTTAGGAAAAGAATAAACCGCGAAGACGCGAAGGAAGAGAAAAGAAGAATTAGATAATATTCGCTTCAAGATGGGAGTAAGGAAGCACAGAGGCACAGAGGACGCAGAGGTAAGAGAAAAGAAGAAAAAGAAGAAATAGATTAGATTTCTACCAAAAGATTGTTGAATGCGGTGTCGCTACTATTTTGGATAGATATAGAAACAGTTTCTATCTCAGGCGGGATGAAGAAGGGGACTAATTCAAGCAATCCTATTTATATTGACACAGCAGCGGCGCAGAAAGAAAGCGCTGCGGTTTCCCAACTATTTGTAACCGCCGATGCATTACTTTGTACTAGCCTCTGATTACGATGGCACTTTGGCAACTGACGGTCAAGTGCATGATGAAACTATAGCAGCACTTGAGCGTTTGAAAGATTCTGGTAGAAAGCTAATTTTAGTGACGGGGCGGGAGTTGGAAGATCTGCTGCGCGTCTTTCCAAAGGTAGATTTATTTGATTGCATCGTGGCGGAAAATGGTGCTTTGTTGTATTGGCCTAGTTCGCGCGAGGAAAAGTTATTAGGCGAACGTCCGCCGGAGGAGTTTGTTAAAATATTGCGCGATCGCAATGTCAATCCTCTATCAGTTGGGCGGGTAATTGTGGCGACTTGGCATCCCAACGAAACAACTGTTATTCAAGCGATCCAAGAATTAGGATTAGAATTACAAGTTATCTTTAACAAAGGCGCTGTGATGGTACTGCCTTCTGGTGTTAACAAAGCAGCGGGATTAAAAGCAGCGTTGGATGAATTAAAAATATCGCCGCATAACGTTGTAGGTGTCGGAGATGCGGAAAACGACCACGCTTTTCTGAATTTATGCGAGTGTTCTGTTGCTGTTGCTAATGCACTGCCGGTGGTAAAAGAACGGGCAGATTTTGTGACCAATAACCGTCGGGGTGCTGGGGTAGTTGAATTAATTGATCGGCTAATTGCTTCAGATTTGGAAGAATTGGCAACCCAGATCAAACGACACGATATTTTATTGGGAAGTCAAGAAGACGGAAGCGAAGTTAATATCAAACCTTTTGGGACGAGTATCTTGCTGGCGGGGACTTCTGGTGGGGGAAAATCAACCTTAGCAACGGCGGTGCTGGAACGGATTGCGTCAGAAAATTATCAGTTTTGTATTTTCGATCCGGAAGGAGATTACGAGAATTTTGATAATGCGATTGTGTTGGGTGACAGCAAACGAGAACCGAGTGTAAAAGAAGTATTGGATGTTTTGGAAAAACCGAATCAAAACGCTGTGGTTAACTTGCTAGGAATTCCGTTAAAGGATCGTCCGGGGTTTTTTGCCCAATTGTTACCGCAGTTGCAGGAAATGCGATCGCGCGTTGGTCGTCCACATTGGATTGTAGTCGATGAAGCTCACCATTTGATGCCCGCATCGTGGAATCCTGCCGTATTAACGCTACCGCAAAAACTCAACGGAATGCTATTAATTACCGTGCATCCGGAACACGTTGCACCCGCCGCACTATTGTCGGTTGACGATATGATTGCGGTAGGCCAATTTCCGGAGGAAAAAATAGAGGAATTCTGCAATTCTATTGATGAGTATCCGCCAAATATGACGCCGCCAAATCTTGAACCTGGAGAGGCATTAGCTTGGTTTAAAACCACGAAACAAAACCCTTTTAAATTCCGCATTACACCTGGAAAAATGGAACGCCGCCGCCACGTTCGCAAATATGCCGAAGGTCAATTAGGCGAGGATAAAAGTTTTTACTTCCGGGGGCCACATTGTAAGCTAAATTTACGCGCTCAGAACCTAATTTTATTCACCCAAATTGCCGAAGGCGTGGATGATGAAACTTGGTTGTTCCATTTACAACAGCATGATTATTCCCGTTGGTTTCGCGGCGCAATTAAGGATGAAGGTTTAGCTGATGAAGCCGAACAAATTGAGAAACGTGCTTATTTGTCACCAGCAGAAAGTCGCAATTTAATTAAGGAAGCGATCGAACGGCGGTATACTTTGCCTGCTTGATGAGCGGTGAATTAACATTCACGAGCTTTGAATTAAAATTCAAGCTCAAAGCTTAAACCTGTTAAAACAGGTTAAGAGCGAGTAGTTAATTTATTTTCCCCTTCCCCTTTGTGTAGCGGCACCCTTAAGGGTGCCGCTACACAAACAAAGCCTTTTGGCTTTACTTAACTCACATCTTGCACCATTCTTAACAAGCATTGAAAAACCGGGTTTCTTAACGAAAAATCTAGGCTTTCAAGTTTAGCTATTTGCAAGAAACCCGGTTTTGAGCCACTGTGCAAGATCTGAGTTAACTCATATCAAGTTTGGCTGCGAAGCGCTTGACACTGACGGGGCGGGTTTATTAACCAAATTCACTGCGAACAAAGATTGCAGGTTAAACCCGCCCCTACAACACCATTAACTATATAAGTTTGATCCCACCGGATACGATATCACTTGCAATCCGCTGAAACCCGTTTTAACGGGTTTTAGCTTTAAGCCGGAAATTTATTTCCGAGCTATTTCCGAGCTATTTTTTAAATTAAGGTTCTACATACCCCGCCCATTTAAACCACTGAACCAAAGAACGAAACGGCGTTAATTTTTTAACTCCAGTAGCACCAGATTTCGCCAAACTATCTACCGCTATCAAGGCTGCATATTGCAATCCCAAAAAGCTATCAACCGCTGCGTAAGGGCCACCTAAAGTAATCGCACCGGCGGCATATATTTTACCTCGTTGATTTTGCATTCCTTTAATTTCAAAATTGTTTTCGACAAAGATGCGCCCATTGTAATTTAAGGGTAAATTGTAATGCTCAACTAAATCTTTTAGCAGCGGACTAGCTTCTACTTTGGCATCTAATCCGGTGCAATCAATAATAAAGTCGGCTTCGATATTTGTTATCCCTTTAATTCCCATTTCGCGGATGCGAGTGATGGTGATATTTCTGGGATCTTTTTCGACTTTCTCGACTTCTCCAAAGCGAATTCTATACCAACCTTGGGAAATTCCTTCTTGTACAATTCTGCGCCAATCTGTGCGATCGGCAGTCGTTGTTCCGCCCCAATCTTGAATTAAAGCGCGCCGTTGGTTGGGTTCGGATTGTTCTAATAATTCGCGCAATTCTCCGCCCCAACAAGCTTTAGGCCAGTTGAAGGGTTGGAATTCGTAATGATTTTCTACTGTGCGTTGCGATCGCTCGTATTTATTCCCTTCTGGTTTAGGCGATCGCATCAAATGCACAATGGTAATATTTCGATTCAATTTGCGCGTTTCATAGATGCGTTGCACAATCCTAGATGCCACAATTCCCCGTCCCCGAATTAACACCGTACCGCCATTTTTTTCTAAATATTGGTAGACATGGTTATGGTCTTCATAGGCATTCACAACCGATTTAAAATCATGGGTTTTTTCGCGATATTCTTGCAAATCTGGCAAAAATTGAATCGCCGGATAACCAGGTGAAAGGTGTAAATAGCGGGCGGTTAGATACCCATGTTCGCGATTTTTGCCGCTATATGCGATGCAATATCGCCCATCTTCTGTTTTTCTAATCGCGCGAATTCGCCCATATTGAAAGATTTTATCCCAACCAATTCGCGCCGCTTCTCTATCAATCGAATCAAATACATTTCCGGCGCGGGGTGTATAAGTTTCAGCAAAAGCTGGTTCGGCAAAAACTTGCCACAATTCTTTAATTGCATCCCCAAATCTTCCCTTACCAAAATCGTGGCAAGCTTCCCGCAAAGCGTAACTAGGCCAACCCCAAATATTATCGGGGCAAGAGTCGGAATTTGACCGCAATCTTTCTCGTAATGGGATTTGAGAATTGAGGCACAATTGTTTATAACGGGCATAAGGCTTTGGCTCTAAACCCATTGCAATAATTTGGTGCGTTTTGACACCGCAAATTCTCAATAAATCAACCCAAATATAACTGCCCAATCCCGCACCAATGGCGATATATTCTGCTTCTTGTACTGATAAATTTGTAGTGCGAAGATCGTCTAATGTTATTAATTGTTTTCTAAATATCGGTGGCGGAAAGTTTGGTTGCGGTGAGGGCGCAGGGATGGCGGGCGCTAATAATCCTGTATCCGGGTTAAAACCAATTACAGATAAAGGCTGTACTGGCGGTGTATTGCCTCCGATAATAGTTCCCGGTATGGTTACGACGGGAGAAATTGCTGCTAAGTTTACGGCTATTTGATAAGGGCCAATTTGGATGATATCTCCGTTAGTTAAAACGGTTTGTTTCTGACGTATGCCGTTGACTAAAGTACCAGTTGTGCTGTTTTGATCTGTGACTACTAAATTCCCGTTGACTCGGTTAATAAAAGCGTGGTAGCGCGAAACTTGAAGGCTATCTAAGAGGATGCGAGACACAGGACGCCCTTGAATTTCTGCTGGCATTCGGGCAATTTCTCGTCCGAGGGCGATGGGAATTGCTAAAATTGATTCGTTGGTTTCTCCTGTTGTGGGATCTTCCCAACGCAGGCCAATTTCGTCTAAACTTACTGGGGATGGTACGGTAAAATTTATCCGGATTTGATACGAACCAATTTGCACCGTATCGCCGCTATTTAATACTGTCTGGGTTTGACGAATGCCGTTAACAAAAGTGCCGCTGCTGCTACGATCGATGATGACTAATTGATTGTTTTTATAGTCGAGTTCGGCGTGAAATCGCGATACGCGCTCGTCGGCTGATAAAATTATTTGGGCAACTCGACGCCCTTCGATTTGGACAGGCATTCGGGCGGCTTCTCGCCCCAAGGCGATGGGTGTTTCTAGGATGAGTTGGCGCGGTTGTGCTGCGGTGGGAGGCTCGTTGTAAATTAATTGAATTTGCATGGAATGGGGTAATTTTGGCGGTCATCGACTGTTTTAGCATAGGCGATTTTTTGATGAACCGCTCTAGGCGCAGAGGAGGCAGAGGAAGAGATAAGAGAGTAAAGGTAGGTTGGGTTGAAGGATTGTGAAACGCAACGTACACTTTTTAAGTAATGGAAAAAATATCGGGGTGCTATGGCGATCGCACAACTGCAACAATTCTTAATAAGTGATGAAACTAAACCTGGTAGTGGCAAAATAAAGTTTTGGTTTAGTCTCAGTTTGGCTTTTTCTGTACTTTATGCTTTTTTGGGATTAAGGGAAGGATTCGCTAGTGAATATGTGGTGCAAGATGATGCACGACAGCATGTGTTTTGGATGCTGCGATTTTTAGATCCGGAGTTGTTTCCCAATGATTTAATTGCTGATTATTTTCAATCGGTGGCGCCTGCGGGATATAAGACGGTTTATCAGTTAGGGGCGGGGTTGGGAATTAATCCGCTTTTACTAAATAAATTGTTGCCGATGGTGTTGGGGGTAATTACTACTTGCTATGGTTTTGGGGTGTCGATGCAATTGCTGCGAATACCGGCTACGGGTTTTATGGCAACGTTGCTGATGAATCAGGCTATTTGGATGAAGGACGATCTCGTTTCTGGGACGCCGCGAGCCTTTTTGTATCCCTTTTTTATGGCGTTTTTGTATTATTTATTGCGGCGAAATTTGGCAGGGGTGGCGATAGCGATCGCTCTTTTAGGTTCGTTCTATCCTCAATATACTTTCGTGGCGGTTGTTATATTAGTTTTGCGCGTTTTAGATTGGGAAAATCGGCGGTTAGGTTTATCTCAAAATCGGTCAGATTTATTATTGTGTGCAACCGGCTTGGGAGTGGCTTTTTTAGTGCTGTTACCTTATGCTTTGGGATCTTCCAAATTTGGCCCTACTATTACTGCTGATGCGGCAAGGCAATTACCGGATTTCTTACCAGGAGGACGCACGCAGTTTTTCCACGAAAATCCTTGGCATTTTTGGATTAATGGACGACGCAGCGGCTTTTTCCCTCGTTACTTTTTTGCACCTGTGACGCTTTGGTTGGGGTTGTTGCTGCCAATTTTTATCAGATTTTCCGATAAGTTTACTTTGGCTAAACAGGTGAAGAATGGGGTTTTATTATTGCAGATATTGCTGGCATCGGCGGTGATGTTTTTTCTAGCTCATGCTACTATCTTTAAACTGCACGTTCCGAGTCGGTATACGGGATATAACCTGCGGATAATTATGTCTTTTGCGGGTGCGATCGCTCTAACTATCCTGATCGATAAAATTCTCACCAGTGCGAAAGAAGATCCTTTCTTTCTGATTCCTTTATCTATCGTTCCCAAACTCTGCATGGGAATGCTTTTGATTTTAATTTTCTATCCCACTTTTGTGCCTGATTTCCCCGAAACTAATTACCGAATTGGTAAAAAGCCTGCACTCTATGAGTATTTCCAAAAGCAACCTAAAGATATTGCGATCGCATCTTTAGCGGAAGAAGCGAACAACTTGCCGTCATTTTCCCAGCGTTCTATTTTAACGGGGAGAAAATATGCGGTTCCCTATCAAGTTGGTTATTATAACCAATTTCGTCAGCGAACTAGCGATTTAATTCGCGCTCAATACAGTCCAAGCATCAAAGAAGTCAAAGATTTTATCAACAAGTATGGGGTAGATTTTTGGTTACTCGAACGCACTGCTTTTACAATGGACTATGTAGCTAACGATGAATGGTTAGCACAATATCAACCTGCGACAAAAGCAGCAATAGAACAATTAAAGCAGGGTGCTATCCCTGCTTTATCAAAACTTACGAATCGCTGTAAAGTTTTCGAGGTGGAAAACTTGATTGTTTTACAGGCAGAATGCATCGCTAAAACATCCCAAAATTAAACCTCTAGGACTTATAGCAGATTGTGGCTTAATAGAACACACTGGATTTTTCGCAACTTAATACCCCGTTTTGCAACTTAATACCCCGTTTCGCAACTTAATACCCCGTTTCGCAACTTAATAGCCCGTGT
This sequence comes from uncultured bacterium, assembly GCA_964463555.1. Classification (GTDB taxonomy): domain Bacteria; phylum Cyanobacteriota; class Cyanobacteriia; order Cyanobacteriales; family Aerosakkonemataceae; genus Microseira. Next base: position 10,945 of record CAYXCW010000032.1, read on the forward strand.
AGACGGGCTTAGTTTGTGTAGCGGCACCCTTAAGGGTGCCGCTACACAAACTAAGCCAAAAGGCTATACCTGAGTAGCTACACAAAATCAGATCAAATACCTTCATCTGGAGTTAAGTATACAGTCATTGCTGCTACCTTGATGCCTAAACGTTGCCAGTTAGGATTGTTAGAAGAAAACAAGCTATCCCCTGAAACTGCTTGATAATTATTCGGAAATCGCTGCGCCGCATCGGGTGCAGCATCTACTACTAAAGTTAAACCCCCTTGATAGCGCGCGAGTCGAGTTCTCTCAAACAAAACTGTACCGCCGTAATCCCATCCAAGTCCAGATATTTGAAATTCACCTAAAATGCGGCGTAATTCTGTTAAAGAAGTACCGATGCCAATCCCTTCGCGAGTTTTCCAAGCTGTGCCAAAATTTCGCACAGTTCCTACTTGAGTTCGCGCGGAATTACTCCAAACAACGGTGAAAGATCGCTCTCTTCCCAAGTTTACTTCGGTAGCAGCAAACTCACCTATTCCTTCAGGGCCGGGAATAGTTTTATCGCGCAAACGAGAGGCGCCAAATAATCTGGTTAAATCGCGACGAGTGGTATTGCGCGTTACCGGACCAACCCGTTGTCCTGGGATAATTAAAGTATCCCTCAAGTTGACTGATTGGGCAACGGTGGTTGGTGTAAAAGAATTGGTTGCGATCGCTAGCGGTGAGGCTGCGATTGATAATAATGTTACTGTGGCGATCGCAATACTTTTAATAGTGCTATTCATCAATTTTATGCTGGCTATGATGACATTAAATATCTACAACATCAAATTACGTCTTTCCCGACAAATAGATAAAATTCTTATCGCTTAATTCGCCACAAATCCCCAGGTTCGTGAACGAGTTCTACTTTGTAACGTTGTTTTTCAAGTCCCGATTTTAAGCTTTTTGCAGGGCGGAATAAAAACACGTCGCTAAACCTGTTTGTAATTTTAGGAACGTTGGGTTCTTTGACTAACATTAGTCTAACTTTTGGGTCAAGTAAATAACTAATAGATGTGACTCTAATTGCATTACTGCCGATTACAAGTGGTTGCTTACTTTGGTTAACAATCCGCGCGACTGGGGGATTGTAATAGCTGCTATATTTATTCCACCACGTTTCTGCTTGAGAACTAATTGCACAGGATACAACTCCTGCCGAAATTATGACAACAGCAATTATCCGCCACAGTTTATGTTGCCAATAATGAGAAATTAAGTAAGCAACCGCTAATTGAATGGCTAAATAACAGGGAATTAAATAACGAGGAATACTCGAACGCTGTCCACCGTCAAATAAATCTTTCAATAACAAAGGTAGAGTCGGGACAATTATCAAAATTAAAATAAACAACCAAACTCGGTTTTCACTGTATATAAATAAAAAAACAATCGCGTAAAGGATGATAATTAAAATTGGTATAATGGCATATATTACCGGGTTGCTAAAATTAATCTGCAAGTTGTCGTAACCACTTTTGATATCGATAAATTTGTCGGTATATCCAATAGCAGCATCGAAAAAAATAGCGCTAAAGTTAAGCAACCACCTGCTAACTAAAGTTGGTAGGGGAATTTGATTTCTCACCCAGTCGATATCATTAAAGTTGCTCAACATTAAGAAACACCAGGGGAAAAAAGCTAGAAATGCTGATAATGATGAGATAAAATAAGCGCTAAAAGTATGACCTAAGCGAAATTTGCTTAGGATAAAAACATAGATACCATGCGCGATCGCTACCAGCACCGTCAGTAAATTTGTATACAATCCCACCACTAGGGTTAATGCGTACAATGCCCAATGGATGCTTTTATTCAGTCGCATTGCCCGCAACAGCGCGGCGCTAGATAATAAAATTGTTACCGTCCACAAACTGTAACCCCTTGCTTCTTGGGCGTAAAGCACGTTTAATGGGGAGATTGATAGCAATGCGATCGCCATCCATCCGGTTAGCGGTAATTCAAATAATTCTCGACATAGCCAATAAATTAACGGCAACGCCAGCAAGCTAATTGCGGCAGAAAAACTTCTCGTCGCCGCTGGCGAATAACCAAAAACCTGCCCCCAAAGTCGCGCCAGGATAAAATACAGTGGTGGATGTTCGGGATTTTCTACTGCTAAAGATCTAATAGTATCGATTAAACTTTTGTTTGCCTCTGGCTGTTGATACTTTTGTATATCTGCTACTTTAATTACCCGGCTATCGCTAACTAAATCGGAGAAATCTTCTTTTGTATAACCCGACAAGCGGATTGATGTGACGGTTTCATCGTACCAGTAAACTTTTTTGTCAATGTTGGCAAATCGAAAAAAGATTCCTAATGCTATAACGATTGCCAAGAAGTATGGTAATTTTAACTTATCTTTAAACTTTAACATCGCTTTTACCTATCTTACTTGTTTCTTTTAAATACCCTGATTTCGGGGTTAATTTTGTCAAAATTTGAATAGATGTACATTTGATCGATGTCTCTATACTGCAATTCTTTCTGGTTAAACAAATCCCATTGGGGATGGGATTTATAGGTAAATAGCAGCTTATATCCTAATTCGCCACGGTTTAATTTATCGAAAAATTCGTATTCGGGGCGAGTCTTTTCAAAGCGGCGAATATCGTAACCGCTGGTGCCAATAATATAGTCTGGATTTGTTTTGGCTAAAACTGCTAATGTGGGTTTTCTTGAAACTTCCGATCTATAGTTGTCTAGGCGGGGTAAGTATTTGCGATCGCCTGCACCCAAAACTACTTCATTCTTGCTGATATTCTGTTCCATCCATTTTTCTACATAATACCTGGAATCGTTCTCCATCAGTACATTTACTGAAAATGCATAAGCGAATGTATAAACAAATATCGCGGTTATTAAAACTGCTTTTGCTTGAAAAAATTTCCGTGCTGGATTTAGTATTTCAGCGATAAACTGTCCGCCAAACAGCGCCAGGATTAAACAAGAGGGCAGTAAATATCTGACGTTATTGTAAAAAACAACGCTGATATAAAACAGATAATAGGAAACAATCGGGACTAAAAGGCAGAATAATAGATAGGATTTCTTTTTATTTAACCAAGCGCTAAAAAAGCCCAACATGCACAGACAATATAAAGGCCATCCGAAAGCAAATCTGATATGACGAAAACTTTGCACAAACATGCTGAAGTAACCTAATATATTTCTTTCAAATCGCGGGCGGATTTGGGCATCTCCTGCGGTGATTAAATTAACGTGCTTGATAAAACCTTGTAGATTAAAAACGATATTGTGGATGCCAAAAAAGATAGTAAATCCTAGAGCGATCGCCAAAATAACTTTCTCATCCATTATCGCATCTTTGAGCCGCACATCCTGGTTGTTTTGCTTCAAATATAGGTAGTTTTGATAAACGATAAATATTGGTGTTAAAATATACAAACCGTAAGCTTGGTCTTTCGTACCGACTGCGATCGCAGCGGTAGCTGAGAATAACAAATAATCGGCTAATTTTTGATGTTTCAAAATTCGGAGATAAAACAACATAGAAAGCATTACCCAAAACAGATAAGGCACTTCTAAATTAATTGTTTTAGCATAGTAAACAAAAGGACATAACGAAGCAGCAATTAACGCGGCGAAAACCGCTGCCCTTTCCTCATAAAGTTCGCGCCCGCATAAATACACGACAAATACAAGTCCAGCACCCATAACGACGCTGGTAAATCTGCCAATATAAAAAAGAATCGTGTAGGTAGATAAACTGTTAACATCTACTAAATTCAAACTATCCAGCAACAAAATCGGCGAATATAAAATAGTTAAAACATAAAAATGAAACGGCGGATATTTAAAATGCCACCCCTGAGAAAAACCTTTTTCAATACCATCAAGAACCCTAGAAGGTATAAGTTCATCCGCCGCCCAGGCATTAAAACTCGGCAAACCCCATCCAATGCTGTAACTGTTAATAAAAACACTGAAACACAAGATCGCGATCAAAGCTATTTTAAATTGATTTACCGATTTTATATCCACTTTCAAAACCTTCACCCCTCTAACCTCACCAAATTATCTCTCTTCTCTTCCTCTGCGCCCTCTGCGTCTAGAGCGGTTCAATCGTTCTTAAGAATACATGACGCTTGCAACACAGCAAAAGTTTCCGTATCAAATACAGAACATTTATTCAAAAGCGTTGATAAAACAGGTACATTACCTTGTTTTATCTTTTCCACGATTGGTTGTTTAACTCGAAATTCCTCCAGCCAATTATTATTTTCTACATAGTATAACGTAAAAGCGGCTCGATCGAGCAACCACAAATCTATCCCATAGGTTTGAATAAAGCGCCGTACTTGTTTTAAATCGGTACTATATTGGGCGTTAATCAGATCCAAAGTTCTTTGCTGAATTTGAGCATAATACTTTTTGTGATAGGGTAAAGCATATCCTTGCCCACCGACTAAAATCGATCGGTGGGCGAAGCTGGGTATATTATTAGCTTCTTTGGCAATAGATGCAATAGTAATATCTTTAGGTTGTGACTGGAAGAACTTGTGCAGCGCTGGTACTTCAGCACCAACATAGCTATCGGCAGCGAAAGAGTAATCCTGTAATTTTAAAATCGGGGGATATAAAAGGAGAGCAAAGACAATGAGGAAAGATAAGGGAATTTTAGATTGAAGATTTAAGATTTTAGATTTGGGATTGGGGATGGATAATTGGTAATTGAGCAGGGTATCGAGTATTGCTGTAATCGTAATAGAGGCGGCGATCGCAACTACAATTCTAAAGCTATGTTCGGTATATCGATTCGGCAAATGCAACTTGAACAGCAGGGCGTGGGCAATCAAAAACCAGGACACCGATGCTATCAATATTTGTGGCAAGATATCGAGGTTGCGAACCTGCGTTAATAAAGGAAAGCGATCGCGATATCGCAGCAGTATCGGTAACGCCAACGCTGCCCATAATTGCGGCGGAATTAACAGGAAAAAATAATTAAATTTCAGTACGCACCACTCGGTGGGTAACATACCGCTGCGCTTACCGCAAAACCAAAATTTAATCGGATCTTGGTCAAAAAAATTCGACCATCCGTCGGGTAGAAAAGCGGGCAAGGTTTTCGCTTCAGCAGCGCTGATAATTGGGCCAAATTCGGAAGGTTTGAAAGCGTAGGGGAGTAAAATTAAGATGGCAACGGCTAAGGTAATAATGTAAAAGGACGGCTCAAAATCTCGCCTCGGCCTATTTGCGATCGCGCAGATCAGCTGTAAAATTAGAACGCCAGAGCAGACGAAGACGCATTGAGGATAAAAAAGACCAATGAATGCGATCGCACTCGCCACCCCTAACAGATTGCGCTTGACCAAATAATACAAAAATGCCAACAACAGCGGATAGACAAAAGCAACGGGAGTCGCCGCCACAATATCATCCCGCATCCACAAAGTTTGATTTAGCAAGAACGCACCGATAAAACCACAGATGGGTATGCGTAACAATTCCACGCAGATGCCAAAACAATAACAGGTTGCGATCGCTCCCAAAACCGGCGGTAATAATTTATGCAGCAACAGCGGTTCAATTCCCACCATCGCCATCAACCGATAAACCCAAGTGTATCCCGCAGGCGCTACCGATTGAAAATAATCTGCCATCAAATCGTTAGGAAACAGTTGGGAGTCAACAAACCGCTGCATCCAGAATACATGCTGTCTCGCATCATCCTGCACCACGAATTCGCCGCTAAAAGCTTCCCCCAGCGCCGGGATGCTGTAAACCACTGCCAAACTTAGACTTAAAATAAACCAGAACCTTAGAGATGAACTCGCTAGTCCATTCTCGGAGTTAGTCAAAAATTTATGCAGTCGCGACATCAACATTGGCACAAACCGTATTTGTAGATCCAGATTCCGGTTAAAACTACCAAACAACAATACTATATGACAGTGCAAAGAAATCTGCTTTCTCAGACAACACCTTCGCCAAACACAAAAATCGACTATTTTCTAGGTTGGGTTGAGGTACAAAACCCAACTTTTGCCTTGGGTTGTGCTTCACTCCACCCAACCTACAAACAAACCCGCTTTCTGCATTTAGATTTTTGCCTTCGTCCTGTACTATATGGGAGTGGTGCGATTAGGAGGAGTGCAAATCGTGCGCGAAATCAACCGACTGGGAGAAACAACCTCCCAATTTAGACGTCCAGAGACACAAAATAGCAACGGCGTTTCTACAAAAACTGCCTACCCGCCTTTTTCCCTCATCCTTCCCGTATATAACGAAGAGGAAGCGGTAGCAGAAACCATCGCGCATTTGCACGCCACCTTTGACGCCGCCGGATGCAAATACGAGATTTTAGCTATCAACGATGGATCAACTGATAGAACCGGCGATATCCTGCGTTCTTGTAAGGATATCAGATTAATCGAACACGGGCGCAACTGGGGATATGGCGCCGCACTTAAAACCGGAATTCGTAACGCCAAATATCCTTTAATTGCCATTACCGACGCCGATGGAACTTATCCCAACGAAAGAATTCCCGAATTAGTCGCCCTCGCCACCGAAGCTGATATGGTAGTCGGTGCGAGGACAGGTGCAAACGTGCAATATTCCCGCATTCGGAAAATTCCCAAATGGTTTCTCGTCCATTTTGCCCAATGGGTAGTAAGGCGGAAAATTCCCGATTTAAACAGCGGGATGCGCGTGTTTCGCAAGAGTATCGCCGAAAGATTTTTAAACATTTTGCCCGATACCTTTAGCTTTACCACGACGATTACCTTGGCAATGCTAACCAATAATTACGTAGTGCATTACGAGCCAATAGATTACCGCAGTCGCGTCGGAAAAAGCAAGATTAAACCGATTCGCGATACGTTAGGTTTCGTGCAGATTATTTTGCGAATTGGTGTATACTTCGCCCCCCTGCGCGTATTCTTACCAGTCGCCACCGCATTTTTTATCGGTTTTTTAATTACCGTATCTCAAGACATCTTCATTCGCCACGACTTAACCGAAAAAACCCTAATTCTCTTCGTCGCCGCCACCCAGTTTGGCATGTTTGCTTTGCTAGCTGACATGATTGATAAGCGCAGTAATCGGTTGTAAATTTTTTGGTAATTGGTAATTGGTAATGGGTAATTGCTAATTGCTAATTAGTTAGATTATGCTTATGCCCCCCTTGGCAAGGGGGGTTGGGGGGGATCGAAATTTAGTTAACCAAGCAGTATTAAATTATTACCAATTACCAATTACCCATTACCAATTACCCATTCCCTATGTTAAAAATTTTTACCGCTGCAAAATCTAAATTCTGGTTTAGTTTAAGCTTGACATTAGGCTTTATCTATGCATTAATGGCGCTGCAAAAAGCATTTAGCGGCGAATATGTGGTGCAGGATGATGCGCGGCAGCATGTATTCTGGATGGTGCGGTTTATCGATCCGGAATTATTCCCTAATGACTTAATTGCCGATTATTTTCAGTCAGTCGCACCCGCAGGTTATAAAGCAGTTTACCAACTGCCTGCCCTGTTGGGAATCAATCCCATGTTGCTGAATAAATTCTTGCCGATTTTGTTGGGATTGATTACCACAGGTTACTGTTTTGGCATCTCGATGGAATTATTGCCGATACCAGCAACCGGGTTTATGTCAACCTTGCTGCTGAATCAGAACTTATGGATGAAAGATGATATTGTTTCCGCCACACCTAGAGGGTTTGTTTATCCGATATTTTTGGGATTTTTGTATTATTTATTGCGGCGAAACTTGCTGGGAATGGGAATTGCGATCGCACTCTTAGGACTATTCTATCCCCAATGCGTTTTCATCGCTTCTGGTATCTTAATATTACGTCTGTTCCGCTGGCAAAATTGGCGCCCCAAACTATCCCCAAATCGCAGCGATTGGATATTATGTATAACCGGATTGGCAGTGGCTTTTTTAGTATTATTACCCTTTGCTTTAAGTTCCTCACAATTTGGCCCCACAATTACCGCATCCGAGGCAAGAAAATTACCGGAATTTTTACCAGGAGGACGCGCTAACTTTTTCCATCGAGATTTGTTTAAATTTATCTTTACCGGATATCGCAGCGGCATGTTTCCTCGGTCTTTATTTACGCCGGTAACGCTGCTTTTTGGCTTATTATTGCCAATTTTTGTAGGGTTTCGCTCTCGCTTTCCCTTACTCAAACAACTAAGCAATTCATCGGCAATACTAGGTCAAATTGTTATCGCCTCGATAGGCATGTTTTTTGCTGCTCATGCCGTACTATTTAAGTTACACCTTCCCAGTCGCTATACGGGAGTTACCTTTAGAATTGTTATTGCATTTGCTAGCGCGATCGCTCTCAGTATCATCGTAGATCAAATGTGGCGTTGGGCATCTTCCCAAGAGCGAGCAAAAATTACCATTGCAATGGCAGTAACCCTCGTCATTAGTATTGCCTTAATCGGCTATCCTAGTTTTGTGAAAGAATTTCCCAGAACTGCTTATAGGATTGGAGAAGTACCCAAATTGTACAAATTTTTCCAACAAACCCCCAAAGACAGTTTAATCGCATCCATAGCAGAAGAAGCAAATTACATCCCCTCCTTTTCACAGCGTTCTATTTTAGCCGGAAGCGAATATGCAATTCCTTACCAAGTCGGATACTATCGCCAATTTCGCCAACGATTTCTGGATTTAATTCGCGCCCAATATAGCCCCAATTTAGCGGAAGTGCAAAACTTTATCCGCCAATACAAGATAGATTTTTGGTTACTCGAACCAGGCGGTTTAACGAAAGAGTATCTAGCAAATCATCGCCGCGTTCAACAATATCAACCAGCAGCGAAAGATGCGCTGGATAAGTTAGAAAAAGGTGCAATACCCGCTTTGATTAAAGTTATGGGAAGTTGTCAGGTTTTTGAGGATAAAGGATTTGTGGTTTTGGATGCGAATTGCGTCAATGGTAAGAAATAGCCCGGAAATAGCCCGGAAATAGCCCGGAAATAGCCCGGAAATAAATTTCCGGCTGAAAGCTAAAACCCGTTAAAACGGGTTGCGATACCAAATCAAGGTTGATTTTATTCAATTGAATCAGGTACGTTGTTGGGCTAAAGCCCTACCAACTGGGGCTAAAACCCAACAACGTGCCTAAGAAAAAGGTTAGAATCTAGAGAATTTAACCTGTTTTAACAGGTTTTAGCCCGGAAATAAATTTCCGGCTGAAAGCTAAAACCCGTTAAAACGGGTTGCGA
>CAYXCW010000032.1:20291-55728 GCA_964463555.1 uncultured bacterium
TACCAAATCAAGGTTGATTTTATTCAATTGAATCAGGTACGTTGTTGGGCTTTAGCCTTACCAACTGGGGCTTTAGCCCAACAACGTGCCTAAGAAAAAGGTTAGAATCTAAAGAATTTAACCTGTTTTAACAGGTTTTAGCTTTCAGCTTGAAATTTATTTCAAGGCTGGTTCGGTTGCGGAATGAAACCCAATCTACGATCTAAACAACGCGCCCGTAACGTGCTTCAATTGGATTAGTTGGATGCGCTTGATTCATCAAATGCGCCCACAATTGATCCCCTTGAGAAAAATGCCACCATTCGTGCGGATGGCGTTTAAAATTAGCCGCGAGCATGATATCTTTTAAAAGTTGCCGATTGGTATGATATTGTTGGTTGGTACTATTGGCATAATAATCGGGATGCGATCGCGCCGACATCTCATCAATTGGCGAACCCATATCCACCGCATTTCCCCTCTCATCCACCAGCGTTACATCCACCGCAGCACCAGTACTATGCGGCGGCGGCGTTGCCAAATCAAAACTGGGAACTGCCCAAATTTGATAGACTTGCTCTAATATCTCAGAGCGTTGTTGTTCGGTTAAGTTATCCGGATTGAGTTGTTGCGATCGCGCGGTTTCACTAAAGGTATAATCCACCATAAATTGCTGCACTTCCACCGGGCGATAAGCATCAAAAATCTGGATGCGCCAATCGGGATATCTTTGCTGTAAATGGTTTTGCGCTGCAACCAGACTCTTGACAACAGATTCGCGGAGATAGTAAGGCGATCGCTCTCCATAAGGCGCGCCCACTTTAGCATAAGGATGGGGAGATTCTACCGCGAATAACTCCAAGGGAATCGGCACCAACGGTTCGCCGCACTCTAAAATCGGTATCTGCTGATAGGGTTTCATCGCTAATACAAGCATTGAACTAAAGTTCAAGCTTAAAGCTAAAACCCGTTAAAACGGGTTGAAGAATTTAGAGGTAGTTGAGTTGATATTGATAAATTTAAAGATGATTGTCCTTTCCCTCTAGAGGCGGTACTGGGTCGTAACCACCGGGATGGAAGGGGTGACAGCGCAAGATGCGGCGAATTGCCAACCAACTGCCGCGTATCGGCCCAAATCTATCCACCGCTTCAATCGCATACTGGGAACAAGTGGGATGAAATCGGCAGGTAGGCGGATACAGCGGCGAAATCACCTTCCGGTAGCCTCGAATTAGCCAAATCAACAAAGTTTTCATTACTGTCACCAAATCTAATAAATTAATAAACAGAAGCCCTTGTTTAAATTTTCCTCAAGTCTTTGCTTAACTCTCTACCCCTATTTGAATTAACCCCAGACCTCTGGCTAGATATTGCCCTCGTCGGCGTCTGGCTGGGGGCAATTATACTTGTAGCTGAATCTTTGCACCGTTGGAAAGCAGCCGAACCAGAAAAGGTGCGAAAAGTCGTTCACATCGGCACTGGGCATGTGATACTGTTTGCCTGGTGGCTGGAAATGCCCGCTTGGATCGGGATTGCAGCTTCAATTGTCGCCAGCGCGATCGCTCTTTTATCATACAAATTCCCCATCCTCCCAGGGATCAACAGCGTCGGACGCAAAAGTTTGGGCACTTTTTTCTATGCCGCCAGCATCGGCATCCTGGTAGCCTGGTTTTGGCCTTTGCAACTTCCCCAGTACGCCGCTATCGGTATTTTAGTCATGACTTGGGGCGATGGACTCGCTGCTTTGGTAGGACAGCAATATGGCAAACATCGCTATCACATCTGGGGAATGCAAAAAAGTTGGGAAGGTTCGCTAACAATGGCTTTGGTTAGCTATGTCGTCAGCAGCATCATTTTACTGGCAGTACAGGGCAATATTTGGCAAATTTGGGTAGTTTCGGCGGCGGTTGCTGTGGTGGCGACGGCTTTGGAAGCTTTTTCTAAGTTAGGTGTTGATAATCTTACCGTGCCTCTGGGTAGTGCGGCAGTAGGCTTTTTCTTGATGCAGCTTCTGTAGGGTAGAATGGCTGATTTGAGCCAAGAATTAAAATTCTTGCTCAAAGCTTAAACCCGTTAAAACGGGTTAAGAATTTTGTCCCTACCTGCCATTGCTCTGACTGAAAATGGCGATAAAATATCCTGCACAGGACTTACGCACGACGATCCTAGAAACCGGGTTTCTGCGTGGATCTTGAGTTTCAAAGCGACGATTTCTCATAGAAACCCGGTTTCTTTGCGTAAGTCCTGCTGCAATTAGCCTATTGCCTACGGGCTAATCACTTAATTGAGTTGAAACGCCAACGCCAGAGTTTCAACCCGTTTCAACGGGTTTAAGCTTTGAGCAAGAATTTTAATTCTTGGCTCAAGTAAATCATTTCACCCTAGTACTTCAATTGGTGTGAGGAAACAGTGATAGAGCAAAATCTTTTATCCCTAGCGCAACGGGGAAATCCAGAAGCGATCGCATCCCTACTTAACCAAGCATTATCCAAAAAAAACATCACCGCTACCACGTGTTTAGAGGGTAAATGTCTCCAAGTTACCCTCATATCCGACCAACTTCCGCCTCAAGATCTCTGCATCTACGTTATTTCTGAAGGGATGCGCCGTTTAGACATCCCATCGATTCAATTTATCCGCGTTATCGGACAGCAACGCCACTCGCAACTCGCTTGGAGTCAAATCATAGAGCAGAGAAGCAAAGAAGCAGAGGAACAAAGGGGCGATGGTGTAGAAATCCATCCTTTCAAACAGCTTAAAACCAAAATCTCCCTACCCTGGTTAACTTTTATTCTGGCAACTCTTGCTGCTGCATTAGGTGCAGCTATCGGTTTTTACCGTCCTTCTCCTATCGCCACAGAAGCTAAAAAACCCACTCGCGCCCAATCGCAAATTGCCATTGTCGCCCAGAAACCAAAACCCAAAGTTAGTCCCAAAAAGGTGCAAAAATCTCCTCAACCGAGAACCCGTCCCCGCAGAAATCGGATGCGGTTAAAAGCAATCATTGCTGGCAATATTTCGCCCAAATCCGTCGTTCATTCCGGGCAGGGTTTGTTTTTTGCCCAAAACATGATGTATCGCCACACGATTACTGTCTACAACCGACAGCATAAATTAGTTAAAACTATCCCGGATCGAGTTAATTTATCTAAATACGGTTATGCTCAATTTAAAGGCACTTTTAGGGGCGCACCCGTCGAAACCAGTTTTTCCCACGATGGCAAGTATGCCTGGGTTTCTAATTATCAAATGTACGGGCGCGGTTTCAACAATCCTGGAAGCGATCGCTGTAGTGCCTCCCAAGCAAGCGATCGCAGTTTTCTCTACCGCATCAATACCAAAACTTTTCAAATTGAAAATGTTATCAAAGTCGGCGCGGTTCCCAAATTTGTCGCCGCTACACCCGATCACCGCCTGATTCTTGTTTCTAACTGGTGCAGTTGGGATTTAAGCATAGTAGATACTCAGAAAAATCAAGAAATAGAACGAATTAAACTCGGTCGCTATCCGCGCGGCATCGTCGTTGATGCTAATTCAAAATATGCCTACGTTGCTGTGATGGGTTCGGCTAATATCGCGCGGGTTAACCTCGAAAACTATTCGGTAAAATGGTTGCGAAATATCGGGCGATCGCCTCGCCATTTAAACTTAGATCCAGCCGGTAAATATCTCTACGCTTCTTTAAACGGTGAAGGCAGAATTGCCAAAATTTCTTTACCAACAGGCGAGGTAATCGATAAAGTTTTAACCGGAAATGCCCCCCGCAGCATGGTTTTATCCAACGATGGTCAATTGCTTTATGTCGTCAACTATAACGACAATACAGTCAGCAAAGTTCGCACTTCCGATCTGAAAGTCTTACAAAAAGTAAATGTGGCAAGCAATCCCATCGGTATCACTTACGATCCGCAAACCCGCCAAGTTTGGGTAGCTTGCTATTCCGGCAGCATTATGGTTTTCCAAGATTGACCATTTTTCGCCATAAAGCTGCCAAAAACCCGGTTTTCCTCAAAAATACCTTCGCCAAAATCCGGCACCCTAAAGGGTGTGGGCGTTTCGGAAAGTTGGCGCAGGTATTACCTCAAAAAACTGGGTTCCCTTCTTCCCCTAGCCCCTAATGGCTGTTATGTTAAGATACTTGAAGCTAATCTTAAATAAAGCTGAAATTACTTCAAGTTCTCTCTCTCTAGGTATATATCGAATGACATTTTTAAAGGCAACCGAACCGCTCCTCCGTTGCAAACAAGAAGCCCTTGACTTTCAGGATCGTCAAGGGCTTTTGCATATTTGTTGGAAAATTCAAGGAAAAACTTTATTTTCAGGGTTTTATACGCGGATAGATCAGGTATTCCTCGTCTGGGGTTTGATTACCGCGACAATTTTTATTACTGCTCAGTTTCTCCCCTTTAGTTGGAGCGTGCAAGCAATTTTTTGGTCGGCGCTGACTTTGGTGGGTACGGTGGGGATGGTAGGGCTGACGCACTTTTGGGTAAGGGTAGAGCGCTTGGTTTGGGTTCTTTATCAATGGGCGATCTTGATGGTGGGTGGTGCTATCCTCACCGACTTGAGCATTTTTCTGGGATGGGGAGAGGTACTGATTCGCCTCTGTCCTTTATGGTTGGGGTTGAGTGCTTTGGGTTATTTGGGTACTGGGATCGGGATGCGATCGCGTACTTTTATCTTCACCGGGTTGGTTCACCTGCTGGGGATCGCCCTCTTACCTTATGTCGGTAGCTGGCAGTTTCTCACCACCGGCGCTGTCATGGGATGCAGCTTGTTACTTTTAGCCGAGTTGCAGTGGGATATGCGATCGCCCATCGATTACGATTTTCTCACCCCAGAACAAAAGCAATTCAACCAAGAACAGCACCGCCTGCGCCAAATTAATATCTAACTCAAGTTGCTAGTTATGAGGTCAAGCATTTTAGATCCCCCTAAATCCCCCTTAAGAAGGGGGACTTTGAATCCGGTTCCCCCCTTTGTAAGGGGGGTTAGGGGGGATCAAACCGACAATATTTGTAACTAGCAACTTGCGTTATCTAATTTCTCCCCTCCTCCCTCCGGAGGGAGAAGCGAATATAAAATTTTGTTAATTCTAAAGGCAGATCTCATCCCCTTCCTTTAATTTTTTTTAACTTTAGGCCGATGCCAACATCACCCAAAAAATTACGATGTTTGAATATTTATTTTTCTATAATTAATTATTAATTTTATCCAAAACCAAAAATATAAAAACTTACCAGAAAAAATGGGTGGCGATCCTCCCCCTTTAAGGGGGAAAGGAAAAATTAATTTCCCTCCTTCGCCATCCTATCTTAGAAACCGGGTTGTCTAATAAGTTAAAACACTTAATTTTTGAGCATCATCCTGCGAATATTTCCGGCGACAGAGTTGGGGAAAGGTGTTGCCGCGCCAAAATTAAGCAAAATTATGCATTTCAGGCAACCTATATATGGCTTTTTTTGATTCTACTGTGCCGCCTTTGCGGCGCAAACCACCCTGTTTAGACGTTCACGAGATCGAAGGACTTTGGCGAGTTAATTTGCAAATTGGAAATGTGAAGCTTTTTTCATCGTTTTATACTCGCGTCGATCAAGCTTGCATTCTCTGGAGTGTAATTTTAGCTACCATTTTTCTCACGGCTCAGTTTTTTCCTTTTAGTTGGAAATTGCAAGCAGTTTTGTGGTCAGTGATGACGCTAATCGGTACGGCAGTAATGGTAGCTTGGACTGAGTTTTGGGTCAAAGTAGAACGGGTAAGATGGGTGCTGTATAGCTGGGTAATTTTGATGCTGGTTGGGTTAGTTGTGACCGACTGCGGTATTGTTTTGGGTTGGGGAGAAATTTTGATTCGCCTTTGTCCCCTGTGGTTGGGGTTGAGTGGGTTAGGGTATTTGTTGACTGGCTTGGGAGTGCGATCGCGTGCGATTGTTTTAGTAGGGCTGATTCACCTGCTCAGCATCTTTCTGCTATCCTATTTTGGTGCGTGGCAGTTTCTCCTCACCGGATTTGTCATGGCTGTTAACCTGTTGCTGTTGGCAGAGTGGCGCTGGGATATGCATTCCCCTCAATAATGTTTCGCAATCTTAAAAAATTTGAATTTCCGTTAAAAACTTATACCTTTTTCCTGAAGGTCTGGCAACATATAAAAGTGCAACCAGAGGATGCATCTATCTCACCTAAAAACTCACCTCAAGATGCACCACCATAGCAGGTGTTATGCTGTTTGTCCTGCGAATCGCTGCCCGAAGGAGAACGGCGTCAGGGCGGCGAGTGGTCATCAATAACCCTGTGAAAAAAAGTGGCTAACAAACTGAGTTGATTTTTATGGTGTGGGGTTTTTGTCGTTTCCCCTACTTTACCGTCACCTAAGAGGTGTGAAAGCATCTACCAGAACAGCCAGAGGTGACGGACAAGCTAATCTTACTTCAACTGCAATTTGCTAGCCAACCTAAATTAAACCCAAGCTAATCATACCAAAAATCAGTGGAGAAAAATGGCATCCTCCACTGATTTTCATGTATAAATTGGTAATTGGTAATTGGTAATTGGTAATTGGTAATTGGTTATGAGGCATAAGGCGGTTTTTCTATTAGCCATTAGCCATTAGCCATTAGCCATTAGCCATTAGCCATTAGCCATTAGCCATTACCGTTTTTGCTACCAATCAGAGCGATCGCTTTCTTTATAAGGATCGCCTTCAAAAGGTTGCACGCCAGTATTAGGATACTTATCGTCAGTCGGGCCAAAAATCCGAGCTAATGCCCCAGAAAAATATTCGGAGATGTTTTCAATCGCTTTACTGATATCCATAACCACTCTCCTGCTTTTGAGTTAAGTCTCAGTCCGCTCTGTAGCTTCATTATCGTTAATTTGCTCTGAAGCGGGTAACTTTGCAACACTTATTTAAAGATATTTGCAATCCTTTGTTAAATTTGAGTGAATTTGTTGAGTTTAAATGCAATATGCCAGTTTGTGTAAAGTTTGCCGCCTCAGAAACCCAAGTTTCTAAAAAACACTTTTACACTATTATGGTAAATTATACTATAATTGAAGCAACCTAGATCCCAAGGAAAGCTGGGCTATGAAAATTGCCCCTGACCAGAACCGCTTGCAAGAAGCGGCTGCCAAGCAACCCGAAACCGCGATAGACCGCGAACTTACCCTGAATGGGGAAGATTACAGCTTGTTGACCGACCTTTATCAGTTGACAATGGCAGCTTGCTACGTCGGCGAAGGGTTGGATAAACGACCCGCGAGTTTTGAGTTATTTGTGCGCCGGTTACCAGAAAAGTTCGGTTATTTAATTGCTATGGGCTTGGAACAAGCCTTGGAATATTTAGAGAAATTGCGTTTTCATCCGGCGCAGATAGAAGCATTAAAGGCGACAGGAATATTTGCCCATGCCCCAGAAAAATTTTGGTCGCTGCTAGCAGAGGCGCGGTTTACAGGCGATGTTTGGGCAGTTGCGGAAGGAACGGCAATTTTTGCCAACGAACCCTTGCTGCGGGTGGAAGCACCTTTATGGCAAGCGCAGTTAGTAGAAACATACCTGCTGAATGCGATCAATTATCAAACATTAATCGCCACGCGGGCAGCGCGGATGCGAGATGTCGCGGGGCCAGGAGTAACTCTGTTAGAATTTGGCACGCGACGCGCTTTTAGTCCTCAAGGGGCGCTGTGGGCAGCGCGCGCGGCGTTAGCGGCGGGATTAGATGCAACTTCTAACGTATTGGCAGCATTAAAACTTGGTACAAAACCTAGCGGGACGATGGCGCATTCGTTAGTGATGGCGCTATCAGCATTAGAAGGCAGCGAAGCCGAAGCATTTACCGCCTTTCACCGCTATTTTCCCGGCGCGCCCTTGTTGATAGATACTTACGATACCGTTGCCGCGGCAGAGAAATTGTCACAAAAAGTGCAGTCAGGGGAAATGCAACTAGCAGGAGTGCGACTAGATTCAGGAGATTTGGTAACTTTATCGCAACGGGTGCGGAATCTTTTACCAGGGGTGCCCATATTTGCCAGCGGTGACTTAGATGAATGGGAAATAGCCAGATTAAAAGCTGCCGGTGCTTGCATAGATGGATATGGATTGGGCACAAAACTGGTAACGGGTGCGCCCGTGAATGGCGTCTACAAACTGGTAGAAATTGACAGCATTCCCACGATGAAACAGTCGAGTAGTAAAGCGACATATCCCGGACGCAAGCAAATTTTTCGGAAATTTGAAGGGAGTGGAATGACGAGCGATCGCATAGGATTAATCTCAGAAACCCCCACCGATGCACAGCCCCTATTACAGCTAGTTTTCCAACAAGGACAGCGAGTAAAACCCTCCGAAACCTTAGCCGAAATCAAACAACGCACCGCCACCAACGTCGCCAGCCTCCCCGTAGAAACGCGCCATCTAGATAATCCCATCCCGCCACCCATAGAAATTTCCGCAGCCCTAGCAGAACTAACCGAAAAAACCCAAAAAAGGTAATGGGTAATGGGTAATAGGTAATGGGTAATAGAAAAAATGTCACCATTACCAATGACCAATTAGCAATTAGCAATTAGCAATTAGCAATGACCAAAATCGCTTTATTTGGCACCAGTGCCGATCCCCCAACATCCGGACATCAGGCAATTATCAACTGGTTATCCCAACAGTTTGATTGGGTAGCAGTTTGGGCATCGGATAACCCATTTAAATCCCACCAAACACCGCTGGAACATCGGCATACAATGCTGAGATTATTAATTTCAGAAATAAATCCGCCGCGACATAATATCAGCCTACATGGAGAACTCAGCAGCCCCAGAACCTTAGAAACCGTGACCAAAGCTCATGCTGCTTGGCCTAATGCAGAGCTAACCTTAATAATAGGTGCAGACTTAGTCAACCAGTTACCCCGTTGGTATCGAGTTGAAGAATTGTTGCGACAAGTCGATTTGCTGGTGGTTCCTAGACCAGGATATGTTATGGAGGACACCAGTTTAGAGGCTTTGAGGCGTTTGGGGGGTAAGATTGCGATCGCCGATTTTAACCCGCCCGATGTGTCTTCCACAGCATATCGCGAACGTCAAGATCCAACCAGCTTAACTACCACCGTTAAAAATTACATCCATCAAACCCAATTATACGAATGTCAGGACGCAGCGCCAAAAAGATAGCAGATCCAATCAAACAACAAACCTTAGCCGACTTTAAAGTCGGAGTCGATAACGTCATTTTCTCAGTCGATATCGTCCAAAATCGACTGTTGGTTTTATTGGTCATGCGACTAGACGAACCGTTTTTAGGTCAGTGGTGTTTACCGGGTACTCTAGTGCGTAATGGAGAATCTTTAGAAGATGCCGCTTACCGCATTTTGTCTGAGAAAATTCGGGTGAATAACCTTTACTTAGAACAGTTATACACCTTCGGCGGGCCAGGTCGCGATCCGCGGGAAGAACCAGATAGTTTTGGCGTGCGCTATCTATCAGTTAGTTATTTTGCCCTCGTGCGATTTGCCGAAGCAGAATTAATCGCCGATGGCGTTAGCGGCATTGCTTGGTATCCGATCAAACAAGTGCCAAAATTAGGATTTGACCATAACAAAATTCTAGAGTATGGTTATCACCGCCTGCGTAACAAATTAGAATACAGTCCAATTGCTTTTGATGTGTTGCCGGAACTGTTTACATTAAACGATCTTTATCAACTTTACACCACGGTTTTAGGCGATCATTTTTCCGATTATTCTAATTTTCGCGCCCGCTTATTAAAGTTAGGATTTTTATCCGACACTGGTTTAAAAGTATCGCGAGGGGCGGGGCGTCCGGCAAGTTTATATCGGTTTGATGCCGAAGCATTTGCACCTTTTAAAGATAAACCTTTAGTGTTTATTTAAAATTAATATGAAAAAACCAGATGATTGCTCTAATATCCAAGAGATTCGGGTAGAAATAGATAGAATAGATCGAGAGATTATAAAATTAATCGGTAAGAGATTTGAATATGTAAAAGCTGCTACCAAGTTCAAAACAGATGAAAATAGTGTCAAAGCACCAGAAAGATTTAAGTCAATGTTACAGCAACGACGTGATTGGGCAGAAGCAGAAGGGTTGAAGGCAGATGCAATCGAAAAACTTTATCGAGACTTGGTAAATTATTTCATCGATGAAGAATTGAAACATTGGAAATCTTAGTTATCGGCAGAATTACAAGAATAATATGAAAATAGCGATCGCACAACTAAACCCCACGATAGGCAACCTCCCAGGTAACGCCCAACAAATTCTAAATGCGGCTAAACAAGCATCCGATTTGGGAGTGCGTTTGTTACTGACACCGGAGCTTTCGTTATGTGGTTATCCGCCACGGGATTTGTTGTTAAATCCCAGCTTTGTGCGCTTAATGGCGACAACTTTAGACGATTTAGCAAGAGATTTACCGCCGGATTTAGCCGTATTAGTGGGAACTGTCGAAGAAAACGAGCGATCGCATGTAGACGGCGGTAAAGCATTATTCAACAGCATCGCCTGGTTAGAACAGGGTAAAATCCAGCAAATATTTCACAAGCGACTGTTACCAACCTACGATGTTTTTGACGAACATCGCTATTTTGAACCAGGGTTAAAGCCTAATTTATTTGCCTTAAATCTTAAAAATTCAAACTCCCAAATCCTGATCGGAGTTACCATCTGCGAAGATTTATGGAACGATGAAGAATTTTGGGGCAAACGCAGCTATGCGATTAATCCGATTGCCGATTTAGCTAAGCTAGGTGTAGATCTGATTTTGAATATATCCGCTTCTCCCTACACAGTCGGCAAGCAAAAATTACGCGAAGCGATGCTGCAACATGCGGCAATCCGCTATCAAAAACCGATAATCTATGCCAATCAAATTGGCGGTAACGACGATTTAATCTTTGATGGCAATAGCGTTGCATTTAACAGCCAGGGTGAAGTTGTATGTCGCGCCGGTGGATTTAAAACAGATTTAGTCATAGTGGAATTTGAACCGAAAAAGCAGGATTTGGTGGCTCAATTATCTGATAATCCAACATCCGATCCCCCCCTACCCCCCCTTCACAAGGGGGGGAGTCAGAAGCCAAAATTGATTGCGCCGTTACCTGAATGCGATGATGAAGAGATCTGGAACGCACTTTTATTAGGGGTGGGAGATTATGTCAGAAAGTGTGGTTTTGGTAAAATTGTATTGGGATTGAGTGGGGGGATAGATTCAGCTTTGGTAGCTGCGATCGCATCCGCTGCCATCGGTAAAGAAAATGTTTTGGGCGTCCTCATGCCTTCCCCATATAGCAGCGATCATTCGGTAAATGATGCCCTAAAATTAGCCGAAAATTTGGGCATTCAAACGCAGATTTTACCGATTGGGGATTTAATGCAAGATTACGACAAAACCTTAGAACCGCTATTCGCCGGTACATCTTTTGGGATTGCAGAAGAGAACATACAATCGCGGATTCGGGGTAATTTATTAATGGCGATCGCTAACAAATTTGGACACCTATTAATCTCCACCGGGAACAAGTCAGAAATGGCAGTGGGGTACTGTACATTATACGGAGATATGAACGGGGGATTGGCAGCGATCGCCGACGTACCCAAAACCAGAGTATACTCGCTTTGTCAGTGGTTAAATAGCCAAGCCGAAAGCGAAATAATCCCTCAAAATATCATCACCAAAGCACCCAGCGCCGAACTAAAACCCGGACAAACAGATCAAGATTCATTGCCACCTTACGACATCCTCGACGATATTTTGCAACGCTTCATTCAACAACATCAATCTCCCGCCCAAATAGTAGCCGCCGGACACGATGCAGCCGTAGTAGATAAAGTAGTAAAATTAGTAGCCCGCGCCGAATTTAAACGCCGCCAAGCACCCCCAGGATTAAAAATTACCGATCGCGCCTTCGGTACCGGATGGCGAATGCCAATAGCAAGTAGGTGGGTATTAGGAGGCTCGTAAATTGCTAATAGCTAATTGCTAATTGCCAGAAAGTAGCCATTAGCGATTAGCTATTAGCACTTATATCATGTCCGTGGAATTGCCCATAATAAAAAACCTCAAAATTCGACCACCTAATCCCTAACCCCTAACGCCTTGATTTGCTCGCAATTGTCCGCAAGCAGCATCAGCTTCCAATCCCCGCGAATAGCGAACGCTGACAGCAATTCCTCGTTGTTTCAAGGCAGAAACAAAAGCTTGAATCCGTTTGGGACTTGGTCGCTGATAATCGACTTCTTGAATCGGATTGTAGGGAATCAAATTAACGTGACTTTGGAAACCGCGCAGATGTTTTGCTAACTCTTCTGCATGTTCTGGTAAGTCATTTAACCCCGCTAGCAGAATGTATTCAAACGTGATTCGCCGTTTGGTTAACTTGACATATTCCCGACATTCTGCTAGTAAATTTTCCAGCGTATAACCTTCAGCACTAGGAATTAATTTTTGTCGCAGCGCTTGGTTAGAAGCGTGCAAGCTAACGGCGAGAGTTACCTGCAATTGATGCTCAGCTAAACGCCGAATTCGATGGGGAATTCCGACAGTTGAAAGAGTGATAGAGCGCTGTCCAATACCAACATCTTGGTTAAGAGATTTAATCGCTGCTACTACGTTATCTGCATTCAACAAAGGTTCGCCCATTCCCATAAAAACTATATGGCTAACGCGGCGATTAAAGTCTTCTTGAACGGTCAAAACTTGGTCGATAATTTCATGTTTTGCCAAGTTGCGAATGAAGCCGCCTTTCCCCGTAGCGCAGAAGTCGCAAGCCATCGGACATCCGACTTGGGAAGAAACGCAAACAGTCAGGCGATCTGCTGTCGGAATGCCGACGGTTTCAACAATTTGATTGTCTGCTAATTTGAGCAAATATTTAATTGTGCCATCGGGCGCGACAGAGCGATGGTGAATGGTAGAACGTCCGATAGGAATATCTGCTACTTTCTCCCGCCATTGTTTGGGAAAAACGGTAATATCAGCCAGAGAGCGCGCGCCTTTTTCATATATCCATTGATACAGCTGACGCCCCCGATATGCAGGTTGTCCCGAAGCTTCTACCCAAGCGGTTAATTCTGCCAAACTTGCCCCTAATAGGGGAGCATTCGCCCTGCTTTGATTGGATAAATTTTGGCTGTTTTCGCCCCCAGCCAAGGGCATTTTCACTTGAACCATATTAGACCGATAAGAATTAATTTTGGTTAGCTCAGTGCTAATGGCTAATAGCTAATTGGTAACTATTCACAATTACCAATTACCCATTATCTATTACCAATTGCCCGCTTGTTAACTTGTATTGTGCTGGCATTAACGATGGGTAGTTTGACGGTAAAGGTTGCTCCTTGTCCTTCACCAGGACTGCAAACGGAAACAGTACCGCCGTGGAGTTCTACCAAGTGTCGCACAATTGCTAAACCCAATCCTAGTCCGCCGTGAGTGCGGGTGTAGCTGCTATCTGCTTGACGAAAGCGGTCGAAAACATAGGGCAAAAAGTTAGGGTTAATGCCAATGCCATTATCGCTGACTTGGATTTGGGCATAGAACATTGCCGATTTGAGATTTGGCATTTGAGATGGCAGATTTTCTATCGGCAATTTTTCCAGTTTGATCGAAACTTGTCCTCCTTCGGGGGTAAATTTGATCGCGTTGGAAAGTAAATTCCAAACGATTTGCTGTATGCGATCGCTATCCCCCGCGATCGCTCCCACATTAGAATCGAGGCTAGGCTCTAATTCTATCGCTTTTGCCACGGCTGCGGGTCGCACTGCATCTAGGGCTGCTTCGATAACGGTTGTGAGGTTTACCGTATCAAGTTTTAGCTGCAACTTGCCGCGGATGATGCGGGAAACATCGAGCAAATCTTCAATCATCTGGGTTTGCATCCTGGCGTTGCGTTCGATGGTTTCGAGTGCTTTTGCTCTGATTGCATCGTCTAGCTGGCGAGTCCGCAACAATTGCGCCCATCCCAGGATGGCATTTATCGGCGTCCGCAATTCGTGGGAAAGAACCGCTAGGAATTCGTCTTTCATTTGGTTTGCTTGTTGCGCTTCCCATGCTAAAGCTTGCATTTCGCGCTTGTTACGGGCAAGTTCGGATGCCAATGCGGCTAAATCTTGAGTTTGGCTATCTAATTCTTGCTGGAGAAAGTCGCGGGTGCGTTTCATAGAAATCAGGTTACCGACGCGCGATCGCAACTCTTCCAGGGAAAATGGCTTCATCAAGTAATCTTGCGCCCCCGCTTGCAACAATTGCACGCGCAAAGCATCGTCAGCTTTTGCCGTCAGCACCACAAACGGAATCCCATCTAGTTCGTGTTTGTTTCTGATTTCTCGCAATAGTTTATCGCCACTCATGCGGGGCATCATCATATCGCTGAGAATTAAGTCAGGTAAAAGTTGCACTGCTAAATCCAAACCTTCTTGACCGTTAAACGCAGTAGCAACGCGATACTCATTGCTTAATGCCTCGACGATAAACAGATTCATTTGCGGGTTATCCTCGACCACTAGGACGAGGGGACGGTTATCATCTGTATCTTCTTTGCTATCAATTATTTCCCTCCCAACTGACAGCTGATTCTGACGCAGTTGCTCTAACATTGGGAAGACAATTTCCTCAACATTGCCAACGGACTCAGCCTTCTGAGTAG
This sequence comes from uncultured bacterium, assembly GCA_964463555.1. GTDB lineage: Bacteria > Cyanobacteriota > Cyanobacteriia > Cyanobacteriales > Aerosakkonemataceae > Microseira. Next base: position 34,924 of record CAYXCW010000032.1, read on the forward strand.
AAACGCTAACATCTTTTGGTGCCAGGATAGGCAATTCAACCTTAAAGCTTGCCCCACCTTCTGGTGCTTCCCCAACGGCGATTGTACCCCCGTGCAACTCTACAAAGTCTTTCACAATTGCCAATCCTAACCCGGTGCCGCTAAAGCGACGAGTAGAAGAATCTTCTCCTTGACGGAAACGCTCAAATATCACTTGCCGCAGTTCAGGAGCAACGCCCATACCGCTGTCTTCGACGGTGATAGATACCGAGTGAGGCATGGCGCTGGCATCGTTCTCCTCTGCTTTCGTTACTGCTGACACCACGCAGCGAACGCGACCGCCAGGGGGAGTAAACTTAAAGGCGTTAGAAAGCAAGTTTAATAGTACGCGCTGTATCTTTTCCGGATCAACCTGAGCCTGAAAAGATTGGGGCGTTTCCACCGCAAAGGCGATTTTTTGCTCTTGTGCCAGGGCGTTGAAGTTAGCAGCATTCAAACGTACCAGTTGCGCTAAATCTACCTCGGCATAACGCATAGTCATTTTATTCGCCTCCAACTTGGAAATGTCCAACAGATCGTTGACTTGTTTGAGTAAAATCCGGGCATTGCTGTCTACTACTTCCAAGTCGTGACGCTGTTGGGCGTTGAGTGCATCGCTTTCCAGTAACTTTTGAGTTGGCCCCAAAATTAACGCTAATGGTGTCCGTAACTCGTGGCTGACGTTGGCAAAAAATTGGGTTTTCAGTTCGTCAATTTCTTTCAGCTTTGCATATAGCGTTTCTAGTTCGGCGTTGGCACTCTCCAGTTTTAATTTTCTCTGATCTGAAACCTTTGCAGTTAAAAGCAGACTCAGCACTTGAGGTACGAGGGGCGGTAATATTAACGCTGTGGTAAGCGAGGCTACGGCGGTGATTAATTTAATTTCTCCAGATAACCAATAGATGGGCGTCCATAACGTCCACACTTCCATAAAATGGGTAGCGCCGCAGGCAACGATGAACGAACCAAAAGCCAGCAGCACCCAATCAAAAGGGATATCGCGGCGGGCTTTATAAACTAAATATGCCAGCGTAGCTGAAATTGCCACATAAGATAAGCCGATCAGCATATCGGAACTTACATGCAGCCACACCAATTCTGGTTTCCACAAGTAACAATGCCCGTGGGGAATAAAACCGTTGGCTACTAACAGATTTTGCCATAATCCAGGCCAAATCAGCACCAGCACTAGCGTAATGGCTATAATGCCAATGCCATATCCCAAGTCTGCGCGATATTTCTGCATTTTATAATTGACAGCCGTTCTGGTGAGGGTAGCTTTTTATATCAAGTTTATCTAGTTTATTTCTCGGTGTTTCAATAAAACTACGCGGATAGCCTAGCTATAGTACAACAAATATGATTTTCTATGGCGCTCCTAAATTTTATAGCTACAAAATATATTGGCGCAATTTTTATTGCTCTATAACCAGAATTCATCTGTGTCATCAATCTAAGGGTATAGGTTGCTGAAAAATTGGTGGTAGGGGCTAGAGGTGAGCAGAAGCGCTAACAATCAAAGGTTTCACCAATTAAGTAAGTTAATTACGCCTTTGCGATCGCGAGCAAAAGTCGCTGTTGTGCCTTGGCAAAAGCAGGCGAGGACGCGGGGAATGTTTGCAGGCAATTCTCCGCGTCTTCTTGCTCAAATGGTCACAGCTGTATCGGCGTAATTGCTGGTTACCGTCCCGGAGTAAATCAAACCTCGCTGGGTATCCAAGGTTAAAATAGCACCATCGCGAATGGACTGAGTTGCATTTTTTACCCCTACAATTGCAGGTACTCCCAAGCGCATGGCAATGACGGCGGCATGACTGGTGAGGCTTTCGTCTTCGGTAATCACTCCCGCTGCTTTGCGAATTGCATCGACAAATTCAGCACTGGTACGAGAAGCTACCAGTATTTCCCCTGGATTAAAGTTACTCACATCCATTGCGCTGTGGGCGACTCGCGCCCGCCCGCTGACGGCACCTTGACCCAAACCAGTGCCTTTGCCTAGTACTGAGGTTACTACCTCAACTTTGATCAAGTCGGTTGAACCTGGAACCCCTTGCAAGGTACCCGCACTCATCACGACTAAATCTCCTTCGGCGAGTAGATTTTTTTCTAGCGCGACGTTGATAGCGGCTTGAAAGGTTTGGCTAGTGGAAGGTAAATCCAGGACTAACAAAGGTTTGACGCCCCATACCAGTTGCAGTTGCCGCGCTACGTCCACGTGGGGCGTAATGGCGAGAACGGGTGTTTTGGGGCGGAATTTAGAAACATTTCGGGCTGTGGCTCCGGTTTTGGTCAGGGTCATAATTGCTGCGGCTTCTAGCTGTTCCGCGATATGACCGACGGCTTGAGAGATGGCGTTAGGAATCGAGCGTTTGCTAGTTTGGATCGTGCGATCGCTTCTAGTTGCTAACATATCTTCCTCGATCCGCGTCGCAATCCGCGCCATCGTCGCCACGGCTTCAATCGGATATTTCCCCACCGCGGTTTCGTTAGACAGCATCACCGCATCGGTGCCATCTAAAATCGCGTTGGCGACGTCGGAAATTTCCGCCCTGGTAGCGCGGGGATTGTATGCCATACTATCTAGCATTTGCGTGGCAGTAATAATCGGAATCCCCAGTTGGTTAGCTAAGGCAATTAACCGCTTTTGCAAGATAGGTACGTCTTCAGCGGGGAGTTCTACCCCCAAATCGCCCCTAGCAATCATTACACCGTCGCACAAAGGCAAAATCGCTTCCATTTGTTCGATCGCTTCGTGCTTTTCAATTTTGGCAATTACTGGTACTTGCTTTCCGGCATTAGAAATTAATTCTTTAATTTCCAAAACATCTTGGGGATTGCGAACAAAGGAAAGTGCTACCCAATCTACACCTTGATCCAAACCAAAGGTTAAATCTTTCCGGTCTTTATCGGTCAAAGCTTTAATTGACAGGTAAACGCCGGGGAAATTCACACCTTTGCTGTTAGAAAGCGTGCCGCCGACTACAACGCGACAGTGGAGTTCTTCCGTAGTGCGATCTACTTTTTCCACCTGCATTTCCACCCGACCATCGTCTAGGAGGATGGTAGCGCCTTCGGGGACTTCTTGCGCCAAGCGATCGTAAGTAACAGAACTAATTTCCTGAGTGCCTTTAAGCGGGCGGTTGGTTAAAATGAACGGGTCGCCTTTCTGTAGCACTATCGATCCGTTTTCAAACTGCCCCAAGCGGATTTTAGGGCCTTGCAAATCTTGCAAAATCGCCACCGGCTGGTTAAGTTCAAAAGCAGTTTGCCGGATCAGGCGGAGATTGCGCTGGTGTTCTTCGTGAGTGCCGTGGGAAAAATTGAGTCGCAGCGTGGTAGCACCAGCTTGGATCATAGCGCGCAGGACTTCGGGGTCGCGGCTAGCAGGGCCAATGGTAGCGACTATTTTGGTTCGACGTTGGGAATTTGGCAGTGGCATAAGTGATTTGAGCGAAGAGGGGCTAGGGGGCTTTAGGGGTTTTAGGGGTGGCGATCGCGCTATAGGGGCGGGTTCCATAACCATACAACGGGTACGGACAATTTAAGTAAATCCGTCCCCCTGGAATAGCGCCCAATGCCCCATTACTCACGATCTACGATCGATCGCCTATCACCCATGACCCGTCACCCTAACTAAACAAAACTTTATTGTGACAGTGTCAGTATCGTATACTACGCGATTGAAGCGATCGGGAGTACAGATACTGATGTCGGAGGCACAGCAGGTGCTGACAGTTCCTAAAGAGTTATTAGGGCCGCCAGCAGAGATTTTTAATTTAACGCTACTAATGTTTTTGACTGCCGTCGCTCTGGTCGTGGTTTCGACCTGCGGTTACTGGCTATGGAACTGGCCTGATTGGTGCTGCTTTTTGACGACGGTATTGGCGTTGCACCTTTCAGGGACGGTGATTCACGATGCCTCCCACAATGCTGCTCACAAAAACCGGGCGATGAATGCAATTTTGGGACATGGCAGCGCCTTGATGTTGGGTTTTGCGTTTCCAGTGTTTACGCGGGTTCACTTGCAGCACCACGCCCACGTCAATGACCCAGACAACGACCCGGATCATTTTGTGTCCACGGGTGGCCCTTTATGGCTGATTGCAGCCCGGTTTTTTTATCACGAGGTGTATTTCTTCAAACGGCGTTTGTGGCGCAAGTACGAGCTGTTAGAGTGGTTGCTCAGCCGGATGGTAGTGGTGGCGATTGTTTATTACTCTTGCCAGCAGGGATTTTTGGGCTATATTCTCAATTTTTGGTTTTCACCGGCTTTGGTGGTGGGGCTGGCGTTGGGGTTATTTTTTGATTATTTGCCCCATCGTCCGTTTGTGGAGCGCGATCGCTGGAAAAATGCCCGCGTCTACCCCAGCCCCATCCTCAACATCATGATTTTAGGCCAAAATTACCATCTAATCCATCATTTATGGCCTTCTATTCCCTGGTATCGCTACCAGACAGCTTATCGCGCTACTCAGCCCCTTCTAGACGCCAAAGGCTGCCATCAATCCCTGGGACTGCTGCAAGGAAAAGACTTTTGGAATTTTATTTATGACATTTTTCTGGGGATTCGCTTTCATAAAAAAAGCCCAGCCCAGAATACTCCAAAAGTCAGCTAATGGGTAATTTTAGATTTAAGATTGCAGATTTTAGATTTGTTTAAATCTGCAATCTTAAATCTCAAATCTGCAATCCTCGATTAATTTTCATATAACTCAACAGCCAATTAGCCGCTGTGGCGCGCCGCGTCTGACGCGGGCCAAATTCACCAATTTTGTAACCTTTAAATCCCAGTTCTTCTTTCAAAAGCTGCTTGTTTTCCGCAGGAATCGAACGAGTTAGTTTGACCGTAGCAGGACGGCTATCGATAAAATCAGGCGGTTCTGGATACTCCTGACCCCAATCATCGACGACGCTGGTAGTATCCCACTTACCATTAACTTCGTCGTAGCGGTAACCCAAGCAATGCCAAACGAGTTGGTTAACGGTAGCATCATCAATCGTATCGTTGAGAATCGCCCAACAGGTATCAGTACTGAGCGGCGGTAGGTCAGACATAGTAGTGTTCCCAGTCAAGACTTCAATTTTTAATATACTCAGAGTTGAGTTTGGCATATCCCCCTAATAAAACCAACCAAACCGCAACCACCAACCAGTGAATTGCGACAGGAAGCCAAAGAGAACCGCTATACAGGTAAGAGATCGTACAGATAATACCTAGAAGTGCTGCCAATAATAAAAAAACCGGATGAAAAAAAGTCGGGCATCCAGCGGGGAAAAAAGTTACGGCATTCAGCGGATGATAAACGATAAAAACTATCAAACTGATACATCCCCAAATCCACTGAGCAGATATTGAAGCATTTTTCGAGGGATGAGGAAGAAGTAAAACTCGGAAAAATACCTCCTCTGATACAGCAGGAAAAAAGAAACTCCATCCTATGATAGTGGCAATTCTTAACCGCGAGACTTTTAAAATATCAACTTCGAGAAACCCCAGATAAAATCCTATCGGTAAGGCAATTATTGTCAAGCTCAGTAAGATAGTTGCTGAAAATAACCAATCTTGGGCGCTCGGTAGGGTTGAAATTGCTAGAATCAGGCGATAAACTAATGTCTGTATCGCAGCCATAGTCAAAAGTATTGCAGGAGACTAAACAAGTAAATTTTATAACAACCCCAAGGCATAACGAAGGTTTTTAATTCCCGAAACCTTTTATTGTTAGCCTTTATTACCAAATCCCATCTAAGAAACCAGGTTTCTGCGGCGACCTTTAGTTGAATCAAAGATTTTTCAGATCAACCGCGCTGAGAAACCAGGTTTCTGCGGCGACCTTTAGTTGAATCAAAGATTTTTCAGATCAACCGCGCTGAGAAACCGGGTTTCTGCGGCGACCTTTAGTTGAATCTTAATTGGTCATGGGTTGGGTAGTGCGATCGCCTACGATTTTCTCCAAGGTTTATTCTCCAATAAACCCACTATCGCCAGCGATATTTTACTAGCAGAAGATCGGGAAACACTAGAACGCCATCAGTTTTGGCGGCGGGCGGCAATTGGAGGCAGAATCGAACTAGGTTCAATGGTGAGTATGGCATCGCCTTTGCCTATGTTGATGATGCGATCGCACCATATAATTGAGTCTTTTGCTCAAGGTGAAACCTTGCTACCAGATCAAATTGGTATTTCCAACAATGCCAAAGAAATTATCTGGAAAAACTTCTACAATTGTGAGGATTTGTCAGCATTTCCCATTCGGGGTTTATTTGGCGATCGCGCGGCAATTCAAGACATTGAAGTTGAGGGAAATTTTGGCGCTAATGAAGCAATCAATCAACAGGTAGCTGAACTTTTGAATCGCCGGGTAGTTAGTTAATTTAACTCACATCTTGCACCTACGCGATAAACAGCCGAGAAATAAATTCCGGGCTGAAAGCTTAAGTTAGCTTTAGCTAACTTTCATCAAGGTTTTAACCCGTTTTAACGGGTTTTAGCTTTAAGCCAGAAATTTATTTCTCGGCTTGGTGCAAGATGTGAGTTTAAGATACCCTACAATTGCTCAGCTTGCTTGCGCCGCAATGCGTATTTCTGAAATCTTTCTTAAATCTCGACTTAATCCATAGAGATTTCGGAGTTTATGCTTGCGTTTTGTTTGGCAGGGGGGTAGTATGGATCTTTACCAGTAAAATACAGTAACCCTACCGAAAAACCGTAGATAAGCAGGAGGCAATGGCATGAGGTTGTGGCAGCAGGTGTGGAAACGATCGCAAAGCTTAGCTGGACTCAGCAATAGATTGAGGTTGAGTTCGGTCAAAAGTTTTGTATCGCTGTTTTTGGTAGGGGCGAGTTTGAGCGTTGCGATCGCCTCCTGTTCAGGTGGAAACACGAGCAATGCTCCGGCGGGGAGTCCAGGCGCTAGCCCAGTCGCACAGAACAAGCAAGATGTGGAAGTAACCCTGGTTTCCTTTGCCGTTACCAAAGCCGCGCACGAAGCCATTATCCCCAAATTTGTCGAAAAGTGGAAGCAAGAGAGCAACCAAAACGTCACTTTCAAAACCAGTTATGGCGGATCTGGTTCTCAAACTCGCGCGGTAATTGATGGTTTGGAAGCGGATATCGTTCACTTGGCACTCGCCTTAGACACCCAAAGAATCGAAAAAGCCGGATTAATTCAACCAGGATGGGAACAAGAAGTTCCTAACAACGCCATTGTTTCTAAATCCGTTGCCGCATTAGTGACGCGCGAGGGCAATCCAAAAGCAATTAAAGATTGGTCAGATTTAGGGAAAGATGATGTTAAACTGATTACCGCCGATCCCAAAACATCGGGGGTGGCTCGCTGGAATTTCTTAGCACTTTGGAATTGGGTCATCAAAACGGGTGGTGATGAAGCCAAAGCGCTAGATTTTGTCACCAAGGTTTATAGAAACGTCCCCATTTTAACCAGGGATGCTCGCGAAGCCACCGATGCCTTTTTCAAGCAAGGTCAAGGGGATGTGCTGATCAACTATGAAAACGAAATGATTCTGGCACAACAGAAAGGCGAAAAGGTCAATTATTTTGTTCCCGAAGTCAATATTTCGATTGATAATCCGATTGCCGTGGTAGATAAGAACGTAGATCAACACGGCACGCGGGAAGTTGCGGAAGCATTTGTCAAATACTTGTTTACTCCAGAAGCGCAACAGGAATTTGCTAAAGTCGGCTTTCGCCCAGTCAATGAAACAGTCGCTCAAACCAAGGAATTTGCAGATAAGTATCCCAAAGTAAAACAACTGGGAACAGTTCAACAATTCGGCGGTTGGGATGCAGTTCAGAAGAAATTCTTCGAGGATGGGGCTGTATTTGACCAAATTCAAAGCAAAAATCAACGTTAATGACTCTAAAATCCAGACGTATACAATTGGTTGATGATGGCTATTTCTTCTAATCCAGTCAATTCTAAAAGAACCCCAACAGGTCAGAATTTCCTGCGAAATCTATTCCAGATGCCCTGGACTTGGCGAATTACCCTGGGATATCTGACGGTGATGTTGTTTCTCCCGCTGGGGGCAATGTTTCTGAAAGCAAGTACTGAAAGTCCATCTGAATTTTGGAGAATTGCCACCAGTCCGATTGCGCTGGCGACTTACGATGTTACGTTTACCACCTCGTTAATTGCGGCGGCATTCAATGGCGTTTTTGGTACTTTAATTGCCTGGGTTTTAGTCCGTTACGATTTTCCGTTAAAACGATTCGTTGATGCCTCGATCGATTTACCTTTTGCCTTACCAACTGCGGTGGCGGGATTAACCCTAGCAACTATTTATAGCGACAATGGTTGGATTGGTTCGCTATTAGCACCCCTGGGAATTAAAGTGTCTTTTACCCGTCTGGGGGTAGGGGTGGCGATGATATTTATTTCCCTACCTTTTGTGGTGCGGACGGTGCAACCCGTAATGCAGGAAATTGAAAAGGAAATGGAAGAAGCTGCTTGGTGTTTGGGTGCTTCTCAATGGACAACTTTCTGGCGCGTAATTTTACCGCCTTTATTTCCGCCAATTTTGACGGGTGTGGCGTTGGGTTTCTCTCGTGCGGTTGGGGAGTATGGTTCAACGGTGATTATTGCTTCTAACACTCCGTTTAAAGATTTGATCGCGCCTGTACTGATTTTTCAGCGTTTAGAACAATACGACTATTCCGGTGCAACGGTGATTGGCGTGGTGCTGCTGATAATTTCATTAGTGATGTTGTTGGGAATTAATATCTTACAAGCTTGGGGAAGACGATATGACTAAAAATGATCTGTCCACTGCGCCGCCGTTGAGTGGTAAAAACTCATCAAAGAAGGAGAAAAGTTGGGTTCCAGTTGTTTTAATTGGGATAGCGATCGCTTACTTAGCCCTGGTTCTGTATATTCCTGCCCTGAATGTCTTTTACCAAGCTTTTAAAAAGGGTTTCGGGCCATTTTTATCCAATTTAACCAAACCCGACTTTCTCAATGCCATCAAGCTGACGGTGATGCTGGCTGCCATTGCCATACCGCTGAATACGGTTTTTGGACTTTGTGCAGCTTGGGCGATCGCAAGGCGTAAATTTCCCGGTCGTGCTTTAATTTTGAGTATTCTTGACCTGCCTTTTTCGATCTCCCCCGTAGTAGCAGGTTTAATGATTGTGTTGGTTTATGGAAATAACGGGTTGCTTGGTTCTTGGTTACAGGAACACAATCTCAAAATTATCTTTGCTTTTCCAGGAATGGCACTAGCAACGGCGTTTGTTAGTATGCCGTTTGTCGCCCGTGAAGTCATCCCCGTTTTAGAAGAAACCGGAAGCGATCAAGAAGAAGCCGCTAAAACTTTAGGTGCCAATGATTGGCAGATATTTTGGCGCGTGACTTTGCCCAATATTCGCTGGGGATTACTTTACGGCTTGATCTTAACCAATGCTAGAGCAATGGGGGAATTCGGCGCGGTTTCAGTCGTATCTGGAAACATTGCCGGAAAGACTCAAAGCTTACCTTTATTCGTGGAAGAAGCATACAAACAATATGAAACCGAAGCCGCTTATTCGGCAGCAGTATTGTTAGCCTTGCTAGCAGTTGTCACCCTAGTGCTGAAAGAAATTCTGGAACGAAAAACCCGCATTAAAGAGGTGAAATAGAAATGGAAACCACAATATCTCAAGATAATCGGATTGCTCAAAAACGAATTCGGATCAGAATTCCCAAGCAATATCACCGGGAACCCGTAATTTCTAAGCTGATATCTGACTACAATTTAAACGTCAATATTACTGCTGCTCTTCTCGGTGCTAATGGCAATGGAGATGGTTGGTTTGACCTCGAGTTGCAAGGACAAAATACCCGGATTCAAGATGCGCTGATTTATCTCAAAGAGTTGGATCTGGAAATTTGGACTGAATCCGAAACCGATGGTTGGTAAACTCACATCTTGCACCTTGGCTAAACCTTACTTTCTGGCAAATAGCTCATGAAAGCCTAGATTTTTGGTCAAGAAATCCGGTTTTTGAAGGCTTGTTGATAATGGTGCAAGATTGTATATGATATCGTGTCCGGTAGCATCGGTTGTGTATATTTTGTAGGGGCGAAGCATTCGGGCGATAATTGCTCCAATAAATGCAAGGTTTTGTATCCGAATGCTTCGCCCTGACCTTACGCAACCGATGCAACCGGACATCATATGAGTAGATTGGCAACAGCTTTGATTGAAAGTATCGTCGCTTTTGCAGCAACCAATATCGACGATATTATTATCCTTCTGCTCTTTTTCTCCCAGGTAAATATCAATTTCCGTCGCAGGCATATTGTTTTTGGTCAATACCTGGGTTTTGGATTAATTATCATCGCTAGCTTACCAGGTTTTTTTGGTGGTTTAGTAGTACCGAGAGAATGGATTGGACTGCTGGGAATTCTTCCGATCGCCATTGGCATTAAGCAACTGGTAAATCACGAACAAGAAGCAACAGAAGTGCAGACAGTCACCAGCGATTTTAACCCGTCTTCAGCCAGAAATCCGATTTTATCTTTTGTTTTAAGCGTCTTAAATCCCCAAACTTATAAAGTTGCAGCGGTAACGTTTGCCAATGGCGGCGATAATATCAGCGTCTACGTCCCTTTATTCGCTGGGAATAGTCTTGCCCGTCTGGGAGTAATTCTCGGCGTATTCTTTGTAATGGTAGGCGTTTGGTGTGCCATTGCTTTTCTCTTAACCCGTCACTCTACCATTGCTTATATTTTAAGTCGCTACGGTAACGCAGTCGTTCCTTTTGTGTTGATTGCTTTGGGTTTATTTATTATGTACGAAAGAGGAACATTTAGCTTACTGGCGTGGGTAATTGGTCAATTTTAAATTTAAGATTTCAGATTTCAGATTGCAGATTTAAAATCAATCTAAAATCTGAAATCTAAAATCTAAAATCCCCTTACGCTTGATAAACCAACTTTAAACTTGCCACCATCAATAGGGTGTAAATAATAAATCTCAGCGGACGTTGAGGAGCCATTTTGCAAAGTTTAGCACCGATTAAAACTCCTGGCACCGAGCCGATCCATATCGGTAAAACTAAACTCCAATCAACAGTTCCCAGGAAGAGGTGTCCGAGGGAAGTGAAGAACAATAAAACTGCTGCTTGTGAAATATCCGTCCCGACTAATTTACGAGAATCTAGACGGAAAAATGCAATCAGCGCCAGCGCAAACATCGAACCAGACGCAACGCTTGTTAGACCAACTAAACAGCCTAAAACTGCTCCCACGCTGATTGCCAAAATGCGCCCCGGTTTTGTTTTTAAATCAAATTTTGGCAGTTCGGGTAACTGCAACTTGGGGAAAAAACTCAATAGTAACAGTTGGCTCAATGCTAATACTGTGACTAATAAAATCATCGATCCAATTAAGTGGAGGAGGACGTTATTTAGGTTTTGTTCTCCCGTTTGCTTGAGCAGGTGTAAAATTACCACTCCGAACAGCGATCCGGGGACGCTTCCCAATGCCAACCATTTGACGGCTTGCGGATCGAGGGTTTTCTGCTGCCAGTGTTTGAAGCTGCCGATAACTTTCATTAATGTGGCAGCAACCACATCGGAACTAACAGCGATCGCTGGCGGTACTTGAAAGACAAAAATCAACATCGGGGTGATGAGAGACGCGCCACCAATTCCCGTTAAACCAACAACAATCCCCACAAAAAAGCTCAATAGCGGTAGTAACAAATAATCCATAAATCCTTCTCGCGCACCATCTGTTGTTGAACCGCTATTGAGCAGACACCTGTCTTGCTCAACTCGGCTCTTGCTTGAGTTGTTCGATCCTTGTCTACCAAAATACTAAATCTCACTCGATTTACTGTATTTTAACTAAATTAGCGCTCAAAGTCCAGTACGATGTATTTTATGATGCAAGATTTCCCCATCGTTATCAATCGATATCTGCGTTTCGCGGCATTCGTCATTGCCCTATCCCCCTGGCTTGAACTATTGGAACTATTACCAATCCCGATCTGGATCGGTTGTTTATTCGATACCGAAAAAAATGAGTCAGAGAAGGTTAAAGTATAAACAGAGTCGTCCAAGCGATTGATTCTTGCCAACTTTATAAATCTATACATTTATAACGTGGCTGCGGTCACGTTTCCCAACGGGACTGACAACATTAGCACCTACCTCCCGTTGTTTACCAGCACTAGCTGGGAAATTCTCTTGGTGATTCTAGGCGTGTTTTTTAACCTGGTAGGAATTTTGTGCTTTGCGGCATATAAATTAACTCACCAGCCAGATATCGCCAATTTATTAACTCGCTACTCTCACAATCTTTTGCCGCTGGTTTTAATCGGATTAGGTGCCTTTCTCGTCGTAGAGAGTAACATCGTAAATAAACTGACCCTATTGGCAAGGTAGTTTTCCTTTCCTTGGGGATAATTCAATAGGTGGGTATTGTAGGGGAAAAATCGCAGTTTCCTTTGCAAACATCTGGTAAAAAACAAGCGATATGTCAGAGAGCGATCGCTTTTAATTCTCACACCCAAAAGAGGTATGAAGGTTGAACATTCTGGAATTTACTTTATTAGTTTGGCTCGGCTCGTTGACTGCTGGCTTTATCGGGGCGCTCACCGGATTGGGCGGTGGAGTCGTCATCGTTCCCTTGTTAACTTCCGTCTTTGGCGTTGATATCCGATACGCAATTGGTGCTTCTTTGGTATCGGTAATTGCGACTTCCTGCGGTGCCGCATCTACCTACATTAAAAAAGGCTTCACTAATTTGCGAATGGGAATGTTTTTAGAAGTCGCCACCACAATTGGTGCCATAGTCGGTGCTTTAATTGCCACTTTTGTTTCTACCAAAGCCCTGGCTGTTGTACTTGCCATTGTTTTACTTTATTCCGCCTATCTTTCCCAACAACCCAAACCCGAAAATATTGAAAGCGAATCAACCGATCCCTTAGTCACTCATTTAAAACTCAGCGGTACTTATCCAACTGCTAATGGACTCGTTCCTTACCAAGCTAGTTCTGTTCCCCTTGGCTTTGGCGTCATGTGGATTGCAGGCGTAATTTCCGGTTTACTCGGTATTGGTTCGGGAGCGTTTAAAGTCTTAGCAATGGATCAAATTATGCGTCTGCCATTTAAAGTTTCTACCACTACCAGCAGTTTCACCATCGGCGTCACCGCAGCCGCATCAGCGGGAGTTTACCTAGCACGAGGTTACATCGATCCGGGACTATCAATGCCGGTGATGTTGGGAATATTGCCCGGTGCTTTATTAGGCGCACAAGTGCTAGTCGGCGCTCAAACTAAAGTTCTCAGAGTGGTTTTTAGTTTTGTTCTAGTCATGATGGCTTTCAAGATGGTCTACAACAGTTTAACTGGGGGATTCTAATGTATAAACTTAATTCTAATGCGGGTTGGATGGCATCGGCATCGCTAAAAATAGAGGAGATAAAGCGGAGTATTGAGCGCGCGATCGCTTTCCCCTTTTCCCTGGAAATCCCAGACGGCGATTCAGAAGAAATTACCCCCCAACAGCCAGCAAAAACAGCAGTACAACTTCCCCATAACTGTGAGTTTGATACTAATGGAAACCTGGAAAAAACAGCCAGCGAACAGCACCTCGAATTGTTGCTCAGCAACATACTCAAATACGGGGTTTTAATAGCCAGCGCCATTGTTTTGCTAGGTGGCATTTTGTACCTAATTCGTCACGGTTTCGAGCCTGCTGACTACCACATCTTTCGCGGGACTCCTTCCGAGTTCCGCTCTGTTGAAGGTGTAATCAATGCAATTTTGGCAGGGAGTCGCCGAGGCATTATTCAATTGGGACTTTTAGTACTCATTGCCACACCAATCCTGCGCGTAGTTATTTCACTATTAGCTTTTATCTGGCGGCGCGATTTGATTTATATAATCGTTACCTCTCTAGTTCTGGCTGGATTAACTTACAGCCTTGTAGGAGGATATTACTAACCGCTTAATAGATAGTAAGCGTTTGACCGAGCGCTTACTATCTAGTTTCAAGGCGATCTCCGAGCGCTAATTGTCAGAATTCTCTCCCCCAATAATCAGCTGTTACGCATTTAATTTGTACATGGGAAGCTCTTGGATCTGGGGGAGCCAAAGAGAGGGATTGGCAGTTTTATCCCGCTATTAGAAATATACTTATTAGCTGCGCGTTAGCTTATCATGTTCGATCGATTGCCCATAATTAAGTCAAGTTGCTAGTTATGAGGTCAAGCATTGTCGATCCCCCTAAATCCCCCTTAACAAGGGGGACTTTGAATCCGGTTCCCCCCGCTGTTTTGGGGGGCTAGGGGGGATCGAACCAACCATATTTGTAACTAGCAACTTGCGTTAATGACTTTGAATCCGGTTCCCCCCGCTGTTTTGGGGGGCTAGGGGGGATCGAACCAACCATATTTGTAACTAGCAACTTGCGTTAATGACTTTGAATCCGGTTCCCCCCGCTGTTTTGGGGGGCTAGGGGGGATCGAACCAACCATATTTGTAACTAGCAACTTGCGTTAATTAGCAGCCGGGACACGGCAAGATAAACGTTATCTGTTTATCCGAGATAGGTATGATGCCGTGTCCCTAAGCAACAACTCTGTGAGATTTTTTTATTATGGGCAATTCAGTGGACATCATCTAATCGAATTACCAATTACCAATTCCCGATTACCCATTACCATTCTCAATCTGCTTAATTTAATGATGGATTTCTAGATTCAAAATATAGCAACCTAGTTGCACTTTTTCCGACCAAAGTTCGTATTCCAATCGCAGACTTTCTGGTAAAGTTCCACCGACTAACTTTAAACTACGAGTGAAGTTACGCAGGCGCATATGTCCGCTAGCTTTTAACGATTCGCTTTGCAGCCAATAACGGCTTAATCCGTATACGCCTCGTTCCCAAAAGTGACGATAGCTCACTCTACCGTTTCCTTGCATGGTCATGATGGCGCGGTGGGGCGAAATCTCTAACCATAAAAGTCTTTCCTTGGACGGGGTTGAGGCGGTTGCGATCGCTGGCGTATCGGTGGGTTCCAGATTCCCGATCGCAGGTTCGCTCATCAGTAAGTGAAAGCGATCGCGGTCTTTTTGATACAGCGTAGCGGCGGTTTCCACCATCGACCAAATCGGCAAATCGGTGGAAACTAGGGATAAACTCACGGGTTTGCGGTGATGGGTCAGCATTGAAGTTTTGAGTTTGTAGCAGCAGGTTATATTCTTTTATTCCCCTGAATCAAAGGTATTCACAACAATCGATCCCATTTTCCGAAGTAACTTGGTGGATTTCTACATCTGAAACACCCGTAGGGCGAGCTTTTCACGAGCCAAAATCCCAAATATCAACTCTTCGGATGGTATCGATGGGACGGGGAAAACGGTAGGATCTAACGCGAGCAGTCTTCCACCAGTCTATCCCAATGTCAGATGCCGTCGTTACGCTGAAAACTACCGGGGATCAGCAGTGTTTGCTGGTTCGCAAACCCTTTGAGGGGTTATCCCTGACTGGACGCATCCGCGTACCGGGGGATAAATCGATCTCTCACCGCGCGTTAATGTTGGGAGCGATCGCTTCTGGCGAAACCCAAATTCAAGGTTTGCTTTTGGGGGAAGATCCCCGCAGCACCGCCGCTTGTTTCCAAGCGATGGGGGCAGAAATTTCCCAGTTGAATACAGAATTGGTCACAGTTCAGGGAATTGGGCTGGGTCAACTACAAGAACCCAATGATATTTTAAATGCGGGTAACTCCGGCACTACCCTAAGATTGATGCTGGGACTTTTAGCCTCGCATCAAGGTAGATTTTTTACCGTCACTGGCGATAGTTCTTTGCGAAGTCGTCCTATGTCCCGCGTTGTCAATCCCCTACAACAAATGGGCGCTCAAATTTGGGGACGCAAAAACAATTCTCTCGCCCCCCTAGCGATTCAAGGACAGCAATTAAAGCCAATTCATTACCATTCCCCCATTGCTTCCGCCCAAGTCAAATCCTGCATTCTGTTAGCAGGATTAATGACAGAAGGGCAAACAACTGTTACCGAACCTGCGCTTTCTCGCGACCACAGCGAACGCATGTTAAAGGCTTTTGGTGCAGAATTAAGCATAGACCCAGAAACGAATAGCGTTACGGTTACTGGCCCAGCTAAGCTAAAAGGACAAACGGTAATCGTTCCTGGTGATATCAGTTCTGCTGCTTTTTGGTTAGTTGCTGGGGCAATTGTACCGGGTTCGGAATTATTGATCGAAAATGTCGGCGTTAATCCCACCCGCACGGGAGTTTTAGAAGTTTTGGAAATGATGGGTGCGGATATTTCTTTGGAAAATCAACGGGAAGTTGCTGGGGAACCCGTCGCCGATTTAAGAGTGCGTCATAGTCAGCTAAAAGCTTGCCAAATAGCCGGTGATGTGATACCAAGATTGATAGATGAAATCCCGATTTTAGCAGTCGCGGCAGTTTTTGCTTCTGGGACGACGGTAATACGGGATGCAGAAGAATTGCGGGTGAAAGAGAGCGATCGCATCGCCGTAATGGCGTCCGAATTAAACCGCATGGGTGCGAAAGTGAGCGAATTACCCGATGGGTTAGAAATTACCGGCGGCACGCCGCTCGTGGGAACCGAGGTGGATAGTTATACCGATCATCGGATTGCTATGAGTTTAGCGATCGCCGCCCTCAATGCAACAGGCACAACTACAATTAATCGTGCCGAAGCAGCAGCTGTTTCCTATCCAGATTTTACCCCTACCTTACAACAGATTTGCGGTCAAACTGCATAGGTCTAAATTGCTCAGACATATATAAATACAGAGAACAGCTTAGCTGGAGAAGTCAGTTATGTCTGAGCAAAAAAAGGTTCTAATAGTTGATGACAGCCGCGTCATCCATACAATGATTAGAGATATGTTTTCTGGAGCGCAGATTGAAATTCTAGACGCCAAAGATGGGATTGAAGGATTCGCCTTAATCGATCGAGAACGACCCAACTTAATTTTATTGGATTGGTTGATGTCAAAACAAGGCGGTTGGGAAACTTTTCAGCAAATTCAAGCTCATCCAAAACTCCGGAGAATTCCTTTAGTCGTGATGTCTGGACGCAAAGACGAGGTAACAGAAAAATTTCCCGAACCGTTTGCATATTTTGAATTTCTTAAAAAACCTTTTACCCGCGAAGAACTAATCGCAGCCATTAAGTCAGCCAAAAACAAAATCCCTCCTGTAATGTCACCCGAAAATAAAATTTTGGCACTTGAGCAGCAGATTACCAAAATGCAAGCTGAGATTGCTCACTTAAAGAGACTGACAGCCGATATCCTGGTATTCATCCAGGAAAAAGTGAAATAAACATTTCCTAACTACTCTGAAAGAAAGCCTGCACTTGCGATGCGGATAAGCCCAAGATTTGGGCAATCTGACTAACCTCCATTCCCGCCGCCAGGAGATTTTGGGCAGCCTGACGCAGTTGAGCTTGTGCTTGTTCTTTTTCTAGTTGTGCTTGTTCTGTATCAGTAAGTAGCCAATTTCCTTGCAAATCGCACCATCGCAACCAATCACTCGGCACATCCTCAAAAACTCCTGACCAAATGCCTAAACCAATCTCTAAATCGGTCAACCAAATGCGCGGATTCTGCGGTTGAATTGACTGTTCTTGATATCGTCCGCCATCCAATTTGAAATATCGCAATTGTTGGGTGTAGCGACTGTAAACGATGTAGTGTGGAACGCGCAGATACTTTTCGTAAACTTCAAATTTAGCCGGTGGTTTTGGACGTGTCAGTTGCTTGAGATCTATTTTCTCTACCTGTTGCGAGCCATTGGAAACTTGACTGTAAAAACGTCCCAAATCTTCGCTTTCAGTTCCGGGTGATAAGAATTCTACCACCACATAAGGATGCTGTCCTTCTTGCCAGCTGACATAACTGCGGCGCAGTTCAATGCCTTCGTACAGACGGGGGACATTAACTGCTAGAAACCAATCGGGACGTTTGTGCCATAAAGGATGCTTAACATCGTAGTACAGATTGAGATCAGAGGCGGTGAAGCAATTCTCGCGCGAGTATTCGGTTAAACGCAGAGTTCGACTTAACAATTGTGGTTGGAGATCGTGAAATTCGTCTGGCAAACCAGGTTCCTCCGGGAATTCGCTGGGTAGATCGTACATCGTCGGCAGAGTTTCTTTAGGCGACTTGGGCGGATCTTCTTGCTCAATTAACTTGCTGGGAATTAGAACCATCGCCACCTCCAAGTGAGTTTCAACTTTAATTTAATCTTAATTAATTACGCTACGCCATAGTCAGTGTAAGGACGTTTATACGGAGGCTGTAAACCTAAAACAATATCGTCCTTCGGCACTCCTAAATTAACTAAATCTTCGGCTGGATCGGCTTCAGTTAAATTTTCCTGAATCCAGATTTTGCCATCTTTAATATCAAAATGAACGATGGAATAATAAACCCGACGAGTGCCATTCCAACCAATATTCATCCAGAAATAATGATGGCGTTCTGTGTCAAAAACTATTTGGGTTTCAACGCCTTCCTCTACTGGGTCATTATGGGAATATTCCAGGATTAATTGCTGAATAAATTTTTGATATTGGGCTACTTTATCCATTGCACTATCTCCTCATTTACATAGTCATCAACTACGATAAAAAGGTTGTACTCTTTAACAGCAGCTTGGGTAAACTATAATTGAAAAAACCTTTGATAAGTGTCATCTGGTACGGCTAGATATAGAACTCGATCGGGTTCGGTTTCTCTCAAGCCTAAACGATAGCTCAAAAACTGTCCTAATGCTGCATAAAAATCGGTAATTGTAGATGCTCTGAGAAAACTCTTTACCTCTACTGCAATTTTTTCTGCTTCTCGTTCAGCGACGATTAGGCGATCGCCTGCTAAATCCACCTCAAATTTAACATTGCCAAATTTAAACTGAAGTGGATTCGCTACGATCGTCCAGCCATCTTTCTCCAAAGCACGCTTCACGGTATCGTGAAACCGATCTTTTGCCCCCATATATCTCCAGCTAAGTACTTCAATTTTACTGCAATATCTTGAGCAAATGTGTCGGGGGATGGGCGGAGCGCACGCCACCCGCGGATCTCTACCCCCCGTCAGGCGATCGCATCCCCCCTAGCTCCGGGATTGAGCAAACTTATAGCAACACATATTAGACTATTGCCTGCCTCAAGTATTATTGAAAAAGTTACTGAGGCAGAAAGCGATGAATCAAGCATTAATGGAGCAGTTACAGCAAGCTTATCGCGACTTAGATTTATTCCCACTGATAGAGCCAGAAGACATTGAGCGCTTTCGAGTAGAATACGGTCGTGAAGTGCTGGTTAGACTAAAGCGAGAGGTGGAAGCTTCTGCTAAAGATGGCAAAGTAATTTTTGCTGGACATCGAGGCTGTGGTAAGTCTACCTTGCTCAAACGCTTTGCAGTTGAAATGCAAGAAAAATACTTTACGGTCTTTTTTTCAATTTCTAATTTAATTGAAATGTCTGATGTTAGTCACGTCAATATTTTGTATGCAATTGGCTTGAAATTACTGAGTGAAGCGACTAAAATTAACCTAGCAGTTTTAGACAGCGTTAAGCGATCGCTCATCGGTTGGACAACTACAACTAAAAAAGAAACTGCCGAACAGGAAACCAAATCGGTAATTGCTAATTGCTAATTGCTAATTGTCAGGAATGAAGGAGTTAGACGCGGATTATCAAAAGGAAAATAAGCGCAACCTGCGAAAGCTGATTCTGTCAATTCAATCTAGCTTTGGCAAGCTGAATCTGCTGATTGCTATTTGCGATCATCGCAGGTACAGAGATGAGTTAATTGAAACCTATGAAACCGAATTAAGGTCAAAAGGCGTGCGCTGCGATCGCATCAAAGTCGCTCAACTGCAACCAAGTCTGAAACAAAGCTTAGAAACTCTAGTAAAAAAACAATCTCCAACTGAGTTAGACAAGTTATTTATGGTTACGGTTTTGGGCGCAAGCGACTTGCTCGATTTGCGCCTGAATCAGGAAAAATCTCCCCTGGAAACCTTTCTATTTTCGGTACAGTGGACGCGGGAAGCGCTGCGATCTTTTCAGTTTCCGATTGTGTTGTGGGTGACGCAACGGATTGCGGCAGAATTGGCTAAACAAGCGCCGGATTTTTGGAGTTGGCGCGGGGGAGTTTTTGAATTTTTTCAACCATCGGATGCGCCCAGTTTCTCGCAGGATGTTATTATCCCGGAAATTCCAGCCCCGCGCGAGGATGAAGCTTTACCAAATATCGCAGAATTACAGCAAGAAATTGATAAATTAAAAAAATTAGAACCCGATTCTCCCTTGTTGGGAAGTTTGTATCAAACTCTGGGCAAAACTTACTTTCAAAAAGTACAACGGGGTTTGTCTAAATCTCCACAAACAGATTTGGAATTGTCGATCGCATCCCTTCAGCAAGCTGCACGGGAATTTGAAAAAGCCAATCGCAAATCGGAATTAGCTAAGTGTCTGGAATGGATTGGCTACATTCAGAAATCGGTTGGCGACTGGAATCAAGCTGAGGCGAATTTTCAGAAGTCGTTGCAAATTAAGCAAGAATTAGAGGATCTCTCTGGTGTTGCTTATGCCTACGGACAATTAGGCGATATCGAACGCAAACGCGGCAATTGGGAGGCGGCTGAGCGTCTGTATCGACAATGTTTGCAAATTGAGGAAGAATTAGGCGATCGCACCGGGATGGCAACTTCTTGGGGACAATTAGGCGATATCGAACGCAAACGCGGCAATTGGGAGGCGGCTGAGCGTC
>CAYXCW010000032.1:55828-65864 GCA_964463555.1 uncultured bacterium
TGTATCGACAATGTTTGCAAATTGAGGAAGAATTAGGCGATCGCGAGGGTATTGCAATATCAATCGGTTGCTTAGGTGAAAATGAACTTAGACGCGGCAATCTCGACAAAGCCGAAGAACTTCTTACACAAGCTCTCAAACAAATGCAAGCACTCGGCATGATTTGGTATATTGCCGAGGCCAATTGGGATCTCGCTCAACTCTACAAACAAAAAGGCAATCTCAATCTCGCCCAAAAACACTACGAAATTGCTCATCAACTTTTCACCCAACTCGGTGCTAAGAAAGATGTAGAAAACATAGAGAAAGAGTGGAGAGATTGGGAAGTTTAGCTTTTATTTTAGATTTGGCAAAGAGTTAGGGCAGGCAAGATAAAATAGGCTCTCCCGTAGTTGAGGTGATAATAAAAACTGATAGATTGTGTGAAAAGCTTTGTGCATAAAGGTTGTAGGTTGAGTTTCGTTCCTCAACCCAACTCCGACGCCTAGAAAGTTGGGTTTCGCTTGGCTCAAGCCAACCTACCAAATTAGTAGATAAATTTATCACTCTAAGTACGGGAGATCCCTTCCAGCGGCTTTGGGCAGCGTTATCTAGATTTTTCCTACAAGTTGCCGTCCGGGTTTATGGTCTGGCAACCTATAGTTGTTGAGTATAGCCAGCCGCAATGGGGACAACCGTCAAGTTCTTCGGTGGGTTATTTGGGGGACGTGGGGGATGTGTCTCAGGTGGGGGACGTGAAGGCTGTTGGTTAGGTGGGCCAGATGGCTCACGTGGGGGACGTGAAGGCCATTGGTCAGGTGGGGAAAATGGGGAAGATTTAGAACATTTTGTTGGCTCTACCATCTCGTTTGCCTCTCTGCTTCCTGTCAACTATCAACTATCAACTATCAACTGTCAACTGTAAGTGAGGAAAAACAATCTATGACTGCGTTTCGGGTGGGAGTTGCAGGTCCAGTGGGATCGGGGAAAACGGCGTTAGTCGATGCGCTGTGCAAAGCGATGCGCCAACAATACAGCATTGCGGTGGTGACAAACGATATCTATACTCAGGAAGATGCACAATTTTTGGTGCGTTCTCAGGCATTGGAGAGCGATCGCATCGTCGGCGTGGAAACTGGCGGCTGTCCCCACACCGCAATTCGGGAAGATGCCTCAATGAATCTAGTCGCCATTGAACAGATAGAAGTTCGCTTTACTGACCTCGATCTAATTTTTCGATGGGTTCGTTGGGTGAAGTCGAATTAGAACGTGGAAATTTAGATCTCGCTCAACAATATCTCAAGGATGCAGAACATCGCTTTAAAACATTGGGCGCTTTATCAGGAATTGCAGAAGTCAACTATCGCTTAATGCAGTTAGAAGCCAAACGCGGTAAACCAACCCTCGCCCAACAACACTACGAAATTGCCCACCAACTTTTCACCCAACTCGGCGCAAAGAAAGACGTAGAAAAGATAGAGAAACAGTGGACACAATACTAGCCAACTGCAAACTCAGTATACTTTCGCATCATCGGCGGATTGAAGCCTAAAACAATATCGGATCGCGGCACACCCAATTCTACCAATTGATTAGCAATCCCCACCTCTGTCCCATCTTGTTGAATCCAAATCTTGCCATCCACAATATCGACATGAACCACCACGCCATAGATGCGTTCTGACTCGCGCCAGCCCACATAAACCAGTTGATAATGGTCGTGAATCGGATCGAAAATCGTCTGAGCTTGAATCCGACGATCCCAAAGTTTTGCAGCCCGTTCCGTCAGCAATTGCTGGATATAGTTGCGATAACAATCTAGTTTTTCCATTGTACTATCTTCTCCTGCTCGATGTTGTATATTAGCAAAGGCACTTGATTCTGCTCAGTTAGCTCTTGAATAAATAGCATGATAAAAAAGCGATCGTAAATATGTTTGGGAACTGCTAAATAAAGCTGGCGTTCCGGTTCTTGTTTTACTAAAGCCGCTCGATAAGTAATAAATTGACCTAGTGCGCTATAGAATTCGGAAATTTGAGAAGCACCCAGAAAGCTTTTGATTTCAACGGCAATTTTTTCAGTTCCACGTTCTGCTGCGATCGCCATCTCCGCACCAAGGTCTATTTCTAAGTCCAAGCTACCTGCTTGCAGAGGATAAGGATCGTGAGTAATGCGCCAACCGTCTTTTTGTAAAGCTGTTTTAACTATTTCATGATATCTGTCTTTGGCAGACATAGCGATCGAGCTGCGACAAGTCTTAGATCTCATTTCTATCATAATACAATCTGATTACTGATTAGAATGGAGTACAGACACTCATGCAACTGGAGAGAACACCGATGACTCCCCTAGAACTGCGACAAAAAATCAACCAACAACTAGACAGTTTACTTCCCGAACAACTTGCCCTCGTCAGCAATTTTATCGATATTCTGCAAGCGATCGCTCCTTCTCGCTCCCTCCGCACGCTTGCACCTATTAAACGGGGTAAAAAAGCGATCGACCTCCTACAATTTGCTGGAACCTGCCAAAGCGACGATCTCGATGAATGCCGCCAGTTTGTTCGAGACAGCCGCAGCCAAGCAGAATTCTGATGTATTTACTAAATACCAATCATTGTAGTTATATTATTGAAAACAACCCAAAATTACCGTCTGAGCAATATTTACTGACAAACAAACTCTTGACCTATGAGTATCATCCTCACTCCCGAACAAGAACAACTCATCCAAGCCCAACTCGCTAGCGGGGGCTATACCAATATTTCCGAAGTTATTACCGATGCGCTACGGCTGTTAGAAAAGCGCAACCAATACAATCTTTGGGTGGAAGAAGTTTGTGCCAAAATCGACATTGCAGCCGCACAACTCGATCGCGGTGAAGGAGTTGATGGTGAAACAGCGATCGCTCAGATCAGAGCCAAATTTCGCCAAGCTCGATCGGTATAATCGCCCATGAGCCAATATATTATCTCACCTGAAGCGATTCGCGACCTTGACGAAATCGCCGACTATTTCGTCGCACGTAACGTTGATGCAGGCGAACGATTCCTCGACGAATTCACGAAAAAATGCCGCTACTTGACACAATTTCCGCTAATGGGACGCAGCTATAGTCAATTTCGCTCCTACTTGCGCGGTATTCCTTTGCAAAACTACATTATCTTTTACCGCATCGCGAACGATGGCATTGAAATTATGAGAATTATCAGAGGCGATCGGGATTTAGAAGCTTTTTTTGAAGAAAATGGAGAATAAAAATCGGTCATGACACTCAAAGAACAACTCCTCCAAACAATTGAAACCTTGCCCGATGAACTACTGGCAGAAACGCTTAAATTTGTCCAAACGCTTCAGCAACCAATTAGCAAAACCCCTGGAATTTGTGGGGGTGCGGCGCGAATTCGGGATACGCGCATTCCCGTGTGGACGATAGTTACCTACCAACAACAAGGCGCAACAGATTCAGAACTCCTGCATAATTACCCTGGATTGACTCTCCTCGATCTGCAAGCGGTGAGGAATTATTACGAACTTAACCGAGAAGAAATAGATCGATGGATAGCTGAGAATTAGTAAATGGTGAAGTTCTATTCTAATGAAAACTTCCCGATGGAAATGGTTTATTTGCTGAGGTCACTTGGCTATGACGTTTTGACTTCCTACGAAGCTGGACAAGCCAATCAAAAAATACCAGACGAGCAAGTGCTTATATATGCTACAAATGCAGCGCGAATCGTTATCACCGAAAATATTGCTATTTTCAGTCAAATCAATCGGGCGTAGGGATACGGCATCAATAAGTTTTGTCGCCAGATCAAAGTTTTCTCCTGCCGTGTCCCTACAATATTGTGTTGTTTTGCAGCGAAATTACATCTTACCTTTTTGCATTACTTCTTGCAGGTGCTGGCGCAGTTCTTGTGCGTGACGCAAGTCTTCTTGCTGCAATTTTTGGAACAGTTCTACACAAGGCTGAGAACCGATTTCTTCGGCGTCTTGGATATAGGTTTCATATGCCTTGAGCGCTTCAGACTTGTTTTGCAATACTGTAAGCAAGTCGTATTCTAGGTTATTGATGGCGCTGGTTCCTTGATTGCTATCCATATATTTGGCCTCCACTAAGATTTCCATCCACAACAGTGACGTATCTTAGGAAGGCGGTTCATCTATCGAAAAGGGTATTAACGCAAGTTGCTAGTTGTAAAGCCGATCCCCCCAAACCCCCCTTGCCAAGGGGGGCTTAAGAAAGAGAATTCACTCTTCGACGTTGAGGATTTGCGGCACTTTGAAGAAGTCGCCATCCCCTTCTGGTGCGTTGTTAAGGATGGCTTCTCGATCCGGATAAGGTTGTAGTAGGTCTTGTCGCGTGATGTTGCTGACGTCAATTGCCCTGGTTGTGGGTTCTACGTTACTGACATCTAACTCGCCCAACTGTTCGACATATTCCAAAATACTACCCAACTGGGTGGTAAATTGTTCCTCTTCCTCTGGGGTTAATTCTAAACGGGCAAGTAAAGCAACTTTGCGGACTTGGTCGCGGTCGATCATAAATTTTGGTAATTGGTAA
This sequence comes from uncultured bacterium, assembly GCA_964463555.1. Lineage (GTDB taxonomy): Bacteria > Cyanobacteriota > Cyanobacteriia > Cyanobacteriales > Aerosakkonemataceae > Microseira. The sequence continues at coordinate 60,374 of CAYXCW010000032.1, forward strand.
TTGCTAATTGGTAATTGGTAATGGCTAATTGCTAATGGGTAATTTTTTCTATTAGCCATTAGCGATTAGCCATTAGCCATTACCTAAAAGTACACATCTGCTTGCGATCGCCCTGTAGTTTTGAGCCAGTTTTGGGCTTCGATGTAGTTGTTGGGGGCGAGGCGAATTGCTTCTTGCCAATACTTGGCGGCTTGGTCGTATAAAACTTCCGCTGCTTCGCTTTCCCCTGCTTCTTTGGCTTTGTCTCCCTGATAATGATAAATTACGGCGATGTTGTTCAAAGCTTGGGGTAAGCGGGGATTGAGATCGATCGCTTGGTAATAGTATTCCAATGCTTTCTCGTGTTCGCCGTTGCTGGTGTAAATCAGTCCGATGTTGTAAAGAATGTAACTGCGGTCGTTCGAGTCTTCTTCTAGCTTCAGGGCTTCAAAGTAATTGTCTAAAGCTTCGGCGTATTCGCCATCTGCCTGGGCGGACATGCCATCGCGGTAGTAAACGAACGCTTCTTTGGCTTTCTTGTTGGCGGGCATCATCTTCAGGATCATGTCTGCCATTACCGTGAAGCTTTTGTCAATGAAATTATCGTTGCGCTGAGTTCTAGGCATATTATTCCGTGCTATGGAGCTAACTTTTATTTTGAATTATGGCGCAGAGCGCAAGGGGATCGAATTTTAGATTTTAGATTTTAGATTTTAGATTTCAGAAGGAAATAAAATCTGAAATCTAAAATCGGCAATATTGCTACTGCCCCTTGACTAAAACACCTGGTTCGTGCTGTATCGGCAGCACATCCAACAGATCGGTTTGCACGCAATATTTTAAATCTTCATCGCAGTGCAAGCGCAGGAGGCGCTGACCGTGGCTGGCGTGGTGCATTAGCTGCAAGAGGTTATCTTTCCATTGGTGATATAGGGCGATCGCACTAATCACTTCATCGTTACCAGCAATTTCTTCCGGTGCTGCGCCCAATTCTGCGAGCATTCCGTAAGCGATCGCTCCCGCACAGGCGGTATCCTCTAAGGAAAAACTGCCTTCCCATCCCGACCCTACTACCCAAACTGTTTCCGGGTTCTGTGCCAAAATATACTTCACTACGGCTTGCCGATTGACAAATGCGGCTGCCAGAACGGCTTTCGCGTCCTGCACCCGCTGTAAAGTACGAGTCCCGTTGGTGGTACTGATAAACAACCGCCGTCCCAGGACTCGTTCTGGCGTGCAGTCGAGGGGAGAGTTGCCCATATCGCAGCCAGTAACTGGCGCCCCGCCGCGTTCCCCAGCCCTGATCCGTTTTGATTCGGGCCAAGCCGCACTGACTTGTAAGAGTTTATCAATATCGCTAAACACTTGCACCGCTTCGGCTCCAGATGCCAGGGCAGTTGCCATTGTTGTAGTCGCTCTCAAGACATCTACAGCGATCGCGCAATCGGGTACGCTACCGCTAGGAGTCAGTTCGGGGGTGTGGTAAACAAATAACTTCACAAGCTTTCCGCACCTGCAATTAAAGCCGTCGAGATATCATTTTATGTTGTGCTTGTTACCGAAGGTTAAACAATTTTCCAGCGCCTATTAAAAATTGAGTCTTGCAGACCGACAGGGAAATAGTTGGCTCTATGGGCGAGAAGCAGGTCTGCTTTGCGTCTCTCTTGCCGTTAAAGGCTGAATAAGGGGTTGATTGGCAATTTTTTGCAGATCTACAGAGGTGAGGAGTGCAAGCCAATCATTTTGCAGGGCGGGGTTATCAGCAGTGCGACGGAGATTGGCGATCGCGCTGATGGCATCGTACCAAATTCCATAACGGGCATAAACCGCCACCCTGTCCTGGGGAGAAGTTGTTTGGGCTAAATCCCTCACCATCTGAGACGGTGAGGCAATCCTTTGGATTGAACCTGCGGCTAATTGACTATCGGAACGGTCATCATCATTAGGATTGCAGATCAAAGTAAAAGCCCACTTGTAAGTTTTGCCCAACTCCAAGCTGGGAGAATTTACCCGATCTGGCAGGCTAAAACTGACAATCCCAGGTGAGGGAATCGTTGAGAGTGTGGTGCTGTAAACAATTCGGTTGTCTGCCGTTCTCAGCACAAACTGCATCTGAGGCTTTTCTCCGCGCTTAATCGTAGGCACGTAAACAAAAAAGGTCGGACGCGCTACCAAAGTAGTGCCAAAGCCATTTACCGGCACCAAGGCAATCGGATTATCAATCGTAGAAGATGTTTCCGCGATGCAGGGACCGCGGGAACCGCCCCCTTCCCGCCCCGTCGGTCTGCCCAGATTAGAAGGTGGCCTGAAGTTTCCCCAATTAGGGGATAATCTTTGATTGCTGGGTAAGCGCGACTGCGCTTGCACCGACTCCACACCTGCATCGGGGATAGCCACCGCTAACAATATCCCCATCGACAGCTTGAGCAAATCTGAAACAAATTTTGTGCCAGTCATAATAGAACCTTTCTTGTGGCAGAAATGAACAACCATAAAAGATAGTTAATTTGGAGATTGTGTTCCTCCGGTTCAGTTGAAAATTGTTTCTTCCCAACTCATAATCAATCTTATGATTCCCGATACACTTGCACTTGTTACCAAACAAAATCCCTGGCAACGGACGATCCGACCCTTTGGCGCTTATGCCCTGCACGGCCTTGCCTTGTTAGGAGATACGCTAATTGCCGTAGACTCGGCGCGCGGTTATTTACTGCAAATTGATATTACCAGCGACAATACAGTAATTTTGAACCCCCATCAGGTGGCAGACTTTGAAGGAGCCACAGGTTTAGCTGTATGGGAAGATACCCTGTGGGTGACGCGGGAAGAAAGCGTTTTTATCTGCAATTTGAACCAACTCAAGACCCAGGGTGTATCCCCACTACAGCACTTTGCCACCTTGCCCTATAGCGCCGACTCGGTAGCAGTTTGGGAATCTACGGTTTATGTCTCCTGTCAGAAAGCAGGGTACATTTTTATTTATAACCGCCAGACTGGACAGCAGATTACCCAATTTTACGCCCCTGGAATTGGCGTGGAACATCTTACGGTGCGCTCTGAAGAAATCTGGGTTTCGGATGATTTAGAGCAAACCGTATACTGTCTTGAGCGGGCGACGGGTGAGATTAAATTTAGCGTTCTGACGCCGTTTGAATGCCCTACAGGGTTAGCGTTCCGCACCGATGCTCAAATCGGGCAAGATATTCTTTACGTGGCTTATGCGGGCGATGAGCCTTATATTCGGGATAACCCAAACGCCGAGCCATCCCACGAAATAGAGTATCGCGATCGCACGTTTATTCACCCCCTCCACTTCGACTACAATCCCCAAAAGCGCTACGCCCTCTCCAACGGCTATTTACTCGAAATGTCCTACGTCGAGGAAATGTTACCCCTCGAACAAATCGATTTAAATGACGTAGAATGGCGCATCGCTTTACCATCTGATACAGATCGACAAAAAGTAGTTTCAGTTTCTCCCATTGGTCGCCCTTTTACCGAAGAAATTATCGACGGACAGCGGGTAGCGCTGTTTAAATTTGACTCCCTCAAACCGGACGAACGGCATTTATTTGGCTGGAAAGCTCTTTTAGAAGTTCGCAGTATCAAATATCGTCTCACGCCGCGCGATTTGGAAAATCTTCCGCCGCTGTCGCCGGAATTTAAAGAAAGATACATGACGGATAACGATAACTTGGCAATGGACAGCGCTATTATCCGTCAGGCTGCGCGAGAATCAATCGGCACCGAAACCAATATGTTGCGGAAAATTTATAAAATTCGCAACTATGTTTATGACAAGCTTTCTTACAGCATTAAGCCACACATTGACACCCCAGATGTAGCTTTAGAAAGGGGAACGGGTTCTTGTGGGGAATATTTGGGCGTCCTGCTGGCTTTAACTAGGCTCAACGGCATTCCCAGCCGCACCGTCGGTCGCTATAAATGTCCCAAATATGCCGAATATCAGCAGGTTCCTTTACATCCAGATTACAATCACGTTTGGATGGAATTCTACGTACCAGGAATGGGGTGGTTACCAATGGAATCCAATCCGGATGATATTGTTGATAATGGCCCCTATCCTACCCGCTTTTTTATGGGTTTGTCTTGGTATCACATTGAAATTGGCAAAGGGATTCCATTTGCTACTTTGAGAGTACATGGAAAGCCTGTAAATAAGGAAGAAGTTTCGATTGGAGATTTAGCGATCAATCACATCCGCTTTACAATTTTGTCAGAACTTCCACCCCCTGCAACAGTGGACAGTTGACAGTGGACAGTGGACAGTGGACAGTGGACAGTGGGCAGTGGACAGTTGGCAGTTACTTATTGTTCAAGCGGAGATGATTGCGAGTTGGGGAAATTAATTTTTCCTTGGCTCCTAAAAGGGCAAAATCTAATCTACGGAGAAACTTTGGTGATGGCTCGACCTGCCTAAGTCCTATAAAATCTAAAATCTGCAATCTTAAATCTGAAATCCAAAAGTGATGGAAGTTATCCCAGCAATTGATTTACTAGAAGGCAAATGCGTGCGACTGTATCAGGGGGACTATTCCCAGTCGCAAGTGTTTGATGAAAACCCGGTGGCGGTGGCGCAACAGTGGGTAAACCAGGGGGCAACGCGGTTGCACGTGGTAGATTTAGATGGTGCGAAGGCGGGTAAGCCGGAGAACTTGCAAGCCATTGCAGCAATTGTGCAGGCGGTATCGGTGCCGGTGCAAGTGGGTGGAGGGTTGCGCGATCGCACCAGTGTCGCCCAACTGTTAAACTTAGGCGTCGGACGGGTAATTTTAGGCACCATCGCTGTCAAGCAACCCCAGCTAGTCGCCGATTTATGCGGCGAATTTCCAGGGAAAATCGTTGTAGGTATAGACGCCCGTAACGGCAAAGTCGCTACCGATGGTTGGTTAGAAACTTCCTCTGTTGCCGCTACCGATTTGGCACATCAAATGGCACAACTAGGTGCAGCGGCAATTATTTATACCGATATCCATCGCGATGGTACGCTCTCAGGGCCAAATCTAGAGGCATTGCGAGAACTGGCAGAAAGCATTGCCATCCCCGTCATCGCCTCCGGCGGCGTTAGTTCGCTTACCGACTTGCTGAGTTTGCTAAGTTTGGAACCAATTGGTGTCAACGGCGTTATCGTCGGACGCGCCCTTTATACGGGGGATGTTTCCCTGAAAGAAGCTATCTCTGCCGTAGGTTCCGGGCGTTTACAAGATATACCGCCAGATATGGGTTCCTCTGCATTTGCGTGAGGCGCATATTCCGGGTTTCCCAGAACGTGCCAACGCAACCAGAAACCCGGTTTATCCAATCTTGTTGACTTTGATAGTTAATCTTGCTATATTAGTAAACCTTGAGGGCTGTTGGCGCAGTGGTAGCGCATCTGCATGACACGCAGGGGGTCACTGGTTCAAATCCAGTACAGCCCATGTTTAGTTAGTATACTCACATCTTGCACTGAGCCAACAGAAATAAATTTCGCAGCTTTTAGCTAAAACCC
>CAYXCW010000033.1:0-63334 GCA_964463555.1 uncultured bacterium
CGAAGGCGAGCTAAAATTCTTACAGGCTGCGTAGGCAGCCTTTGTTTGTCTAGCGACACCCTTAAGGGTGGCGGATTTTTGCTAAAGCATGGGGCTAGACAAACAAAGCCCGCGAAGGCGAGCTAAAATTCTTACAGGCTGCGTAGGCAGCCTTTGTTTGTCTAGCGGCACCCTTAAAGGTGTCGGATTTTTGCTAGCTAGCAGCTTCAGCAGCAGGGACGGGGTAAACGCTGATCTGCTTGCGAGTTCTATCCTTTCTTTCAAAAGTGACAACGCCGTCAATCAGGGAAAATAGGGTATCGTCAGAGCCAATACCGACATTTTTACCGGGGTGAAACTTCCTGCCGCGCTGACGCACCAGGATATTACCAGCGCGAACAGCTTGACCGCCGTAGCGCTTGACGCCCAAACGCTGGGCATTTGAGTCGCGTCCGTTACGAGTACTACCAGTACCTTTCTTGTGAGCCATGATTTCCTCTATTGTTCCTACTAACGTAAGTTGCTAGTTATATTTTTAGAATTGCTAACAGCTAATAGCTAATCGCTAATTGTATAACAGAGATCGCATGAGCAATTAGCAATTAGCGATCGCTATGCTTGTAACTAGCAACTGGAGTTACTGTTTCTATTATTCCGCAGTTGCTTCAACGGCTTCTGGTGCTGCGTCTGGCGCTGGAGTTGCTGCTGCGTCCTTGGCGGCTAAAACAGCACCATTCATGCTGATGGAGTCAATCATCAGGCGAGTAATTTCCTGACGGTGTCCGCGTTTTTTGCGGGTTTTCTTCTTCGGCTTCATCTTGTACACGATAACCTTGCGCCCGCGAAAATGCCGCATTACCGTGCCTTGTACCGTTGCGCCTTCAACCCAAGGCTGACCGATATTGACGCCGCCGTCATGCTGGACGAACAAAACTTTATCGATAGTGACTTGGGAATCTGCTTCGTCCTTCAGCAGTTCGATATCGTAGAAGCGGCCTGGTTCGACGCGCAGTTGTTTGCCGCCGGTTTCAATAATTGCGTAAGTCATGAGATTTTTCTAGAGTTGCCGTACAGGTAGCTTTTTGGGTAATTGGTAATGGGTAATTGGTAATTGGTACCGATTCCTGATCGCCGATTGCCAAACAGCTTTGTAATGCCTCGACCTGATCCGAGCAGGAATGGGCACAATCTACTATTATCGATGATTTGTTGCGGGGGTGTCAAGCGATCGCGCAATTGTAGAGGCGAGGTCAGTCGTGGAAGTTTTGCGGGTTCTTTGCCAATGGCAGCGTTATCGGATTGAGCAGTTGCGTCTGTTACAGCACTGGTTGACTATCTTATGACAAGTCAATTAAGCTTTTGCCGTTGTTGTTATAGGAGGTGCGAAGCCATTCCAGAAACTCTCGGTCTAGAGCGAAAGCTACTCGATGAAAAGGAGGAATTTATTCTAGTTCTTTTTCTAAAACTTCTCAGTTGTAAAAATATATTTTCATCAGCTTTCTAGAATATATTTTTCTGAACTTTCATCCCATCTTAATCTTGAAATGTTAACTTGTAGCCATTCTAGTACAACATCGGGATTAGTAAGCGCGTCCATATCTTTAGGCATTGGCAAAAGCACATTTAAAACCCAGGCAAGTTGGCGTATAGATCCCCTCCCACCAGGAATTCCGGTTAAAATATCTTCAGCAACATCTAATCGTCCGAATGTAAACAGTCCAGCAGCAATGATAAACAAAACTGACTTTTCAATTCTGATAGTTGATTCTGGGGTACCCTCGTTGAGTAAACTAGATAATCTTTCTTTCGCCTCATTGTAGAGATTTTCTAGAAAAGTACGTAAGGCAATATCTGAATCAAAATTGGGAGGAATTGGGTATCTCAAGAGTTTTAGATCTGAGCGGACTATTTCTCGATAGCGCTTTGCTTGAGAGATATTTGGTGCCATTTATGTGCAATTAATCATCAATAAAATTAGCAAAACTACAAGATAATTTTTATCAAAAGGCAGAGAGAGCAATATCTCTCTTTTCTTCTTACTTCGCGCTCTTTGCGTCTTCGTGGTTCATATCATGTCCGGTTGTATCGGTTGCGTAACGCCAAGGCGAAGCATTCGGATACAAAACCTTGGGTTGATTATAGAAATTATCGCCCGAATGCTTCGCCCCTACAGCAAAATCTTGGTCTTGGGGTAGTCTTGGGGTAGAACGAGCAATCTCTATACTAACGCAAGTTGCTAGTTTCAAAAATTGTCGGTTTGATCCCCCCTAACCCCCCTTAAAAAGGGGGGAACCGGATTCTTAGTCCCCCTTTTTAAGGGGGATTTAGGGGGATCTAAAATGCTTGACCTCATAACTAGCAACTTGAGTTATCTACTTCTTCATCTGCGTCCTCTGCGTCCTCTGCGGTTCAATTCTATCTTCACAAACCAGAAGCGATCGCATAATTTTAGGTAATGCGATCGCATAAAAATTAACAATAATCCTGTCGAGATCGATTAGCAATTAGCAATTAGCTAACTAATTTTTTCTCCTCCACAGGTGCAGGTGCATTTAACTTTTGATTTAACTCGCGAATGCGACGGGAAAGCAGGCGAATAATATTAACAGCAATTCCCGGCGTTTCTTCAATCGCTTCGTAGAGTTGCTGCTGAGTCAACACCAGACACTCGCAAGGAGCGAGGGTAGAAACAGAAGCCGAACGAGGTTCGGCGTCAAACAAAGACATCTCGCCAAAACAAGTGCCAGAACCCAGCTGAGCCAAATCGCGATCGCCGATATGAACCCGGACTTGACCCGAAACGACAATATAGAGAGCGCGTCCCTCTTGTCCTTGGGTAAAAATAGTATGTTTTGCCGGAAAAGATAACTCCTCCATTACAGAAGCTAGGCGGACGAGAAAATCATCCCGCAGTTCCTGAAAAATTGGGACGCCCCGGACGAATAATAAGCGGTCAACGCTAGTTAACATGCGCGTTAGTCATCTACTGAAGGAAATAGCAATCAGCGGTCAGTGGTAAAAAGTATATGTCCTCTGATAACTGACAGGGGCGGGTTTAAACAAACTGTCGCCGATTGCGTATATGGTTAGTACAACCCGCCCCTACACAACTGACAACTACCTAGTACCTAACTCTGCCATGATCTCCTGCACTTGTGCAGCTACAAGGCGATCCGGATCTTGTTGCATTTTAGGTAGTATATCCACCAGTACGCCAGGGGAAGCTTGTTTGAGGTAAGCGATTACAGCTTCCCGCACGAATCCGGTAGGATGGCGCAGACACCCCAAGGTAAGTTCGGGAGCGAGGCTCCATTCTTGGACTCTGGCTAAATGGAAACAGCAAGCCAAAGACCAGTCTGACAAAAAGTGACGTAGGTAGAGCAAGCGGCGCAGGCGATCGCTCGGCCCCAGAGGCTGATACGTCACCATCCCGATTAAACTCTGGAGTTTTTCCCGTTCCGAGTGCTGATCCATCACACTCAGCAAGATGCGCTTGCTGGGAATATCCAACGTTTGGTCTAAAATCTCCAATCCCCGCGCCATATCAGACGGAGAACCCGAACGCAAATTGAACGATGCGGCTTGAATTGCACCCAGACTGTAGAGGAACTTCATCAGTAAAAAACACCGCTCTTGGGCGTCGGCGATCGCATCTCGCAACGACCTTCGCAGCAAATCGGCTTCCCGCCCCGCCACTCGTTCGGGATTGATATCGATAATGGCAGCGTACATCTGACCCATCAACATCAATTCTTGGTCGATTAGCATTTCCACGCCGCTGCGATCCAGGCGATCCAGCACGGCTTCAATCCCGGCTTCCTGGGGTAGCTTGAGCAAAATTTGCAGAATTTGGCGTCGGGTATTTCCCCAAGCCGTCATCAGGTTGGACACTAACGTCGTCAAAGCTTCTACGGTGCCGATTTGACCGATGACTTCCCAAGCATACCGCCTGACCAAATCTGGCTTGTGAATATTAGTTGCCAATTCCAATACCATAGGAATAGCTTCGTTGTCAAGCTTTACTAGCGATCGCATCGCTGGTTCGCGAGTAGACTTGTATTCCAAACCCCGCAGCAAAGAGGGATAGTACTCTTCCAGCCGAGTTGACCCGATCACTTCCAGGACGGCACAGCGCACCCGCAACGACTTATCCTGCAATAATTTGGGAATTTGCAGCCGCAGCGCTTGTAAGTATTTGGCTTCTCCCAGCGCCCGACAGCCCATCACCCGTTCTTCTTCCTTTTTGCTGGTCAGCATTTGCTGCAATGCCCTGGTGGCTTCCCACTTTTGCTTGGCATTGCCCAGGCGCAACAGCAAGGCGGCGGCTGTACCCCGCACGACAGCGTTAACTTCTGGTTGCAGGTAAGGTTGTAATTGGCGCAGGTCTGGATTTGTTTCCGTCAGCCAGACGTAGCGCAGAGCGATCGCCAGCACGTCTGGTTCGGGAGAGGCGGTTTCGATCAAAGCGCGAATTTGGCTGAGATAGATCGGATTGGGATGTGCCTGCATCACCTCCAAACTCTGGCGCTGCAAAGCTGGCGGCAGGGAGACGAGCAGCGGTGCGAGAACATCACCGACGTTTTGCGGGTCGATCTGAGTTAAAAGTTCGATACAAGAGCGTTTATCTTCTTCGGCACCGGGGCGCGTCAACGCTTCCACGACTGCTTGTTTGAGAACGCCTAAATTGACGTTGGCAATTCCCAGCTGTCCTCTTTGGGCGCTTAGAACCAACAAATTTAGATAGCGCGATCGCAACAGCCACACCGACAGCAGCCAAGTGAGAGAGAATAACATAATCCCGCCGATCACCAACCAACCCAATAGGGGATATTGCAACGGGTTAGTATCCTTGGGAACGAACCGCTCGATCAAATGAATTGCTAGTAAAATACCCGCTCCCGTTAAGCCCGTGGCTATTGGCTCTGCAATTCCCCGCGCTTGGGTTTCCACCGCCCCCCGTAGGTTCTCCGGTATCGGTTGGAATAGAACTGGCCCCGTACTGGCAAGTAGAGTGTAGCGCAGCAAGTCGTCGAGAAACTTCAGCAGAATTAGACCGACAAACAAATTCAAACCCGTCAAGGGGAACAAAGCTGCCACTGCCAGAGTAGTTGGCGGTAGCATCATGGTACGAAATACCCCCATACGCTCGATTGCCCGCCCGGAGACAAACCATTGGGTTGCCAATTCGCAAAGCCCTACCGTAGCGCTAAACAAAGCCAAGAAACTGGCGATCTCTTCCTCTTTCCCCTCGAACTTCAGCTGTAACTGCGTCTGAAACTGAAAGTCAATTAACAGCACCAGCCCCTGGGCGAGCAGAAAAAATAACAATAACAGCCATGCGTATTGCCGCACTGGCCCTCTCAGGCGACGGGTGCGCGTTTCGTTCTGAGAATCCTCCACGTCTCTCTGGGGCGCATCGGGAAAAGCCTGCTTGTATTTGCGGGTGAGGTAAAACACAATCAAAGCGCCCAGCAACATCATGAAACAGGCAGCAAGGATGACGTTGGGCAGCCCGATCAACTTCAACAGAAAAGGTAGGGAAAAGCCGCTCAGCACATCTGCCACCAACACACCGCTGCTAATCAGAGGATAGGTGCGTTTAATTTCTCGAATATTGAACAGTTGGTTCGCTGTAATTGAGGTATTGAGTTGATTGAGCGCATTGGATACATCGACCCACAATGGCATCAAAAACACCGTCAATTGAGCGATGCTAAATTGAGTTGCCAGACTTTGCGTATCGGTGGTGATGTTTTGTAAACCTAGACGAAATAACAGCAGCGGAGCAGCGATCAGCAAGGCGGTGACAACGATAAACTGGCGCATGGGTAACGTTGTTTGCATCCAGCTCGATAAAAAGCCCAAGACGATGCCCAAAACTGCGCTGGAAATATAAATCCAGGGCAGTTGGTCTGCGCCTATGTTCCCCAAGAACAAAGCCACCGTGCTGTTTTCTAACCACAGCATTCCTACCGAGGTCGTGGTATAAACAACGAACATCAGCAGCGTGCGATCGCATTCATCCGGACGCAGATTTAGCCACTGCAATACTATCCGTCCTAATCCGCCTCTAAGAAACCCCGCATTTTTTATTTTCATCTTTATTTCCCCTTGGAATACTCCCACCATAGTTCCAGCTTTGTGGTGGCTGGAATTGGGGATATTTTGGTCTGAGTAAATGCCCCATAAAAATACAAACTCCTATTCATAGCTATCACCATAGTTTCTATGAATAAGTTTGCCTTATTTTTGGCTAATTTCTAGAATTAATTCCCATTTATTTGCTATATTATTTTTGTTGGCAAATCGATATTTTTTGATAACCAGGTTTTTTCTCTGACAATTCCCAACAACTCTTCTGGATAAATTGTAGGTTTAACCTGGGCTAACAGAATTCTCGCTTTACCTGACTGAATGGGGTTTAGCGGTTGATACTTAGCAGCTAAAACAAAAATTTTGGACATAATAAATTTGCTTGAGTCCTCCCTAGCGGGGTGATGTTAGCTGAAACATATGTTAGTAGTCGGTAGGCTCTCAAAGACACCTGTCTGCCAAACGACCGATCGATCTTTGATTTCTACAAGCTACATACTAGCTAAGCACGGCTTTGGTGAGAATGCTTGTTTGCTTGCTACTAACGCAGGCATTACTGGCTAAGTCCGGTCAACTCGGGCGATCTTTTAGCGCCACCCGCCATACCCGTCGGGGTTGGCGGCAGGTTGTTGACTTAGTTTTCATTCCCACCCTTGCCCATAGCTAAAGCAAGCACGCGGCTTCTTTCTACTAGCGATTGAAGAGCAGTCGGCGCTCTATTGTCAATTGACTGCTTTGACTGCTTGGTGCATAATTTTTCCCCAGCAGGCGGCATGACCCAGCATCGATTTGATTTCGCCTTGGGTATTTTTGTGAGTTATCATGCCTCACTAGAAGACCTGCTCTTACCCTGCCTTCGGGCTTCGGGGGCTAAGAAGATTCGCCACAAAACATAAGAGCCAAGCACGCGCTCACCATTTTACCTGCGGCAGCGCGGCTCGGTCTTTATGATGCCAAAAAAATATGATGCCAAAATTGGCGATTCTCAAGCAACGCAGGAGCTAAGTCACTCAGCTCCAACATGGTGCTAGCAAATGGTTATTTTTTGGGAGCCAGCAGCATCATCATATTTCGTCCTTCTTTCTTAGGGGCTTGCTGTACTTCTGCCACTTCTTGCAAGTCCGTCGCCATCCGCTTGAGCAGTTCTTCTGCCAGGTCGCTATGTTGGATTTCCCGACCTCGGAACATGACGGTAGCTTTCACTTTGTCGCCATCTTTGATAAAGCGCTGCGCTTGGTTGAGACGCACTTTATAGTCGTGTTCCTCAATCTTGTAGCGCATCTTCACTTCCTTCACGTCTGAAGTGTGTTGCTTTTTGCGGGCTTCCCGCTCTTTCTTTTCCTGCTCGTACTTGTACTTGCCGTAATCCATGATCCGGCAAACGGGTGGATCGGCTTTATCGCTGATTAACACGAGGTCGAGTTCTTTTTCCTCTGCCATTGGGAGGGCTTCGGCTGGGGTCATGATCCCCAGTTGGGTACCATCGGTGTCAATCACCCGAATTTTAGGAAATCTGATGCGTTCGTTGATTTGGGGGAGATTACGAGTGCGTTTTTTTTCGATCACAGGCATTGAGTAAGAGGTCTGCGAGCCTTTGAATAACAACTTTGATGGACTGACAAGAAGCAGTTTTCAGTAGATGCGATCGCGGTTTCAGGGATACAATCTCGTCAACCACGCTTCGACGCCCTATATTAATCTGCTAGCTTGTACTTGCCATTCACTCTAGCAATTTTTTATCGGTTTCTGGATTCTCATGAAGTTCTGTAACAAGTTCTTGCAGCAGTAGGCTGGTTATTATCCCTGTTTTCCTGTAGCGTATCAAGGGTTTGCAGCCGTAATTCCCGGCGAAATTGTTACCATAAGAGTCAGGTGAAGAATTTTTAACTCTTTTTAAGCAAAACCGATCGTGACAAGTTCCTTGCACTGGCAGCAACGAGTTGGAAGTCAACGGGATTGGGTATGGCGGGGTTGGCAAACTCGCTATACCTATATTCGACCGCAAAATTCAGACCCCTTAGCAACGCCGTTAATCTTGTTGCACGGTTTTGGGGCTTCCATCGGACACTGGCGACACAATCTAGAGGTTTTCAGTCAATCCCACCCGGTGTATGCGCTGGATATGTTGGGCTTTGGCGCCACTGAGAAGGCTGTAGCTAGCTACAATGTCGGTTTGTGGGTGGAGCAGGTCTACGATTTCTGGAAGGCGTTTATCGGGCAACCTGTGGTCTTGGTGGGCAATTCTATCGGTTCGCTGGTTTGTGCGGCGGCGGCAGCAGCTCATCCTGATATGGTGCAAGGAATTGTGATGATGAGCTTGCACGACCCTTCGATGCGGAATGACGCAATTCCAGCGCTGCTAAGACCGGCGATCGCTACGATCGAAAATCTGGTAATGTCGCCTTTGGTATTAAAAACCGTCTTCAAGGTGGTACGCCGTCCGTCTGTGGTTCGCAAGTGGGTGGCGATCGCTTACGCTAACAAAGAAGCTGTCACTGACGAACTGGTAGACATTTTAACCGGCCCTGCCGCTGACCGAGGTTCGGCTCAAGCTTTCTATGCCCTGTTTAAAGCTATGACCAAGGTCGAGTTCGGCCCCAGCGCCAAGACAATCGTGTCTAAATTAGACATTCCCATGCTGCTAATTTGGGGTCAACAAGACCGGATGATTCCTCCCCAGCTGTTCCGTCCGAGTCAGTTTCTGGAATACAACTCCAAGTTACAGCTAGTAGAGCTAGATAATGCCGGACACTGTCCCCATGATGAGTGTCCCGACCAAGTCAACCAAATTATCCTCGATTGGATTAAGTCTTGGCGTACAAGCAAAGACAAATCTGAATCGGTGATGGATGAAAAATCCGTTTCTTTACCATAAAACGACAAGGGAGATTGATGTCTCCCTTGTGATTTTTCGGCCTCTAGTAACTTAACTCACATCTTGCACCTTGACTAAAAACCGGGTTTCTTGCCAATAGCTCAGCTTGAAAGCCTAGATTTCCCGTCAAGAAACCCGGTTTTTTCAGGCTTGTTGATAATGGTGCAAGATCTGAGTTAACCTACTGCGACTTGGTCGGTTTGGACAGAGGTAGCACCGCTGACACTTTGCGCCACCGATACTGCTTTGCTAAGTAGTGCTTGGGATGGCACTTCTCCTTTCAAAACTACCGTGCTACCCGTCTGCGCTACCCAAAGGCGGTCTAGATTTACTAATTGGGCGTCTTCGTCAAAAGCTAAGGCAACTCGCTTCGCTAAACCGCTTTGGTCGTATTCTCCACTTAATCCCACTCGTTCTGGGGGAATTGTCTCACCACCAGGGGCTGTCCCTACTGGTGTCGGATTTGTTTGAGCATTTTGCGGTTTTTCCAGTCCGAACAATCTTTTTAACCAACCCATGAGCGTTATTCCTCCTATCAAAAACGATTGGCTCTAGTAACTAATTAAAGATTTTGGAAAATTTAGAGGTGTTCCTGGCAAAAATATATAAAATATAGCGTAATAGCAGCTTCTAACTAGAGATAGATTCGTGTAAGAAACTCTGGCTGCGAGTTAGAGTATGTCCTGTGCGGGGGTAAATAGCAGACCTGGCAGTGCTGCGATCGCGAAGCGTGCCGGAGGCATATCGCTCTCAATCGCGATAAAATAAGATCCCTCATCGTAGGACTTGCTCGGTGCTTTCCGGGTGGAAATTTAGCGGTATGGAAAGCTTTTTTAGGTGACAAGGTTATGAAACACACCCTTTCGGTTTTGGTTGAAGATGAAGCGGGTGTTCTATCCCGGATTGCTGGTTTATTTGCCCGTCGCGGCTTTAATATCGAAAGCCTTGCAGTTGGACCAGCAGAGCAAATGGGCGTCTCTAGAATTACGATGGTAGTGCCTGGGGATGACCGCATTATCGAACAACTCACCAAACAACTCTACAAGCTAATTAATGTCCTCAAAGTTCAGGACATTACCGAAATCCCCTGTGTAGAAAGAGAATTGATGCTGCTGAAAGTGAATGCCACTAGCAGCAATCGTTCGGAAATTGTTGAACTAGCCCAAATTTTTCGGGCGCGGGTGGTAGACGTTTCGGAAGAGTCTCTGACGCTCGAAGTGGTGGGCGATCCGGGTAAAATGGTCGCGATCGTCCAAGTACTGCAAAAATTTGGCTTGCGCGAAATTGCCCGCACTGGTAAAATTGCCCTCACTCGCGAGTCAGGCGTTAATACCGAGTTTCTCAAGTCTTTGGAAGCAAAGATTTAGGGCGATCGCTTTTATTCATACAACTTGGCGTCATTATACGGCGGATGCTCGCAAGCGATATACAGAGCATTCGCTGGTTCCAATGCTTCCCCGGTTAGCGGATCGGTTGGCTTGAGAACAAAGCACAGCAAAGATAAAGAACGCCAGTCTAAATTATCCAACTTGCCGCGCTCGTAGCGGCTAACGGTGGCATTGCTGATGCCTATATCGCTGGGAACTTGTAAATCTTTGGCTTGAAACACAGCGGCTTCATAAGCCTTGGTAGCGAATTCTGTTTCGATAATAGACCAACCCAGATGCTCTCTAGCTGCTTTGATCAGCTTACCCAAGCGTTGGCGTCCTGTTTCTGTGAATCTCACAGGACGCAGTTTTTCCAGATCGATTGCAGTCTTAAAGTCAACTATTCCAGCCATTTCACCAACCAAATAGCACGATCTGGCGATCGCAGCACTCAAGTTTTGAGCATTACATATTATGAACTAACTACGCAAATCTTCTGCATTCGTGTAGAATAGTAGTTAAAGATTAGAGCTGGGAGTAAATCAGCCATGACTGCATTGTTCAGGCGGCTTGACCCTGCAAAGAAATTCCGCATTACCAAAGGACAAATAGCCAAATTGTTGGGAATCTCCCAATCAATAATCGTCAAATTTGAGTGCTGGCGTTTTGTGTTGTTTGTGCATCGTCGAGATAAAGGCGGGGAGTTTGTTAGCTATCGGGTGCTGGAACATTGGAAGAATGCGATCGCATCCCAATTTCAACAATGTTCTACATTACCAGAACTCAATCATTTGTGGAGTGCGATCAAAAACGATCGCAAAAAACATCGCAAGCAATACGACGATGTTTTACTCTCATTTTTGCACCAAATTTGGCAGGAATGCCAAGATAATTTATCCAAGCCTCTAGTCTATATTTAAAACGATTTTACCCATCATTGAACCTGCTTCTAGCAACCGATGAGCATCGGCAGCAGCTTCTAGGGGGAAGGTTTTATTCAAGTGAATTTTGAGATTGCCTTCATCAATTAAACGGGCGCATTGGGAAAGAATTTTTGCTTGGTGTTGCAAGTCTTCTACGAGTCCTTGCAACATGGGAGTCAGCATTAATTCTAGACTGATGCGGAGATTGCGCGATCGCGCGACTTTCCAGCTAGTCTTAGCATCAGGTTCCAAAATTGTCACGATATCGCCATAAATCTTAACAGCGGGGAAAGATTTGGCAAAAATATCGCCACCGATGGTATCAAAAGCCAAGTCTACGCCTTCACCTTGCGTCCAATCTAAAGTTGCTCCAACAAAATCAGTTTGGTGATAAAAAATTACTTCATCAGCGCCTAAGCTGCGGACAAAATCGGCTTTTTCTGGGGAACTAACCGTGGTGCAAACATTCGCCCCTTGTAATTTTGCCAGTTGAATCGCGACGTGACCGACACCACCCGCACCAGCATGAATTAAAGCTTTTCTACCAGCTTCCAGGCGTCCTCTATCGTAGAGAGATTCCCAAGCGGTGATTAAAACCAGGGGTGCTGCTGCTGCTGCGGCGAAGGAGAGGGAAGCGGGTTTTTGGGCAACAAATCGCTCGTCTATCAATGTATATTCTGCGTAATTGCCATAGCGATCGCCCAATCCGCCCCAGCAGAAATATACCTCGTCACCGGGGCGAAAATTCTCCACGCCAGCACCGACAGCTTCGACGATACCAGCACCATCGCATCCCAAAATTGCTGGCATTTTATCGGGATAGAAAGTGCCGCGCTGGCGCAATTTCGTGTCGATGGGGTTGATGCCTGCTGCCTTTAAGCGGATTAAAAGTTCTGTATCGCCTGGAGAGGAAGGGTTTGGGACTTGCTGTAGTTGCAGGACTTCTGGGGCGCCTGGGGCTGTCATTAGGACTGCTTTCACATATCCTCCTGTGTTTCGTGCCGGGGGACAGATTAGCAGTTTACCTTAGTTGGGGGGAGAGCGATCGCTTCCCCTACTACAATAAACCTCATTACCCGATCGGGCTATGTGCGTTTCAAGGTACAATTACTGTGTAAGAACAATAGTAAAACCCGACGATGGCATCTTCCCTCCAAACCTCGATCGATCTCGACAAACTGAACCTCGACGAACTGAACGAAAAATTTGCATCCGCCCATCCCAGAGAAATTTTAGCCTGGTGCGTTGAGAATATACCCACGGGTTTTGTACAAACCAGCGCCTTCAACGTGGACGATCTGGTAATTACCGATATTCTCTACCGCGACCTCAAACCCGCAACGCCAGTACCAGTAATCTTTTTAGACACGCTGTACCATTTCCCCCAAACCCTGGAATTAGTCAAAAAAGCGACTGAAGTCTACAACCTAGATCTGAGAACTTACAAAACTCCAGACGTTAACACCCGCGATGAATTTGCCGCCAAGTACGGTGAAGCGCTGTGGGATACAGATATCCTCAAATTCCACGAAATCACCAAAATTGAACCCCTAAACAGAGGTTTGGCAGAATTAAACACCGTAGCTTGGATTACCGGACGCCGTCGCGACCAAGCGCCCACCCGCGCCGAAATGCCAGTTTTGGAAATAGATAACCAAAACCGACTCAAAGTTAATCCCGTCGCCTATTGGACGCGCAAAGAAACCTGGGCATACGCATTCGAGCATGGGGTAATTTACAATCCTCTCCACGACCAAGGTTATCCCAGCATCGGCGACGAACCAATCACCACCAAAGTTGGAGAAGGCGAAGACGAACGCGCCGGACGCTGGCGGGGAACTGGTAAAACTGAATGTGGAATTCATATTTAATTGGGTAATTGGTAATAGGTAATGGGTAATGGGTAATGGGTAATGGGTAAAAATGAACAATACCCAATTACTCTTTTAGGTAATAGGTAATAATTGAGGAATCCCCCAATTACCAATTACCAATTACCAATTACCAATTACCAACCATGATTAAAATCCTCCACCTCTCGGATATCCACATGGGAAGTGGTTTTTCCCACGGTAAAATTAACTCTCAAACGGGTCTAAATACACGGTTGGAGGATTTTGTCAATACCTTGTCGCGCTGCATAGATCGGGCAATTGAAGAACCAGTTGATTTGGTATTATTTGGCGGGGATGCGTTTCCCGACGCGACGCCTGCGCCTTTAGTGCAAGAAAAGTTTGCCAGTCAGTTTCGGCGTTTAGCGGATGCTGACATTCCGGCGGTGTTGTTGGTGGGGAACCACGACCAACACGCGCAAGGACAGGGTGGGGCGAGTTTATGCATTTATCGTACCTTGGGAGTGCCTAGATTTGTCGTGGGCGATCGCTTAGACACCCACCGCATTGAAACCAGTAATGGCGCAGTCCAAGTTATTACTTTACCTTGGTTAACTCGTTCTACCTTACTAACTCGTAAAGAAACCGAAGGTTTATCCCTCGCTGACGTTAACGATTTATTAATTAAGCGCTTAGAACCAGCATTAGAAGGCGAAATTAGACGCTTAGATCCAAATGTACCAACCGTTTTGCTAGGTCATTTAATGGCAGACCGGGCTAATCTGGGAGCAGAACGCTTTTTAGCAGTTGGAAAAGGCTTTACAATTCCGATTTCTATGCTGACGCGACCTTGTTTTGATTACGTTGCTTTAGGTCACGTCCACAAACATCAAAATCTGAATCAATCTAACGACCCTCCAGTGATTTATCCCGGTAGCATCGAACGGGTAGATTTCAGCGAAGAAAAAGAAGACAAAGGCTTTGTATTAATTGAATTAGAAAAAGGTAACGTTAATTGGGAATTTTGTGCGTTGCCAGTGAGAGTATTTTGCACGATTGAAGTCGATTTATCTAAAGCAGAAGACCCGCAAGCAGTTTTAATCAAAGCGATTGGGAAAAAAGATATAAAAGATGCAGTCGTGCGGTTGATTTATAAACTGCGTTCCGAACAATTGGATCAAATTGATACCCCATCATTGCACCAAGCTTTAAAAGAAGCTCACACTTACACAATTCAAGCAGAATTAGTCAGTCAATTGGCTCGACCTCGCGTGCCAGAATTGGGAGTTGGTAGTAGCATTGACCCAATGGAAGCATTGAAAACTTATTTGGATAGTCGATCGGATCTCAAAAGTCTTGCATCTGAAATGCTAGAAGCGGCGCAAAGTTTGTTAGAAGGAGATCGAGAGGTGTGGTTAGATGCACCTGAAGTTGAGGGAGGAAAAGCAATTGGTCAGTTGCGGTTGCTTTAAGCAATAGCCCGGAAATAAATTTCCGGGCTATTGCTTAAACCCGTTAAAACGGGTTATTTGCATAATTGATTTTGGTCGGTATAGGGTGCGATCGCTTTTTCACCAATTAATTACTGTAGTACAAATAATCGCCTGCATATAAATTGGGATATAGCCCGGAAATAAATTTCCGGCTCAAAGCTTAAACCCGTTAAAACGGGTTATTTGCATAATTGATTTGGGTCGGTATAGGGTGCGATCGCTTTTTCAGCTATCAATTACTGTAGCACCAATAATCGCCTGGATATAAATCGGGACATAGCCCGGAAATAAATTTCCGGCTCAAAGCTCAAACCCGTTTTAACGGGTTGTTTGCATAATTGATCTGGCAGCGATCGCCCGCTCAAAAATCTTAATAATTTTAACCCGTTTTAACGGGTTTTAGCTTTCAGCTTGAAATTTATTTCAAGGCTGATTCCAAGGCTATTGCCGCATCCTATTTTCCTCCGCAATTTTTTCCAAAGCTGGAATCGCCGTTCCACCCAAATGATGAGATTTCTGATTATTCACATACTCCTTTGCATCATCCAATTGCTTACTTCCCAGCGTTAAAACTCCATATCCATGTTGCCAGCTAAATGCTAGACCAGAAGCAGATGGCGTATGATTCATATGGTAAGCACTACTGCCCTTAATTGTCTTAATAAATTCAGCTACCGACATTTTAGGAGGAATTGAAGCGATTAAATGAATATGATCTTCTACCCCACCAATTGCATGCACAATACAACCAACAGCATCTGCTTTTCCGATAATATAACCGTAAAGTTCAGATTCGCGATCGCTGGTAATTAAAGGTAGACGAGATTCGGTTGCCCAAATTAGATGATAATAAGTTCGCCAAAAAGACATAATAACCTTGAAATAAATTTCAGGCTTAAAGCTAAAACCCGTTTTAACGGGTTAATTAGCAATATCATAGCAACCTCAGCAATGAGGTGACAACCGAACAAACCCAACCCGTTTCAACGGGTTTAAGCTTTGAGCCGGAAATTTATTTCCCGGCTCCCAACACAACCCAAAGCCAAAAAAAATCAACCCGTTTCAACGGGTTTAAGCTTTGAGCCGGAAATTTATTTCCCGGCTCCCAACACAACCCAAAGCCAAAAAAAATCAACCCGTTTCAACGGGTTTAAGCTTTGAGCCGGAAATTTATTTCCCGGCTCAAAAATATCAACAAACCATAAAAATATTTGGAAATAAATACAACCAACAGATAGCTTAAGATAAGCTATCAAAACAATCAATAAACTACAAAATATCTACAATGTCTAAACTTTTGCCAGCGATCTTAGTCGCAACTGCCCTAATTTTGGGACAGGCAGAAAACAAAAACCTCGCCATAGCCGGAACTTGTTGGGGAAACAATTGTCCGCCGCCGCCCTTGGGATTTGTACCCGGACAGCGCATCGATGTAGAGGTGGTAAATCAAACCGGCGTTACGGTGCTTTTGGCGGAAAAGATAGAGGGAACTGACGCAATTGCCATTAAACCGGGACAGTTGTTGAGATTTCGACGGTGGCCCGCGACGGAACCGAATTTTTCCCTGATGTTTTGGAGTTCGGTATCGCGAGTACTGACGGCGAGGCTTTCTCAACCGAATCCGGATACCCTGCGGGTGGTGTTAATATCTGGGGGACGTTTACCGGGCGATCGCACGATCTACATTCTCAATGACGGTCGCGTTATGCTTTTCTAACGCTGTTCTGAAATCCGCAGCGTGTAGGGTGCTTGTTTGTCTTTGCCATAGGAACCTACCCAAATTTCGTAAGTTCCAGGCAACCACTCACCCGCAAGGCCGGGATTTTTGCCTCTAAAATCATCGTTGCACCAAATTCCCCCAGGCCCTCTTACAAGCAGCGTTGTATCTTCTCGACTTTCAACTTGAATGCTGAGGTAGTTAAAAGAAGAACTCAAAACTAAATTATGGTTGGGTTTAGCACTGGAAAAACCTACGCAGGGGCCATTAGCTGTTTCTTGGCGACCAGCAATTTGAGTAATGGCAGCTGAACCGCCACCAACGCCTTGAACTGTAATTGGACTGGGAGAAAAGCCAGGGCTAACGGTAATATTTTGGGTTTTCTGCGCCTGAACTCCCGCTTGGGTTACTAAACAGCAAACAGCAGAAAGTAAAAATAAACCGACAAAAGAAACTGGTTTTGTTTTTGTTGCAGTTTTTAATCGTTCCCAGGCCGAACCTGGGAACGATTTTACTGTTAATCTTGACCCTTGATTTTGCAAGCTGTTTTGCATTTTAACGCTGGATTGCGGAGCGGCAATCGTGTATCAAATGTTTTGCACCTTCAGGGACGATAAGACTGGCAACAAAGTTCCTAGCTTAGTTACGATAAGCGTTCTAGCGCCTGCTGCAACCGAGGTCGATCGAGTACCTTTTGATGCAGGAGCAGCCAAGATTGGATCAGGTCTGGGCCATGCACTTCCCCGGTTAATCCGGCGCGCAGGCTTCGCATTACCAATCCTTTTTTAACGTTGAGTTGTTTGGTAACTTGTTTGAGAATTTCTCCAGCATTTGCTTCAGTTAGCGATTCAGTGCTATCTAAGGCAGTTAAAATTGCCTTGAGCGCTTCAGTTGCTCCTGCTTGTTGGAAATGTGCTTGAGCTTCGGCGCTGAAGTCTACGTTTGATGTAAAAAAGATCCGGCTCATTTCTACTGCATCTTGCACTTGAGATAGGTCGGGGTCAAGTGCGGTGATTTCTTCTAGTCGGGCGCGATCGCTTACTGGTAACCTGACTAAACTAGCGCCAATCAATGCCACAATCTGTTCTAAGAAAGCGCGATCGCTTACCGGATCGAATTCATACCCGGCTGACTGCCAGTAGGGAATCAGTAAGTCAGTTAACTCAGCCACCGACATCTTGTGCAGATACTGACTGTTGACCCAATCCAATTTATCCCAATCAAACTTCGCCCCAGCTTTATTAACTCGATCGAAGCTGAATTCCTTTGCTGCTTCGTCCAAAGTAAAAATTTCCTTGGTCGAGTCTGGCGGCGACCAACCCAGCAAAGCCATGTAATTGACTAAACCTTGAGGTGTATAACCCAACACCTTAAAGTCAAAAACCGAAGTCACGCCCCTCCGCTTCGAGAGTTTCTGCCCCTTTTTATTCAGAATCAGGGGAGTATGGGCAAACGAGGGGATTTGCTTGCCAAAAGCTTCGTAGAGCAAAATCTGTTTAGCCGTGTTGGCGATATGATCTTCACCCCGAATCACGTGGGTGATTTCCATATCGATATCATCAACCACGACTACAAAGTTATAAAGCGGCTGACCAATATCTCCCGCATCACCGGCGCGGGCAATTACCATATCGCCGCCGAGGTCGCTACTTTTCCAGCTAATCGTTCCCCGTACCATGTCATTCCAGCTAATTTCCCGGTCGTCATCGATTTTGAATCGAATTACGGGTTTGCGACCTTCGGCTGCAAAGGCTGCTTGTTGTTCTGGCGTCAGGTTCCGATGCCGGTTATCGTAGCGGGGGGCAAGTCCATTGGCTTTTTGGGCTTCCCGCATCGCTTCTAGTTCTTCGGCGCTGGTGTAGCAGCGATAGGCTAAGCCTTTATCTAACAGTTCTTGTACTTTCTGGCGATATAGGTCGAGGCGTTTGGTTTGGAAAGTTGGCCCTTCATCCCAAGTTAATCCCAACCATTTGAGGCCATCCAGAATGTTTTGGGTGTATTCCGGTTTTGAGCGTTCTAAGTCGGTATCTTCAATCCGCAAGATAAACTGACCGCCGTGATGACGGGCGAACAGGTAATTAAACAAAGCCGTTCTCGCCGTGCCAATGTGTAGATTCCCCGTAGGGCTAGGCGCAATCCGAACTCTAACTGTCACAACAAACTATCTCCGTTACAAAAAAGTTGGTGAAAACGAGCATCCATAGCCATCTTGCCGATTAATTGTCGCAACATGCCTCTGAGCCAGGATGAAAATTTTATCGCAATCAGTATTTTGTAGGTAGACTTTACGGGACTGACGGGGCTCGAACCCGCAACTTCCGCCGTGACAGGGCGGTGCTCTAACCAATTGAACTACAGTCCCAAGTTTCGAGCGCGATCACTATTATTACTTCGTTTCCCAAAGATGTCAACACTTTTTTCAATTATTTTTTTAGCTGCGGGCTTTCTTGCTATGGGTTAGGGAAAAATGCCTTCAAATCAAGGGCTTGAGGAATTAATCACCTTGATTGCGCCTTGGCAGCTAGAAGCGTCTGAAGTCCTGAAGCGCTTTATTTTACCCCCTAGCCCCTAGCGATAAGATTTTCTTCTGCCACTTATACACATAAATTATTTTTTTGCCATTTTTGTTACAAATCTTAAAAAAGCGTTAAAAAAATGTATCTCAGTTTACCACTATAGCATTCTAAAGAATGAGTAAGCATAAATACTCAATTTTTTTAAAAGGCAAACCGGGTAGAAGACAGATGCCAATAACTGTTTTCAGCATCAAGATCAAAATTGACATGCAGAAGTTAAGCGTAGAGGAATTGCTGGCTCAATACGCTGGCGGCAAACGAGACTTTGAGCAAGTTGACTTAAGCGAGGCTTACTTGTTTGAAGTGGATTTAAGGCAAATCAATTTAAAAAATAGCAATTTAAGGGCAGCTTACTTACCTTATGCCAATCTTAGCCAAGCTATTTTGCAGGCAGCTAATTTACAGGATGCCCAATTGGGGGATATCCAACTTTATCAAGTTGATTTGTCTTTTGCGAATCTGAAAGGGGCGAATTTGTCAAGAGCAAATCTGCGTTATGCCAATTTACGGGGAGCAAATCTTCAAGGTGCAAATTTATACGGAGCCGATTTATGTTATGCCGATCTCAGCGAGGCCGATTTGAGCAAGGCGGATTTGAGAGCCGCCAATTTAGAGGAAGCGAACCTGGAGTTAGCGCTGTTAGTGGGTAGCAATTTGTACCGCGCCCAGAATGCGGATTGGTCAAAGGCGGTGTGCGATCGCACCACTACTTTTCCCGATGGATATGGTGAGTAGCTTAGGTTGATTGAGTCGGATTTGGCTTGAGAGTTTGGCGAGTCAGCTTGATTTGGATCGAGTCAGTCTCGCCATCAGCGCCAACTGCGGCGATCGTCAGCTCGCTCTCTCCATCCGGGAACAGCATTTGACAGCGGAATGTACCACTAGGATGAAGTTCAATCTCACGACCGTCAACAGTAACCTTGGCATCGGGTGCCGTTTCACCGTAAACGCTTAACTCAACATCACCTACTAGCCGCAACTTGCCGTGACGAGTCGTTTCAGTTGAGGTAGACGAGTCATCAGAGGTATCTAATAAATTGGTAACGCCCAACTTACCCCCGCTAGAAGAAAGCAATTCTGGGCTGACGGGCGACTTAGACATTAGCCGCAACGCTTCAAATTCAACATCGGCTAGCTGTCGCTCTTCTTCAGAAGTGGGGGGTATGCGAACAACAGCAGATTTCGCTAAGCTTGACCAGCGATCGCTCTCTGCAAAATAACCAATTTCCACCATATAATCGCGATCGCGCACGGGAATCGTCAAATATCCATCCCGCGAGTCTTCGCTGCAATCGTTTTGCTCAATGCTTTCGGGCTGTTGGTTATTTAAGTCAATATCGGTGACATCGTAAAGACGCAACGCTAACTTACTGACGCCCTGCTGCCGCAATTTCTCTTTTTGCTCGTTAGAAATATTCCAATAAGCGTAAGCCCATTCTGGTTGATTGCATACCAAAACAATCGTACTTTCATCCCCTGTTGGTGTTGAGCTATCTAGCTTCTCAGCTGCTGGTTCTGGGGAAGCTGATAATATTGCTGCACCTGTGGCGATCGCTGCCCCTACTATCGGTAAAGACGCGGCTGTTGTGGTATTTTCTGCTACTAACAATCCGGTTTCGGGTGTTAACTGCGATGCCGTTGGCAAAGGCTCTTCAGCTGCTATCGGTTGTAATAAAGAACTATCGCTTTCCCCGGAAACTTCCTGTGCTGCAAGGTCAGAGGACACAGGCGGCTCATCGGTAGCGCTGGTTGTATCTTCTACCTGGTGACCAATTGGCAGCAATGCTGGCTCTGTAATATTTGACACAGGTTCTGGCGTTTCCGGTGTGATCTCGGATGCCGTTGGAGAAAGTTCGGATTCTGCTGTTGGTTTTGATGGGACAATATCGCCAGCGGCAATTTCTGACCAGGCGATTAGCCCAGATGTTGGAATTGAGGGGGTTGCTTCTGCTGGGGAAGATTCCGGTTGTGCTGGGATTGGTGGCGGTGGGGGAATTTCTGGATCTGAAACTGGCTCAGATGTTTCTGCCTGAGTTAGTGCTGCTTCTGGGGAATCCGATGGCAGAATTTGGGAGTCTGAAATTGACTCAGATGTTTCTGCCTGAGTTAGTGCTGCTTCTGGGGAATCCGATGGCGGAATTTGTGAGTCTGAAACTGACTCAGATGTTTCTGCCTGGGTTAGTGCTGCTTCTGGATCGTTAATAGGTTCGGATGAGGCGATCGCTATATCTTGTTCTTGGTTAGCAGTGTGTGGGCTAGCTTCCTCTCTAATGGTGGCTACTGCTGGAACTTTTGCGGGTACGCTTCGCGGGGAAGTTGGGGCAGTCGCTAATTCAAGATTAGGAGACTCGCCCGGTTCGATCGCATCGAGACTTGAGAGAGATAGATGTTGATTTGATCTAGGTTGCGATCGCTGATTTTTCAGCCATCCCCAAAGCAAGAATCCTAGCAAGCCTAAAACCCACAACCACCAAACCCCTTGCACTCCTGCATCTGAAGTAGAAGTGCTAGCGGTGGCATCAGCAACAGCAGGGGGCTGTATTGCCTGGGGCGAAGCGGTGGCAGCGGGAGTGAGTGGCTGTGCAGGGATAGTCGCGCCCTGTGTGACTGGCTGTGGAGCGATGGTTGTGCCTGGTGGGGCGGTTTCTGGGAGTGGGGTGGCAGGGGGTGTAGCTGCTGCGAGTACGGTTCTCGCTTCGGCGATCGCGCTCTGACCCTGGGGTGCGGTAGCATAGCCGAGGAAATTTTGTAATGCGGCGCTGGTATTCGTTTTCTTATAGACGTAAAACAAACGTTGCGAGAAAGGATACCTGGGGTCATCTGGAGTAGTTTTATGCATCGGCAGGACGCGAATACCAGGCTGGTTGAGTACTTGATCCGCGATCGCGATCCCGATGCCATCATTTCCCAACTCGCGAACGACTGCTTGCGTGCTATCTTCCGATAGCTTAACTCCGGTTGCGCCCGTATCAAACCTGGCTGCCTGAAAAACCGGATATTCTGCCAAAGTTTGGCGCAGATCGCTCGTTTCCGGGCGGTCGATGACTCGAATTCTACCGGGTGCGCCACCTACCTCAGACCAATCTTGAATCTCTCCCCGGAAAATTCTGGCAAATTGCTGGTCAGTTAAACTGCCGTTGAAAGGATTGTTTGCTCCGACAACAATGGCAATTTTATTGCGAGCAACTGGCACCTCAACCAAACCTCTAGCTTTCTCCCGTCTAGTCAAGGGACGCCCGATAGCAGCGAGATCGGCTTTTTCTTCGCGCACAGCTTGCAGCGCCGCGCTTGAGTCGCCGTAACCGATGGTGACTTGTTGCCCAGAAAACTGTTGCTCAAACCGCTGTTTCAGCGCTTCGTTGAATTTCTCCATGCTGGAAGAACTCGCAATCCGCAGCTGTGTCAGTCCAGGAAGGGGCGTAGGAGTTGGTAAAGCAGTCGGAGTAGGAGTTTGAGCCAAAACAGCAGCGAAAGTAGATGCTACTGCGGGTTTTTCAGCAGCTGCGAGGGCGCATAGTAACGCCAACGTGACCAGCTTTGTATCTTTTTTGTCCAACATATATAAAAAAATAACCTTGACAGCCCTGACGGAAGTTAATTTCTAAAAAAAAGATGAGCTAATTATATAACCCTTGTTTCGATGAAGTCTCAAATCTGAATGCGATCGCAACCTATACTACCTGCACCCATTTTGGTAGAATAACAAGTCCTGTGTTGATCGAGACGCTTCCACCGAAGGAGTTGCCCTTATGGCTCGCATGTACTATGACGCTGATGCCAATTTAGACCTTTTGGCGAATAAAACCGTTGCCATCATTGGCTATGGTTCTCAAGGTCACGCCCACGCCCTCAATCTTAAAGATAGCGGCATTAACGTCATTGTGGGTCTATATCCGGGCAGTAAGTCGGCAGAAAAAGCTAAGGAAGCTGGTTTAACCGTTCATTCGGTAGCTGATGCAGCCAAGGCGGCAGACTGGATTATGATTTTGCTACCGGATGAAGCCCAAAAAACTGTCTATAAAAATGAAATTGAACCCCATTTAACCCCAGGCAAGGTACTATTGTTTGCCCACGGGTTTAACATTCACTTTGGTCAAGTCGTGCCGCCAGCTGATGTGGATGTAGTTATGGTAGCGCCCAAAGGGCCGGGGCATTTGGTACGGAGAACCTACGAACAAGGACAAGGCGTTCCCTGTTTGTTCGCAGTGTATCAAAATGGTTCTGGACAAGCACGCGATCGCGCGATGGCATACGCTAAAGGCATCGGCGGCACCCGCGCCGGTATCTTAGAAACCACCTTCCGCGAAGAAACCGAAACCGACTTGTTTGGCGAACAAGCTGTTTTATGCGGCGGTTTAAGCGCCCTAATTAAAGCTGGTTTTGAAACCTTGGTCGAAGCCGGATATCAACCCGAATTAGCTTATTTTGAATGCCTCCACGAAGTCAAATTAATTGTTGACTTAGTTGTGGAAGGTGGTTTAGCTAAAATGCGCGATAGCATTTCCAATACAGCCGAATACGGCGATTATACCCGCGGGCCGCGGGTTGTCAACCACCAAACTAAGGCCGAAATGCAGAAAATTTTGCAAGAAATTCAAAGCGGTCAATTTGCGCGAGAATTCGTCCTGGAAAACCAAGCTGGCAAACCAGGATTTACTTCCATGCGGCGTCAGGAAGCCGAACACCCGATTGAGGAAGTCGGCAAGGATTTACGCGCCATGTTTAGCTGGTTGAAAAAGGACTAAGCATTGGTAATGGCTAATTGCTAATGGCTAATTGGTTAATATCTAACTATTAGCCATTAGCGATTAGCGTTTTGCTAAAGCCCCGATTCTTTTTGCTTTTCTTCTACTGCCTTTTCCGTTCTTTCGTTGGGGTTTAACTTTGGTCCGCTTTGCGGAAACAACCCAATAAAAAAGTTATTGAGTGAAGTTCGCGCTTGCACGCTGGCAGTACTCAATGGTTTGGGAAGAATCCTGTCACCCAAAGCGACGAATAACAAGAACAGGAGTAGCAAATAGGTTATAGCACTCTTGCGATCCATATTTTTATCCTTATAAACTAAGCGATATGCCACCGGCACCCTTAGCGATCGCTGCTATCTTTATTTTTGCTAAAAATCTCCAAAACCGCCATGCACAAATGGGCAAGTCAGGGGGGTAGGTTTAACGAAACCAGAAACCGGGTTTCTGCGTAGATCTTTTTTCTGGAGCGAGAATTTTTCACAGAAACCCGGTTTCTCTGTGCAGAGTAATTGGTCAAACCCGCGTCCTTCATTCTTTACGCGCGATCGCATAATAACGCCAGGGTGCTGGATAACCTTCCACCGTCAGGGAAAAGTCGTCAGAATTGAGGAATTCTCGCAAGCTATCTACCTCTGCCCAAGCCGTGCGACGCTGTTCTTCAATTGATAGCGGTTGAGCAAAGAAACAGCGCACCTGAGTAAAACCAGCGCGCATCATCCAGTTTTCCAGACAAGATTGAGTCGGTAAAAACCAGATGCCTCGCGCTTGTGCGTAACGCTTGCGTGGCGTCAGGGCGACGGGTAATTCTCCCGGAATTCCTTGGCAATCGATAATAATTTCTCCCTTGGGGGCTAAAGCTTGCCGCATCTTACCCAACAAACTAATCGGATCTGGATGGTGGTACAAAATCCCTAAGCAAAAGATGGTGTCAAAAAAATTGGGATAAAAGTCGATGTGTTCCACCCCCAGTAATTCAAATGCCAGCATTTCTTGCCGGACAATATTTTGAATTAGCTGAAAGTTCCAAAAGTGTTTTGCCACGGGTTCAAAACCAATTACGCATTCAGGTTTTTGATGCGCCATCCGAAACATAAAATAGCCGTTGTGACAGCCAATATCCGCCACGCGGCGATTTTTCAGGGGTTGGATATAAGGTAAAATCCGCGCCCATTTCCAGTCAGAACGCCATTCAGCATCGATGGTCGTACCAAATAGTTCAAATGGCCCCTTTTTCCAAGGACAAAAGGTTTGTAGGGCTTGATAAAATCGCTGCTGTTGTTCCGGCGAAAGCTCATCAGATCGACCAACTTTGACAACTGCGTCGGAGAAATCGAAGCGATCGCTTTGAATGTCTTGGACAGATTGAACTGCTTCGCGGTAGTGACTGACTTGGGGCGCGAATAACTTAGATTGTCGTTCTTGACGTACTGCTAAAATGGCATCGCGGTTTAGGAGAGTGGGGAAGCGATCGCAATAATCCGAAGCCAAATATCCTAGCGTCTCATCAAACATATAAATATTTGCATAATTGATTAAATCCCTGTCTTAATTTTAATGTCATTCACTTCAGAGCGACCAACGAAATAAAATTATGCAATTTAATCGGTGAATCGATTTGACTAAAGCCGCTTTCTTGCAGCATTTGAATTTGTTGTGCTTCGGTTAAAGGCACTAAAACATTTTCCAATGCTTCCTTTTTGCGTTCAATTTCAGTTTTGGCATATCCATTATGCGCCTTGAAAGCTTCGTAATGTCGAGTAATTGTTTCTTGAAATTGCGGACAAGCCGATTTAACTTTTTCGCTCAAGAATAACAAGCCGCCCGGATTTAAACCTTCATAGATAGACTTGAGCAACTTTTGCCGCACTTGTAAAGGCAAAAACTGTAACGTGTAATTAATTATAACTACACTACTGTCTTCAAACGAGCAATTTTCAGCGCGATCGCAGATTAATTCAACTTGATGGATCTGTTGAACTTTTTCCAATTTATGTCGCGCTTTTTCTAACATTGGTTGAGAATTATCAATTCCCACTAGAGTAGCCGGTTGTTTCAAAAATCGCCCTAATAATTCTAGAAATGTTCCGGTCGAACAGCCAATATCGATAATTTTAGTTCCCGGTTGATAGTAATCTCTAGCCCAATGCGCCGCACAAGCTAGCACTTCCCGATACAGGGGAACTGAACGAGAAATCATATCATCAAAAACCCGCACTACATCTTCATTAAAGACAAACGGTTTAGGCCAAGGCCCGGTTTCAAAAAGTTCGTCTTTTTCAGGACTGAGATAAAGTTTTGTTTGGAATAGTTCTGGATCAAATTGGTCAGACATTGGATTTATCCCTTGGGCTGACTTCAAAGTATATGCGATCGCACTACTCTCATCCACCATCGACGCGGTTAAAATCTACGCAGCGGGGTCAACGGTTACCCGCATCGCCGAGTTGCGCGGTTTCTTTGCGTGGGTGCAAGACAAACATTGTAGGGGCACGGCATCAGAAAAATTTTGCCCTATGTGACAAAACATACTTATACTGTGCTACTACTCCTTTTATGTTTATTGTGCAGTTTTATTGACAGCAAATTTTAAATTTGCCTGATTTGTTCCTGTTGCTATTATCTTTTACCTGCAACCTCAAATTTGTAACCCACACCTCGAACTGTTTGAATTAATGAGGACTGACTCGTAGCAGTTTTAATTTTTTTGCGAATCTGACCGATATGGACATCAATCACCCGATCGGAATCTACATAGTCATATTCCCAGACCGCTTGCAGCAGCTCTGAGCGACGCCAAACCTGACCGGGATGGCTAGCCAAAAAACGCAACAAATTAAATTCTAAAGCGGTCAAAGATACCGTCTGGTTGTTGATTTTTACTTCATGACTTGCTGGATCGATAACCAGATTCTCAAAGACGAGAGATTTATGCTTAGGAGTATTGACCTGTCGCTGACGCTTTAAAATAGCTCCGACGCGGACGCTTAGTTCCGCCAGACTGAAAGGCTTTGTAATATAGTCATCCGCACCCTGAGTAAATCCTTGGATGATATCGCTTTCATCAGTCCGACTCGTTAGCATCATGACATAGACATCGCTACAGCTTTGCATTTCCTGACAAAGATTAAAGCCATTAACATCTGGCAAATTTATATCCAGAATCACCAGATCTGGGCTGAAGTTTTCAAACAGAACCCGCGCTGACTTACCGTCTTCAGCGGACTTAATTTCATAGTTGCGCTGACTGAAAAAGCGAGAAATTAAATGCCGGATGGAAGGGTCGTCATCCACGACAAGAAGCTTAGCAGAATCCTGGGTCATAAATTTCCACTCAGAGCTAGATTTTTCAGCGATATCAACTCATTTAACTCCACGCCTGGTTGAGATACAGCTGGAGCGATGATTAAGATCGCTGGACTTGTGTTGGACTTGTGTTGGACTTGCGTTTGGCTCAAAATAAAGCCAACATCATACCAGAAACTTTTTGCTCACAAGCGCTATGTCTCGGTCACTCAGAGTTGCTCCAGAGTGCATTCCCCAGGTTAGACAGGCTCTGAGAAGTCGTGGCTTTCCTAGCCAGAACGCTTTGGCTGAGGAGCTAGGGATTTCTCGCTCTACCGCAGTCAACTTTTTTACTGGCAAACCGATTGCCTATCTCAACTTCGTCGAAATTTGTGCGAGATTGGAACTAGACTGGCAAGCGATATGCCTAAAGGCAGGCTGCGCGATCGCCTATCGAGAAGCAGAGTCAGATTCAGACATCGATTTCCTAGTACAAAAAGTACGTCAGCATTGCCATGACAAAATCCAAACGCTGTATGGCAAAATGCATCTGTTGGACATTTCCCGACCAATTGATATAGAAAACCTCTACGTCGATGTCAACATTCTGGAGCGCTGGGGCATAGGTAGAGTACGTCAGGAAGGATTACCGGGACTAGAGGCAGTTAAACTGAATGACAGGTTGATGGTGCTGGGTAAACCAGGATCGGGTAAAACCACGTTCTTGCAATATCTAGCTATTCAGTGCAATCAAGGGAAGTTTCAATCCGACCAATTTCCGATTTTCATTCGGTTGAAAAATTTTGCTAAATATGCCAGGGATAAACAAGATTTCAGTTTATTGAACTATATCAACCGAGAATTTTCCAGTTGTGGCATTTTGTCCCAAGACAAGATCAAAACGTTACTCGATTGCGGCAGAGGACTGATTTTGCTCGATGGTTTGGATGAAGTGCCTTCTGAAGATGAATCGAGAATTATAGACGAAATTGAGAGCTTTTCTGAAGATTATTACAAAAATAAGTTGACGATTTCCTGTCGTATTGCTGCGTCTAGATATAGGTTTTATAACTTCATTGATGTTGAAATAGCAGATTTTGGTTTTGAGCAAATTAAAATTTTTGCTGAAAAGTGGTTTGTTGCTGTTCCTGGTCATGACTGGGAAGAGGGGAAATTGACGGCGAAGCGATTTATTAGAAAATTAAAGCGTCGAGAAAATCAGCCAATCCGAGAACTTGCTAGAACACCGATATTACTGCATTTGCTCTGTTTAGTATTCCAAGCTAGATATGAATTCCCGTCTAACCGAGCCAAGTTATACGATCAAGGACTGAATATTTTGCTCAAAACCTGGGATGAAGCTAAAGGAATTCACCGGGATGAAGTTTATCAAAATCTGACTTTGCAACGCAAGAAAAAAATGCTGGAGCAAGTGGCAGCGATCGCTTCTGAACAGGGCAACTACTTTTTTGAGCAAGACGAAATACAGCAACTGATTGCCAACTATTTGAGTACTTTACCAAATGCCAATCCCGATCCAGATGAATTGCAAACCGATAGCGAGGCAGTGCTGAAAGCTATTGAGTTGCAACATGGGTTATTGGTGGAACGGACAAGGGGAATTTATTCTTTCTCCCACGTGACGTTTCAAGACTATTTTACAGCCAGACAAATTGTTGCCAGTTCCGCTCCACAAGCTTTAGAAAAACTGGTCAGCCACATCACCCAAAAGCGGTGGCGCGAAGTTTTTTTGCTGGTGTCTGGGATGTTGCCGAATGCTGATGAGTATCTGGGTTTAATGAAGCAACAAATTGATGCGATCGCGGCAAAGGATGAGAAGTTGCAGCAATTTCTTACCTGGCTATATCAAAAATCCAGTTCAGTCTCAGCCCCCTACAAAGCAGTAGCTATTCGGACTTTTTACTTGGTGGGCGAACTTGCTTTTGCGGTTACGCGGAATATTTATGGCCTTGACCTTGTGTTTATCCGCAGTAATGCCCTCTACCTCGACCATTCGCTTACCTGTGCTATTTCCTGCGCCCGTGCGGTTAATCTTGCCCTTAACCCAAACCTGGAAATTGAAAACGCTATCGACCATGCCCATGCCCTGGCGATCGCCCTGGAACACGCCCTTGAGTATACTACTGAGCTGGAACTAAAGCGATCGCTACAACAACTCAAAGATCAACTACCTGACCTGGATAAAAATAAAGCAGAATTTGAGCAATGGTGGAACGCTAACGGTCAAACTTGGACTGAGGCATTAACAGTTGCGATCATTGAACATTGCAACATTGGTCACGATTGGCAATTCAGCGAACAGCAGAAAGAATTACTGCATCAATATTACGATGCTAATCAATTGCTGGTAGATTGTCTCAATAGCGGTTGCAATGTGAGTGCTTCTGTGCGAGTGGAAATAGAGGAGACATTATTATTACCTATTAGCGACATTTAGAAAAGAGGTAGTTGTCAGGATAAATCATCTCATGACTGAGGCAAAAAAGCCCTGTTTTTTCGTTATTCTCTGGTTCCATTTTCCAAATATTTTTCGGAAAAGCCGGGTTTATTTGTGTAAGTATTATCTTAGTAAAACCCTGTATATTCAATACAATTACCAATTACCCATTACCTATTACCAGCTACAAAACATGGTAGGGGCACGGCATCAGAAAAACTTTGCTTGATGGGGCAAAACTTACTCATGCCGTGCCCCTACTACTCACATGCGGGAGAGGGCAGCTACTTTAGAAAGCTTATCTGTTTGAAGTCCCTTCAATTCATCCAGATGCAACCATCCCTCTTTCACCAAACGGGCAAAAATAAACAGGAGAGCTGAATAACTGTAGTCGTACTTGCCATCGATATCGTGTCTTCTGGCACTTAAGAAATCGTGCAAGCGCCACATATCATCAAGTTCTGCGATCGCACTTGCTTGCGCGCGAACTTCCTGTATCAAAGCCGCAATTTCTCGCTCATAGGCTTTCTCGAACGCTTCTTTAGCCACTTTCTGCTCTGTATTAGACCAATCAATTTCACTCACTTGCATCATCCAACCTAAACTGTCATTATCTAAATTTATCGAATTGCACCCGTAGTTCCGAAGCAAAAGAGCGCCCTTTAGAAAAGAGCGCTCATCCACCATTATCTAAGGTTTACTCGCGCTTAGCGATCTAGCGAACTAGATTTAATAGCTCTTTGGGAGAAGCGAGCAAATCAATTGCCACAAAGAAAATTTTGTTTTCAGGATTGAGCAAGAAGCGCCAAGCCATATTCATTCCGACGCCAGCACCAAACCAGGGAGTTTGCACTTTACCAGTGACTTTGATTTGGGTATAACCATCTTCTGCGGGTTCAGCAACGCCTCGCTCTGGGAGTAACTTGAGGTTTTGGCAATCTTCCCGGAAAAACCGCAGCACGGCATCTTTGCCCACAATCGGTTTTTGGAACGGAGGTTGCAGGGCACCATCAGGAGTAAATAACTCGATCAGCGCATCAAAATCGTTAGCATTCAAGTTATCCATGTAGCTCAGTACGGTTGGATTATCAACGCCTTCAATCGTGACTTTACTACGCTGTGAAATTTCTTTGGGAACAACAACAGGTTCAGCAACTCGGTTATAACTACCCAATTTGCTGGTATCAAACCCCATGTCAACTACATTATTGCGTAATACTGTAATCTGCTGACCTGATTCTAGTTCTCTGATTGCTTGCAGTACGGCTGCGGCATTAGCAGAAAGTTTATAACCCTCTGGAATTGGAGCCACAATTCCCTGCTCCATCCATTGTCCCAGCTGATACCAAAAACCTAATTTGATGTTGGCAGACCAGGTAGCATAGGTTCGACAAATAGGCGTGTCAGCGCGGTTTGCCAAGTCACACATTACCTGGGATTGTTCGCGAAATGACATTTGCCGAATTTGATTCATAGTTGGTTCGGCAAACTGCATATTCGCTGCTCCTGGAGCAGCAATTGTGATTGTTTTACCCATTTCAAGGTATGCAAACCAAATCAATGCAAGTTGATCTTCCGCACTCAGCTGACCGAACCTGGCAATTGTGGCTGGCACAGCATCAGCAGCAAGAGTGCTAGGGAAAATACTGCGAGCTGAGTCGATAGTAAATGGCATAGTACAGATCCACCTTAATTGACTAGATTTGCAACTGGCACAAAGGTCAAACCGAGAGCTTCGAGAGAATGAAACCTTACCTGCCCATCCTTAAAGTACACAAAACTTTACACATAGTCAATAAATATTCATATATTTCTCAGAAATGCCCCTCGCCTCTAAGCCGATACCGTTGATAGCGGTTTGCAGTAGAGGTACGCAGAAAGGGCGAGCAGCAGCATTAAACCTTTACACCAAGAGCCTTTTGGCTTTGTTGCAGTCGCTTGTCATCCGCTACAACCGCAGTCAGTAGATAATGTTGGCTGATTAATCTCTTAAACGTTTCTTAACAATAAGGCAGTTATATGCAGGACTGACCCAGAGTAAAGCCCATTCTCGGTTTTAGAGTAGGGAGACGGCAATCATATGATGCGCGTTGAATTGCCCATCATAAAAAACCTCACAGAGTTGTTGCGTAGGGAAACGGCATCATAAATACCTCGGACATGATATGATAAAAAGTTTTGTTTATAGATAACGCCATTTGCAAGTTATCTCGCAAAGAGCAGCTAATGGCTAATGTCAGTAAAAATCGGATATTAGCTATTAGCTATTAGCAATTAGCAATGCCGAATTCAATCTCAATACTTCAGATAAAACTCTTTAATTAAGGCAATAAACTCAGCGGTATAGATATGTCTGTCTGCTTCTATTGTCAGGGTATTTTCTTGATATTCCGATCGATTTTTACCCAGGACGATTAAGACGCGCTTGATCGGGCTATTTAATGTAGGCTTAACGTACAGCTTACGGTAGCAAAAAAAACCAAATGCTGGGGCTTTTTGATCTAAAGTTTGGGATGCTTCAGTTGGATAAATAACAGCCAGCCGACCGTTTTGGGATAGAAGTTGTTGTGCTGCTTGTAATAGATCGGATTGATCGAGGCGATCGCTATGGCGGGCGATCGCTCTCTCAAAGTTCGGTGCTTTATAGGCGTTGGCAAAAAAAGGTGGATTCGAGACGATCAGATCGTACCGCTCTGTGCAAGTTTTTGCATAATCTTGAATCGAACAATGGTATACGGAGATCCGGTCTGAGAAAGGCGATCGCATCACATTTTCCCGCGCCTGAGAGCAAGCATCCCGATCTATTTCTACCGCATCGATATGGGCGCGCGATCGCTGTGCCAACATCAGCGCCACCAAACCCGTACCCGTACCGATATCGAGGATGCGTTCTACCCCGGAGGTATCCGTCCACGCCCCCAGCAGAACACCATCAGTACCCACCTTCATGGCGCACCGATCCTGAAAAATCGAGAACTGTTTAAAGTGAAAGTACGGATTGGGAATTCTAGCCACGCACTTGGGTAAACTACTAAAGAACGTCCATATCCTATGCACCGATAGGTTTTCGGAGAAATTATATGCTGGAACAAGGGAAAAAGTACCGTCTCGTAACTCGTAGCGATTTTGATGGACTCGCCTGCGCGATTTTACTGAAGGAACTTGACGTTATTGATGATATCAAGTTCGTGCATCCCAAAGATATGCAGGACGGCAAAATAGAGGTTACCAACCGAGACATCACCACAAACTTACCCTATGTAGAAGGCGTCGGTTTAGCTTTTGACCACCACTTCAGCGAAACGATTCGCCATGCAACCATCAAGGCCAATCATATTATCGATCCTGATTCCCCCTCAGCCGCCAGAGTCGTCTACAACTACTTAGGCGGGCCAGATAAGTTTTCTAGAATTTCTCCGGAAATGTTGGATGCTGTAGATAAGGGAGATGCTGCCCAATTCACAATGGAAGAAGTTCTGCATCCAGAAGGATGGGTTTTGTTGAACTTCTTAATGGATGCCCGCACGGGTTTAGGACGCTTTAAAGATTTTCGCATCTCTAACTATAGCTTGATGATGCATCTGATTGACTACTGCAAAGAACATACAATCGAAGACATCTTGAATCTGCCTGATGTCAGAGAAAGAATAGATGTTTACTTCGATCAGGAAGAAAAATTTAACGAACAAATCCAAAGGTGTTCTAAGGTTTATAAGAACCTGGTGGTAATCGACTTAAGAAATGAAGAGACTATCTATGCAGGCAATCGATTTATGATTTATGCTCTCTTCCCCAATTGCAATATTTCGATTCACCAAATGTGGGGTTTGCAAAAGCAAAATACCGTCTTTGCGGTGGGTAAGTCAATTTTCAATCGCACCTCAAACACCAATATCGGTGAATTGATGCTGAAATATGGCGGCGGCGGTCATGCCAATGCCGGAACTTGTCAAATTGGTAACGATAAGGCAGATGAGGTGTTAAAAGAGATAATCGCTCAGATTAATGCTGATGGTTAAAGTGCCTACCCTGGAAGGGTAGGGCTATACAAACAAAGCCTGCCTACGCAGGCTTTAAAGTTCAGCTTGGTGAAGCGGTTTGGAGGCCAAAAACCCGGTTTCTGCGTCAATCTCGCGACTCTACACCGACGATTTTTCCTAGAAACCGGGTTTTTTTGCGTAAGTGCTATATTTTTTTCAACAGAAACTACTAATTTAGTATTAATTAGTAGATTTTTAGTATATCGGTCACAAACTGGCGATGAAAAAGCCTCAGTCGCCCAAGCAGTTGCAACAGTTACTTTCTGAAATCCAAGCCTCTGGTCGCCTAGCAGATATCTTAGCGGCCTACGACGCCTTGCCAAAACGCCTGGATTACTTACATTGGGATGACTTACGCTATCGTCAGCCACCAGCAGGATTATCAAGCGAGGAGTGGTGGCTGGCAGTTAAGTTGCAGCGTAAGGCGTCATTTAGAGATATTCCGCTCGTAGATATCGATCGCAATGGGTATATACTTCTCCAGAAAATATTTGAGCCAGGGATAATTTATATTTTAGTGAGGTCTATTGATTTACTGTGTCACCCTACTTATCTTTATCCCCAAATGCAGACATACCAAAAAATAGCATTAGCAAGCCGCCGATTAATACAGCTAGGGCTAATCCGCCTGCGATCAAGTCTAATACATTGATTGTTTCCATAATTGGCGATCGCTCCCTCGATTCACAACGAATCATACCAGTTTATGGCCTATCCGCCCAGCAGCAGGGAGCCTGGTACAGCCTTCTTAATCCAGTCGGTGACCAGAATTTGTTCTGACTCGCAAGTTATGATGCGATCGCCGTTTAAATTGCGAAAGCTCACATCTTGCGGCAGCTTAATCTCTTCACCCGTTGGCATTACCATGCTTTTAATCTCGGAAACCTCAAAAGGACGCATGGTATAAAACACCACATATTTCCCACCTTCTCCAGCTAAAACCTCAGCTAAACAAGCATCATTTCGATAATCAGTTACTTTGGATTTCATGCGTGGAAATAGGGCGGTTGTGCGATTGGCTTTGAAAAAAGGAGCGCGGGTTTCTCGCGACCAATTTACGCGCAGGGAAGCAGGATCTGACAAAATTTTGTCACAAATTACATCAATATCTACGGCTACATTACCATCCCGTTCCAGATGCCGCAAATCTAAGCGTACTGTATGCAAACCTGCCGCTTGTAACCCATCTAATTTATCGAGGATAAACTGGTCTTTATCGAGGAACATAAAGGTCCCGTGGGCTGTTTCCAAAGTGGGAAAATGCCGATTGGGACTATCTGCAAAGGCGGCAGTAGCTTCTAGATATAGAGGAGTTTCTGGGTTAAAATTATCCTCCTCTGCTAAATGTTCTGTTAGCAGACTGCGCGGCGAGTAAAACAGTAAAATTTGTCCTACACCCAACAATTCGCAAGGGACAGGAAGCGTTTGGCAATATTCAATTAGTTTTTCTTCTGGTAGTTCGATAGATAGCACGAGACGTTTCAAAGAACCAGAAAAAGTTTCGCACCAACCTAAAAGAGATTCCAGGTTATGATTGCCGGTTTCAACAATTAACTGAAGCGGGATTTCTGGGAAATGAACTAACAGCCAATAAGCTACACCCGGATCGCAAACGCGGATAGCTGCGAAGCGAGTCAGATCCCAATTCTGAATGCGATCGCACACCCCCCTCATCACTCGTTCGGGCATCAATACATCCCAAACCAAAACCGGGCGCAATCCTCGATTTCTAGCTTCGGTTGCTAACAAATTTACCTTCTCTTCTGAAAGCTTTCCCTGCCTAGCTAATAACGCAGGTTCCAACAACACCTCATGCAAATTGGCAGCATTGACACATCGATCTAGATCCGAAATAGAAGCAACAAAAGTGTTAAATTGCATAGAATTTAACCCCCCTTGGCAAGGGGGGCAGGGGGGATCGTTTGCCGGGTTTTAACTGCGTCAGCATATTGGGATAATGCGACCAATTTTGACATTCTAACCCCCCTTGGCAAGGGGGGCAGGGGGGATCGTTAGTGTTAAATTGCATCTAATTTAACCCCCCTTGGCAAGGGGGGCAGGGGGGATCGTTTCAGCAACTCCTTGAGCAAATCGAACTACATTTAGTTTGGCGACATTTTGTAGATTTCCGGGTGCATCAATTTTGGGAATGCGAACCACGCTATCTTGACGCATGGAATTTATGCGATCGCCCATCACCGAAACCAACCTTTCAACCTTCCAGCTTATAGCTTCTCCAGCAAAAGGAATAATTTCAATTTCATCGCCAATTGCCAAAGGTTCAACCAATTGTAAAACAATTTCTTGTGGGTTTGACTCTAAAACAATTCCTAAATATTGATGCGTTCCCGTATTAATTCCCGATAGCTGTCCGAACACCGAATCCCTTCCTGCTGGCGTTTCCAGCGAACCAGCAAAGTAGTCTCTATGGGGAATTGATTGCAGTTCTGCTGCTGCTATTTGAAGCATTTCTGCATTCAACGTACCAGATGCATAAGCATCAATTAATCTACGATAAACTTTGCAAGTAAGGGCAACGTAAAAGGAAGATTTCATTCTTCCTTCGATTTTCAAAGAACAAATCTGATGTTTAAAAAAATCTTCAATTTGATATATTCCCCATAAATCTCTCGATGACATGAACGTTACTAAATCTTCTGGTTTCTTGTCATCACTTTCTAACTGATACGGCAATCTACAAGATTGAATGCATCCGCCGCGATTAGAATCTCGTCCTGCTGTAAAGTTAGAAATTGTGCAATGACCCGAATACGCCATGCACATTGCCCCGTGGGTAAACATTTCCACATCGATGCCTGAATGCTCGCGAATTGCACCAGCCTCGGCTATACTAAGTTCGCGACCGACAATCAGGCGCTTGACTCCGATTTGCTTCCACAAACGCCCCGCATAAGAATTGATGCAAGAAGCTTGAGTCGATAAGTGAATGTTGAGATTGGAACTATTTTTAATCGCGCGAATCACCCCCAAATCGGAGACAATTACCCCATCGACGCCGATAGCAGAGAGAAACTGACAATAGTCTGCCAATCCCTCAAAATCGGCATCGTGGAGAAAGGCATTCAGGGTGATGTAAACTTTAGCGTTGTGCTGATGAGCAAATGCAACGCCCAAGGCTAAATCGGAGTCGGTAAAATTGTCCGCCCGCGCCCGCAAACCATACTTTTGCCCTCCTAGATAAACGGCATCGGCACCATAGGCAATGGCGACTTTTAATCGTTCCAAATTTTTAGCCGGGACAAGCAGTTCTGGTTTCCACATGGCAACAAGTCGATCGATGCGGGAATTTTTATTTTAACCCAAGTTGGTAGTTACATCCAAGCTAACTGGTATTAGGTAATTGATAATGGGTAATTGCCTGGGAAGAAACCGGGTTTTTGTGAAAAATTGTTGAGCAAGGAAAGAGATCTACAAAGAAACCCGGTTTCTGATTTCGTTCAACTAGCCCCTACTGATAATAGGTAATTGGTAATGGGTAATTGTCAAGATCAGACCCCCCATGAATCCAATTAGCAATTAGCAATTAGCAACTTGAGTTATTTTAGCGGTATTTGCCAAATTTTAATAGTTTTGTTACCGCTGCCCGTGGCAATAGTATGCCCGTCGGGACTAATCGCCAGCGGACTAATCGGCAAATAATTCACATAGTTAAAATCCCCTGTGAGGCTGCGAATTTCTTTGCCGTTGGAGAGATTCCACATTTTGATAGTTTTGTCAGCACTGCCACTAATCAGTGTTTGTCCATCAGGGCTAATTGCTAGGTAATTTACAAAACTGGTATGACCTTTTAAGGTTTTAATTTCTTTGCCATTAGCGATATCCCAAATTTTGATTGTTTTGTCAGCGCTGGCACTGAATAATTTTTTCCCATCTAGACTAATTGCCAGGTAATTAACAAAGCTAGTATGTCCGGTGAGGGTGCGAATTTCTGTTTTGGTTGTTAAATCCCAGATTTTAATATTTTTGTCGGCACCGGCGCTAAATAATGTTTTTCCATCGGGAGCGATCGCTAAAGAATTTACCGAGTTAGAATGGCCTGTAAGCGTGCGAATTGCTTGCCCATTTGATAAATTCCAAAGTTTAATTGTTTTGTCAGAACTGGCGCTGGCTAAGGTTTGCCCGTCGGGGGTAATTGCGAGATAATTTACATAACCAGAATGGCCTTTGAGGGTGCGAATTTGCTTGCCCGTGGCGAGGTTCCAAAGCTTAATTGT
This sequence comes from uncultured bacterium, assembly GCA_964463555.1. Taxonomy (GTDB): domain Bacteria; phylum Cyanobacteriota; class Cyanobacteriia; order Cyanobacteriales; family Aerosakkonemataceae; genus Microseira. The sequence continues at coordinate 37,616 of CAYXCW010000033.1, forward strand.
TTTGTCGGCACTGGCGCTGACTAATGTTTGACCATCGGGAGCGATCGCCAAAAAATTAATAAAGCTATTATGGTCTTTGATCGTGCGAATTTCTTTGCCCGTTGCCAGGTTCCAAAATCTGATTGTTTTGTCGGCACTGCCGCTAATTAATGTTTGACCATCGGGGCTAAAAATGAGGCAATTAATAAAGCTAGAATGCCCGGTCAAAATTTTCAAAGGTGAGATATCTTCAATTGGCGCAATTTGGGTGTTATTGCGATAAACTTCCCAACTTCCATAACCTCCCAATGCTACAGCTAAAGCCACGGCTCCTATTATGAGCAGTTTTTTATTGTACCCTATGACTTTACTGGGAATTAGGGAAACCTTGGCTGAAGATTGCATCAATGTATTGCTAGTGCTACCAACCGCAGGAAGATCGGGATAGTATATTTCCTGGGAAATTTTAGCTAAACAGTCTATAATTTCCTGAGTATTTTTAGGTCGATCTCCTGCTTTAGGAGCAATCAGTTTATCAATAAAATTGGCAAGGGGCGGTGCTATTTCAGGAGCAAAGTTGCGCCAATTTAATTCATTCCTGATCGCATCATAAATTGCATTATTGGTTAGATTCTTGCCAGTGAGTAAATAAACAAACGTCCGCCCCAAAGAATAGAAATCCGATTGGGGTACGGCGTTGCCTTGTTCTTGTTCGGGAGCCGTATATCCGGCAGAACTAATCCTGGTAATGCTGCCCGTTCCGCTCACTGCTGCCAGATAAGTATAAGTCATTTCTCTAGCAGTGCCAAAGTCAATTAATACCAATTGACCGTTGGGGCGGAGCATGATATTTTCTGGTTTTATATCGCGATGAAAGTAGTTTTTTTGATGAACTAGGTGCAAAATTTCTGCCAGTTGTTTTAACCAATTTAACGCTTGGTCGGCGCTGATGGGGTGATTGCCTTGCTGCTGCATCCATTGTTTTAAATTTGGCCCTTCAATTTTTTCCATCAGGATGCAATGCAGCGGCTCTTTTGCACCTTTAGGAAAAAATTGAAAGTATCCATCCGGCTCGATTCTAGGAATCCCTGGATGGTTTAATTGACTCAAAACAATCGCTTCTTGTTGGAATAGTTCGACAGCTTTGGAGTTGGTATTATGATCTTCTTTTAAGACTTTGAGGATTTTCGGGGTTGAACCCTCAAATGCTTCATAAATCTTGCCAAAGCCGCTTTTGTCGCTTAAAAGACGCATCACTAGGTAGCGCCCTTTTAGTAACAACTCCGAACCGCAGTTACGACAAATCGGACTATTGGCGTTAGCGGCGTCGTTGGGCTTGGGACAGCTGGGATTGATACAGTAGCTCATAGCTGGCTACAAAATTCCTCTATCTTCAGTTTAAATAATGGCTGTCTTTTTTTCCTGGAGGGATGGGGGGGATGAGCAAGCAATGGTCAGGACTGGGCTGGGGGAAGGGGAAAGGGGGGGAAGGGGAAAGGGGGGAAAGGGGGAAAAGAGGGAAAGTGAATAGCTAAAGCAGTAGATCTGTTTTCTTAGTCGATTCCCATCCCACATATCTATTCCTCCCCAAGAGTGTTTCTCTTTTCCCACTTTCCCCCTTTCCCCTTTCCACTTTCCCCTTTCCCCCCTTCCCCGCTAGGTGAAACCCATTTCGATGGAATTGACCAGACTTGCTAAGCTGATTCATGCAGTACTTATTGCCGGATAGGGGCGGAGGAAAACCTGTGGAAGTCTCCCTGGAAAAGTTATGGAGCCAGGTTCTGGAGCGATTGCAGCTCCAGTTAAGCCGCCCTACGTTTGAAACTTGGATCAAAACCGCTACGGCGGAACAGTTGGAAAATAACTGTCTGGTGATTCGCACGCCCAATCCATTTGCTCGCAGTTGGCTACAGAAATACTACATCAAAACCATCGCCGAAGTCGTTCAAGACATTCTGGGTCAGTCGGTGGAAATTTATATCAGCGTCGTCCAAGGGGATGAAGACATTACCAGCGATATGGAAATTTCCTGGCCTCTCCCGGTCAATCCCAATCCCCCAGAAGCTACGTCTGGTCAGCGACCCAGACCGACGACTTTAAACCCCAAACATGTGTTCTCGCGGTTTGTGGTCGGGTCTAACAATCGGATGGCGCACGCTGCTGCTTTAGCCGTCGCCGAATCTCCAGGGCGGGAGTTTAATCCCCTGTTTCTCTGCGGGGGTGTTGGTTTGGGGAAAACCCACCTGATGCAAGCTATCGGTCACTATCGCCTTGATATTAGTGCGGATGCCAAAATATTTTATGTTTCTACCGAGCAATTTACTAACGATTTGATTGCCGCGATTCGTAAAGATAGTATGCAAAGCTTCCGCGAACATTATCGCGCCGCCGATGTTTTGTTAGTGGATGATATCCAATTTATTGAAGGCACAGAATATACTCAGGAAGAGTTTTTCCATACTTTTAATACGCTGCACGAAGCCGGAAAACAGGTGGTTTTGGCAGCAGATCGACCGCCAAAGCAGATTTCTCGATTGCAAGACCGCCTTTGTTCCAGGTTTTCGATGGGGTTGATTGCTGATATTCAGCCGCCGGATTTGGAAACGCGGATGGCAATTTTACAAAAGAAAGCTGAGTACGAAAATATGCGCTTATCTCGCGATGTGATTGAATACATTGCGACGAATTACACCTCGAATATTCGGGAATTGGAGGGGGCTTTAATTCGGGCTGTGGCGTATATTTCGATTTCGGGCTTGCCGATGACGGTGGAAAATATTGCCCCGGTTTTAAACCCGCCAACGGAAAAAATCGCAGCGACTCCGGATGCGGTGATGATGGTGGTGGCAGATGCCTATGAGGTGTCGATTGAAGATTTGAAGGGTAACTCGCGACGCCGGGAAATTAGTGTGGCTCGCCAAATTGGGATGTATTTGATGCGCCAACATACGGATTTGAGTTTGCCCAGAATTGGCGAAGAATTTGGCGGGAAAGATCATACCACAGTAATGTACAGTTGCGATAAAATTTCCCAGTTGCAAAAGAGCGATTCCAATATGGCAAATACCTTGCGGCAGCTGAGCGATCGCATTAACCTAGCCAGCAAATCCCCCAATCGCTCCTGAGCCGGAATGTAAAGCATTGCAAAGAATGTCAGCAACCGTGGAACTTTTGTGGAAAAATCCATAATTTGAGGGCAAAAAGTAACAGAGTATAAATACTCTGTGGAAAACCCAGTCGATTTTTCCACAAGTTTTCCACAGGCGATCGGTTCCAGAAACCGCAATAAAGAAAGAATTTGCCAACTTTTTCCACATTTTCCACAGTGTTTACTATTGCGGTTGTTAAAAATTACACTCGTTTAAGTAAGTAACGAGGGCGCAAAGTGTTCAGGACTTAGGCAAAGAAACCGGGTTTCTCTGAAAAATCTTGGCGTTGGAACCAGAAATTTACCCAGAAACCCGGTTTCCAGGAATGTTGTTTTCCCGATGGGCAAGACAGGTAGTACGATCGGTCAAGCCACTGAAGACAGACACAAACTCTCATGAAGCTGGTTTGCACCCAGAACGACCTCAACAGCAACCTGTCGCTAGTTAGTCGTGCAGTTCCCTCAAAACCTACCCATCCCGTGTTAGCCAACGTGCTGCTAACCGCAGATGAAGAACAACAACGGGTAAGCTTAACGGCTTTTGACCTCAGTTTGGGTATCCGAACCAGCTTTGCTGCCACTGTGGAAGCTGGCGGAACTTTAACCTTACCGGCAAAGCTGCTAAACGATATTGTTTCCCGCTTGCCAGAGGCGGAAATTACGATTGACGATGAAGCGGGAGACAATTTGGTCACCATCGCCGTATCTGGTGGGCGCTACCAAATTCGGGGAATGGGAACCGAAGAATTCCCAGAATTACCGATGGTAGAAGATGGTAAAACGATCAATATTCCATCTGAAGCTTTAATTGCTGGATTGCACGGTTCTTTATTTGCGACGAGTTCTGACGAAACCAAGCAAGTACTGACAGGGGTGCATTTTACCAGCCAAGAAGATGGTATAGAATTTGCCGCGACGGATGGTCATAGACTCGCGGTGGTGCAAACAGAAGTTGCACCCAATGATGAGGAAGAAACCGTTAGCGAACCGATGACCGAATTAAAGGTTACCGTACCGGGAAGAGCGTTGCGAGAAGTAGAACGAATGCTAGGGACGCGGCAATCTATCCCATCGGTGATTTTGCATTGCGATCGCTCTCTGGTAGTGTTTGAAATCGGCGATCAGCGCTTATCTACCCGCTTGTTAGAGGGACAGTACCCCGCTTACCATCAACTGATTCCCCATCAATTTACCAGGTCGGCAACGATCGAACGCAAGCAACTTTTGAGTGCCTTAGAGCGAGTTTCCGTTTTAACCGACCAGAAAAATAATATCGTTAAAGCGAAACTCGATAGCGACAAGCAAACAATGGCTTTAGCTGTAGAAGCTCAAGATATTGGTAGCGGGCGGGAATCGATTCCGATTCAGCTTTCTGGAGACGATATTGAGATTGGATTTAATGTCAAATACTTGATGGACAGTCTCAAGAATTTAACCACTCCAGAAGTCGAAATGGAACTAGGCAATCCACTTAGTCCTGTGGTACTTAAACCTCTGGGAGGCGCTAAAGCAACCCACATCATTATGCCCGTACAAATTCGGTCTTAGGAATTTGGTAACAGTGGACAGTGGATAGTTGATAGTTGATAGTTGATAGTTGATAGTTGATAGTTGACAGTTGATAGTTATACCAAATCCGCTTCGATTACGGTTTTTATGGCTAACGACTGAAGTCGCGCCTACACAAGCAAAGACCGCCTACGCGGTCTAAGCAATAAAGAGGGTATTCAACTCGGATTTGGTATTACTCCCAGAAACCGGGTTTCTGTGTAAAATCTTTTATGAAACGAAAGATCCCAGAAGAAACCCGGTTTCTCAGATAGGATTGCAAGCTAGGGAACTTAATTTTTACTGTCCCCTAAAATGGAGAGGATAACATCCCATTTTTTCTGGTAATTGGTTATCGGTAATGGCAAAAAACAATTACCAATTACCGATTACCAATTACCTATTACCCACTCAATCCCTATGCCTTCCCAAATTGTCGAAATTTTATCAGCAGAAGATGTACGCCGCACGGTTAACCGCATGACTTCCCAAGTGGTGGAAAAAACCCGCGACTTGTCTAAACTCGTGTTGTTGGGAATTCATAGCAGGGGCGTTCCCCTCGCTAAAATGATGGCGCGTCAGATTGAATTGCTAGAACAAGTTCAAGTTTCGGTAGGCGCTTTAGATATTACCTTCTACCGAGACGATCTCAATCAAATAGGGGTGCGAACTCCAGAAAAAACAGATATTCCTTTTGATATTTCTGATAAAACTATAGTACTCGTCGATGATGTAATTTATAAAGGTCGCACGGTGCGGGCGGCTTTGAATGCCGTTCATGAATATGGTAGACCAGAAGCAATTTGGTTAGCCGTCCTGGTTGACCGGGGTCATCGAGAATTGCCAATCCAAGCAGATTTTATTGGCAAAAATTTGCCAACTGCTAAAGAAGAACAAGTTAAAGTTTACCTTCAAGAAATGGATGGAAGAGATGCAGTAGAGTTAATCAAGCCATAATGGCTAATGGCTAATGGCTAATGGGTAATCGCTAATGGTTAATGGCTAATGGCTAATGGGTAATCGCTAATGGGTAATACCGGGGAAAATTATAGGGCGCGAGCAATTAGCAATTAGCAATTAGCAATTAGCAAACTAGACAGGAACAAACGTAACTAAATAAACCGCCGTGAATTCACCAATAACCGCAGCAACAGAAACTCAAAATCGCAAGGCAGATCATTTGCGCGTCTGTCTGGAGGAATCGGTTCAATTTCAGCAAACGACGGGTTTAGAACACTATCGATTTACCCACTGTTGTTTGCCAGAATTAGATTGGAATGAAGTTGATATCTCCACAAGTTTTTTAGGCAAACAATTAGGCGCGCCGCTGCTGATTTCTTCCATGACTGGCGGAACTGAATTCGCCGGAATTATTAACCAACGCTTGGCTAAAGTTGCTCAAAAGTACAAGCTGGCAATGGGCGTTGGTTCTCAAAGGGTAGCGGTAGAAAATCCCGACGTAGGAGGGACTTTTGCGGTGCGATCGCTCGCCCCAGATATCCTCCTCTTCGCCAATCTGGGCGCGGTACAACTCAATTACCAATATGGTCTAGATCAATGTCTGCGCGCGATCGATTTATTACAAGCCGATGCCCTCATTTTACATCTCAATCCCCTACAAGAATCGGTTCAAACTAAAGGCGATAAAAACTTTCGCGGCTTGCTTGACAAAATAGCAATTTTATGCAGTAAATTGCCCGTGCCGGTAATAGCCAAAGAAGTGGGAAATGGAATTTCGGCGACGATCGCACAAAAATTAATCGCTGCGGGAGTGGCGGCTATCGACGTGGCGGGCGCGGGTGGCACGTCTTGGGCGAAGGTGGAAAGCGAAAGGGCAAAAGATCCGATGCAGCGGCGTTTGGGGGCGACATTTACCGATTGGGGCATCCCCACGGCAGAGTGTATCGCGAATGTGAGAGCGATCGCGCCAGATATCCCGTTAATTGCCTCTGGAGGACTGCGAAATGGGTTGGATGTGGGGAAAGCGATCGCTTTAGGTGCGGACATCGCCGGATTGGCGTTGCCTTTTTTACAAGCAGCTGCTGAATCGGAAGCGGCACTAGACGCTTTAGCCGAGGTGTTAGTAGCAGAAATTACCACAGTACTGTTCTGCACCGGCAACGGGACTTTATCAGACTTAAAACATTCTGGAGCCTTGCAGAAGTTAGCATAGTTAATATTGGTCGGCTGTCAGACAACCAATCGGGGCGGGTTTAGATAAATTGTCGGCGATCGCGTAGGTGATTGGTAAAACCCGCCTTGCATAACTGAAAAGAGAAAAATAAAAAATATGCGTGACTTTCTCAAATACACCTTCGCTAGTCTGGTTGGGCAATTGGCTTTTTGTGCGCTAGCAGCTAGCGGACTGATTTTTCTGCTGATTGCAGCAGCAACTAAAGATACCGAACCACAAGTGAAGAATAAGTCGGTATTAGTTTTCGATTTATCTCTCAATATTACTGATTCCAGTCGCGCTTCCGGGACAGGAGAATTAATTCAACAAGCTGTATCGGGTGAAGAAGAGAACTCAATTACCCTTCGTACTGTGTTGGACGCGATCGAAAAAGCAACCAAGGATCGGCGAATTGTTGGTATTTATTTAGATGGTAATGGAGAATCTAGCGGTGTGGGTGCAGGCTATGCAACCCTAAAAGAAGTAAGGCAAGCGTTGGAAAAGTTTAAAGCATCGGGTAAAAAGATTATTGCCTACGATGCTGATTGGGATGAACGCAGTTATTATTTAGGTTCGGTGGCGAATACGATTGTGGTCAACCCTTTGGGCGCAATGGAAATGAACGGGTTACGCGCCGAGCAAATGTTTTTGGCTGGGGCTTTGCAAAAATATGGTATTGGCGTTCAGGTAATAAGAGTCGGGAAATATAAGTCAGCCGTTGAACCGTTTGTTTTGCAAAAATTGAGTCAGGAAAATCGCGCCCAAACTCAAAGATTGCTAAACGATCTTTGGGGAGAATTCCGCGCTACGGTGGGCAAAAGTCGGAAATTAAGTCCGCAACAAGTGCAAGCGATCGCAGACAGTAAAGGCGTGCTAAATTCAGACGAAGCCAAGAAAGCGCGCCTCGTCGATAAAGTCGGCTATTTCGATCAAGTTGTCGCCGATCTGAAAAAACTAACCGACAGTAAAGAAGACGATCGCACTTTCAAACAAATCAACTTATCCACCTATGCGCGAGTTTCCCCCAGAACTGTCGGAATTAAACGTCAATCTGACAATAAAATCGCCGTAATTTACGCCGAGGGAGAGATTGTCAACGGACAAGGAGGTGTGAGACAAGTGGGAGGCGATCGCTTAGCTAGTCAATTACGCCGCCTGCGTCTCGATGATGATGTCAAAGCTGTTGTTCTCCGCGTCAACAGTCCTGGCGGTAGCGCCACTGCGTCTGAAGTCATCCAACGCGAAGTCAGGCTGATTCGCGAGAAAAAACCGATCGTTGTTTCAATGGGCGATGTAGCGGCTTCTGGCGGTTACTGGATCTCGACTTATGCCAACCGCATTTTTGCCGAACCAAATACAATTACAGGTTCTATAGGCGTGTTTGGACTGCTCCTAGATGTGCAAAAATTAGCCAACAACAACGGCATTACTTGGGATGGAGTAAAAACAGGTCGCTATGCCGATTCCCAAACTATTTCTCGGCCTAAAACTCCCCAAGAATTGGCTATTTATCAGCAATCTGTCAACCGTATTTACTATCAATTTTTAGGTAAAGTTGCTAACTCTCGCAATTTACCAGCGAACAAAGTCCAAGAAATTGCCCAAGGACGAGTTTGGTCTGGTTTGGCGGCAAAGCAAATTGGATTGGTAGATGAAATTGGCGGATTGGATAAAGCCGTTGAATTTGCTGCCAAAGAAGCTAAGTTGGATGATAATTGGGAGTTGCAAGAATATCCCCGCAGCCGCAGTTTAGAAGAACGGCTGTTTAAGAATTTAGGCGGCGATTCTGCTAGCGTTGATGGGGATGATTTTATCTCCAAAGCGACTCAATCCGATCCGCTTACCCTTGCTTATCAACAACTGCAAAAAGAGCTAACCATGCTGAAATCGATGAACGATCCGATGGGTGTTTATGCCCGCTTGCCGTTTAATTTCCAGATTGATTAGTCATTAGCATTGATGTAATAACCCGCCAGCGATTTAAATCGCTGGCTAATAGCCAAAGTCCGTTTTAACGGACTGAAGAAGTAGAAAGCTAGTCGGTTTAAACCGACTTAAGCTATTAGCCGGGGAATAAATTCCCCGGCGGGATGACAACGAAGCTATGAGTTTTATTAACTCACATCTTGCACCTTGACTAAAAACCGGGTTTGTTGCAAATAGCTCAGCTTGAAAGCCTAAATTTCTCGTCAATAACCCCGGTTTTTGAAGGCTTGTTGAGTTAGCTAAAGTTAGCAATAGCGTTGAGTAAAGTTTGCTTATTCAATTGGTTTTCAAGCATTTCAACGGTAGTTGTTTCGGTTTCAAATCCAGATTCAGAAGTATTGTTTGTCAGGGTTTTACGTACCTCAACTAACCGAGCAAATATTTGAGATTTTTCCGGCTGTTTATACCAATTTAGGAGCGCTAGCGAAAGTGCTTCTAGATCGTTTGGCAAAGGTGAAATTAGTTGTTCTAACTCCAGGAAATCTGGCGGAGAAAATAGCGATCGCTCTCCATCCACCAATTGTATAAAAGCAGCCAAATTCTGTTGGTGAAAAGCCGTAGCTGCTTGCTGAACGAGTTCTGGGGGTAAGTCTAGAATTTGTGCGATCGCATCCTGACTCAATCCAAACTCGATCGTGCGGGGTATGGATTGTAACTTACCTTCCTGAAGACCCTGCTGAAGACCTTCTTGGCGACCTTCTTCTAAAGCTTCTTGAAATACTCTGGTTTGTCTTAACTCATTTAAACCCAACATAGCTTCAATCTCCTCCCGGCTTTTTTGCGGTAACTTGTAGTTGCCGCACAGGTAAATCAAACACTACGTCAAACCGACCCGACGACTTACCCTCAGATGAGCGATCGCCGCGATCGCACTTGCAGATAAAATCACTTTCAATTCTGGCGGCAACCGAGTATACTGGAAACTGTTTTGCAAAAAAATCGCTAAGTTGTCATCTATCGATGGATAGAAAAAATCTTCGCCCCACGGCTAAAAAAAGAAATCCCTTCTGGCTGTATATTGTGGCTTGTAGTGCCATTGGCGTGGTACTAGGAGGCACTGCTAGCTGGGCAGATAGTCAACAATGCTGGCTAGCTGAGAATCCTTCAACCGAATGCTTGACAAAAAGCCCTCAGTTAAGAACTTTGGAAGGAATGAGTACCGGCTTAATCGCTGGTGCTACTGCTGCAATTGGTGCAACTTGGCAGATGAAGCACAAAGACGAATAGCGGTAATGGGTAATGGGTAATTGGTAATTGGTACTTTCTTTGCCATTAGCAATTAGCAATTAGCAATTACCCATCAGCTAAAATCGATAATTGCGATCGCGCACCCAAAGACTCACAGGAACGGCATTGCCTTCGCTGTCTACCTTGACTTCGACGACGAAAGGTTGCGCTTTTTCCTGCTCTCCTGGGTTAGATTCTTGTGCTTGATTAATATCATCGTTAAGTTGCTGTCTTTGCTGTTCTGGAAAATAATAACTTTCTACACCGTAGGTAACTCTGCCATAGCGCAGCAGACCTTTGAGAACGACCTGATTGTTTGGTAAATTGGTGGGGCGATCGCTAGCAACTTTGACCGCTCGCCAAGCCAAAGGACGCCCAGAAGAAATCTGTGTATCCGGTGCTTCTAAAATTACGTATAAACTAATCGGTTCTTGAGGTCTTCTATTTCTGGTTAACTCTTTCCAACCAGGGAGCTTTTCTAACGTTTCTCGGCGAGAAATATCATAGCTCAACGTTTGCGAGTAACCGCGTAAAAAATCGTAAGGGTCAACCGGCGCCGTTTGCAGAATTGCCGTTTTGCCGGTAAGGTGAATAAAAATAGCTTGAGCCGGTATAGAGATAATTAGTGCTGTTTGAAGCAGTAAAGGCAGCCAAAGCCGCCAAGAAGGCATCGATTTAGAAAATTGAGCATCAGAAGACATAGGGATTTTAGATTTTAGATTTGGGATTGCAGATTGGAGATTTGGGATTAGCGATTCCCCCCTTGTTAAGGCCAGGGGGGGATCGAATTGGTGTAGGGGCGGGTTTTACCAACAAATATGCCAACAAAACAGACATCCTAAATAAACCCCCCTTAATGATGGTGCAGAATTCTAACGTAGCGTTCAAACCAAAGCCCAGCCGCAATCACGCCAACGCCGCACAAAAATAAGATAAACGCTTTAAACAACAAATCCGTATCGTATTCCAGCATTCTGCTCAAAATTTGCAGGGTTAGCAATATCATCCCGCCCCAAAAACCGCGCCTTTGTCCTTGGGCTAATCCCTCGCGCACTAAACCAGCCGCCAAGATAAACAAGGCGATATTAAAAATCCAGACAGCAATATCTTGAATTGGGGTAATGCTAATATGCCACCAAGGAACGATCGCAGCGATCGCAATCAACCCACCCACAACCGCCGAAGTTAAATCCATCCGCCACAGCAAACGTACCCATTCCCACAGAGCGATACAACCCAAAATTGCCGCATCCAGCAGCAGCAACCCATCAACTTGGGGCACATTTACCCCTGACGCTTGAATCGGTGCAGGCCACAATCCCCGGAAAGAAAATAGGTAAAATAAGATACCCAAACATAGCAAAGCTAGATTGCGGGCAATCGGTTGTAACGGCAATCTTTGCCAACGGGTAACGTTAAACCAACTCCAGAACCTGTCATCGTAACCCCATAATAAAGCTGGTGGCAGGGCAAAAGCGATCGCTGTCACCAAAGCTTGGATTGATGGTGTGCCAATTTGCACCCGTGTCAGGTTAGCTACCAAAGATGAGATGATAGCGATCGCGCCCATACCAAACAGCCATCGAGAGCGACAGCAATACGCCAACGGCACAAACATCAACCCCGCTAATATAGGCATGTGTTGCAGCATCAACCGTATCCAGGAAAATCCCGTCCAAGGAAACCAATCAAAAAACCCCCACCAATACCCCACCCCCATCAAAAACACCGACAACATCCCCAGCAGAGTCAGGCGCAAGCTATACGCCATTCCCAAAACACCTAAAGCCCAAAGTAAAAATAGCCTAGCAGGTGACCCGCTTTGGTGGAACATCTGCGCCATCAGCGCCATATTCGCCCCCAAGATTAACGCCCCTAGCAACAATATTCCATGACCGATTCGATGTTGCCATTCATCAACCGGACGCCGCCAAAGATAAAATCCAATGCTATTCACCCCGATAAACAAACTCAACAGCAAGGTAACTCTTAACTCCCTAGACCATACCTGCCAGTTTGCCGCCACCAGAGTAATCACTGCTAAACCTAAAAGTAGACTCCCCAACCCGATTAAGATCGCAATAAAGCGGTTGCGGGCGGATGTTTCCAAGGTATTAAATTGATAGCGCTCGGATAATTGCTCGTATTGCCACGCATCAATTAAACCCTCAGCTTTCCATTGCTCGGCCTCTTGGCGTAACTGGTGACGAAACTTATCGGACATTACAACCTCCCAGTCTGGGATAAAACTGGATGCAACAACTCAGTCTGGAGCGGCTAATAGCATAAAATTAATACAAGTATGGAAAAACCGTCTAATTTACTACTTAAACTCAGTCAGCGTCTATTTGACAACTCCGACGAGCGCGAAAGATTTGTTCAAGCATTAATTCATCCCCAAACTTTTCATCCCTCCATTCTTTGGTGTAAAGAAAAACCAGATATTTTGCCGTTTTCTGTAGAACCGCCTACATCCTGGCAACCAAGCTTTGTTGACCGCTTATCTTTAGATACTAAACCCGGTCAACATCCTTTGCACGAGGCCGGTTATTTTTATTGCCTAGACTTTTCTTCTATTTTTGCCGCTTCTACTTTATTAGCTATCTCTTCACCTTTGCCGCTAATTTTAGATATGTGTGCAGCTCCTGGGGGTAAGAGCATCTTTGCTTGGAGAAGTTTGCAACCAGAGTTACTCATTGCTAACGAAGTCATTGGCAAACGGTTGGGAATGCTCATTTCTAATTTAAAACGCTGTCAGGTTCATCCCTCTTTTGTAGCTAATCGAGATTCTAGCGTTCTAGCGAAAACCTTTGCTAAAACCAGTCAGTTGGTGATAGTAGATGCTCCTTGTACGGGTCAATCTTTACTAGCTAAAGGCGGGAAAGCCCCTGGATGTTTTCACCCATCTGCAATTAATCAATGTTCAAATAGACAAAAACGTATTATAGCAAATTCGGCTCAGATTGTCGCGCCACAAGGGTATTTAGCTTATATGACTTGTACTTATTCACCCGAAGAAAACGAAGCGGTTTGCGAGTGGTTTTTGAAAAAATTTCCCCAGTTTCAGCCAGTAGAAGTTCCCCATTTATCAGCTTATCAATCCCATCTGGCTAACATTCCTTGCTACCGCATGTGGCCTCAAGAACAACTAGGTGCTGGAGCTTTCACAGTTTTGTTTCAAAATACAGAAGAACCAACCGTAACAATTGCAGATTTTAGATTGCAGATTGCAGATTTTATTGCCATAGGTTTAACAGTTGACAGTTGACAGTGGACAGTGGACAGTTGACCAAAAAGGGGGAAAGGTAACGAAATTAGTAAAACAAGTAAAAAGCTGTAAAATTGATTTGATCTAGCTTTTTTGCTGGAATTATTTAGCTACAGCTTTTCTCAAGTCTGCCCTTTCCCCCCCTTTCCCTTTTTCCCTTTTTCCCTATCGAGTGACAGTTGACAGTTGACAGTTACCTCTTCATAAAGCTTTGCTCTTGCCGTGTCCCGGCTGCTGATTAAGGGTGATAAGCCTGCCATCATATAATCAGGGTCTGGAATTTTTCTAATTAATAACTTTTTAATTTCCTCGGCAGTTGCTATAAAATCAAATCTCAAATTTTAAATTAATCTTAAAATCTTAAATCTCAAATCTCAAATCTTAAATTTAAAGCGGGTTCTTTATTAAACCCGCTTGCTTCAGTGATGTATGGAAAGTAGCTGAATCTTGGGGCAATGCGGCTATACTCGCCCATTACCCTCAGACATAATCGATCTGACATAACTCCAAGATTTGGGGTGATAAACTCGATCTTACTAAGCTGATTCCAGCCAGTCATAGATTTTCTCTAATTGTTCCAACGTCACCAAACCGTACTGCCATAGAATCATTGGCAATGGTCCCGGATCTTGCTCTCGATGCCGTAAAGCAATCTTCAGCGAACCATTGGAAATTGCCAATTCTTCTTGCAAGAAACGAATAAACCGCGAAAACGTTGCAGGTGCCATAGCCTTTCACCTCCTCTTTTAGACACCAATATGCGAGATCCACCTCGCAAGTTTGAACATCAAGTAGACACTTTTTAGGTTGTCTTTGTGCTGCATAAGCACCTCTCTGACTACCAGTAAACAGCGTAGAAAAAACAGCAGTGGAAAAAATCCACCAAGCCTTTCTTGCCGTAGACTTCTTGAGCAAATCAAAATGCTTGAAATGCTTGAGAATTAGAATTGCTACCTTAGTAACATCTAAAGGCTCGAATTCCTTGACTGAAGCACTCGGTAAAAACCAATCAGATTGATTGTTTCTGTTCTACCTCGCTACTGGTATCAGCCTCACCTACAGCAGGGAATATCTTTTTATACTTTTTGTTCCCTAGCGATCGCCTAAAGGTCGTAGGATTTTGGGAATTAAACCCGCTTTACCCTACGGCAAGACTATGCCTTTGGGTTATCCCTGCTATAACTTTTGCTTCTCTCACTCTTCTCACACCGACACCACAACGTACAAAGCCGCTTGTCGGAAGTAGCTCAGACTCCTAATCTAGCTCGCTTTTTGGGTGGTAGCGAGTTTTAGCGTCCGGCTTTCCTCTTTGCTGTACTGGCTTCCACACCAACCGTTGTCGCAACAACTGGTGCTTGGACAGCCTAGCAAAGCATTTTGGTTTTGTATATAGGTTGTAAATAATCTTAACACTGTTGGTTAAATATTAAATTTATTTAAATTTATTTAAATTTATGGGGGCGATGAGTTGGGTAAAAACTGGACAGTTATGCGATCGCCCACTCTCAAACCCAATTGGGCAGCCCTACCGCCGCGCAGTTCGATTACTTGGTCGATGGGTGTATTGGGGCCATAGGTGGGACAGGGATTAGCATTACAGGGAGGGACTTGGGAAGCGATCGCTCTCACCACACCCTGGCGCAAGAAAATCATATCGAGAGGGATTTTAACATTCTTCATCCAAAAACTGACCGGCTGGGGTGGATTAAACTCAAACAACATCCCGCGGTCATCGGGTAAGGAAGTGCGGTACATCAACCCCAAAGCCTGTTGTTCGGGCGTCCGAGTCACTTCTAAATTAATTGTCTTCCCTGCGATCGTCGCAACTGCTGAAATCGGCAACATTTGGCCCCTAAACTGGGGTGTAGGTGAAGGCGTCGCCTGCTTGGGAGCGATAGTATCGCTAGTTATAGATTCAATCGGTATTGAAGGCGAACAACCTGCCAGCCAGATACCTAACACCGTTCCCAGACAAATTATGTAACGCTGCACGATGCGATCGCTCCTCGCTCCCAATATCGTTAATTTAAGCTTCCCGTAGAACGTATCCCACACCCCGCACGGTCTGAATCAACCGTTTTTCGCCTTCATCTTCAATTTTGAGGCGTAAATAGCGAATATAAACTTCAATCACGTTCGATTCGCCCATAAAATCATCGCCCCAAACATTTTCCAGAATTTGTTCGCGCGTCAAGACATCGCGGGGATGTTCCATCAAAAACCTGAGTAGTTCGTACTCCTTCATTGTCAGGTCGATTCCCCGTCCGTTGCGAATGGCTCTGCGGCTGCCCAAATCTAAAATCAAATCGCCAAAACGTAACTGTTCTGAACTATCAGTACTCGGCTGAAGGTAAAAACGTACTAGCTTCAGAAAAGTTTCACTCCGGTATGGCTTGAGGAAGTAATCATCCGCCCCTGCTTCCAAGCAAGCTATTCGGTCTTCCACAGAGTCGCGAGCCATCAATAATAATACAGGAGTCCTATAACCCGCACGCCTCAAGGACTGACACAAAGTTAGCCCTGATTCCCCTGCTAACATCCGGTCTACTACAATCAAAGCCGGGTGGCGTTCCTCAACTTGATCGAGTCCCGTAGACGCATTGCGGGCTATCACCGGGTCATAGCCAGATTCTCTCAGATCCAGACTGAGATTTTGAGCCAACGCTTCGTCTGTTTCAATCACCAAGACACAGGGACTGTGGCTGGACGCAATGGTATTCATAGTCCACAACCCATAAGCCATTACCGATGAGCAATTACCGATTCATGGTAATTCCACCGAAGTAGGTTTAGCAATATGAGGCAAACCCCAGCCTAATTTTTCCCGCAATACCCGGAAAAACTCAGGCGGTTGCAGGCGGATAAAGCGGGCAGGGTATGGGGATTTCTCCACCCGTACCAGATTTTCTGGCAGCACGTAGCAAGCCGCATTCCCATCAACTACCATCACCAAGCGATTGGGAGTGGCGGGGAAAATCGTCACGGGTTCTGTATTAGCAAACACCAACGCCCGGGAAGCCAAAGAATGAGGACAAATCGGCACCAGCTGTAACACGGGAATCCCCGGCGTAATTACTGGGCCATTTGCACTCAAAGCATACGCCGTCGAACCCGTTGGCGTTGAGACAATCACCCCATCTGCCGCAATATCCACGGGTGAGTGCCTGCCGATTGTCACTTCAAAATGGCACATACTGGTGAGGGGTTCGCGGTGAATCACCATTTCATTCAGACAAAGCGCTTCCCACAGTAGGGTGTCTTGCTGGAACAGCCGAATTGATAGCATGGTACGCTCTTCAATTTCGTATTCCCCCGCGATCGCTTTTTCCATCGCTTGCGGCAATTGGTTAACGTAAGTTTCGGTGAGAAAACCCATGTGACCAGTATTAACCGTTAGCAACGGAACCCCAGAGGGCGCTAGCTGGCGGAAAGCTGCCAGTACCGTCCCATCTCCTCCCAATACAATGGCAAAAGCCATATCGGAGTCGAAACCGGCAGGCACTAAGTTCTCGATCGGTGTATGACAAATGGGACGTTCGCAATCGGAATAACCCAGAATACCGCCCAAGCCCGTTGTCAGACAAACTTCCCAACCAGCATTAATTAACTGGTCTTTCAACTCTGTGGCGACGCGGCAAGCAGTTGGCTTGATGTCGTTGTAGATAATCCCGGCTTTTGGCACGCGAGCAAATCCAGTTTTTGCTTAGTAGTAAGTAGGTTCGAGCATTCTACCATTGATAAACAACTCAGGCTTACTTGGTTGAAGCCTGAGTTTTCAGTAGCCCTGTATCCGGTGATGGTCAGATGAATCGGTTCAAAACCAGAGCTGGGTTTTCTTCTGTGGCTTTTTCCCTTTATTGCGCTCGTAATCAATTTCTTTCAGCCTTCTCATAATCCGGCTGAAGTACTCTTGCATGTAGGCTTCTAAAGTAGTTGTTTCTTCTGGATTTAGCCCAAATACTCGATAAACTTCTGCCATTGGCGCGTTCATCGGTTCGCCCGTCGCCCCAACCTCGGCATAAGCCATGCGATCGGCTAAATTCCAGCCCCACTGGAAAAATCGCGCCAATTGGCGCACCGTGCGGAGGAAATTCAAGGGTAGGCGCGTTACCTTGGCATCTTGCCCGCTTAACCGTTCGCACAGGCGAATAATTTCATCTTCGCTCCAAGTCCGGGTTCCCACCACGGGAAATACTTGTTTTTCTGTTTCAGGTACTTCCAGGGCGCGAATGGCAAACTTAGCAATGTCCTGGGTGTCCATATAGGCAACAGGTGCCGATTTACTGGTAACGTAAACCGCCTGTTTTTCCAATACTGGAATGGCATATTCGCCGATTAAGTTTTGCATAAAGCCGCAGGGTCGCAGAATCGTGTAATTTAACCCGGATTCTGCTAAAAATAGCTCCGTACACCGTTTGATTTCCATCAAGGGTACGTGAGGAAACTTTTCGGCGTTCAGAATCGAAAAAAAGATAAACCGCTCGACACCGGCTGCTTTGGCGGCTTGTATCAGTGCCACTTGGCCTTCCCAGTCTACGTCTTTGATGCTGGACTCTGTATGGCGGGCGGTTGCCGCATCAATTACTGCGGTTACTCCTTCTAATGCTGGTAGTAGGGTTTCCGGCTCGCACAAGTCCCCCGGTACCAGTTCAGCGCCTTTTTCTTTCAAAAAAGCCGCTCGCTTATAACTTCGTACTAAACAGCGGACTTTGTATCCCTTTTCCAGGGCATGGAGAGCCACTTGTCTTCCCAAGGTGCCTGTGGCACCGACCACTAATAAAGTCATACTATCTCACGGGAGTTTTGAAACCCGGTGCTTTTAGGCCGGGGAGGAAAAACGACTCTAGCTTTTGGGCTAGCCCCTTGAAGGGGAGAGTAGGAAGAGGTACAGTTCCCACTCTTTCCTGTTATTAGCCGGAAACGCCTACTCTGTACAGCGTGATGTTAGCCAAGCCTGTGGGGCTGGTCAGCACCTCGCTCTAAGCTAGAGTTGCCCCGCGTCTTTAAAACCGGGTGCTGACTCAGATTAGTAACGAATCTTAAACTTTCTCTAAGATGCTATCAGAATTTTGCTATTTATTTCAGGATCTTGACAAAATTAGTTTAATATGAGCCATTAAATTATAAAGTCGGTTGGCGGGGCGATCGCAACCATCAAGAACGGTGAGGACAAGAGTCCTCACTAAGAACGCCGTTATCAGACGCTATTCTTCGCCGCCTTGGATTTTGAGCAACAAAAAGCCCATCCCCATACCGACAATAATCAGGCCGAACGATAAAACCATCGCATTCAAAAATTCAGCGTTCATTAATTAGATACTCCTAAACTGAGTCAAAACTACCAGCAGATCGAGTCAAATCTTAAGGTTAGTATAAAACAGTTAAGCTAACAATCTGCATATAACAAGGTGTTGCTGACAGTTGTGGCGTAAAGGAATCGGGGTAAGAGGATAATTATGAAAGCACAGAAAGGTTTCTTTACAAATCCTGCCCTGCACCAGGGGGACGAGCGTCCCAGGTTAGCGGTAACCCTGGGAGATCCGGCAGGAATTGGGCCAGAAGTGGTGCTGAAGGCGCTGTCTGACCCCGAAGTTACTCAAAATTGCCATATTACTGTCATCGGCAGTCAAGCGCTGTTGCACAAGAATTTCTCGGATTTGCCTCGCTTCGACCAGCAGGAATTGTTGGCAGATCCGGCAGAGTTATCAATTCTAGATGTGCATCTCCCCAAAGAGATAGAAGCGGAAATTACTTGTGGAATTGGCAATGCAGCCAGCGGGGCGGCAAGTTTTGCTTATATGGAAAATGCGATCGCTCGCACTCTAGCAGGCGAATTCGATGCCATCGTCACCGGCCCGATTGCTAAATCTGCCTGGAAACTTGCTGGATACGATTATCCGGGTCAAACCGAATTATTAGCCGAGAAAGCTGGTGTGGAAAGATTTGGCATGTTATTCGTCGCGCGATCGCCTCATACCGGCTGGACTCTTCGCACCTTGCTTGCTACCACACATATCCCTTTATGTCAAGTGGCAGATGTACTTACCCCCCAGTTAATGAAGCGCAAACTGGATTTGCTGGTAGAGTGCTTGCAAGAAGATTTTGGCATCGAAAGACCCAGAATAGCGATCGCGGGTTTAAATCCCCACAGCGGCGAACAGGGACAGCTGGGACGAGAGGAGAAAGATTGGTTGATACCCTGGTTGGAACAAGAACGCCAAAGCAGACCTGAAGTTATTTTAGATGGCCCCATTCCTCCAGACACGATGTGGGTTAAACCCGGTCAAGCCTGGTTTGGATTGAATAGCGGCTACCAAAATCCAGCGGATGGATATCTGGCACTTTACCACGATCAAGGTTTAATTCCGGTGAAATTAATGGCGTTTGACCGCGCAGTTAATACTACCATCGGTTTGCCTTTTATCCGGACTTCACCAGATCACGGTACGGCATTTGATATTGCAGGTAAGGGAATTGCGGATGCCACCAGTATGAAAGCCGCCTTGTACTTAGCTACGGAACTGGTTAGCCATAGGAATGGCGCATAATTGATGGCAAGATTTTAATTTACCCAGAAATTTAGCACAATTCTTCGGCTTGTTTGTCTTTCAAAATTGACATGTAGGCAATTGGCACCACAACAGGCCAAAATGCAGCAGCTACGATCAAAGTCATCAAATAAGAAAACCTACGCCGCTCAAATCGGCTTGTATATTTGTTGAAGAACTGAAACCAAATTGCGAACAAATTGCTGGCAATTAGTAAGTAAAAAGTGATGGAACAAACGAAAAGTATTGGCATCATAGCGTCAGAGGTGAATTTTTGGTATCTATGGTTTGAAGAGTTTTTGTGTTGACAAGCACATAAAAAACCTTTAATGCCCGAAAATCGAGCAACATAATGAATCCTAAGCCGAGCCGATTTTAGAAAGATATCCAAGTCTTTACAATCTGGATTGTCATTAATTAATTGTCAATCAAGTTTGTTGTTAATATTCTTCCGGCTTTTAACTGGTAAGACTTTGCCCTGGCCCAGCTCAGTCAAAAAAAGGATTTGACTGCTATGCTACCCTAGTCAGCTCAACTAATACGCTTTACGCTGTAAAGTAGCAGTTTTTTGTAATATTTAAGATCCCCCATCAAAATCTTAATTTATCAGGCATTTATTGGGCTGTAAATAACTAAATTGGTAAAGGCGATCGCTAACCTCATATCTAAATAACTTACTAGCAAATACTATCTTGTTGTTTAAATATCCGTCAAGCTTGAAATAGGGATTATACTTATTTTGAGTAATACTACTGATAGAAAAAACTTTCTTTAAAAACAGCTTCTGTGGCTTTGCTCAGTAATTTCCCGGAAACTTTGACAAATTTTCACAAAGCCTGAGTAAATTTGAGGATAGTGGTTGTTTAGCAGGTATAGCTAGGGGCTAGGGGAAAAACGAGTACCAATCTAATACGGGACATTATGGGCTTCTCTGGAAGGGGAAAAAGGGGAAAGATGGGAAAAAGGAATCTGATAAACCAGCCGTTCCACCTTTCCCTTTTCTCCTTTTCCCGTTTTCCCTTTTCCCGTTTATAACTGTGTTGTCCCGCTTTAGGTTAGTTGCCGGAAAAACGGTCTGGAATAAAGGGTTTGAAGCTCTTCCTTGTCTTCCTTATGCACTGACGAGCGACCATAAAAGCCACAATGCGATCGCTTCCTCACCTAAAATCCCCTTAACAGCTTGACAACCCCAGTGCCATAAAGAGATAATGAGAGATTGTGAAAACTGTAGCGATAATAATATAAACCCTTGGCAAACGTAATTGTGATCGGTGCCCAGTGGGGCGATGAAGGAAAAGGAAAAATCACCGACTTACTCAGCAAATCAGCAGACGTAGTTGTACGTTACCAAGGGGGTGTCAACGCCGGACACACCGTTGTGGTTCAAGGCCAGACGTTTAAACTACACTTGATTCCCTCTGGCATCTTGTATCCGGACACGGAGTGCCTCATTGGTTGCGGCACGGTGATCGACCCGAAAGTCCTAATAGAAGAACTCGACCAGCTAGAAGCGCTAGGGATCTCAACGCGCAACTTGCTGATTTCCGAAACAGCGCACGTGACGATGCCGTATCATCGCCTAATTGATCGGGCATCAGAAGAACGACGCGGAGATCATAAAATTGGTACGACGGGTCGCGGTATTGGCCCCACCTATGCAGATAAATCAGAAAGAACCGGCATCCGGGTTTTAGATTTAATGAATCCACAAGAGCTGCGTAAACAGCTTAATTGGACAATTAACTACAAAAACGTCATTCTGGAAAAACTTTATAACTTACCGCCTTTAGATCCAGAAGCGGTGATCGACGAGTATTTGGCATATGCGGAACGCTTGCGGCCTCATGTCATCGATACCTCGTTGAGAATTTACGACGCGATTCAGCGCAAGCGCAATATCTTATTTGAAGGAGCGCAAGGAACGCTGCTGGACTTGGATCACGGTACTTATCCTTATGTCACCTCATCCAACCCGGTGGCGGGTGGGGCTTGCGTGGGAACGGGTGTAGGGCCGACAATGATAGACCGCGTCATTGGTGTTGCTAAAGCATACACGACGCGGGTAGGAGAAGGGCCATTTCCTACGGAACTGCACGGTACACTAGGAGAGTTGCTGTGCGATCGCGGTGCAGAATTTGGCACGACGACGGGACGCAAGCGCCGCTGCGGCTGGTTTGACGCCGTCATCGGTCGCTACGCCGTCCGCATCAACGGGATGGACTGCCTCGCCATCACCAAACTAGATGTTCTGGACGAACTAGAAGAAATTAAAGTCTGCGTTGCCTACGAAATAGACGGTCAACGCTGCGAAAACTTTCCCAGTAGCGCCCGCGTCTTTGCCAATTGCCAACCGATTTATAAAACACTACCAGGTTGGCAAAAATCCACCGCTGAGTGTCGCACCCTAGAAGACTTACCAAAGCAAGCTTTGGACTATCTGAAATTCCTTGCCGAATTGATGGAAGTCCCGATTGCGATTGTCTCCTTGGGCGCTAGCCGCGACCAAACGATTATCGTGGAAGACCCCATCCACGGCCCGAAACGGGCGCTATTACACGCAGACGGTTCGCCTGTATCCGTCTGAAATTTGTTTCGATCCTACAATCTCAAATCCGAAAATGGAACTAACTGTTGAATGTCAAAAGCGGGAAGCTGGAACTAAACCTAACGCCCTCCGTCGTTCTGGGCGAGTTCCTGCGGTGTTATACGGTCATAAAGGCGTCGAGTCAGTGGCGCTGACTGTTGATGCTAAAGTAGCCGAACGGTTGTTAGAAAAAGCCTCGGTCAACAATACGGTAATCGATTTGAACGTGGCTGAGATGGGATGGACTGGTAAAACCTTACTGCGGGAAGTCCAAGTTCATCCCTGGAAACGTTTCCCCTATCACCTTAGCTTTTTTGCGATCGCCGCTCACGGCCCCCTCGACATAGAAGTGCCGCTGCACTTTGTCGGCGAAGCCACAGGGGTGAAAAATGGCGGCGGCACCTTAGACACCGTTCTTACCCAACTTCAGGTGCGTTGCGCCTCAGAGAAAATTCTAGACTCAATTGAAATCGATGTCTCTAATCTGGAAGTTGGCAGCGGTTTGTCAGTCAGCGACATTATTCTACCCGAAGGCGTTACCGCTTTAGCCGATGGGGAACAACGAGTGGTAACAGTCCTTGCACCTCGCACCGCCGAGCAGGATACGGCAACAGAGTCAGCCGCAGAATCTTAACGATCTTGTTACCAACAAGTGTTGGCTTTTGTTGTATAAAAGACCAGGGGATATCCCCTGGCTTTTTGTTTTCAAGACTTACGCACGCCAAGCCAAAAACCTGGTTTCTGCATCAATCTCGCTCCTGGAAACCCAAGATTTTTCAGAGAACCCGCGTTTTTTGCCCAAGTCAGAAACCGGGTTTCTTCCTAGATCTATGGTTTCTAAACCAAAGATTTTTCAGAGAAACCCGGTTTCTTTGCAAAATTCCTGTCATAGTTTTTTTGTACATTTGTTCTACCGATTATTAAAATGACTGATTCTTCACTGCCCCCGTTAATTCAACAGATGATGCAGCCTGGGTTCTATCCCCATCGGGTGAAAGAACCTATTGAGATGATTCAAACCCACGTTTCTTACGTGTTACTCACTGGCGATTATGCTTATAAAATCAAAAAGCCAGTAAATTTCGGTTTTTTGGATTACTCAACTTTGGAATTACGGCAGCATTTCTGCAATGAAGAATTGCGGCTGAATCAGCGGGGTGCTGGTGAAATTTATCTAGAAATTTTGCCGATTACCCAAACCGATACGCAATTTCAACTAGGGGGGAATGGCGAACCAGTCGAATATACTTTAATCATGCATCAATTTCCCCAAGATGCCTTATTCCTCAGTTTATTTGAACGCGGAGAGCTGACAGAAACTCTGATGGAAGAATTGGGGCGAGTTGTAGCTACATTTCACGCACTAGCCCCCACAAGCGATCGCATTAAAACCTTTGGCGAACCCGATCAAGTTCGCAAGGCTTTTGATGAAAATTTCGAGCAAACAGAAAAATATATAGGTGGCCCGCAAACACAAGCTCAGTTCGACGACACTAAACAATATTCGGAACGATTTTTTGGCGAATACCGGGAACTGTTGAACAGCAGAATTACAAATAACTGGATTCGAGAATGTCACGGAGATTTGCATTTAAGAAATATTTGTCTGTTACAGAACAAAATTTTGCTGTTTGATTGCATCGAATTTAACGAACCGTTCCGCTTTGTTGATGTCATGTTTGATATCGCCTATGCGGTAATGGATCTGGAAGCAAGGCAGCGTCCAGACTTAGCGAATGCCTATTTGAATACTTACGTTGAAGAAATCGGCGACTGGGAAGGATTGCAAGTTTTGCCTTTGTACCTCAACCGTCAATCTTACGTGCGAGCAAAAGTTACTTCGTTTTTATTGGACGATCCGGGAGTACCCTGGACTGAAAAAGAAAAGGCTAAAGAAACAGCTTCTCACTATTACAAAATGGCGTGGCAATACACAAAACCGCGCCAAGGAAAGTTAATTTTAATGTCGGGTTTATCCGGTTCGGGAAAAAGTACGATCGCTAAAAAGCTAGCGCGGCGCATGGGTGCAATTCATATTCGTTCCGATGCAGTCAGAAAGCATTTGGGCGGCGTGCCTTTGTACGAAAAGGGTGGTGCAGATTTATACTCGCCAGAAATGACCGAGAAAACTTACAAACGCTTGTTAGAATTGGGAATTAAACTAGCAGCAACTGGCTACTCGGTAATATTAGATGCTAAGTATGACCGAGAGGCGTTGAGACAGGATGCCATTGCTCAATCTCAATCCCACGATCTACCCCTACAAATTCTCCAGTGTAGCGCCCCAGAATCAGTATTGCGCGATCGCCTCAATTCTCGCAGCGGCGACATCACCGACGCCACCGCAGACTTGCTAGCCTCCCAAATTGCCGCCGCCGAACCGTTCGCAGAAGCAGAACTTGCTTATGTGACAACTCTAGACGCTACCCAAGACCCAGAAAGTCTGGTGACTCAGCTCTTGCACCATTATCAACAAGCCTGAAAAAACCGGGTTTCTTGACGAAAAATCTTGGCTTTCAAGCTGAGCTATTTGCAAGAAACCCGGTTTTTAGCCAAGGTGCAAGATGTGAGGTGACACAGATCCTGGGGATGGAATGATACAATTTTTAGATTTCAGATTGCAGAATACAGATTTAGGGCTAATATCCTTGCTGTATTCTGCAATAGGTACTATCAAACAAGAAAAATGCTATCCAAATCAGCGGGTGTTATAGCGGGAGTACTTTCGGGTTTATTTTTGTTCCTGGCTTTTTGGGTGCTAGGTTTCCCATTCATACTTTCCCTGTGTTATGGCATATTGGGCGGAGTCCTCAACAGCTGGATTGTTACTGGTTGGACAACTCCAGATGAATCCAAATCTGGCAAGGAAACCCTCGAACCTGCCCAACCTGCTCAACAAAACGGTAAACCTTTGAGTCCCAGGGAACTATTCAAACTATGGCAGAGCGAGCGTTACCAACGCCGTCCCAGCGCATTTTTTTGGAAGAATCCCCGCTCCAATAGGCAGTTGAGGCGAATGGAAAGAGAAGCTGCCGAAAGAAAGAGAAAAGAACAAGAACAAGCGCGTGGCTAAGTTAACCCTGCCTTTTCTAGCGATTAATATAACTTACGCCAAGAAACCGGGTTTCTATGAAAAATCGTTGGTTTTGAAACTAGAGATGTACGAAGAAACCCGGTTTCTGACATCGGAAGAAAAGGGCAACAACAAGCGCGTGGCTAAGTTAACCCTGCCTTTTCTAGCGATTAATATAACTTACG
>CAYXCW010000034.1:0-6435 GCA_964463555.1 uncultured bacterium
GGGTTAGGGGGGATCAAACCAACCATATTTGTAACTAGCAACTTGCGTTATCTATAGATTCCAAGTCGAAAATTAATCGATAGAAAACCGGCTAAAATCGAGCAATTTTAGTTAAGTAATTTCTACTCTATTGGTTCGTAAGATACTATGGAGAAGTTCAAAGATGTAGAGTAGAAATCTGGAGTCAACCTATGCAAGCAATCTTGTTAAGCCGTGAAGAAGTTGCAAAGCGTGCCAAGCAACTGTACGAAAGCGAAATCCGTCCAAAGGTCGAGACAGACGAAAACATCGGCAAGATGGTTATCATCGACATTGAGACAGGCGATTATGAAGTCGATAAAACTGGACTGCAAGCATCGCGTAACCTCAGCAAGAAGCACCCAAACGCCCGACTTTTCGGTATTCGTATTGGTTACAACGTTGCTGTCTCATTTGGTGGTGTTATGGAGCGTGTCTACAAGTGATTTCTGCAATTGTGACGGATAGACACGCAACTGTTGCGTTGACATTCTTGCTGCCAAATGGCTCAAACATCTCTATTGAGTTTGTGATAGATACAGGCTTCACGGGAGAATTATGCTGACTTTTCACGGCATCTTGCAAGCTGGACAGAAAAAGATGAGTGTGAGCAACAATTTCTCCTCCTTGTCCCCCTTGTCCTCCTTGTCCCCCTTGTCCCTCTATTTGCGAGTTTCAGAACTTCCCGTGAAAAGTAAGGAGAATGATGCCTTCCTCTAGAAGCAGTTTCATTAATGGGATTAACCTTCAGACATGACATTCCTGCAAATTTGGCAGATAACAGTGAAGTCTTTCTCCCACTTTACGAGGCGATTATCTTTTTGGATGGTGAAGAGCGAGAAGTCCTTGTCATTGCGACAGGAAGGCGACCTCTGCTTGGAACTGCTTTGTTGGATGAGCAAGAACTCGTTATTCAGTTTACAGAAGGCGGGTTAGTGACAATCGAAGAACTGTAGTTATTATCAAAACTATGGCAAAAACAGATTAACAACCTTGTTTCTAGTTGTTGTGCGGTGTTTGATTTTTACTCAGTTTTCAAACAGGAAAGTTCCGCCGCTTAGATATGGGTGCAAATGATTTTTAACCACATAAGGCACAGCACGAGAAAGCCACTCATGTTCTTTCCGTTTGGCACTGAGAAAGGCAAAGTTTTCCACGGTTGCTCCTATGAAGAATGCTTCAACGATGCTTTGATAATCTGCTGGGATTGACCTGACACTTGCGTAACCCTCAAAGAAGTGCGATCGCAGCGATGCTTCAATGTCTCCAACCGATTGACCAATATCGTAAAGGTAAAAGCCAAAGCCGCAACGGGAAAAGTCAATAGGGCGCACTTCTTCACCGTAGAGAACGTAGTTACCTTGGTGTAGATCGGCGTGAATTAAGCCCCAAGTATCAGGTGTTTGTTGAAGACTTGACATGAATTCTTGGACTTGTGTGGTAGCCTTTTGAAACACTTGATAATCATCTGTTGAGATTGTTCCGCTTTGCACTAAGACGCCAAGTTGAGATATTGCAGATTTAAGCTGTTCCACGTCGTGAGAGGGACGATCAAAACCTGGTGGTAACAACCAACTGCTTGCATGTTGGTGTAGTTGCGCCATTAACATCCCCAACTGGCGAACTTGTTGTGCTGTTGGTGCGCCCTCAAGATGTTCGCCTTCAACCCACCGCAGCAACGAACAAGATATGGGATGCTCAAATTCGCCGCTTGCAAAGCTGGTTGACCATTTGCCCAAATTATTCTGTACGGGTTGGGGGACAGTTAAGTTAGTTTGGTTAGCGATCGCATTCAACCATAATAACTCGGACTCAATCGCTGATGGCTTTCGCCAAATATCATCAAAACCATCCCTAGCAATCTCGATTCCAACGTGGAGACGAAGCAAAAACTTATCTCCTGTTGGTGTCTCAACCCGAAATGTAGTGTTTTGACTTTGCCCTAAGAATGTCAGTTGAGCATTAGGTATGTCGTAAAAAGTCAGAACTGCTTGAGCAATTTCTGCATTCATAGTTACCAGAAAAATCGACTTGAGTTCCCCTATGATATACTCCCTCACTTTTTGTGATATTATCTCCGGTCGATTACCCATACTCAGATCTTGCACCATTATCAACAAGCTTTCAAAAACCGGGTTTCTTGACGAGAAATCTAGGCTTTCAAGCTGAGCTATTTGCAAGAAACCCGGTTTTTAGTCAAGGTGCAAGATGTGAACATAATTAGCAGCCGAAACACGGCACGATCAAAGTTATCTGTTTGTCCGAAAAATCTATGATGCCGTGTCCCTACGCCACAACTCTGTGAGGTTTTTTATTATGGGCAATTCCACGGACATCATACGAAAGCTTTAGTTTGATAAACGATTTTTCACACAAACCCGGATGGGTAAGCGTAACTGTCAACTGTCAACTGTCAACTGTCAACTGTCAACTGTCAACTGTCAACTGTCCACTGTCCACTGTCCACTGTCCCACTCGCGTCTCAAAATCGCTGCGGTTTGCTCGGTTTTGGGAAACACCATAGAGATTTGGGGCAGGAAGATTTACGATTGTTAATCTATCTTCATAATACCAAATAATTAGCTCGCTTCCGGATTGCATACTGCACAATCGCTATAGCACAAGGTATATGAGGTTAAGTTAGGCTGGTTCACAATAATCATTTTTCAGCGATAACCAGCATTTCAAAATCATCTGTTGTCAGCCTGTCATTTCTGGAAAATGCTCCAAGCTTTGCTCCAAATATATGAATTGCTTTATATCCAAGAGACTTTAACAACCAATTAATCTCACTAGGAACGTAATATCTTTCATTGCATTCAAGAGTCTTTTTATTTCCAAAATCATCTTCAAATTCCGTAAGATTGCGATCTCGAAATGTCATTAGATCGAATGAATTGCTTCGATATGTTGCATTACCTTCTTTTGTTGTTGAAGCACAAAACTTTTCAACAGAATGATATAGTGGAAATAATCCATTTAAAGTTGTAAATATAAATTTACCATTCTCTTTTAGAGATTTTGTCACACACTTCAGTATCTCATAATTCATTTCATCTGTTTCCATCAGTGGGAATCCACCTTCACAAAGCATTATTGCAACATCAAATTCATTGTTAAACGAAAGATGTCTGGCGTCCTGCTTCTGAAAATCAATCTTTAAATTGTAGCTTTCTGCTTTTTGCCTCGCTCTAGCAAGTTGAGTTTCTGATAAGTCAATCCCGGTAACGGCATATCCTCTATTTGATAATTCAATTGCATGTCTGCCAGTTCCGCATCCAACGTCTAATATTTTTAATGACCGATCAAAATTTATCTCCCTTTCAATGAAATCGCATTCACCCACAGTTCCTTGAGTAAAATTTTCATTATCATATTTCAATCCGTAATTTTCAAACAGAGATTCATACCATTGTTTTTTCATTATCCCATTCCTTGATGTTTCCTTTATGTCGCATAACTCTTTATTATGCCGCACATTGCGGTTTAGTAGCTAGCTAGCAGTAGGGGCGCACAGCTGTGCGCCCCTACCCCGCCCTTAAACTGCTGTATTCCACGCCCGTCCCAAACCGCTATATCAACATAGCGATCGCTACATCTCAAGTAACATAATCGCCAGTAGCTTTCTGCATTGCAGGATTTGTTGAGGTTTTGTGCTAGGAACGGTTTGTACAGGGAGTCAGTGCTATCAATTCACCTTGTTCGTTTCGCTTCGCTTGATAAGTGACGCCGCGATAAATTAGTTCATATTCAGTGGGTTTTCCAGCAGGTTCTTTGACACCATTTGGCTCAACTCGATAAGTTTGTCCTCGATAAGTCAATTCATAAGCTGATTCAAAAGTTGGCTGAACTGGACGATGAGCGTTGATGTTAGCTGGATCGTAGTTGTAGGTAGTGCCGCGATAGATGAGTTTCATTATTTGTCTCCTGAAAAGTTTTTCTTAGCGGTTAAGTTCTTTGCTTAACTGTCTTAATCGTAGAGATTGTGCCGGAGAGAAACATCTGAAAAAGGTCTTGACTTACCCCCTCACTAAAGAAAGCAATCCTTGCTAACTTTCGTTGATGCAATAAGTACATTTACCTAAAATTTTAGTTGATTGGTGATTGATTGCAAAGATGCCCAAATGAGTGACGCGATCGCACTAGACCTCTCCAGAAACTCCTCTCAAAGGCGGGCAGAATGCCCACCCCACAAGAATTATTGGAGAGGTCTACTGGCAACTTAAGGTAACTAGCAACTTGAGTTAACTAAATCAAAACCCATCGGTAAGCTGGTACGCATTAGCACCTTCAAATCAACTCAATCTACCATTGAGCGGCAAGAGTTTGAAGATTAGCTTGAGCAGTTGAAATAGACTGCTCTCGGTCTCCTAAAACCAGATTACTCGCATTGACAAACTGTACATCCGTAATTCCAAATGACCAAAAAATTGTTCGCAGATAGGGTTCTTGATGATCTTCACCGAAGGGAGAACCAGGAGGATAGTTACCGCCACGGCTGGTGATAAACAGAGCTTTTTTGCCATGAACCAGTCCTTGAACGCCATTTTCATTTACCTCATAGGTGCGTCCAATCTGTATCAAATGTTCGATATAGGCTTTAAGAGTGGCAGGGATAGTAAAGCCATACATTGGCACTCCCAAGACGTAGCGATCGACAGACAAAAATTCTTCCAATAATGGATTGGATACCTTTAAAGCCTCAACCATTGCTGGTGTGTGAGTTTCAGGTGGTGAATGAATGGCTGCGATCCAGGTTTCATTGATATAGGGAACTGGAAAATTTCCCAAATCCCGATAGAGGATGACATCTTCAGGGTGAAACTTTTTCCAGGCAGCGATGAAAGCTTGAGACAAAACTCGCGATGCCGAGTTTTCACCGCTGTAGCTAGCATCAATGTGAAGAATGCGTCTCATAGGTAAACCTTGAAATCAGATGACGCATTCAGTATCTAGCAATTGTAGAATGCTTTTCTTCAACGTTCTTGCCCTTGTTTTCAATGTTCTTGCGCTAGCTTGCGTGGCGAAGGCAATCGCCGTAAGAAAACCTTGGGAGTTATGCCCACAAGCCGTTTGAAATGATAGGTGAAATGCCCTTGACTAGCAAAGCCAACAGCTTGAGCAACTGCTGCGAGGGATAAATTATCTAGAATTAACAATTGTTTGGCTCGTTCAATACGGCAACGAATGAGATATTGATGAGGTGAAATTCCAGTTGAATTCTTGAACAAATGGGCAAAATGGTATGTACTTAATTGCAAAATCGCTGCTAATTCAGCCAAGCTAATATTTCGATCCAAATTTACATGAATATATTCAAAAACCTGTTTCTGTTGTCGCTGGGTTAAACCACTTGTACTGATTTTTATTGTTTGGGGCGAATGGGTTGAATATCTAGACAAAAGATGGACAACCAGTGCATGAGCCATTGAATCAGCATAAAGATTGCTGTTTTTCCCATCAATTTCTAGGGATGTTTTAAGTGCCAAGCCAATTTGCTGAATTAGTGGATCGAACAGTGTGGTGAGATTGGGAATGAGTTCGAGGCGATCGCTCCCAAACACATCATAACCAACCTGAGCCAGAAATGATGGTGTCAAAAACAAGTTGAAAAACTCAACTTCTTCGTTCCAGGAGAACTTTTGGCTGAGATATGCTGGGTAAATGCCCAGATCTCCTGGCACTGAGTAAACTGTTTTATCTTGTCCATCAACCGCTTGCTTCAATCGCACAGGTTTACCAACATTCATACAAATCATGTGTTGTGACGACACATATTCCGGAACTTCGCAAGCAGGTTGCCGAAAGTGAGCAAAATAAATGTTGTTCCAGTTAGCGCGATCGCTAGCCAAAATCGGTGGATGGGGGAAGATGAGCGGCGGATTATTCTTGGCGGGATTGGTCACAGTTAAGCATGTAGGGTGCGTTAACGAAGTGTAACGCACCTTAATTCCAACCACAAATTCTGCCACAGCTGTTCATCGTGATGTAACGGATATTCCACCACATCAACGCGATTTGTTTAGTGCATTTTTGAGTAGGCATGTCAATCAGGATCAGTTGTCATTGCAGGATGCTCAAAACGAGTATCTAAGGCTGGAGTCGGTCTTGTTGGAGGCATGGCAACGCTCAAAAAACCGCAAGCAAGTAGGCGCATCCGAAAACAGGATGTCTGATTCACCCTCGGAGGGGTTCGTAAACGTTGGTGGCAGGAGGAGTACCCAAAAACCAGCGCCGCAAGAGACTGCGAGGCGAGTCGCCAAGCGCTAATTCTGAGCAAGCGATCGCCAGTACCAATAATAACGGCAGCACCAACGGCAACAAAAATGGCAAGCCAGCAGCCCCAGCATTAGCATGAGCGCTATTGATATACTCTTCCACAAATAGCATGTACTGGCGTGGCAAGGCTAAAACGGT